>JBJXHC010000022.1:0-47797 GCA_046160825.1 Bacteroidota bacterium | reverse complement strand
CATCTTCAATGCCCGACCCGTCTCAGCATCAGCCTGAACATACACTCCGCACAGCCGCACGTCGTGCGACGCAACTTCATACTTGTGCGGAGTCTGCATCATCATTCGCTTGAGTGCAAGTTCTTTCTTCATACCGAGGATGGAATCATACGGCCCGGTCATCCCAACATCGCTCTGGAACGCCGTGCCGCGCGGCAAAATCCTTCCATCGGCAGTTGGTGTGTGCGTGTGCGTTCCCATCACCGCGGTAACCTTGCCGTCGAGGTGCCAGCCCATCGCCATCTTCTCAGCGGTCGCGTCTGCATGGAAGTCTACGAAGATGACCTTGGTCTCCTCCGTCATCTTCGCAACGGCCCAATCAGCGCTCTTGAACGGATCGTCAATAGCCTGCATGTACACGCGTCCCTGAACATTGAGTACTCCTGCTTTCCCTTTATCACCAAGATCGACCACAATAAAACCGTTGCCACCGTTCTCACGGGGATAATTCAGCGGACGCAGAATGCGTCTGTCAGCACCCAACACCTTGCGGCTGTCCCATCGATCCCAGACGTGGTTACCTGTGGTAATAACGTGCGTACCCAACTCGAAGATCTTCTTCGCATGTTCTTCTGCAATGCCTTTGCCTTCCGTCGTGTTCTCGCCGTTGATGATCAGAAGATCAACACTGTACTTCTTGACGTAGTTGGGAACGAGCGTTATCGCAAGCTCAAGGCCGGGCTGACCGACAATGTCGCCGACGAAGAAAATGTTCAGGATTTTTGACAAGGGGGTACCAGAGCGTAAACTGGTGAATGGAGTAGTGGATTAATGAAGTAATGCGGCTGATGCGAGAATTCAAAGTCAAAACAATCAAGAATTAATAAAAGTGTCGGACTCCAGAATCCAAAATCCCGTCCAGCTTCCGGCAACCTCCAACCTCTAACCTTGCTCGGGCTGAAAGTTCATCACTTCTTCTACGATCGTGTCAACGATCTCGGATTCCTTCACACGGCGGATGACTTCGCCCTTCCGGTAAAGAATGCCCACACCCTTGCCCGCTGCAATGCCGATATCTGCTTCGCTTGCTTCACCGGGGCCGTTGACAACACAGCCCAACACGGCAATCTTTACGGGCTTCTTCACTCCCTCGAGACGCTTCTCCAGTTCTGCCATGATCCCGAAGAGATCCACTTCAAGTCGGCCACAGGTTGGACAGGCAATCAACTCCACGTTGCGCGAAGCAAGGCTCAGGGAACGGAGTATTTCCTTCCCGACCTCGACTTCTTTATACGGCTCGTCAGTCAAGGAGACGCGGATGGTATCGCCAATTCCTTCAGCCAGCAGAGTCCCAATGCCAACAGCGGACTTGATCGTACCAACACGTGTGGTACCTGCCTCGGTGACGCCAAGGTGCAGAGGAATATCGGTCCGCTCCGCAACCAATCTGTACGCTTCAATCATCAACCGCACGTCAGTGGACTTCACTGAAATGATCACATCGTTGAAACCGAACTCGTCGCATATCTCCACATGCCGCATTGCACTTTCAAAGAGCGCCTCGGCGGTCGGGTAACCGTGCTTGTTGAGGATGTCCTCTTCGAGCGAGCCCGAGTTCACGCCGATACGGATCGGAATGCCCTTGTCTTTTGCAGCCGACAAGACTTGATGAATACGATCCTTGGTGCCGATGTTGCCGGGATTCAATCGCACCTTCGCAACATTGGCTTCAATCGACTTCAACGCAAAGATGTGATTGAAATGAATATCCGCCACGACGGGAATGGGCGACTGCTTAACGATCTCAGCCATCGCGTCAGCGGCTTCCTTGTCATTCACTGTCACGCGCACAATGTCGCAACCCTCTTCCGTAGCGCGCACTATCTGCGCGACGGTCCCTTTGATATCGGACGTTTTTGTCTTCGTCATCGTTTGCACCGAAATTGGCGCACCACCACCCACCTTGATTCCGCCAAGAGTCACCTGACGCGTCTTCCTGCGCACACCAACTTTGTATGTCGGGTGGAGAATTGCAGGTGGCTCGTTTGTCAGATTAAGAACAGGGATTTCCATGTTTCACTTTCTTTAATGAATTTTCTTGCTTGCCTCGTTGAGGATACTCTTTTCTTTCTCCGTCAGGCTCTGGTATCCGCTACTGCTGATTTTGTCGAGGATGGCATCAACGGTTTCCTGACTCACTTCCATCTCATCATCCAGTGGGCGACCGCTCTTGATGTCATAGTATTTCGCGTCGAGCACATCGTCGGTCGGACGGTGAAAGCGCTGGCCACCACCCAACGATGGGGCATTACCGCCATGCCATTGAGCCCACCAGGAGGCAACGGGAATCACGCCCATGATCGCCAGGGTATAGATTGCCCCGACGGCCGCTCCGCCAAGGTGAGCGAAGTGGGCGATGCCGTCACTCGTTCCTGTGACGCCATAGAATAACTCAAGTCCAATATACACTGCAATAAAATACTTTGCCTTGACCGGGAAGAGAAAATAAAGATAGATGGGTCGGTCGGGAAAGAGCAAACCGAAAGCGATCAGGACACCGAACACCGCGCCAGACGCCCCAACAGTCGGTGCAGCCTGACCGAGCAACGACGTGATCAAGAGATTGGTGATGCCGGCGCCAACGCCACAGACGAGATAATAGGTGAGAAAGCGCTTCGAGCCCCAGTTGTTTTCCAACTCCATCCCGAACATCCAGAGAGCAAGCATGTTAAAGAAGAGATGACCGAGGCCTCCGTGCATAAACATATACGTGGCAAGTTGCCACGGCCAGAAGTTTTCCCCGAAAGGCCAGAGTGCAAAATAATATGAAAGGAATCCGCCACTACCGCCAACCCGTAGCCCGTCAAGACTGAACATCCCGAGGAGGACATCGACACACAACCAGATCGCGACATTACTAATCAGCAACCACTTGATAACAGGTGGAAAAAAACGGAATCCGCCCCCGAAGAAACTGGGCCGATAATAATTCCCGAATCCACCCGCTTTGTAATACGACATCACCATCCCCTGTTGACGTTACTGGCTACAGAATGTCCAACACCGGTGCGCGTGCTTTGGTTCGCCTATTTCTTATCCAATGCCTCAATACCCGGCAAAGCCTTGCCCTCAAGAAACTCCAATGACGCGCCGCCACCGGTTGAGACATGGGAAATGGAATTCTCATATCCGGCCTGGGCAACTGCCGCTGCAGAGTCGCCGCCACCGACGATTGTTGTAGCGCCGGCCTGGGTTGCTTCGGCCAGCAAGCGTGCGACCTCCAGTGTCCCGTTTGCAAAGTTCGGCATCTCGAACACACCCATCGGCCCGTTCCAGACGATCATCTTGGCGCGACGCACTTCGAGGTTGATGAGCTTTACTGTCTCCGGACCAATATCGAGCCCGCGCCAGCCGGATGGAATCTTGTTAATCGGGACGAGCTTCCGCGGGGCATTATTGTCAAATTTGTCAGCGATAACACAATCGACCGGCAGAATGACCCGCAACTTCCTCGCTTTGATATCATCCAACAGTTTTCGCGCAAGCCCCAGCTTCTCCTGCTCCACGAGGGAATCACCGATTTCAATTCCCTGAGCCTGGAAGAACGTAAACGCCATTCCTCCACCGATCACCAAAGCATCAATTTTTGTCAACAGGTTCTGAATAACGTCAATCTTGCCGGAGATTTTTGCCCCGCCAAGGATGGCAACATATGGACGCCGCGGATTAGCGACCGCTTTGCCGAGGTAGTCCACCTCTTTTTGCATCAGGTATCCGGCGACGCATGGTTTCGGCTTCATGAACTTTGTCACACCCTCGGTCGATGCATGCGCACGATGGGCCGTCCCGAAAGCATCATTCACATACACGTCGGCGTAGCTTGCAAGCTCCTTACAGAAATTTTCCTCATTCAATTCTTCTTCAACATGGAAGCGAAGGTTTTCCAGAACAAGGATCTCGGCGGGCTTGAGGTCATCCACCATTTGCCGCGTCGCCTTGCCTGCACAATCCCGCGCGAACTTCACTGGCAGGTCGATGAGCGTACTGAGATGATCCGCCACCGGTTTGAGAGAAAACTCCGGATTGGGTGTCCCTTTCGGTCTGCCGAGGTGGCTCATTAGGATCGCCGAACCACCATCCTTGAGAATCTTCCTGATAGTGGGAAGCGATTCGACGATGCGCTTGTCGTCCGAAACCTTCAAGTCAACAGTCATCGGCACGTTAAAGTCAACGCGCACGAGAACCCGTTTCCCTTTCAGCTCAACCTCATCGATGGTTTTTACATTCATGCAATTTTCTTCAGCAGATCAACAACGCGGCAGGAGAATCCCCATTCGTTATCGTACCATCCGAACACCTTCACCGTTGAACCGTGGGCCATGGTCAACTTGCTATCCAGGATACACGAATGTTCGTTGCCGATGATGTCGGCAGAGACGATCTCATCTTCCGTATATTCCATGATGCCTTTGAGCGAAGTTGCCGCGGCGGCTTTGAATGCTGCGTTCACTTCGTCCTTGGTAACGGATTTCTTCAAAACAGCAACGAAGTCAGTGATGGAGGCATCCGGAGTTGGAACACGAAGCGAGAAGCCATCAAGCTTGCCCTTTAACTCCGGAATTACTTTTCCTACTGTGCGTGCGGCACCTGTAGTTGTGGGAATAATGGAGAGCGCCGCTGCGCGGGCACGACGCAAATCCTTGTGCGGCAGATCGAGCAAACGCTGGTCATTGGTGTAGGAATGAATCGTGGTCATGAAACCGTGGTCAACGCCAAACTTGTCGTGGAGGACTTTCACCATTGGCGCAAGACAATTGGTAGTACATGAGGCGTTGGAGACGAACTGTTCTTTGCCGGTGAGGATGCTGTCATTCACACCCAGCACCACTGTCGCGTCGATTTCATCTTTTGCCGGAGCGGTGAGCAGGACTTTTTTTGCACCAGCCTGAATATGAAGTTGAAGTTGATCGCGTCCCGTGAATACACCAGTTCCTTCAATCACCAGATCGACCCCGAGTTCCTTCCACGGGAGCTTTGCCGGATCCTTCTCGGCAGTGATTTTGAATTTCTTTCCATCAACAACAATGTTGTTGCCATCAGCTTTGACGTCACCTTTGTACTTACCGTGGACCGAATCATATTTCAAGAGGTATGCAAGTGTTGCCGCATCTGTGATGTCATTAATGCAGACAACCTCGAAATCGCTCTTACTCATCAACCTTCTAAAGACCAGACGTCCGATTCGGCCGAACCCGTTAATACCAATCTTTACCGCCATTGGAAAGTCTCCACTGTTTCAGAATGAGGGAATGAAAATGCGTAAAACTGCCCAAAACACGCATCAATCTACCAAGAAGGGTTTTGAATGTCAAGAATCGAGGAATCACGGAGCGAGGGCAACCGAACATGCAACAACACTCTCCGCCCCCTTAGCCAGAAGTACCTGTGCGCAAGACTTGATCGTTGCACCGGTGGTAATAACATCATCCACGATGATGAATTTCTGTTTGGCTATCGGAACCTTCGAAGTTGATCGCAACGCGAACGCCTCCGAAACATTCTCTTTCCTCTCACTGATATCAAGTTGGGTCTGTGATTCCGTGTAGCGGGTTCTGCGAAGGAGCTTGGGGAAGACAGGAATACCGGTGACGTTGCTGATACCCTTGCAGATATATTCGCTCTGGTTGTAGCCCCTTTCGCGCAACTTCGTCTTATGCAACGGTACGGGAATGAGTCCGGCGATGGTTGCGGGATCGACTTGTCGCCTGAGCAGTTCTCCAACATGTTCTCCCAATATGACACCGAGCGAAGTCATTCCCTCGTATTTCAAATCATGGACGAGACTTTGCAGCGGACCGTCCTTGTCAAAATAATATTTGGAGATAAGTGCTGAAACGTCGCCTCCTTCATTCAGTTTCTCGAAGGTATCGCAATAGACTTCATCGGCTTCGAAAACCTGACGGATGGACGACCAACAGATAGAACACACCTTTCGTTCGGTGTCGGCTAATGAGTTACCGCATGAAAAACAGACAGGAGGGAAAATGAATTGATAGATGGGGCGGGTAAGGAGTTGGAGAGTCTGTAGAGTTTTTGGAGTTTGTAGAGTTGCCATTTGACTATTCCATTCAATATCGCTCAACGAACTCCATGAGTTGCCACAGACTCCATGAACTCTAGAAACTCAAAGAACTCCATAAACTCTTTCATTTTTTGATCATCGCTTCCAGTTTCTGAATCTGATCGCGCAGGTCTGCAGCCCGTTCAAATTCCAGATCCTTTGAAGCCCGAACCATTTCGGTGCGGAGTTCGTCAATCAGGTCCTGTTTCTGATCTTTGGTCAAATAGCGGACGACACTTTCTGCAACGGCAGGCATTGCAGCACGTTCGCGCCGCGCATCTCGCGCTGCTTTCACATCGGCAACTCCCGTGGACGCCATGATCTCTTCTGTGGTCTTGTACACTGTCCGAGGCGTGATGCCATGTTGCTCATTGTATTCCACCTGTTTCTTCCGGCGTCTCCCGGTTTCGTCCATCATCCGTTGCATGGAACCGGTTACCGTGTCGGCATAGAGAATAACACGCCCATTAAGGTTGCGGGCAGTTCGGCCTGCGGTTTGGATCAGCGATTTCTCTGAACGCAGGAAGCCTTCCTTGTCGGCATCGAGGATGGCAACAAGCGACACTTCCGGCAGATCGAGTCCTTCTCGCAACAGGTTTACCCCCACCAACACATCGAAATCTCCGAGTCGCAGGTCACGTAGTGTTTCAACTCGCGCCAATGCATCAACCTCGCTGTGGATGTACCGGACTTTTATTCCTATCTCCGTCAGATAATCCGTCAAATCCTCTGCCATGCGTTTGGTGAGTGTAGTGACGAGGATGCGTTCCTTCGCGGCGGAGCGGGTGCGAATCTCGGCAATGAGATCGTCGATCTGGTTCTTGACGGCGCGTACTTCCACTTCGGGGTCAACAAGTCCGGTGGGACGAATAACTTGTTCGACGACCACCCCCTTCGACTTCTCAAGTTCATAGTTTCCCGGAGTGGCGCTGACATAAATGATCTGCTTCACCATCTGCTCCCATTCATCAAACGTCAGCGGACGGTTATCCAACGCGGAAGGAAGACGGAAACCATGCTCGACCAGCGTGAGCTTGCGTGACCGGTCTCCAAAGTACATTCCACCGATCTGCGGAACCGTCACATGTGATTCGTCAATGACCAGCAGGAAGTCTTCCGGAAAATAATCCAGCAGACACGACGGTCGGGATCCCGGAGGTCGACCGCCAATATGGCGTGAGTAGTTCTCGATACCGGAACAGTATCCGACTTCCCGCATCATCTCCAAATCAAAACGTGTGCGTTGTTCGAGGCGTTGCGCTTCCACCAGCTTGCTGAGTCGGCGAAGTTCGGTGAGCCGCTCTTCCAATTCCTGTTCAATTCCCTTCATCGCTCGTTCGAGTGTTTCCTTGGATGTAACAAACTGCTTCGCGGGATAGATGACTTCATAGTCGGTTTCGCCAAGTACTTTCCCATCAACACGATTGATGTAGGAAATCTTTTCGATCTCATCGCCGAAGAACTCAATCCGTATCGCCTCTTCATTCTCTGAACCTGGAATCACCTCAACAACGTCGCCGCGCACGCGCATTGTACCACGGATAAACTCGAAGTCATTGCGAACGTAGAAGATATTCAGGAGCTTGCGAAGAAGATCATTCCGCTCAAGCTTATCTCCTTTCCGTATCAATACAAGCTGACTCGCCCACTCCTCCGGCGCGCCGATACCGTAGATGCAACTCACCGAGGCAACAACGATGACGTTTTTCTGTTTGCTCATCAGAGCACTTGTTGCCCGCAGTCGCAAACGATCAATCTCGTCGTTGATGGAGGCATCTTTGGCGATGTACGTGTCGGTGGTAGGAACGTATGCTTCAGGTTGGTAATAATCGTAATAGCTGATAAAGAACTCGACCCGGTCCTTCGGAAAGAAACTCTTGAACTCACTGTAGAGCTGCGCGGCAAGAGTCTTGTTATGCGACATTACGAGTACCGGCCTGTCAATTTGGGCTATGACATTGGAGACCGTGAACGTCTTACCGCTGCCGGTAACGCCAAGCAGAACCTGGTGGTGGTCGCCACGCTTGACGCCTTCGAGCAATTGACGGATGGCTTCCGGTTGATCGCCGGAGGGCTTGTAGTCTGATGTAAGTTTGAATGTGCTCATAGAGAAATTAGCTTTACCACAGAGGAACAGAGAAACAGGGGGCACAGAGTCTTGTGATTAAGTGTCGCGTCGAAACCTTTCCAACCTTATTCCTTCCACTCCGTGCAACTCTGTACCTCCGTGTCTCTGTGGTGAAATCAGTTTGCATCGCTACTCATACCGTAGCGCCTCAATCGGACTGAGCATGGAGGCCTTTCTTGCGGGATAGAATCCGAAGAACAAGCCCACTGCCGCCGAAAAGGAAAACGCAAGCGCTACCGAGGCAAGGGAAACAAAAACCGGCCAACCAGCCAGTTTGGAAATCAGGGTTGACGTTCCGAGACCAATGGCAACGCCAATCAATCCGCCGACGACGCTGAGCATGATCGCCTCAAAGAGGAACTGTTGCAGGATGTCACGACGGCGAGCGCCAATGGACATACGAATGCCGATCTCGCGGGTACGCTCGGTAACGGAGACAAGCATGATATTCATGATGCCAATGCCGCCAACAATCAGCGAGACGGACGCGATGCTGCCGAGCAGGGTTGTCATGATACTTGAAGTCGACGTCGCCGCTGACGCGATATCCGTCTGCGTGCGAATCGTGAAGTCATCATCCTGCCAGTCCTGCAACTTGTGCCGAGCCCGGAGGACATCCCGTACTTCCTGTTGAGCCTGCGGGATGAGATCCTTGGTAGCAGCAGAGATGAGAATATTTCCGACGCGATCGGAGCCCTGAATCTTGCGTTGCACAGTCGAGAACGGCGCGACGATAATATCATCCTGGTCTTGTCCCATCGCGTTCTGACCTTTCGGGGCGAGAACTCCGACCACCTGGAACGGCTGGTTGGCGATGCGAATGGTCTGGCCTACGGGGTCCTGACCGGGAAAAAGATTATCGACCACTGTTTTCCCGAGCACTGCAACCTTCGTCGCACCGCGCATGTCAGCCTCAGTGAAAAATTCACCCGACCCGAGATGCCAATCCCGGATATGGAAAAAATCCGTGTTACCTCCCTGGATGCGGGTATTCCAATTCATATTCCCGGCGATGATCTGCCTGCTGGCGTTTGCCGATGGGGTAATTGCACCGACCGAGGGACTTTGTTCTCGTATGGCTTCAATGTCATCCAATGTGAGTGATTGGGATGTGCCGGCTCCACCACTGACTCCTCCTGATTGCGAAGCGGAGGGGAACACGATCAATACATTGGTTCCCAAACTTGCGATCTGAGTTTCAACAGCCGTCGTTGCCCCTTGCCCGATGGCAACCATTGCAATCACGGCACCAACGCCGATGATGATGCCGAGCATGGTCAGCATTGCGCGGGTCTTTTGTCGCAACAACGAATCAAGTGCAATACGAACTGTCTCCCACATGCTCATGATCCTAGAACCCTCTCCGTCCGCCGCCACCGCCACGTTGCTGTTGTTGCGGCATGAATGGATTCTGAGAAGTCGTTGTAGTTGCGGTCGTCGTTACACCCCCAACTGTCCCAACAATAATCTCGTCGCCCTCATTGAGGCGTTGACTGAAAACCTCCACATATCGCGAGTCCTGAATTCCCTTCCGGATCATCACAGGCTGCAGTTTGCCGTCGACGAGTTTCCATACCCGCGCCATGGTTGCCGTCCGCCGTTGACGTCCGGAAGCACTATCGGACATTCCTTCAGCACGCCGTCGCTCGCCACCACCTTGTCGTCTTCGCTCGCGTAACGTGGAATCACCACCCATCGTCCGCGCTGAGTCAGATCCGGGAACTTCGGCGGCAAGCTTCTCAAGCTCTTCGTCAGACGGCGTAAAGCGCAGCGCTTGCAACGGCACACGCAATACGTTTTCTGATTTTGCCACCTCAATGGAGACCGTTGCAGTCATGCCGGGCATGAGTTTTTGTGTGGGATTTTCGACGGAGATGATCACAACATACGTGACCACATTCTGGTTCACAATCGGTTTGAGCCGCACCTGGCTCACCACGCCGACAAACTCCTCTTCAGGAAACGCATCCACACGAAACGTCACACGTTGTTCTTCCTTTACGTTGCCGATATCCGCTTCATCAACGCTCGCCTCCACCTGCATCTTCCGTAAATCCTGGGCAATGGTAAACAGAGTCGGAGCTGAGAGGCTTGCTGCGACAGTCTGACCAACATCCACATCCCGTGAAATGACAACGCCACTGATGGGAGCTCTGATTGTCGCATACTGGAGATTTACTTTTGCCCGATCAAGTGACGCCACTGCCTGGGCCAGACTTGCCTTTGCCGACTCCAGCGTAGTGGTTGCGGCATCCATATCGGCTTGCGAGATCAGTGACTTGTCGGACAACTCCTTGCTCCGATCGAAGTTGCGTTGGGCTTCGTTCACCTGCGCCGTGGCTCGGTCGACGTTAGCTCTTTGTTCGTTCACAGCGGCCTGGAGAAATGTCGGATCAAGCTGCGCGAGTAACTGACCTTCCTTCACCGTGGAATTAAAGTCCACATACAATTTGTCGATTGTGCCGGAGACCTGAGAGCCAACCAGTACCGTGGTGACAGCATTCAGTGTTCCCGTGGCGCTGATACTCACGAGCACGTCTCCCCGGCTCACTTTCTCGAAACGATACGTCACCTTGTCTGCTCCGCCACCGTTCAACAGATAAAACCCGCCGCCGACAAGAACAACGATCGCCGCGACAATCCACAACCACAATTTCTTTTTTTTCATCACCTGTCCTTCATATTCATAAACTCTCGCCACACACGGCGATGCACAACCCGATATGCCGGTGCGTTTGTCCGTTCATACGATTCAGAATGATGCACCGCCCGCAGATCTCCTGCTTCGACTCGCTTGTGCCACGTTTCCACCTCGTCCAAGGGAAACCGCAGGAACCCGTACCGCGCCAGATCGTGGAACTCATTCCACTGTCTGTAGAACATCGCGGTGTCAGGCTTGGTTTCCGCCGCGGAGAGGAACATAGCTTGGACAAGCATTTCGGGGTCGAGGTTTAACGCTTTGAATGAACGAAGGTTAATCCGGACGATGTCGTTGCGGATGGAGATACGCTCAACCAGCTCTTCTTTACGATTAATGGTATCCATCGATTCCAACTCGTTCAGCAGATAGCTCCTTACTCCCGCCGTATCGGTCAAGAGATGTTCAACACCAAAGTTTGCCTGATAGAGAAGTTTGTAGACATCCTGTACCATGACACTTTCTTTGATGGAGAGGTGGAAATCGATGACCTGTTTCGTGCTCCAAGGAGGTAACAGTCTTCCATTGAGAGTACCCGGCCCTTGTAGGGGATGGGCAAGGAGTTGAAAGATGAAGAGGAATGAGAAAAGCATAGCCTGATTCTTATCGCGTCATTGATAACTGAGGTCTGATTTTCTAACTCGTGTGCTATGGCCATGCTTCCTTAGCTGCGCCTCCAGGTACATATATCGTTCTGGGTGAACCACCTTGGGACCAAGGATTATCTCGGATAAGAAAGGTTGCACCTTCTTGGTGGATTCTATGTACAGCTTACGCGGAACTTCGATGCCATCCTTATCAGAAATTACCCTTGGGTCTTCTATCGGATAGTATTTAATGATCCTCAGTTCCTTTTCAAATTGATATTCGGCTGATTTGAAAAAATAGCGTAACTCAGAAATGAAACGATACACCAAACCGTCGATGACCCCGTTTTTCGGCTCAAGGTTATCAGGCGCATCAGAAATGCGGAGTCTGAGTAGAACCCTAAGTCTATCTTTGAAATTTTCGATCTCAGTGGTAAGCTTGGTCAGATCATAGCCATCCTTCACCAACTGTTTGATTTCTCTGTCATAGTAAACGACTTTGTACAGCGGCTGGCTATGTAATGTGTCCTTGGTCTCCTCTTGCTTTAGGGGTCCTGTTTTTCCAGCCTCCGCGTAGAGCGACCCACCCTCACGATCGAAGAAACCTGAATTGACTAGGAAACTACACCCCGTAGCTTCATCATTCTGTTCGTTCTTACCATATGTGCGCCACATGATCAGATAGTCACTTTTGTCTTCTGGAAGGAAACTGCCGAGGTAAATATTGTTGTCGTCGCGATTGTCACCTCGTTCAAAGGCCTTTACCAATTCATCGTCGGCCAAGTGCTCAAGAAAGACAGATCCCTCTTCTGGATCGTTCATGAAGACTACGTTCGAATAACGAAGGTTGGACTCGGGCCTCATAGCTATGATATCAGCAACCTTGAGACGTGTGTAATGCACAACTGCCTCTTTGCCCGAATATACGAGCAGTTTTCTGATTCGATCTATCACTTCATCCACGTCCACCCAGGCCATACGTATTTGCTTCTTGTCGCGTTCATCAAGACCAAAAAGCAACTGTTCAATATAACTTGCAGTGTTCGCTGTGTTATCTGGACTAGCCAAAGTTGTGCTTGACGGGGTTACCGCTTCCCCTAACTTAGCTTTGACCTTGTCACGAAGGCTTTGGTAAAAAGCGCTCTTTGGTTTTAGCTTAACGGCACTTTCATATGCTGCTAGAGCTTCTGTGTACTTTCCCAAAGCAAAAAGTGTGTCCCCTAGATTTCTTTGAAACAGAGCATCATTCGGCTCCAATTCAATTGCCTTCTTGAAATTGGCAATCGCCGCTTCATAAGCTTTCTTTTTACGAAAAGCGACCCCGCGGTTGTTGTATGCTCTGACATAGCCCGGCGTCAGTTCAATGGCTTTGTTGAAATCGGAAATTGCCAAGTCGTAGTCCGCACTGTCTATGTAAGTGTTACCACGGTTGTAGTAGGCTTCGGCCTCGGGTTCCAGTTCAATGGCTTTGCTAAAGTCGGCTATGGCCAAGCCATAATCTCTCTTCTTGGCGTAACAGATTCCACGGTTGGTGAAAGCATCGACAAAATCCGATTTCAACTCAATGGCTTTGCTGTAGTCGGCGATTGCCCGATCGTAATCCTCCTTGTCGTCATAGCTGATTGCCCGGTTGTAGTAAATGACCGAGCTATTCGGATCGAGTTCTATGGCTTTATTATATTCGACTATTGCGCGATCATAGTCACCCTTGTCACTCCAAGCATTTCCTGCAACACGATGGCTGTCAACATGGGACGGGTCTATCTTCATCGCCATGCTCGCATAAAGGAGTGCATCCTCTGGTTCATTCAACCGATCATGTGCCGCCGCTCTGAGCGCACATAACTCTGCACTTGTGTACAGTTCCAATACTTTATCGCTTAGTAGGGCAATCAGCTCTTTGGATTGCTTCTGCTCAAAGAGTGCCGCGGCCTGCTTCAGCAGCTCGTCGAGTTCGGTCTTAGTTGCCATTGCGCATTCCGATACTTTCGTTTATTTTTCTTCTATCCGTCCATGGTAATCGCAAGATCAACATCACTCCAATACTCCCGACTGGCTTCCGCCAATTGCTCATTGTCGTAGACCCGCTCGACAGAGTTCGTCGAAGCCTGACGACCGTGATTCATCTTTTTGGCGGGCTTCTTGTCAATTGTGATTTTTTTATAGCTCCTCAATGTCTCTTCTCCCTTTGAACCCAGCCTCAATCGTATGCCAGTACTCGATGTCGTTTTCGCCGACCTTCCAACAGAGATATACTTCCTCGCCGTTGGAACGAACGTGGGGGAAATCGAACAGTCCTTCATCCAACCCCTTGACGACGATTCCACGGTCATCGAAGCTCTTTACAATCTCGACCAGAGTTTCCATCTCCGGTGGGAAAGCGCCCGTGCCGTTCGGTCCCATCCCGCCAAAATACTGATGACGATAGACATCCCAACCTTTGGCTGAGAGCTGCTGTTTCATTTCAATTAACTTCAATGCGAGAGCGTGGACAACGGTCAATTCTCTGCGGGCTTCTTCCAGCGTGAAGTGTTTCTTGTGCTTATGCTTACTCATTGCGGACGAATGTGATCAGGTTACGTTTGAACATTTCCTGGATAAACAGCCTCAGTCGTCCTTCAACGGGTTCGGCCTGCTCTCCAAGCTCTTCCTTCATCCCACGGGCGATCTCTTCCACTGTCCGTTCGCCATCGCAGCGCCGGTAGACATATGTCCCGAGGGCATCAAGGTTGAGTCTGTCTTCCGTCTGGACCGCGATCCTCTTCATGATTCGTCCGAAGAACCCATCCGTGAAGCGCGGGATAACAATGCGGATGAGGTTATCCTCCCGCTCTTCATATCCGTACCGCCGCATGGGACGTTGTGGAAGAAGCGGATCGGTCATGCTGTTTTCCTGTCTGCTGCGCCGCGGTACAACATGTACCCGAGCACGCCAAAGAGCACGACGGCGACAATATCATTTTCCCAGAGGAAGCCAAGATACTTGTAACCGAGCGCAATCGGCATCGGCAAGCCTGTACCCTCGTCGATAAAGTCGGGGATGAAATTCAGGAACGCGCCAAACACGCCGAGCAACGCCCCACCGGCAATGAGTCCGGAGGAGAGCAACGTGCCTTCACTTTCCTCTGCATTATCAGGTTCGCGCTTGTAGCGCTTGTCGGCAATGCGGCGGATGAGTCCGCCGACGAATATGGGGAATGTGGACGAAAGAGGGAGATAAACACCCACGGCAAACGTGAGCGAATGGAGTCCGAACAATTCCATGAACAACGCAATGCTCGCTCCGATCATAATCAATCCCCACGGCAGTTTCTGCTCAAGCAATCCGCTGATCAGGACTGCCATCAGATTTGATTGTGGTGCGGCAAGCTCTCGCCCACCAATGCCGTCGATACGCCTTGTCACCGCCATTTTCGTCTGAGGGTCGACCAAATAATTGCCCGGCTCAACACCTTCCACCCCAACCACCCGCACAAACAAATAAGTCTTGCCATCTCTCCCTTCCATTTCTTCTGCGCGTTGTAACGAGACAGTCGACGGTGCAAACGGCCTGTCGAGCGGAATTTCTTTCGCCTGACTCTCGTTCAAGAGAAGCATTGTAATACCAACAACTGCGGCTGAGGTAACGACGCCGATCAACAATGCAAACTGCTGGGAGCTTGGTGTTGCGCCGAGCAGATGTCCCGTCTTCAAGTCCTGGGCTGTGGTTCCCGCGTTACTGATGGCGATACACACGGTAGCTCCGATGACCAACGCGAGATACGTGTATTCCTGTCCGGTCCATCCGACGGCAAGGAAGATCAAACATGTTCCCATCAGCACAGCAATCGTCATGCCGGAGAGTGGACTTGATGATGAACCGACTATACCGGTGATGCGTGCCGAGACGACCGAAAAAAGAAACCCGAATACAACGATCAATCCTGCTCCAAGGATGTTCACACGAAACGCCGGCACAAGCCAGATGAACAGCACGAGAATCAACGAGCCAATGCCGACAACCGTAATAGGTGTGTCGCGTTCGGTGCGTGGTATCAATGTCCGGTCCTGATTGCCGCCCCGCTCACCCGCAAGTTGCTTCACCGACGCCTTGAGCGAATCCCAGATAGCGGGAAATGCGCGAATCAACCCGATGACACCACCTGCTGCCACGGCTCCGGCGCCGATGTACTTGATATAATTGCGCCAGATGTCATACGTGCTCATATCACTGATGAGCGTTGTGCCGGGATAAATCGGCTCGACAGCGGCCTTTCCAATAAACGCAATGATGGGCGAGATGATGAACGACGCCATCAATCCTCCACCCACCATGAGCAACGATGTGTGCCAGCCGATGATGTAACCGACGCCCATCAATTCCGGTGCGACGTCCATTCCCACTGACGAACCAGGATAAAAGCTGAAGTCCTTCCCCACACTCGGCTTCCAGAAGCCGCCGAGTGTCGGCAAGCCTTTCCAGAGTGCGCCGAGTCCGATGCCTTTGAAGATCTTTGCTGCGGATGTTCCGCCCACTTCCCCTGCTTTGATAATCTCCGCGCACGCGGTTCCTTCAGGAAAGCGGAGCGTGTCATGTTCTTTTACAATCAGATAGCGGCGTAGCGGAATCATCATCAGTACTCCGAGGATGCCGCCGGTGAATGCTATCAGTAATGTGATGGACATTTTCAGTGGGAAGCCGAGAAAGATGAGCGCGGGAATCGTAAACACGACCGCCGCCGCAACCGACTCACCAGCCGAACCGACAGTCTGCACAATGTTATTCTCAAGGACGGTGTTGCCTTTGAGTTTCTTGAGTATCGTAATCGCCATGACGGCAATCGGGATTGAGGCGGAGGTTGTCAGCCCGACACGGAGACCGAGATATACGGACGCAGCACCGAAGAGAATACCAAGCACGGAGCCGAGAATAATGCCCCGAACCGTAAGTTCCGCAACCGATTGATCGGGATGAATATATGGGACAAATGCCTTTTTTGTCGCAGGAGTAGCGAGCATAGAAGTGTTGGCTGGTGGATGAAATTGGATTGGTACCTAAGAAAGCAAAAAACGTGGAAGAATCAACGTGGACTGACGGAAGTCGCACAGAGGTCAGACTGAAACGATTGAAATTGTTGGATCGCTCATTCCGATACGTATGTTGCCTTCACCGATGAAGTGAGCGTTTCTGCTCAGATCGACTTGGTGAACGACCAACCGTGACCGGAAGTATGATGTTACCCGCCTGTGAACCCTTCAACCAATACGCCTGTGACGGCTCAATGCTCGGCGCAATAAAATATCCATTGGCATCATACCCAAAGATTTCCCCTTCAATGATTCCAGGTGGATCCTCAATAATATTCTCACGGAGAACAGAGTTGGAAATAGAACCAATGAGGTTCCACCCTTCACTGATGGAAATCGTATCGGAGGTTCTCGGATAGCCAATCATGTCCACAAGTTCATCTGCACCAAACTTTGCCCAGTATCCTGGTCCATTCTCAAGAACTGTAGCAGAAGTGTAACCATTCGCGTACTTGAAGATGCTGCCGACCGCAGTGGGAAAGACTGCGCTGGTCGAGTAGTCAAGAAGAGACAATGGAACAGAAACGAGGTTCCATCCCGCAAAGAAATAGTATGAGGACGTGGGAGGAGGAACCGGGGGATCAATCCTGTGGAGAATTGTCCCGTAGGTACCCACGCCGGTCGCATGTTCTGCATCAGGGACAGCAACCCCGTATAGCCCGCCTATGGTTATCGTTGGTTCAAGAGTCCAACTCTGTCCCCCGTCGGACGTTCGTCGGATTTCCGATCCCACGGTCGTTCCATTGTCATGATCAGAAAAAGAAACACTGTAGTAGATATGACCAAATGAACCACCAACTATGTCCCATGTTGTTCCACCGTTAGTGGTTAGAAGTATCTCTCCGTCGCCCACTGCCACACCATGGCTCGGATCGGTGAAGTCAACGCCATTGAGAGTGTTCGTTGTACCGCTGGTTTGCGGTGTCCACGTTGTGCCACCATTCGTCGTTCGACGAATGGTGCCGAGGTTTCCCACGGTTGTTCCGTTGTTGGCATCTGTAAATAAAACACCCTGAAGTGTATTTGTCGTGCCGCTGGTTTGCGGAGCCCACGTTGTACCTCCGTTTGTCGTGCGCATTATGGTGCCACTTGTTCCAACAGCCGTCCCATTATTGGCATCTGAGAAGGAAACCCCCAAGAGGGGATTTGTTGTTCCGCTGGTCTGCCCCGACCACGTTGTTCCGCCATCTGTGGTTCGGCGGATCGTTCCTTCCCCTCCCACTGCAGTCCCTGTATTGGCGTCAGTAAACGAAACCCCATACAGAAGCGCTGTGGTCCCGCTGGCCTGGTCAACCCACGTGCTGCCGCCATTGGTCGTATGAACTATTGTGCCCAGATCACCGACGGCAGTACCGATGTTCGCACCGACAAAAGAAACACTAAAAAGTGCATTCAGCGTGCCCGTGAACTGTGGGAACCCATGTTGTCCCCCCATTGGTGGTGCGATAGATGATTCCATGTTCACCGACTGCAGTTCCTGTGGTGATGTTCGTGAAGCAAACTCCGAACAGATAGTTGGTGCTGCCCATGGATTGCGGCACCCAGGTCGCTCCGCCGTTTGTCGTGTGATTAATGAATCCGTAATCGCCCACTACTGTTCCATTGCTGGCATCAACAAACGAGACTGAACGTATAATGTTATTTGTAAGAGGCAATTGAGATGGCGACCATGTCACTCCACCGTTTGTAGTTTTGATAATCGTTGCTTGAAGGCCAGTAGCATATCCAATATTCACATCAACCATGAACGTGCCGAGCAAAAGAGAGGTTGTGCCGCTTGTCCCCGGAGTCCAGTTTGCGCCACCATCCGTAGTTCGAAGGATCGTTCCGAGCCCACCCACAGCTATGCCATGGTTTGCATCGACGAACGAAACTTCATGGAGGTACTGACCGGAAGGGTTCGTCTGCGGAGTCCACGTCGTTCCAGCATCTGTTGTCCGATAGATGCCCGCGCCAACAATGGTGCCGGTATTCGCATCGCTGAATGAAACCCCTGCGTAATTCGTTGGGCCGGTTTGTTGGGTCCAGGTTTCTCCGCCATCTGTTGTGTGGAACACGCCGGCGGTTCCGACGGCGGTCCCGTTATTGGCATCAGGGAAATCCACGGCGTTGAACGTGGTTGTCGTTCCACTGTTCTGAATGATCCAGGTTGTACCGCTATTCGTCGTACGCAGGATTGTCCCGCGGGATCCCACCGCAGTTCCTATGTTCGCATCAACAAAGCTCACGGACTGAAGGTTGTTTCCCTGAGGCAACGGACTTTGCCACGTCCATGTTCCCTGGGCGTGTAAATTGACGGAAGAACCAATCGCAATACAAACCACTGTGGAGACAACAGCTAGCCGCGCGAGGAAACATCGAAGAGCATTCATTGTTGGACTCTCAATGATTGGAGAGAAGTGGGCTGAGTGCAGATCTCGAATCAATAGTAGTAGATCAGGAAAGACGCCAACAAGATACTTCTTTGGAAATATAGAGGCAATTATCGGAACATGAGGTTCGGAAAACGCCAAAAGCCCACGTGCAGTGCGGGCTTTTAGAGACATCGTTTCAGATTCTTCGCCCCGTTCGGGAAAACAAACGGGGCTCAGAATATTGCAGATGTAAAGCTGGGCTAGTCTATCTTCGGTTGCGGCTTGCGGGCAACCTTATAGAGCACAATGCCCATGATCGCAAAGCAAATCACGCCGAGTAATTCATAACCGGAAGCGCCAAGCGCACCGGTGAGACCATGCTCAAGGCTCCAGTTGGCAATGTCTTCATAAAGCACAGTGACAATTGCGACGATAACACCTGTCAATGCGCCACCTGCAACGAGTCCTGTTGCGAATAAGCTACCTGTGCCAAGCTCGCTGTCCTCAGTCTTCTGATGCTTTTTCTTTGCCGACCAGTCTGCAATGCCTTTGATCGCTCCGCCGGCGAAAATCGGCAGTGTCGTGGACAATGGGAGGTATGCGCCTACCGCGAACGACAATGACTTCACACCACAGAGTTCCATCGTGATCGCAAGGAAAGCTCCCACCAGCACGAATTGCCAGTCAAGATTGAACGAGAGAAGTCCCTTGATCAATGTTGCCATCAATGTGCCTTGCGGCGCGGGGAATTTATCCGAGCCGATCATGTGCGTCATCCCGGCCGCGGCCTGTTCGGTCGTCGGCGTATCAAGAATCTGCAATGTTGCACCGATAACCGTTGCCGATGCAATCGCACCAACAAACAAACTGATCTGCTGGTACCTTGGCGTGGCGCCGATAATGTAGCCTGTTTTTAGATCCTGGCTTGTTGCGCCACCATTTGCGGCAGCGATACACACCATGCCACCGACTACAAGGGCAAGAGGCTCAAACGAAATCCCCGTCCATCCAATGGCAACAAAAATCAAACATGTCCCCATCAGCGTTGCGATGGTCATACCGGAAATGGGATTGGAACTTGAACCGATAATACCAACGATGCGGCTTGCAACCGTGACAAAGAAGAAGCCGAATATGACAATCAGTACTCCAGTCAGAAGCTTGTTCACAATCGTGTCGCCCGGTATCTGCGGCAGGAAAGCCAGCAGGAGAACCAGACCGATGCTGCCGCCGACCACAACCATGATGGAGAGGTCCTGATCTGTTCGTAACACTTTCCCCCCTGCACTCTTGTCTTTGAGCGATGCAAGACTATCCTTGAAGGACGAGACAATGGTGGGAAGGGTCTTGATGAGCGTGATAAAGCCACCTGCAGCTACCGCACCGGCGCCAATCTGACGAACGTACGCGCGGTATATAGCTTGCGGCATGTTGGAAAATGTCTGTGTTACCGGATCCCAGCCCACGCCATTCAAACCACCGACGGTAAGCAGATCCTTCAATACTCCAAGCTTCACCAACTGCGCGGCAATTACGATGGGAGGAACCAGCGATGCAAGCAACGGGATCAAAGCCACCCATGCGAGAACACCACCGGCTACCAGTACACCAGCGATCTTCGGTCCGATGATATATCCGACACCGAGATACTCCGGAGTAATTTCTCCATTGACAGTTGCTGAAGGAAAGTACTTGTTGCTTTGCTTCGTCACCCACGCCGGTGTTTCGGCAATCACGTGGAAGATTTTCTGGAGAACTGCATAACCCAGAGCGAAGAACACTCCCTGGAACGCCGTCTTCGCGAAGTCACCACCCTTGTCACCGGCAATGAGCACCGAAGCACAGGCCGTTCCTTCCGGATACGGTAACACGCCATGCTCTTTCACAATCAACGAGCGGCGTAACGGAATCATCATCAACGTTCCGAGAATACCGCCGAAGAGCGACAGGAGGAAAATCGTCCAGTAATTGAAGTAGTCTGCGCCAACACTCCTTCCAGCTTCATTCAACGAGAGGAAGAGGAAACCAGGCAGTGTGAAGACCACGCCGGCGGCAATGGATTCGCCCGCCGAACCGGCAGTCTGGATAATATTATTCTCAAGGATGGTGGTCTTGAGAAGTTTCTGCCCGATGGAAATTGCCAACACGGCAATCGGGATCGATGCCGAAACGGTCAGTCCGGCTTTGAGGGCAAGATAGACGGTCGCCGCACCAAACACGATCCCGAAGAACGCGCCGAGGGTCACCGATTTGATGGTGAACTCCGGAATGATTCTTTCGGGAGGGATGTAGGGCTTGTGTACTACCGCCTTGCCCGGATTCTGCTCTGCCATGCGTTCTCCTTTTATTTAGTGAGATGTGAATGACGTATGGTGGATGTACTTCTCCCGCACAATTTCCTACACGTTACGCGTAAACAACGCTTTGAAGACATACCCCGCAATCTCAGGGTTCTCCTTGAACCGACGCACGGAGTATGCGTACCAGTGTTCGCCAAACGGAACATACAGTCTTAACTTCTGACCGTCGCGTACAAGCTTGCGCCGCAACTCCGGCCGGACACCAAGCAGCATCTGGAATTCATACTGGTCTTTCTTTAATCCCAATTGCAGAACGATGCGCTGCGCACCCTCAACAAGAACCGAATCGTGGGTCGCCACACCAACGTAGCAATTATTCCCCAACATCATCTCAAGCAGCTTCAGGTAATTCTGCTGGACTTCTTCCCTTCCCTGAAACGCAATGTGAGCAGACTCTTTATAGATGCCTTTACAGAGACGGAAGTTCGTCTTGTTCTTCACCAGCAACTTGACGTCGTCTTCCGAGCGGCGCATGTATGCCTGCAACACGATTCCTGTCTTCGGGAATTCCTTGTTGAGTACCTGGAAAATCGAAATCGTGTCGCTGGTACAACTCGAGCCTTCCATATCAAAACGGACAAACGTACCATAGCCCGCGGCAACTTTCAGAATCTCCCGTACATTCTCCCTGCAGAAATCAACACCGAGCTTCAATCCGAGAGAAGTGAGTTTGATCGAGAGATTGGAGTCGAGTTTCTCCTTCGTTATTGCGTGCAACGCCTCAATGGACTGGTTTCGCGATTGAATCGCCTCGCTTTCGTTGGTGATGTCCTCACCAAGAACATCAAGCGTTGCACAGGCTCCTTCTTTGTTCAGTTGCCTGACACAGCGAACGGCATCGGCAAGTGTTTCGCCTGCTATATAGCGACCGGCGAAATGACGAACGACGGGTTTGGGAACCGCTGGAAGCGCTGCAACAACAAGCTTATTGAGCAGATTCATGAAATCTTGAAGTCCGTTCTGGAGGCCCAAACTCTCAACGTATTACACCAGAAAATGAATGGAAACTAAAAAGTCGGAAAAATATAGACACCAACCCCCTGAAAAGCAAGGCCGGGTTTGAGGTTCGAGGTGTGGTCACCTATCCACCCACCACCTACGACCTTCTAGCCGAACACCAGATTCACTATCCACACCGATGCGAGGATGCCCGCGATGTCAGCAACGATTCCTGCCGGCACTGCATGACGTGTCTTGTAGACCGACACCGACCCGAAGTACACCGCAAGGACGTAAAACGTTGTCTCACCACTTCCCATAATCACTGCAACCATTCTCCCAATCAGTGAATCAACTCCATGCGTGTTGATGGTCTCCGACATCACGCCGAGACCCCCACTACCGGAAAGTGGTCTCATAATTGCCATAGGCAAAACTTCGGCTGGCATGCCAATCAATGATGTAACTGGAGAGAGTACCCATGTAAGAATATCCATCGCTCCACCAGCACGAAACACGCCTATTGCCACGAGCATCGCCACCAGATATGGAATAATTCGTACACCGACGTTGAATCCTTCCTTCGCCCCTTCGACAAACGCCTCGTAGATTTTGACTTTCTTGATTGCCCCATAGACGACAACGAAGAGGACGAGCGCGGGGATCGCCAACACGGAAAGTGTCTGGATGAAATCCATCATGCGGCCTCCAGTTGCTTGCGGTACACTGGAAGTTTCGCTAGTGCTTTAACTACAATGATTCCAACCAGGGTTGAAATCGTGGTTGCCACAATCGCAGGGCCCAGGATTTCCGTTGGATTTGCAGAACCCGCGGAAGCGCGGATGGCAATCACCGTCGCCGGTATCAACTGCACGTTGCTCGTATTGATAACAAGGAACGTACACATCGCATCCGTTGCAGTGCCGGCTTTCTTGCTCAGCTTGTTCAGCTCTTCCATTGCCTTGAGGCCAAGCGGGGTGGCAGCGTTGGAGAGACCGAGCATGTTGGCGGAGATGTTCATAATCATCGCACCCATCGCAGGATGATCCGCCGGCACATCAGGAAAAAGGCGGGTCATCACGGGTCTGAGGAACAGCGCGAGTTTGGCAACCAACCCCGACTGCTCCGCAATTTTCATAACGCCAAGCCATAGCGCCATGATGCCGATGAGTCCGATGGCAAGCGTCACCGCGGTTTTCGCCGAGCCGAGGACCCCGTCATTGGTAACCTTGGTGAGATTCGGATATTTGCCTTGAGCGGGATCGGGAGATTGTGAGAAATCCTTGCCAGCCGCGACGAGTATCCCGATGACAAGAAGAGCAAGCCAGATGTAGTTGAGCATTAGGGCCTCGAAAGAACTTGCTTGTTGAACATCTCTGCTATGTTGAAGTCTAATGTCTTGATAACCTCATATTCAACCAAAGCAGAATCTCTATCTCCCAAGGCAAAAAAGCACTCCCCAAGATTGAAGTGTGCTTCGACAAAATCATTCTTCAGGGCCAGAGCTTTCTTGAATGATTTGACGGCCTGTTCGTGTTGCCCAAGATTACAATATGCTGTTCCAACACCGTTATGAAAGGTCGGGTCATTTTGTTTCAAGCTTGTAGCCTTCTTGTAAGCAGCCAGGGAGTCTGAATGCCTTCCCAGTTTTTCATAAACCACACCCAAGTTGTAGTGAGCAACTGCATTCGCAGGACTTATTCGAGTCGCTGACCTTATTGCCTCCTCTGCTTCCAAAAGTTGGTCGTATCTTTCGTAGGCTACGCCGAGATTTAGATAGATCGTACCATCGGTCGGTCGTATTTTCAGCGCTTCTTGGAGGGCACCGATCATGTCTCGATAATTCTCCAGGGCAAAGTAACTTGCAGCCAAGTTGACATAGAATTGAGCATCGCTTGCGGAAATATCAATCGCACTCCTGAAACACGGAATTGCGTTTTCGTGATAACCTAATTTCCCAAGGCTTACACCGAGATTGTTATATGCTCCTGAAGACCTCAGACCATTTGAAGCTCTTTGCGCGAAGGCAACCAAAGACTCCGCATCTTGCGTACTATTCCCTGCTCTTTCAAGTAACAATCCATACAAATGAAGATGTGTAGAGACGAGTTCACTCTTTGCTTCAGTGATCTTTACAACAGATAGAGTACTAAAATACTTGCGCCAACACTTTTTCGCATTTTCAATATTCAAATATTTGCTATCCTTGAATTCGGACATCTGTCCGCCAAATATCTGAGCCATCATCGAATAGCACTCTGGGTTTTCTCTTCTTGCCCCCTCCTTCAGGTTCTCTATTGCCACTTCGTAATTGGGTTGGCAACCTTCTCCCCTAATGTGCATTGCGGCAACCTTTTCGTACGCTTCTGCAGAACCAAGTCTCGCAGCTTGCTTGTACAACTTTAACGCCTCAGCATAATCTTGTAGAATATCATCAGACCAACCATAATAGAACGCATCAGCCTTTTCCAACAATACTTCCCAAAGGGCGGCATCATCATTTCCGAACTGATTGCGACTTAAACCAATATCCAAATCATCTGAAGATCCTGTTAATTCATCTTTTGCAGCAAGGATAAGCTTGATCGCATCAGTCAACGGGACCTGAAAGAATTCCTTGTTTGCAGAAACTCTAAAGCCTTTCTCTTGAAACAAGCTGTGAATGTATGCTTCAGCTTTCTCGCAATCGTCAAAATATGAATCAAACGCGACTGTAAATGGAGTGGGAACCCCCGTCGCCGCTGATAGTTCTTTGGCCCTTTCCTCTGGCGTCTTTGTCGTTTTCCCTATCTTGACAAATCCTTCCATCGAAGAGTTGATCAGTAGATAAACATAACCCGATTTATTCACGGCATTCATAGAAATACTTAGCGCCATTGTTTTTCAAAACTTGTACTATCAGAATCTGTCAGGATCTTCAGGAACAGGGCATGCTGATATCTAAGTTGCTGCTTGAAGGCGTCGAGTTTGATAATGTCCTTGCTATCATCAATGGTCGATGTGGATTTCTTGACTTCTACAACCAATAGATTCTCATCCGTGTTGCGTTTATGCACAATAACATCAGGGTAAACTGTTCGACCCATAGTATCATTTGTCTTGACATCCTCTGGATCAAGCTTGAGTCGCTTTGTCTCATCGAGGTGTCGGTTGTATTCACAATCAACGTTCCAATCTGGAAATTCTTGTTGAAGGTAAAATGCAATCCAGTGTGTAATTGACCTTTCGTTGACATCTAACCGCAACAACATTAAATCTTTTCTCACGAGCTTTCTTAGTGCGTTGTTAACGAGTCCGTCAACTTCCTCTTGCGACATCTGTGACTCATCGAAATGGTTAGGTTCTTTCCTGTTTTTCATCAGAACTCAATTTTCAATTTCAGTCCTGGTCTTTCGTCGGGCAGAACCCGGATCGAAAGGTCATCTCCCACATTGAAATCGTATAAGCTCGCATCGACATACGCATCGGCGACATTCACAAGATAGAGAATCAGGAAGTACCATGTATAAGTATCGCGCTGGTCTTTATAGAATTCCCGCAACCTGAGTTGAAGTTGATCGCCATCGGGTAGCGTTGCCAGACTTGCTTGATACTTGTCGCGGGCTTCTACCGTCAACCGGTTGAAGTGCAGCCACTGCGACGCGAAGTAAATACCGAATCCCGCGACAACGGGGACTTTCCAATACGATTCGTTGTACACCTGACCGGCACCCGGCAATATTCCGGAGAAGAGCATCGCGAGTCCGGGTGATTTTGTTGGTGTGTATGTTGATGGAAGTGTGTCAACCGTTGCAGCGCTGACTTGTTCAAACGGAATGATGTTGGAAGAATCGACAGGCGCTGTCGCTACAGTATCGTACTCCGATTGGGCGAGCACAGGTTTCCCGGGCGATAAAAGAAAGAGCAACACGAGGGCTGGAGTCAGCCATCTCATAGCACACCGCTACTTTTGACCGACAAGGGCAATCGCTTCTATTTCCACGCGTACATCACGTGGGAGCCGCGCCACCTCAACGGTAGACCGTGCCGGAGGATCAGCGGGAAAGAACTCCCCGTACACTGCGTTCATATCTGCAAATTCATTCATGTCTTTGATAAAAACCGTGGTCTTCACCACTTGCGAAAGATTCGATCCGCCTGCTTCAAGGATGGCTTTGAGGTTCTCCATCACACGACGCGTCTGCGTTTTGATATCGTCGGCGACGAGTTTGCCCGTTGCGGGATCAAGTCCGATCTGGCCGGCGGTGTAGATCATCTTACCGTCAATGATAACACCTTGACTGTATGGCCCGATTGCGCCGGGAGCTTTATCTGTTTTGATGATTTGTTTGGTCATGGTGTTGATGTTTGTCGAAACTTGAATAGCCACGACCTTTAGGTCGTGGACAAATATCAAATAAATTTATGCGGCTTTAGCCACCGAACATATGACATTGGGTTAAAACCCCAACATGTTCTTCTGCGTTTTTGTAAACCACGGGCTGAAGCCCGTGGTTATTCACATGGATATCGTTACCCTAATGCCCACGCTCACCCAGGTTCGAAAACAAATCCAGCAAACGCTCAAGATCATCGGCAGAGTAATACTCAAACACAATCTGACCTTTGCCATCGTGAAGGGCTTTGATTTCCACTTTCGTGCCGACGGCCTGACGGAGTTTGTCTTCGATACTTGCCAGAGTTGTGTCTGCGGGAAGCGAGGCGATGGAAGTCCGGTGGGTTCTCTTCCGTCCCTTCTGCCGCACGAGTCTCTCAACGTCACGCACGGAAAGGTCTCTCTCCAATATCTCCTGGAATATCTCAATCTGCAACGCCGGGTCTTCGATATTGATCAGCGCACGGGCGTGGCCATTGCTCAGTTGTCCTCTGCGCAACGATGTTTGAATGACATCTGGAAGCTTCAGCAGCCGGAGGAAGTTGGCAATCGTCGAGCGGTCCTTGCCGATCTTGTCGGCAAGCTGGTCTTGCGTGTAATTCACTTCGGCAATCAGGCGTTTGTATGAGATGGCAATTTCAACGGGGTTGAGATGTTCGCGCTGAAGGTTCTCGATCAGCGCAAGTTCCAGCATTTCCTCGTTCGTGGTAACGTGGATGATGTACGCCGGAATTTGTCGCAGTCCCGCCTCACGTGCAGCACGCACACGCCGCTCGCCGGAGATAAGCTGGTAGTTCCCCTCAGCCCGCCGTACCGTTATCGGCTGGATGATGCCCTTCTCGATGATTGACCGCTTGAGTTCATCAAGGGCAACAGGATCGAAATCGGCGCGGGGCTGCACGGGATTGGCCTGCACCTTGTCCAGATCAATAAGCGAGATGGACTGGTCCGATACGCCGTCATCCTGCCGCGTCGAGGTTGTCGGAGGTTGCGCGGTGGACACCGGTTTGGGAATCAGCGAGGCAAGCCCGCGGCCCAGCACCGGTTTAGATTTGGACATTTCAAATTCTGCCATACAGTTTACACCTCCAGTTGGTTCTGTGTCATTTTTTTCTGGCTATTTGAAAGTTCTTCACAGCCATCATTGTTTCTTGCGCCATGCAGAAGCAAAGCCGCTTTTGCCAGGAACCGGTTCAATTAGATCCCGGTCGCGGAGTTTGTAAAAAACATTCTTCATTGAATTCTCAGACGCTATGCCAGTGATCTCGCGGCCAATTCGGTTGACAATTTCGTCATGTGATCCAAGATAGTCCATCACAGCTTCCTCGGGCGAAGCAAGCAATTCGTGTTTTATATGTACAACTACAGAAGTTTCAGTCTCCTCGATTGTTGGAGGCTTCAAACGCAATTTGTTCATTGCGGCAAAGGCGGTGTTCAAACCTTCTCCAACATCCTTATTGGGTGGATCAGGAAACTTATTGATAATGCGAACGACAGAGGCGTTACGGGCAAATTGTTCCTGCAAAATGTTGCTCGCTGTAATATGACCGGGAAGCCTACCTGGACTTTCAACCTCAATTCTATTGTCGAATATTCGAATGTGGACGTCGACTGGAATACTGTAGTCGCGATGGAGGCAAGCATTTGTCAGAATTTCATGCAACGTTTCAAACGGATATGAAATTGCCTCAAGCCCCCTGGTACCGAGTTTCTGTATGCCCTCGACTAGTTCAACCGTTTTGGCTACTGCGGCCTTTATTTGAGAGTAAAGGTGCCCTTCGATTGTTATAGGATCGAATGCAAGGGTTTCCCTCGACCCCTCAGCCGCAGAGGTACGATAACGGTAGATTTTGACACCGCATCGTTTTGGCAATAGGGCTTGGGGTTCTTCGGCAAAGAGAAGAGCCCCAGCAACTGTTGGTTTGTTGGATCGAATCAGCTGTTGTTTTTGCAGCCATTGTTCGGGTTCCACTGAAGGAATAACGGTAAGGATAAATTCTATCGTAGGTGTAGAGTTGGCGATAATGTTGACATCGGCATCAACTGTCTCAGTTTCAAAAGAATGAAGTCCTTTATCGAGCTTTAGTCGTGTGAGACCTTCTGGAGTTGTTATAGGGAGATTCTGAGCTCCTCGTCTTAGATACACTGTCCCATTAGAAGCTTTGGTTATCTCCCGGGTTTTGTTAATACTAGCTTGTAGCACCAATCCTGAATACTTTGGTGAGTGTAAAAAAATGTATGAATAGTATTGGCCAAGAGGAAACAATTGTTCAAATGTCTGTAAGTGTGCATTGGCAGCCTCTGGATCCTCAAAGCCAATCCAAGTCCGTGTTTTTTTTCCGCTATTTTCTGTCTCATCTATTCCAACGTACAACTCGCCTCCACTGGCGTTGGAAAATGCTGATATAGATCGGGTAAGTTTAGAGGGAAGAATCTGTTTAGACTTCAGATCTAGAAAATGACCCTCATCAGCCTGAAGTATTCTGTTGGCTTGGTCCTCTGTAATTGGTAAGATTTGAAAGTCCATGAATTCGTTCGTTTAGCGGTGTCCGTTGATCTCTCAGTTGTTACACCGTCACCACATGATGATTATTCTTCACCAGCACTTCCTGCGCGAGGTCCATGTAGTTGCGTGAACCGGCGGAGAGCGCATCGTAAAGAATAATCGGCTTGCCGAAGCTCGGGGCTTCGCTCAGACGGACGTTCCTCGTCACCACGGACTTGAACACCTTCTCGCCGAAGTACTTCTTCACTTCCTCCACGATCTGGTTGGAGAGCCGGAGCCGGCTGTCGAACATCGTGAGCAGCACGCCTTCGATATCGAGCTGGTCGTTGAGTTGCTTCTTTACAATATTGACGGTGTTGAGGAGCTGGCCGAGTCCTTCCAGCGCATAGTACTCGCACTGGACGGGAATGAGCACCGAGTCCGACGCGGTGAGCGCATTGAGCGTGAGCAAGCCCAGCGACGGCGGACAATCAATGAAAATGAAATCGAAGTCGTTGCGGATCTCTGCCAGCGCAACCTTCATCCGGTACTCCCGCTCTTCGAGGGAAACCAGTTCCACTTCCGCGCCGACGAGATTGATATGCGATGGAATGACCGAGAGAAACGGCATCTGCGTTTGCTGGATGACCTCCCGTGCGGACGTGCCGCCGATAATCATCTCGTAGGTGCTGCGCCCCTCGGCGCTTTCCGTTACGCCCACGCCGCTGGTGGCGTTTGCCTGCGGGTCGGTATCGATCAGCAATGTGCGCTTCTCGGCCGCGGCGATGCAGGCCGCGAGGTTTACGGCCGTCGTGGTTTTTCCCACGCCCCCTTTTTGGTTCGCTACTGTTATGACCTTGCCCACGGTTCCTTCATAAATAATATCACAGGTCGCTCACTATGACAATTTTACTTCCTCTGCTCTAGCGCGACTCCCTCCCTTCGTAAGGGAGGGGAAGAGTTCAATCCGAGGAGGGAGAGTTCGTACTATAAAAAAAAGGAACAAACCAAGTCGCATCACTCAATAAATAATTCAAAGCTGAACTTTCAACTCTCCCCTTCCTCTGCTCTAGCATGGCGCGGTTGTCCAAAAGAGTCGCCATCCCACAAATTGTATTGCACCCCTCTTCGATTCTCCCCTCAAAAAGGGGAGAATAATTTGTTGTGGGATGGCGCGCATACACTCACTTCACTCAATAGTAATTCAAAGCCGAACCCAATAACACGGCAATCACCGCCAGCCCGACGTTGATCCGGTTGAACTGCACCATCCGCTCACGGAACGCCTGTTCATCTGCTGTACCTTTCAACTCGGCTGACCGTTTCAGCATGCGGGCATAGCCGAACGAAAAGAACAGCATGAGAAGAAATACCGCTTGTTTCGCACCGAGAATAACCGACCACGAATCACCATAGTCAAAGAAGATGAATCGGGGCGAAAAGAGCATCAGTGCAACGCCCGTAACTGCCATAGTCCACACACACATCCAGAGATACGGCAGAAACCTGAGCATGAATGCCATACCGGCATCCCTTGTTTCCTCAGCCACAAGTCCCGGAACCGTTACCACCGCCTGGTACATCAGCCCTCCCAGCCAAACGACCATACTAAAGAAGTGCAGGCTCTTGGTCGCCCAGAGAAGGAAATCCATGTCGTGGTTGTCGGGCCGGTTTGTTTGTGAAACGCTGTGAAACGATTTGACCCAAGATAGCGGTTTGGTGGCTGGGATGCAATTGCCTTGTCAACTCTCCCTGTGTCCCTCCCTTGGGAAGGGAGGGATTTAGTTCATGGATTCAATATCGTCCCTCTCTTTCTAAGAGAGGTCGTCAGACTTCGACCCGCTCCGACGAGCGTCCGCCTCGGCGAGCCGAAGGCGAGACGGGGAGCGAGGCGAGCGGACTCTGTCGAGGACCAGAGGGTGAGTTTATGACAAACACATTCAGACAACTATTGGTCAAGTCGGTTATATTACCCTACCCCATGTGAAGAGCCCAATTGAAATACTGATCCTCGCCTGTCTCCTTCCGACGCTCATGCTTGCACAGGAGCCTGAGGCAGTTATGGTAATCGCGCACCGCGGCGCGGCTGCGTACGCGCCGGAGAATACGCTTGTTGCAATGAGGAAAGCAATCGAACTGGACGCGGATGCGCTCGAAATTGACGTGCGCCAGACGAAGGACGGTCAGCTTGTACTGATGCACGACGCAACAGTTGACCGGACGACAGATGGAAGCGGCGCAATCGGCGATATGACTTTGGATGAACTTCGGGCGTTGGATGCGGGGAGTTGGTTCAGTGCGGAATTTGCGGGAGAACGAGTGCCGACGCTTGGAGAGACAATCGAACTCATGGATTCAAGCCTGACGCTCATCATTGAAGTGAAGGGGGATTCCGAAACTTATCCCGACATCGAACGCCGTGTGGTTGATCTGATTACGGCGGCAAACATCAGGAAGCAAGTGATATTGAAATCATTTGACCGGGAAGTTTTGGAGACATTCAGGCGTTTGGCTTCGGATATCCCACGGCTGTTTGTGTACACGTTTCGCATTCCATGGCTCGGACTGATTATCGACGATGGCGTTTCTGCGGGGAGCGTCCTAACAGTTGATTCGGAGTATCTTCAGCCACATCGGTTTTTTCTCAGCAAATCATTTGTCGAAAAGGCCCACGAAGCAGGCTACAAAGTGATTGCCTGGGGCGTGGACACGGAGAGTCATATGAAAGAAGCGATTGAATTCGGTGTGGATGGAATCGAAACGGATTACCCCGACATTCTCGTTCATCAGATCGGCACAGCAAAGCATCGCAACCGAAAATAAAAAACCCGGCATTCGCCGGGTCACAGTCCGCATTTCGCTTTTCTCATACCGCCTCGCGTTTCCACATTCCGAATTCCGCTTTCCGCTCTCTCTTCACTCTCTACCCTTCCGCGTTGTGTTTCACCACCCGGGCTTCAGCCATGAAAATCACCTCTTCGGCGATATTGGTTGCGAGATCGGCAACACGTTCAAGGTTGCGGCTCACCCGAATGAGCTCGAGAGCTTGTTCAACCGTTTCCGGATCACGACGAATACATTCCACTAAATCCTTGACAACGCGCTTGTTCATATCGTCGATAATATCGTCGCTGCGCAGAACGCCACGGCACACCGATGCATCCGTCTGAATAAAACCATCGATGGCATCGCGCAACATCCCCTTGGTAATCTGTGCCATCTGCGGAATATCCACCAGCGGTTTCAGCGGAGGTGAGGCGGAATATTGGACAGCGGACTCCGCGATATTCACCGCGTGGTCACCGATGCGTTCAAGGTCGTTGTTGATTTTGGATGCGGCAAGGATAAACCGGAGATCCGCCGCCACTGGTTGTTGCAGTGCGAGCAGGTCCACCACTGCATCGTCAATTTCTATCTCGAACGCGTTTATCCGCTGGTCCTGGGCGATGACTTCTTTCGCAAGGTCAATCCGGCGTTCCAGCAAAGCTCTGATGGACTCGGCGATCGCTTGTTCGGCGAAGCTTCCCATTTTAATGATATTTGTCTTGAGTGATTCAAGTTCCTGTACAAAGTGTCGCTGCATTTCTATGCCTGTGAATAGTCTGACCCTATCCTATTGATTGAAGATAGAAATTCCGCCGTGGAAGTGCAAATGTGGAAGGGTGAAGATAGGTTAACCTTCTCGGGCAGGGCTCTCAAGTGCTCGGCGGACGACCAGGGACGGCATCGCCTCGCCGTTCTTTGGCGGTCATCCTACTGCATTGATACTGGCGCGGGGAAGATCAGTTGATACTATTCGTCCAGCGCGTTGTGTTTAACGATCTTCGCATCGACAAGGAAAATAACGTCTTCTGCTATGTTCGTGGCGTGGTCGGCGAGGCGTTCGATATGTCGGGAGAGAATAATGATATGTGCGGCGGGTTCGATAATCTCGTGATTGCTCTTCATTTCATTCACGAGTTGGAGGAAGATATTCCGGTCCAGATCATCCACAACGTCATCGCTTTCGAGCACACGCATGGCAAGCGAAGGGTTATTGTGGATAAAGGCGTTCAAGCTGTCGCTGACCATGATGCGGGCAATCTGAAGCATCTCTTCCAGTCTCGTACTGCGGAGAAATGCAGTATGTGCGGCAAGTGGCTCGACACGCTCTGCAATGTTCACGGCAATGTCGCCAATGCGTTCAATCTGGTTATTGATCCTGAGCGCCGACATCAGCAGCCGGAGATCGGCGGCAACCGGCTGATTGAGCGCGAAGATTTGTTGACACTGTCTATCAATCTCCGTGTCGTAGCCGTTCACCCTGTCGTCGTCGGCAATCACCCGAAGCGCCAATACCACATCCGCTTCGAAAAGCGCCCTTGCCGCCGCGTCGATTTGTGAATCGACCAGCGATCCCATCTGGATCAACGTCGTTTTCAGTTGATCAAGTTCTTGTTCGAAGTGGCGTTGCATTCAAAACTCGGTAAGTGATCTAAGGCCAGAATCAATAAACACTACTTCCTCTGCAATGTGAATTGAATGCTTAACTAGATCATTAACCTGACTCAACAAGAAATACTGCATCAGTAACTCACGGCAACTAATCCAAAGTGATTTATTCTCAAGGTTTTCATATTTCGTGCGCGTAGCCTTAAACATCTCTTTGCCTTCTTCAATTACCCATTGCGCATTGGATCGTTCAGTGAGGTCAAACGCTCTCATACTAACACCGAACAGAATACAAGCTTTCTCCGCGTCAGGTCTGCTATCCGAAAGACTTGGCAAAATCACAGTCCCTGCCATTCGATCTGCATTAGACAAAAGCCTCAAGGCAATGTCGCTAATTTGTAAAAATCGCGGGGCGAGTCTCAGTATCGCTACCACAAGTCTCATGTCTGAAGCCATTAAAGGCTCAGTCATCACCACCGAACAACACTGATCATTGATATCCAAGAATTCCCGTCTTATCTCCCCTTGTTGAAGAATCAGTTTTCTTGCTTCTCTTCCATTTGCTGTGAAGAAATCTTCAAACGAAGAGTAAAGCAATTGCTTCGTCTCATTTCCGACCTTGACTACGCGAGCTGTGAGTTCATTAGTCTTCTTTTCAATCCGACTATTCATGGCGTCCTCCATAAGACTTACTCACCACAAGGTTAGCTGTCCGAGTGACAGTGTTCTTTTCTTACTTACCTCCTTGGATTTCTCAAAGAACGGAGACCTCCTTTCCCGTAAGGTGAGATCCACGATGCAATACTTTCGTGTTGTCTATGACTTAAACTCTTTTCTTGCTTTGCATTTATTAGAGGTTTATTAGCCAAACCGGCCAGTAATGTATTCTTCCGTTTGTTTCTTTTCGGGCGTCGTGAACATCTTCTTCGTCTCCCCCACCTCAATCAATTCTCCCAGATAGAAGAATGCGGTGAAGTCGCTGACACGTGCCGCCTGTTGCATATTGTGCGTAACGATGACAATCGTGTAATTATCTTTCAACTCGTAGATCAGCTCTTCGATTTTCGCTGTGGCAATCGGATCAAGCGCACTTGCCGGCTCATCCATTAATAACACCTCCGGATCGACGGCAAGCGCCCGTGCAATACAGAGCCGCTGTTGCTGTCCGCCCGAAAGAGCCAGTCCGCTCTTCTTCAAATCATCCTTCACCTCATCCCATAGAGCCGCACGCTTGAGACTGGTTTCCACGATCTCATCAAGCTTATGTTTTTCACGGATGCCATTGATCTTCGGCCCGTAAGCCACATTCTCAAATATGGATTTTGGGAAAGGATTGGACTTTTGAAAAATCATTCCCACCCGCTTGCGCAACTCCACAACATCAACGCCCTTGTCATAGATATCGACATCATCAATCACCACACTGCCGTTGATACGGACGTTGTCAATCAGGTCGTTCATCCTATTGAGACTGCGGAGGTACGTGGATTTACCACAGCCGGAGGGTCCAATCAGTGCAGTGACATGGTTCGTCCGAATGTCAATGGAAATATTTTTGAGTGCCTGCTTCTCGCCATAGAAGAGATTCAGATTGTGTGTTTTGATTTTGAAGCCGTTTGCGGGAGTCTGGTTCATCGTCATTGAATTTGTCGCGCACGCACGCGAGCGCGCAGCAGTATTGCGGAAAAGTTCAGTAAGAACGTCAGCAGCAACAAGACAAGCGTTGTAGCATACTGGATGCCCTTCGTGGCTTCGACGTTCGTGGATTGTGTGGACATGATATACACGTGATACCCGAGTTGCATAAACTGATCCGAGAGTTCGCCGGGGAGCTGTGGCAGAAAATATGCAACACCGGTAAAGAGAATCGGCGCAACTTCTCCCGCTCCTCTGCTCACAGCGAGGATTGCTCCGGTCAGAATGCCGTTGAGTGAATTGGGGAGAACAACTTTCCAGATCGTCTGCCACTTGGTGGCGCCGAGTGCAAGGCTTCCGGCGCGCAAATCCTGTGGCACATTCTTGATTGCTTCCTCGACGGAGACGATCACAACAGGAAGCGTCAGTAGGGCCATCGTCAAACTCGCCCAGAGAATATTCGGCTGTGCCCAGCGGAGACGAACACCATCGGTGAACATTGCGTCCATACCGCCGCCGACGAACTGCACAAAGAACCCAAGGCCGAACAGTCCGAACACAATCGACGGAACACCGGCAAGCGTGTTGACTGCAAACCTGATGCTGCGCGCCATGATGGATTTCTGGCTTGCGTATTCGCTCAAATAAATTGCTGTGATGACTCCGGCTGGTACACCGGCAATGGACATGAGAAGTACGAGAAGCACCGTACCGATAATTGCCGGGAATATTCCACCCGCCGTCATCCCCTCCTTGGGTGCCGCCGTCAGGAATTCCCACGTCAGCGTATCCCAGCCACCGATGACAATATTGGTCATCACCAGAAGAAGAATGGCGACAATGGTCAATGCCGCAAGCCCGGTAACACCGACCACGTACGAGCCGAGAATTGTGCGCTTAAGGCTCATGCTATCCCTCTCCCCGGAATCGCTTCAACAATCGCTGGCGGATAAATATCTCGGCCACGGCATTGAGTGTGAAGGTAAAGATGAACAAAACAGCCCCGATAAAAAACAGAACATGATAGTGGGTATCACCAAAGACCACCTCGGCCATCTCCGCCCCGATTGTTGCAGACATCGTTCGCACAGGTTCCAGGAAACCGAAGCCGAGCAACGCCGCGTTGCCCGTCGCCATCAACACGATCATCGTTTCGCCGAAGGCACGACCGAAACCAAGCAATATTGCCGCAAACACGCCGGGCGTTGCCGCCGGAAGCGTGACAAAAAGCGCGGTCTGCCATTTCGTTGCGCCCAATGCAAGACTGGCTTCCGTCATGAATCGGGGGACGGCGGAAAGGGCGTCCTCCGCAACAGTATAGACAATAGGAATGACAGCAAGCGACATGGCAATTCCGCCGACAAGAGCGTTGAGTCTATACTCGAACCCGAAGGTATTTTGCAGCAACGTCGCAAGCGTTACCAGCGCGAAGAACCCGATCACAACCGAGGGAAACCCCGCCAGCATTTCAATCGCGGGTTTCAGGATTTCACGCGCCCACCGCGGCGCGAACGAGGACGTGAACAGCGCCGCCAAAATCGCAAGCGGTGCGGCAAAGAAAATTGCAAGGAATGTCACCTTAAGCGAGCCAACTGCCAGGGGAAGTATACCATACTTTGGGTCACCGGAAATGGGTTGCCATTCCGTGGAAAACAGGTTCGCCCATGAAGCATCACCTTCCGCTCCGGATGTCTCCACAGATTCAGAACGTGACCGTGATGCGTCAAGCGCTCCACTGGTCTCCCCGAGATATTCCTCACCGTAGGTTTCCTGTTCCTGCTCCACCTGTTCCGTTGCCGGTGCGGCTTCCTCTTTCGGGAAGAAAATCGGTGCAGCTTCACGGAACACGAATATAAAAATCAAGATAATCGTCGCAAGAGAAAGGAATGAAACACCCGTGATCAATTTCTCGGCGAGGAACTCATCCCAGCGAAATCGTTTCTTCAGAATCGCAGGCGTCAGACGCTGACGCGGCGGATGCACCACCGGGGTTCCGTGATGGATATCCGATACGAACAGTGAATCTCGCGTCATAGACGGTCGGGGTTTGAATTCCACTGGAGTGGCTATCTCGCTTTGTTTATCTTTTCGGGTCACACCAACTCACCGGATTGGATAGTAGCCTACTTCATTCACAATCTTCTGACCTTCGTTGCCTAGGGCCCAGTCGATGAACCCTTTTACAGCACCCGTTGGTCGCGTGCGCGTGTACATGTAGAGGTATCGACTGATCGGATACCGCCCGGATTTAATATTCTCCATTGTCGGAGAGTAGGCCGGAGATTTTTCATCTTTTTTGATCGGGAGTTCTTTGATGCCTTTGCCGTATGCAGAGCCTCCGTAGCCAATACTCAACTTGTCCTTGGCGACAGCGTTCACCAATGCTGCCGTACCTGGCATGTGCTGGGCGTTGCGCGCAAAGTCCTCGCCCAGCAACACCTCATCTTTGAAATAGACATACGTGCCGGAATTGTTCTCGCGACTGTAAAGGATAATATTCGCCTTCGGTCCACCAAGATCCTTCCAGTTGGTGGTCTTCCCGGTAAAGATGTCCTTCACCTGCTGCATCGTTAATTCTTTCACAGGATTCGATTCGTGGACATAGACCGCGAGGCCGTCCAGGGCGCACTTGATCTCAACACCACTCGAACCATACTTCTCTTTCAGTTTATCACGTTCGCTTTGCTTGATCGGTCGGGAGGAATTGCAGATATCGGTCGTCCCATTAATCAATGCCGAGATTCCGGTACCGGAACCACCGCCGGTCACCTGGATGATAGCGTTCGGATTCTTCTGCATGTACTTCTCCGCCCAACGCTGACCGAGAATCACCATCGTGTCGGAACCTTTAATGGTTATCGTCTCTTTTTCCGGTGGGCTGGCGCAAGCCATAAACACGGCAATAATCAACAGAATCTTACTCATTTATTTCTCCCTATTCACTTTGCTTTATCGAATCGGGAAATATCCCACTTCACTCACGATACTCTGTCCTTCATCTCCCAAAATCCAGTCAATATATTCCTTCAAAGCGCCGGTCGGTCTGTTGCGGAGGTACATGTACAGGTATCGGGAGATGGGGTACTCGCCGGACTTGACGTTGTCTATTGTTGGAAGGTACGCAGTGGAATTTGCATCCTTCCGGAGTTTCAATTCATGGATGCCCTTGGCGTACGCTGAACCACCATAGCCAACACCGCGCTTATCACGTGCGACTGCATTCACCACCGAAGCCGTGCCGGGAAGGTTTTGTGCCGAGGGCGAAAAATCCTGACCTCCAAGCACGTTGTCTTTGAAATACACATACGTACCGGAGTTGTTCTCGCGACTGTAGAGGATAATCCTCTCGTCGTTCCCGCCGACATCTTTCCAATTGGTAATGTCTCCGGTGTAAATATCCTTCAATTGCTGAAGCGTCAACTCCGTCACCGGGTTTGTTTCGTTCACATACACCGCCAGACCATCCTGTGCACATTTGATTTCCACGCCCAGTGTGCCGAAACGCTGTTTCAGTTTGTCCCGCTCGCTCTTCTTCATCGGTCGCGAGGAATTGCAGACGTCGGTTGTTCCATTGATCAACGCAGAAATACCGGTCCCGGAGCCGCCGCCCGTCACCTGGATCGTCGTCGCAGAATGCTTCGTCATGTATTGCTCGGCCCACCGTTGTGCAAGGATCACCATCGTATCCGAGCCTTTCACCGTAATCACGTCCTGTGCTGTTGCCACACCGGCGAGCATCAATACAAGAGCAATCATCGCATATCTCATTGATCCGACCCTTTTGATCTTGTGAACGTTAGAACCGTACCTGCGTCCTGAATGTGAAGACGTTATCCTTGACGTCATTTACGAACTGCGCAAGCGAACCTGTTGCTGATGAATTCAGTCGTTCGTTCTTGATGGACTCATAATAGAATACGAATTTCACATTCTCATCCCAGTGGTGGACGAGGCCGACTGCCAGTGTTGAGTACTTAACGTCGGCAGTGAAAAGATTTGAACCCGCGATAAAATCAGAGCCATCCGCGTCTGCATTCGGATCATACACATCATATTTCAGAATAATCTGATCCATGCTTCCGATGTTCTGAATGAGATAGACGTACCAACCAAGAAAGTCACGTTTGTAGATCGGACCAAGGGCCTGTGTTCCCGGACTTGATGTGGTGAGGCTTTTTCCGGAAGGCCCGACTGCACTTCCAACACGAACCGAATCCGATGCGCCAGGTTGTGTACCGGCAATAACCTCGCCGCGCAACGTCAATCCACCAAGAAGGGGAACATCATAATAGAACTGGAGATCAAACCCGAGATACGTTCTTGAGACACCCGCGCTTTGATTCGCCGCGGATGAATCGAGGACGAAGCCTTGCAATCCGGAGGCAAGCGTGCCGTGTTCCCAAACATACTTCGTATTGTTGCGGACTTTGCCAAAGTAGCCGGAGAGTCCGAGATCGAGTGAGGCGTTTGCCTCTTCGAATGGAATCTGAATACCGACGTGGCCGATGATGTCCTTGAAATTATCGAAGTCTGAGGCGGAGAGACCGGTTCCATTGAACACGCCAGCATCCACGCGCAAGAAACTGAAATTGCCAATCTGCGGCGCGTAGAACAACTTGGCGCCGATATCGCGTTCACCCGGAAACAGAGTTTGAAAGAGACGGGAACGCTCTGGTGATTCACGGACACTTGATGACATGCTGATCTCATAACCGAACGGCCTGTCGAACAACCCCACCTGCATGCCGAACGATTGCAACCACGGCTCGGTTATCGAAGCGAACGCATCACGCACTGATACTCCCGCCGGTATGGCGTCTATCTGAAGAACATATTGCGTAAGCACGTTGTCATAATTGACCTTCAAGCGTCCGCGCCTGATTTGGATTTGCTTGTTGGTGTTGGCAGGAAAATTTCCGCCTGCAAAAGACGCGGGACCCGCATTCGCATCGGTCAACCGGAACTGCGCTTGAATATAGCCGGTCAGCTTTATCTTGCGGAGGAAATCCACATATCCTTTGTACTCGGTCGCCGATTCACTCAGATCATTCACCACACCCTTCAAATGTTCCACCTCTTCTTTGAGTACACCGGCTTCCGTCGTTGAACTATCGGTCTCTTGTGCTGAGGCTGTTGTCCATCCTGAAACCAGGAAGCAGACCGCCGCCACCCTGCACACAGAGAGTAATCTCTGACCCATGAATTACTCGAAGGATGAAATAGGATTGATTGACGAGGAGCTTTTTGACCCGTTGCATGGTAAGGAATCCCGACAAAACATGGGCTATTCCAATGTTAATAAATTGTTAAGTCTTTCCATGCCCAAAAACGAAGCCCCACGCAGCAGGGGTCAGGGTCTGCTGATGGGGCCTCTATCCTACCCAACAAGGAGGCGTGGGAGGAATCTACTGATGGTGGAAGAACGTGGAACCGGGGCGCATCAAATAATGGCGATTCCGGCTACCCCCGAGATGATTCCAAGGGTTACGCCGGCAAGAACATCTGTCGGATAGTGAACTCCAAGATACACTCGTGATATTCCTATCAGTACCGCCGTCACGAGGAGAAGTGGAATCAAAACAGGGAAACTCATTCCAACAACTGTGGTAAACACAAACGCGGCTGCTGTGTGGCCCGACGGAAATGAGAACTCATCCGGAGGAACAAGAAGCATCGTTATCGTTGGGAACTGGACAAACGGCCGTGGTCTGCTAAAAAGCTTCTTGATAATCTTATAGAGAGAAACGTCGATGGCAAACGCAAGGGCGAGTTGTTTGATGATGGTACTCCCCCGGTCGTCTATGACAAAAATCAGCAGACCGAGAACCGCCCATACATAACCATCGCCAACACGTGTCGCCAACTTCATCACATGGCTTAACGCGTCGCTTCGTCGCCCGGAGAACCGGACAACCGTGTCATGATCGAAACGTGCCAGTGCTTCAAGAACTGCCAATACAACACTCCCCTTGTGGGCGTTCTGTTGCCACTAATATACGAGGGGAACGTTACCTGAATGTGAACGGAATGTTAAGCTTGTGTTAAGAGAATTAACAATTAATCAATCAGCAACAAGCAATTAAGAGCGGAGAGCGAAGTGCAGAATGCGGAGAGCGGAGAGTGGAATGCGGAGAGCGGAAAGCGGAGAGTGGAGAGTGGAAGGCGGAGAGCGGAATGCGGAGAGCGGAGTGCGGAGAGCGGAAAGCGGAAAGCGGAGAGCGGAGAGTGGAAGGCGGAAAGCGGAATGCGAAAAGCGAAAATTATGCGGACCGCTCATCAGTTTGGATTATCGAAGAACTCCACAACGCCGGTCTCCAGAGAATACTCGGCTCCGACGACGACGAGTCCCTCCTTCTGGATCAATTGTTCGAGGACTTCCGACCCGTGTCGCAAGTGATCCACCGAGTCGCGGATGTTGGACCGAACAGCCTGTCGTAACAGAGATTCCGGATCGTGTGCAAGTGCGGTTGCAAGCAATGGTTCGACGGATGGCCGGACACGGTCAACGATGGAGCGGAGGTTGCGTGACTGTGCATCTGACGATCGCGCAAGTTCCTCAAGCGTGGCGAGAATAACCCCGCATTGAGAATGACCCAACACCACAACAAGTCGTGTGCTGAACCGCTCCGCGGCAAACTCGACGCTGCCGATTTGTGAGGGAGCCACGATGTTTCCAGCAACACGGATGACAAACAGGTCGCCCAACCCCTGATCGAAAACCATTTCCGCTGGCACCCTCGAATCGGAACAGCCGAGAATAATGGCAAACGGCTCCTGGCCTGATTGCAGCTCGCGGCGGCGCGCGTGGCCGTCAGGCGCGTCATTGCGGATGTCCGCTACGAATCGGCGGTTCCCCTCGCGCAGACGTTTGAGCGCTTCTTGTGCTGGTATCATCGACTCCTCGCTTTCATACGATCCAAAACATTACGCCGGATTTCCTGGCTTGATGTGTTGCAGGCCGATGCAGAGCAGGGCAACAATAATCAAGACACTGTACTCCACCCCGTTGCGACCCAACCCCACTACGAACCAACCTGCTTTCGAATGGACAAGCGTGATCCCCGCGCTGTAGATGAAGGTGTAGATCACACACAACGAAAGGACAAATCTTCGCGCAGCCAGAAACAAGGTACCCAAAATTTCGACAGCAGTTACAGACGCAGCAATCAGGAATCCCATAGGCAACCCCTCGCTCCCAAGCCACTCCCCAAAAGGTACAACGCCTCCCCCGATGAATCGAACCCAACCATGAGCAGCAATGAGCGAGGCCAGGGTCAGTCGGAGAATGTGCCAGCCAAGTTCACTGCGACCTTCGCTTGTGGCGAGATGATTTTGGAGATATGGTTTCATACAAGGTAGCCCTTCCAAGGGTGCTAAAGTTTCATTGCTTGAGTTACGCGCGGCGGACAAACGGGGATGCCCGCCAGCCCGCCGTAATGCTTTTCATGTAGGCGGGCTTGACCGTATGGTTTTGTTGTTCATATAAAAACTGAGCGCACCACTTGGACATTGTTTTACCTGTCCGATTATCTTTTCGGTTGTGGAACCCTCGGGGGTTACCCATGGGCGCTTTCCCGGATCAAATACTTCAGGCAAACCTCTAAAGCAAATCCCGGAATGGATGCATAGGCCGGGTTTCCAAACCACGGTTACTTCATCGTTGGTGTATTTCTTGGTGATGTCTTTCATTCTCAACCCTCGTACTTCCTACGGTTCTCTTCGTGATATTGGCCCTCGAAAAAGCAGGAAACTAAACACGATTGCAGAAGCCAACGAGAGAATAACCTCTATCCAAAAATACTGATTGCCAAAACCGCCGAGACCTGCCCGGAGACTGACGAAGAAACCTATCAGCGAATAGACAAAATTGCCATAGACAACGGCGCGCCCGAAAATACCTCCGAGCACCAAACCACGTGCGGTCCAGTTCATGAGGCCGAAGCCTATCAGGGCAGCACTCAATAGCTGTGCGCCGACAAGTCCATCAGGGCTATGACTCAGATCGAAAAGGGTGTAGAGCAACTCCGGCGCAAACAATAACACGAGCCCGTGAGCGAGAAGCAAAGCAGCACTGATAGTCATAACTAATCGGGTGTTCATGCGGTACCTTTGTTGTTCTGTTTCACCGTGATGCGGGAGGCTACTGGCTGTTCTTGTACCTCACATGCGACACAACATCCAATACCGCACCAAACGCAGCGCCCAAAGCAAGGCCTAGTGCGAGTTGATCAAGTGCTGCTCCTAACGCGACTCCTATGGCGGCACCAACAGCGATTCCAGCGCCGGTGGAAGGCTTTCTCAATCCGGACTTCTTTTCAGAATCTTTGATCATATCTAAGTTTCTCTCAAAGTGTTGATATCATAGGGGACACCCGGCGGGAGCGGAGACCCGGATTGCTTTGATGACGCACTACTGTGAAAGACACCAGCGCCCGATGCAAGGCAAGCTGCCTGCCCGCCGAAACCTCTCTTGTGAAGACGGGACTTTTTCCTTTAGAAAAAGGCTAGTCGCGGACGTTGGATTACTCTTCTCCTTTAAGTATGCCGTCATTGATTAGCTGGTCTACTATTTCCATACAGGCAGATTTGAAAACAGCTTCAGGTTCCGCCATAGCTGAACCATAATAATAAGGTATTTTACTGTTTGCACTTCCCCTCCAAGCAATACGTCCGTTTTGGAAATCGTATAATTCGCCCTGAGTATCAATTGAGGAAACAACGTTTCTGGCTCCACCTTCGTTTGTTACAGACGCAGATGTACCACTTATGCGATTTTTTTGTGCCTCTACACTTGCCTGAGTGGTTGAAATGGTGGGCACATAGATAGTAGCGTTATTAACACCTTGACCGGAAATAATCATATAACAATCAAATTGTTCTTTGATGAACACTTGTCGTTTTTCGTCATCAGAATACTCTCGCAGAGGTGGCAGTAAAATATAATTCGCAGCAGCATATAAACCTCTTTGCTTTAATCTTTCAACAGTATTATTTTCGAACTGTTTCATTACATCAATATTGGCAAAATTGCCAATGACGAGAACTCTCTTAAATCCTTTGTTATGATAGTCTGGATCAATAAGCGAAGCGACTTTTGTCGAGACACAACCAAATAAAAAGAACAATATGAAGACGACCCAACCAGCATGTTTCATATGAACCCTCCTTAGTTTGTACAGACCATTCGTCACTGCCACATTTTATTATTCGTCAATGCCTACAGAGGAAACACTGTGGGCTTTATGGATTCCAAAAACTTCCCAATACCATCATGAACTCTGCGAGCCTTCTGGTCGAAATTCTCGACGTTTACTATCCCGACATACTTTCTGGACACGGCTTCGCCTTGAATATGGAACACGGCGTTTCTAAAGAGTCTGAGATGATCATATAGTTCGTTGAACTCCTCGGTAATAGATGGGGGGGGTGGACTCCTTCTCTTTCAGAAACTCCATGACAGTAAACAAACAGGCCAAATGAAGCCAAAGGTAAACAATAGATTCTCTCGTAAGCAGCCAGTTATCAATCGGAGGAATGGTATGCCCAGTTCGTCCAACACTCGTGCGCATAAAATCCGCTCGAACCCATCCTGTAATAATTTCGTGATCGGTCAAATTATTGGTCATAATCCTATCATTCCTGCACTCAGCCCTCACCTTTTATCGTTGCGCATGTAGTGCATGAGATCGTGAAGAAATAGCAGCGAGGTTAGGTAAACCCACGTCACAAGAGAGAACAACAGGATGCTCTTGTATGAAAAACCGAATGAACTTGCGCTAAAAGCAAACGTTCCCCACATATTCTCGTCCCATGTGCTTGAGAATTGATCAGCAACGGTATCGACACCAAAATTGAAGGCAAGAACGAGCGATATAGAGTACCCCAAGGTAAACATAAGGTACGTGTATACACGCCGATATACGGCTGGTTGCCAATATGCGAAAGGAGCAAAGCCGAGAATGATGCTACATATGATATTGGTGAAGATGCTGTCTGCCACCGTGAGGCTCGCTTGGGTGAAGTATGTTCTTGAGAAGTTGTATCCCGCTGCTTAACCGCAGCTCGTTGGGTGGCAGCTTGTTAGTCCAACAAATCGGATTGACTCTGACTATGTGGTAGATTCATTTCGAATCTACCCATTCACCATCCAAGAAACAAGCGACAAACTCACCCGAGCTGTTGTCCTGTCCGGATCGGATACCCGCGGAGGAATTCTTCAACCGACATCCGTTTTCTTCCTTCCAATTGCAGTTCTTCAATCGAGAGAAGATGATCGGCGGTGGCAACGAACAGCTTCTGACCGTCAAGGAGTACAGTCCCGGGTTGCCGGGTCGAAGTGGTGTCGGTAAGCGTAGAACGATAAAGCTTCAGCAGCTTGTCCCCGTGTGTTGTAAATGCCGTGGGGTATGGTGAAAGTCCGCGGATGCGATTGTGGATGGCCAATGCAGGGTGGTCCCATGCGATGCGACAATCCTCCTTGAAAATCTTCGGCGCGGGTGAAGCGAGTGCATCATCCTGTGGTCGCGCAACGGCTTTACCCTGCTCGATGAGTCGCACGGTGTGCAACACAATCTCCGCACCAACCTCCGCAAGTTTGTCGTGGATCGTGCCGGCATTGTCCTCCGGGAGAATCGGGAGCCGCGCTTGCAGCAACAGGTTGCCGGTATCCACCTTATCTTGCAGGAAGAACGTCGTCACGCCGGTTTCCTTGTCGCCGTTGATGATCGCCCAATTGATCGGTGCTGCGCCGCGGTACTTTGGAAGAAGTGATGCATGGAGATTGAACGCACCGAGCCGCGGAATACTGAACACCTCTCGCGGCAGAATCCTGAATGCAACAACCACAATAAGGTCGGGCGAGAGCGAAGCAATGGCCTGGATAAAAGCCGGGTCTTTCAATGACTCCGGTTGCAGAATCGGAAGCCCGTGCCGTAACGCAAGTTCTTTTATAGGTGTGGGAGAAAGCTGTTGTCCCCTCCCCCGTGGTTTGTCGGGGGCAGTAACAACGGCGGGAATTTCAAAGCCGCTCTTGATGAGGAGATCGAGACCGGGAACTGCAAAGTCGGGTGTTCCCATAAAAACTATGCGCAGTGAGAAGGGAGCCTCCTTCTGGCGGATGCGAGTAAGCCCTGACGTAAGTGGCTCAAGCCACTCGCACAGGAGAAATTAATTTCTCTTTGAGATCCCCGACATAAATGTCGGGGCAATTCATGGTTCTTCATGCAAGCTCTTCAGGTGGATGACACTTCTTCGGCAACAAAAGGATAGTCGATTTCGACCTCGCCTTTTCGAATCTTGTTCAATCGCCCCTTGAGCAACTTCTGCTTCACCGCACCGAGATGATCAATGAACAAGACGCCGTTCAAATGGTCGACCTCATGGAGAATCACCCGTGCGAGCAATCCGTCGGCGACGAGTTCCCGGTCATGAAACGCCAGGTCCTTGTACCGTACGCGGATTTTCTTGGCCCGCTCGATTTCATCACGAATGTGCGGGATACTCAGACATCCCTCTTCCATCACCCACGTTCCCTCTTCCTCCACAATCTCCGGATTCAAAAGGACAAGAGGTTTCTCGTCCACATGGTCATCCGAGGTGTCCGAAATATCAAGCACGATGACACGACGAAGGTCGCCCACTTGGTTCGCTGCGAGGCCGATGCCATTCGCATGGTGCATGGTCTCGAACATGTTCTTAATGAATGTAATAAGCTCCTCATCAACGCCGCGTACCGGCTTTGCTTTCTTGTGAAGCACCGGCTGACCGTATGTATAGATCGGAAGAATTGCCAAGAAGTGACACCCTGGGATTAGTGATGATGGATTGAATATACGAGGGGCGAGGGAAACCTACAACAGACCTTTTATTCAACGACACGCCGGGCGCCGACAAACCGTTTTCTGTAGTACGTGCTTTCAAGCGAAGAGATCGTTACCCCATACGAAACGCTGGCATGGGCAAACAGGTCGCCTTCGATAAAAATACCGACATGCGATGGAGTTCGACCCGTGGTATTAAAGAACACGAGGTCACCAAACTGCAACTCCGATTTCGTCACCTCGGCCCCTACCTGATATTGTTCTCTGGTGGAACGAGGGAGCTTTCTATTCAGCGCGCCGCCGTACACAAGCGTAGTGAATCCGGAGCAATCCATGCCGTTCTTCGTGGATCCGCCATACGAATACGGCGTGCCGAGATAGCCGATCACGTCTAACAACACCTTGTCCCTGTTCAGTCCATTGGGAGTAATACTGCTCACGACTGTGGAATCAGTACCCGGGGAAATCTCCGCTTCAATGTTTCGGAGATCGACCTTCTTGTCATCCTCGGCCTTCTCTTCGGCTTTCACCTTGGCGGCAAACCGGTATCCATCGTCCTTTTCCGTTGTCTCCGTGGAGTCTCCGGCAGACTTATAGCGTGGAGAAGAGGCGAGACATCCGGCCAGTACCGTTGAAATAGACAGAGCCAAAAAGAGCGTCTTGAACAATGATTGCATGGGAATGATCTCCTTTCAGCCGTATACGATGAACTCACCCCTTGCGTTTCACTCCGTTTGTACGGAAAAGATCGTTCCCGTGCAAGTGGAATTTTCATGGATGGCCGATTCTGATCTTGCACTGACATGATTTTCTGATATA
>JBJXHC010000021.1:0-26173 GCA_046160825.1 Bacteroidota bacterium | reverse complement strand
TGTTGGCAGTTTCATACTGATGCCACCGGGCTTCTGGAAATTGCATGAGAAGTGTACGAAATTGGTTGCCGAGCGTAGGGGATGTGACATTCTCCGTGAGTATGCGGAGGCCCGCACCCTTCAGCGCACGCTGGACGTTTAATTGTGTTTGAAGAGCGTCGAAGAACTTTCCCCACGTGCTGATGGAGCCATTGCGTGACACGACCTGCGAACGATCAGGATCGTAGAGGGAAAGGATGGAAGCCTGCGTAAACACATCGGAAGCACCAAGACTTGCAGGATGATCGGGATTGCCCTCGATATGCGTGGGCCGGCCCATGTTGCTCTTTACCAGAACTCCCTGCGCATAGCCGCCGTGTTGAATTGCAGTTGCAAAATGAAGCGGCTTGCCGGGAACGAGAATCTCCGGTTGCTTTACATATGGGATTATCTTCTCGTCGGGTTGCTTCACACATGCACTCAGCCCGCCCAAGGCAAGCGATGCACCCATGATCTTGAGAAAACTGCGGCGACTATAGCCCTCTCCCCATACCGATGCCTCACGTGGGAATTCCCTGTGGAGGAAATCCAGAAACTCCGGGGTCTCGGCGACCTCGTCCAGACTTCTCCAATACTGATGACCACTCTCGCCGGAGAGCCGCTCACGTATCGTCTTCAAATCAAATTTTGGCTTTTCGCTCATCTCTTTATCGATGACAAATTGAGCAGTCGGTGAGTTGCTTTGTCTTCACATCATATTCTTTCACCAACTTCATCCCGAATTCCACCTGATTATGTGGCGGAATGTAGCTGAAGTTATAGACTTCCTCCCTTGGACGGATGAATTTCTCCGGCTCGCGATGGCATTCAAGACACCACTGCATATACAACGACTTTGTTTTCCATGTCAGCGGCATCATGTTGACGTCGCCATGACAGACCTGGCAGGCCATGCCCTTGTTGACGTGAATGCTATGATTGAAATACGCGAAATCAGGAAGGTCGTGGACACGCACCCACTCCATCGGTTGTTGGGTCCGGTAACTCGTGCGGACCGGCTCAAGCATCGGGGCGGTTGTCCAAATCTGTGAATGACATGTCATGCATGTGTGTGTGGGAGGAATGCCGGCGAATGATGACTGTTCCACCGATGTGTGGCAGTATGCGCACTCAAGGCCAAGGCCGTTCACATGATGCTCGTGGCTGAATGGCACCGGTTGTTCACGGGCGACGTTGACATTGGTTGTATACCCGGAACGGAAAAGCTCGGACGCAACCCAACCCAGTACCGCGGCGACGAGAAGCACCACAATAATGCTCGCCCGTGAAATAACCTTGAAGCTTGGATGAAAAATCTGGGCCATCTAAATGGGTCGCCCTTTCACCTTGACCGAAACAATTCTTCTCAATGACGGCTATACGATAAAATTCTTGATGGCTTGAGGTTCGATTCGACCGGAGTGCGGCTCGTTTTCTCTTTCTTGATCAACGGCAGCAAAATATGCAAAAAATTGTTCAATATATCAAGCAATTCATCAGCGTGTGTAGCTCTTCAATGATCTCTACAGCCACTTATTTCGCCTGAACACCCACAACATTCCCACTCCAACCGCGAGCATGAACAGCGTCGCAGCGAGTACTCCATACTCCCACTTCAATCCGGGAAGGAACTCAAAATTCATCCCAAAGAAACCGGTAATAAAACTGAGCGGAAGAAAAATGGTTGAGATGATTGTCAGAACTTTCATCACCTGGTTCAGGTTGTTGGAGGTGACCGAAAGATAGGCGTCGAGCAGACTGGAGACTATGTCACGGTAGGAATCTGTAAGATCACTCATGCGTACGAGATGATCGTACACGTTTCTATAGTAGGCCATTTCCTCGTATGTGATGAGAGAAGAGAATTCGCCCCGCGAGAGCCGGTTCAGCATCTCCTTCTGATAAGTCGCTATGCGCCGCACGGTCATGATATTCCTTTTCAACTGCAGGATTCGAATCATCGTCCGTTGCGAAGGCTTCTTGAACACCTCATTCTCCATCGCATCGGTGGCATCATCAAGTGCATCGAGGATGGGACTGTATTGGTCAACGAGGTCATCGATAATGAGGTGAAAAAGAAAATCCGGTCCTCTGCCGAGCGATTGCGCGTTCTTGCCGCATAACTGCCCCGCATACGAGATCGACCGCAACGGCTTGTAGTGGTGCGTTACGAGCATCCGCTTTGAGAGAAATGCACTGAGTTGTGTCGTGCGAATTTCCACTTTTGCCTGAGCAAGATCCTGTTCGTCAACCAGTCGCTCAATCGGATTGAAGATGATAAAAAGATATTCACCGAAATCCTCAACCTTGGGGAGATGACCCTCTTCCCCCTTCCCCCGTTGGCAGTCCTCTATGGCAAGAGGATGGTAATCAAGAAGCGAGAGAAGTATTGTTTCCTCTTCAGCCTCTTGTGGATTCTCAAGATCAATCCAGAAGATCCCTTCCGGCTGCTGAAACGTCTGGGCGAATTCTTTCACAGTGAGTTTCTTGACTTCGCTATTGGTGTACTGGAGGATGGTGACCATAATTATTGCTCCGTAATGGAATACACAACGACCCTTGTTCCTTCTGCGCACCTGGTCGTTCCAAGTTTGATGATACCCGACGCCTCCGCACCCGATCTACCAAGCGCAAGTTGCGCCACAGATTCAAAGTCAACGAACGATTCGATGCGTTGTGAGACGAGATATTCGTGTACACGGCCCGACTTCCACGATTCAAGTCCGCTTCTATTTACCACACCATCCAGATGCAGAATAAACGGCTGCACCATATAGCTCACAAGCCCTCCCTGCCACATGGCAATGCGCGTGTCCGGCGTGGAGTTCAAAGCAATCCAACGGGCGATATCGTAATTGTGGCAGACGGGAGTTTCTTCGATAACACCAGAGGTCAGCATGTCATCGGACACGTGTTCTATCGGATCAAACATGAATCCACTCCAGCGCTCGAAGAATGCGTTCCCGTAAAACAACAACAAGATTGCGGGGATGATTCCGCCAACAAATTTATTCCATGCCAAGATGCGACGCAATACGTTGGTCAAAGGGAATATACTGAGAACCAGCAACAGTACAGAAATCGGGAAGAGGTACCGACCCATAAACCAATATGCCGGCGCCACCAAGGTGTAGAGTCCTATCAACAGAACGCCGATGACAAGAGCAAAGACGAAGAGCGATGTGAGACGTTGCGTCCGGATTTGATTTCGGAACAACCACACCGTTGCCGCAATAAGCGCGACTAAGACAACTGTATTTCCCATCCACCCTCCCATCCCCATAGCACCCAGCAATTGTGCAAACGGGTGATCGGCGAGCAGCGCGCCTGAGGCTCTGGTCAGCGCCGGAATTATTCCAACAGAATAACCAAACTGTTCGGCGTACAGCTTTGCCAGTTCTTGTACAGCCACTCCACTGTCAGGAATCGGGTGACCATTGATTGTCATGTTCGCTGCCATCACCACACCAAGTCCCCCGGCTGTTCCGGCACCAACCCACAGCATGGCCGTAGCGAAGGCAGACCGGCGCTCTTGAGTTTTTATGAAATGAAAGAGCATGACCGCAAACCCGGCAACTCCGGCAGCAACAAGATCGATTCTCGCGAGGACACAAGCGCCTGCAAGAAACCCGAGGAAAGGTGTACCACGATGCGAAGTGCCATTGCAGAACGCCATGACTTCATTCAGAAACCAGAGGAGCAACACAATGGCGAGGACGGTTTCGAGTCCATTGTTGCCGTAGCGAAGCAAGGGAAGCCACCACGCAAACATGATTGCCGCAACGTTGGCCTCCATTTCAGCGGACACCTGTAGAAGCAGCCGCCTCAGCAACCAGACTCCGACAAACGAGATGAGAACCTGAAGCGTAAGGAGAATGCGAAAGGGCAAATCGCTTTCGCTTCCGCTGAGTGCCGTGATGCCAACACAAAGAAGTTCGTGCAACCATTGAAATCCTGTTGTCGGCGTTTCGCCATCGGCGGAGAAGCCGTTCCCCACAACAACATTACGGGCAATATTCAGGCAGTAAAAGAAATCGTCTTCCAAAAGCGGGGAGCTTTTTACAAGTCGCTCGAAATCCTGCCATACAAGAATCAACCGGGCGATAAACGGAATCGCAATAAGAGTGGGAATGAGGAAGGACGATCTCTTCGAAAGAGACATTTCCATCAGCGGGAACTATGGTTTGTCATGCAAGGCATGAGTCAGGTGGGTCAAAGATTGCCATTTCCAAAACAAAAAGAGAATCAACGTCGGACATCAAAACAAAGACCATCCCGGAGTAATCGAAGAACAAGCCTCGCGGATAATTTTCGCCGAAGCTATCTCTTGCTCATAACAACATAGTCACGTTCTTCCTGGCCAAGGTAAATCTGGCGTGGACGTGCAATCTTCTGGTCAGCATCCATCAGGAGTTCCTCCCATTGTGCTATCCAGCCAACCGTGCGTGGAATCGAGAAGAGCACGGGGAACATCTCCACTGGAAAGCCCATGGCTTGGTAAATCAATCCGGAATAGAAATCCACGTTGGGATAGAGCTTCCGTTTAATAAAATACTCGTCGCTCAGTGCGATACGTTCCAACTCAAGCGCAATTTCAAGCTTCGGATTCCGACCTGTCACCTCAAATACTTCATCAGCTAATTTTTTTATGACAGTGGCACGCGGGTCATAATTCTTATAGACACGATGTCCAAACCCCATCAGCCGACCGCTGCCGCTTTTCACTCCCTTGATGAATTCGGCCACACGGTCTTTCGATCCGACTTCATCCAGCATGCGCAATACCGCTTCGTTCGCCCCGCCATGCAGTGGCCCCCACAGCGCCGCCGCCGCTCCGGCCATTGCGGAATACGGATCGATCTGCGCGCTCCCGATACCGCGCATCGCGCTCGTGCTGCAATTTTGTTCATGGTCCGCATGCAGAATAAAGAGCACATCCAACGCCTTGACCAGCACCGGGTGAGCATCGTATTTCGATTCCGTCATTCTAAAAAGCATGCTCATGAAGTTTGCGGTGTAGCTGAGTGTGTTATCCGGATAGACGTACGGTCTGCCGACACTATGACGATATGCAAACGCAGCAATCGTCGGCATCTTGCCGATCAGCCGGAACGTCTGCTTCTTCCGGGATTCGGGATCCAGTACATACTTAGCATCCTTGTAAAAGGTCGCGAGAGCCGCCACCGTACTGATCAACATTCCCATCGGATGCGCATCATAGTGAAATGCATCCATTAGCTTCTTGATATTCTCATGGATCAATGTGTGGTACGTAACGTTGTGTACCCATTCTTCGTACTGCGCTTTTGTCGGCAGTTCACCATACAACAACAGGTATGACGTTTCGAGGAAGTTACTCTTCTCTGCAAGATGTTCGATTGGATATCCACGATAACGCAGAATCCCCTTGTCACCGTCGATGTATGTAATACGACTCTTGCACGACGCTGTGTTCATGAACGCAGGGTCATACGTCATCAGACCAAAGTCATCATCCTTCACCTTGATCTGTCGCAGATCAATAGCCTTGATGGTGTCGTCAGTAATCGGGAGCTCGTATTTTTTCCCGGTTCTGTTATCAACAATCGTCAGTGTGTCTGCCATGAGGGACTCCTTCGCAACGCCGCTCGGACTATGAGGTGAACATTTTTGTAATGTTGGCTGGGGGATTCGTGAATACCGGTGGGTCGGTTGTTCTTGAACGCCGTAACTGCCTATGGAATATAGTGTTTTGGGGAATGAAAGAAAAGAGTTCAGCGCTGCTTACTGAAGAATTCGTTGTGCAAAGCCCGTGCGGTTGAGACTACGTTCTCCTCATCCACGACGAACGTGACATTGATCTCCGAAGCACCCAACGATACCATGCTCACCCGAATATCATGGCGGTCGAGCGTGGCAAACACACGTCCCAGTATGCCTTTACTTGTTTTGAGGTTCTCCCCCACCACACAGAAGATGGCCTTGTGTGCGGTGATTTCCACATCGGCGACCTCCTTCAGCTCGGCGGCAACGGAAGTAAGATGGTCCGGGTTATCCACCGTCAGGGAAATACTTACCTCTGAGGTTGCAATCACGTCAACACTTTTCTGATAGCGAGCGAAGACCTCAAACACCCGCGCAAGGAAGCCGTGCGTCATCAGCATTCGGGTGGAATCGATGTTCACCAGAGTGATGCCCCTCTTAAATGCGATGGCTGCCTGAGAACGACCGTCCCCATCCCTGCCGGTTTACCTGAATTCAGCACACGCACTGGGATGTTCTTTTTTATGGCAGGAAGAATTGTGGATGGATGAAGAACCTTGGCTCCGAAGTAGGCGAGTTCAGCCGCCTCACGGAATGTCATCTCATCGACCAACTTCGCTTCGGGAATCACCGATGGATCGCACGTCATCACTCCATCAACGTCGGTCCATATTTGAATTTCGTCTGCGTTGAGTGCAGCACCAATAATCGCCGCAGAATAATCCGAGCCGCCACGACCAATCGTCGTTGGGATGCCGGATGCCGTCGCACCGAGAAACCCTTGCGTCACCACAACATGACCGGAAGTAAGTTTGGGGACGACTATGTCATTCACCTTCTTGTCAATCTCATCAAACAAGGGTATTGCCTGAGTAAAATCATTATTGGTGATGATGAATTCTTGCGCATTGAGCAGCACAGCGTTAACACCAATTTGATGGAGATGATGAGAAAGAAGTAGCGTTGATAGTTTCTCACCGAAGGAAGCAAACGTATCAAGCGAGCGATTTGTGAGTTCACCGAGGATGGCAATACTGCGGACAATGTCGCCCAGTTCGTCCATCATCGCGTCGACCTGTGATTGGACTGTGAGGAGGATTTCGCCGGTCAGAAGTTCGTGGGCAATTTTGCGGTGCCTTTGACGAAGTAGTTCCACTGCTTCCAGCGATTGCGTAGTATGCCCGTCACGCACACCTGCGGCAAGATTCAGCAATGCGTTCGTCACACCTGCACACGCCGAGGAGACCACCACCAACGGCTGGTGACTCCGTTGACTGATGATCTCACCCACATTCTTCATCGCACGGGCATCCTGTACGGACGTACCGCCGAATTTCATAACGATCATTGGTAGTGATGGTTCCCCGTGGAAAATGTTACTGATGTTGGGTGGCGTGATTCATATTGTACCGCTGTCCTTGTGTTGGTCGCGGGTGATGACGCCTCAAATGTGCGAACCGTTGAGCGCACACCTTCTACACCAAACATTGCCTCAGGCTTGCCTTCGCAGACGAGTGCGTGATGTGGTGCGGCGGGTTTGCCGAAGGAGCGTGCATACTCACTTTGTTATCATCTCGGCAATTTCAGAGATCTTCAGGGCCACGTCGCTTGGGGTGGCGGAGTAAGGAAGTGTTTCTCCGACCTGAAATCGAGAAGTGGGCGTTAATTGACCTCTAAGACCGCGTTGCCTGCTGAACGAATCAATATCAAGAATGGGTTGGCTTGATCGTTGGTAGATTTCGAAAGCCCAGCCTTGGTGAGACAGAATTGCATTTATGGCGATTCTAGCGCCGCTTGGTAGGACGAGGTCGGTAACAGCAACATCATACAGTTCATTCAGATTTCTCCAATCCCAACGCTTCGCATCCAAGCTATTGATCTTGTCTGGAACGAGATCATTCACAGTCTTCACTCGCGAGCGGAGATCGTCTCGAAACCGTTTGATGTCCTTCACGAGTCTATTCACCGAATCTTGGTGTTTAGACAAGAACTCCATAAACGCGCTGTCCATTGAAGTGCCCTCCTTGAGGTACGTTATGTTCTCGATGAGGTCTGCAAGCATGGATACATATCGAAGATCACCCGAAGCGATGACGGACCCGAGTTTAGTTTTGAGTCGATTGAAGAACCGATCATAGGTAATCGGTTGAAAATCGACCAGATCAGTATCGGCCGAAGGAGGAGACAGACAGAGAACAACGCATGTGAGAGCCTTGCCCGGCTGGCTCTTTCTGGAATGGTCTGCATAGTCTCTCAGATCGTTGTACAAGGGAGCCCAAATCTTGTTTTCGACAACGATTAGCCTTTCATCGTTGTAGACGTGTATATCGATGAACTTCCCTGATTCAGTCATCACCTCACGTTCTGCGGTCCAATCTTGCTCAATATCAGTTGTTTCTACCCCCGCTACCTCAAGTAGTGATTGGACACACAAGTCTCGCACACCGTGAGGTTTTGAGGTATCAAAGAAGAAAGCCAACACATTGGACACCACATCCTCATAATGAGGATAACCGCAAACCTCAAAGAAGGTTGGTCGCCTTGAAGCCTTGATCCACGCCTCCCTCGTGGCTTCATAATCTGAAATCATAGCTTCAATCATTTCTGCTTCAATCATTTCTCCTCCGTGGGCACACTCTTTCGCATAACGTTTCAGTAAGCACGCCGTTTGTTTTGCCGGCTAAAAATAGACCGCATTCTTCTTGCGGCGAAACAAATGGAAGGAGCATAACTAGAGGCTATCATAAAAGCGAGTGTCGTGCTACTTTTGTTAGCTGCCGTTTGCAGCACTAAGTAAACGGTTAACCATAAATGACATTTCGTCTTTATGTATAGATAATAGAAATCCCCCTATCATTATCGACCTTCAAGAAGCTTGGGATTATACCAATAATCGTCCGCTAGTTTATAAATATCAACTTGGTATATATTATCCCAATTAATCATCCGCAATGTTGAAGCCGTATATGTCATTTTGAGAGCGAGTTGTTTCGACTCTTTTCCAAATCGATCATAGAAAATGGAGTAATATTCCAGTTGGACAGCTCGGAATTTGACATCTGACTTACATATCCTTTCGAGAAGGCTTTCTACTTCCGATTTGTCCAATGTTTCCTCACATTTGAATTTTGCAATACGATTGGCAAATGTAACTTCAGTCAACTTTCCCTCTGACAGGCTCTGCATCGCGATTTCCTTCAAGATTGTCACCGGATCTCCCTTTTCACTAGCGAGCAGGGCGGTGTCTTTTCGTTGACTTGAATCAGTTGCAGTTCCAATTGTGCTTTGTTTGGTAGCAGGTTGTTGGCGAACCGAATCTCTTGTTTGGTTGGGCTGATCGCTCCGAGCGGTTTCGTTCGTTTCTTTGCGTTCCCCGCACGAGAAACTAAACATCAGTATTGCGAGCGTGACGAAGTAGAACAATGTCTTCATTTATGCAACCCCTTTTCCGTGTTTGTTTTGGTTTAAAATTCTTGAACAAAATAGTAACCATATCTTTCTCTCAAAAGGCCGAGGCATGTACAAAATGGTAGCTTGTATATGCAATCATCCCATGAGTCTCGTTTTTGCGCCATGCGCAAATGTCAGCTAACTACCGGCTTGTCGCCATAGCATGGCGTTTAGCACACGGCCCATTGCCACGATGCGGTGGCTATTTCATTGTATAATTTTGGAATGTCTGACTGCAATAAAGGGCTGTAAAGAAATGCTCACAAAGCTTATGGAGTTTCCTGCGGATTGTCAAGGGGAGAATGCTCACGCAAAGGCGCAAAGGAAGAGTAGGATGGAGAAATGGAGTTATGGAGTATTGGTTGGATAAAATCCCATTCTTTCTTTGCCTCTTTGCGGCTTGGCGTGAGACTCTTTGTCGCGTCTTGACATTCACATCTTCATTCGGTAGTTTCGCAGCACCATTTATCAATCACAGGACACACATGGCAATCAGGATTTTTATTACCGGCGGAACGTTCGACAAGGAATACAATGAACTTGACGGGACGCTCTTCTTCAAAGACACGCATCTTCCGGAGATGCTGAAGCTCGGCCGCTCCAAAGTGGACGTGGAAACGAGAACGCTGATGATGATCGACAGCCTCGAAATGACCGACGCCGACAGGCAAGTGATTCTGGATCAGTGCCAAAAGACGAAAGAGGATCGCATCGTTATCACACATGGCACGGATACCATGGAACAGACCGCGGAGACCCTGGGCAAGAACATCACCGGAAAAACGATTGTCCTCACCGGCGCAATGGTGCCGTACAAGTTCGGTAGCTCGGATGGGTTATTCAATCTTGGCAGCGCGCTGGCCTTCGTACAGACGTTACCGGTGGGAGTCTACATTGCAATGAACGGACGCTGCTTCATGTGGGACAACGTCCGCAAGAACCGGAAGACGGGAGAATTTGAAGAAAAGACAATTAACAATTAACAGTCAGCAACAATCAATTAAAGATTAAGAGCTACTTTACGAGAACAAGTTTGCGAGGCTCTGCAAATGATGTTGCTGTGGCAAGCCGGGCGACGTAGACACCACCTGCCAACCCGTTGCCGTCGAAAGCGTACTCGTGCTCACCTGCTGATAGGAATTCATTTACAACCACCGCCACTTCCCTGCCAAGCATATCATAAACCTTGAGTGACACACGCTCCGATGTTACAATTTGGAATTGGAGCTTCGTTACCGGATTAAACGGGTTGGGATAATTCTGCAAGAGCACAGCCGCTGATGGAAGCGGATTGTCCGGCTTCACTGCAACGACGCCGGGATTCTCGAACAGGAAGACAAGATCATCAAGCTCGTCAATACCGGTCATGTCAAGATCGCCATCGTTGTCGCGGTCATAGAGCGTTGCGCACGAACCCGCCGTGCTTGCATCGAGAGTCCTCACGTTGCCGTACACACCGCTGCCGTTGTTTTCATAGACCGTCCAGTCGCCGCTGCCATAATTACTTGTTATCAAATCAAGATCACCATCGCCATCGATATCACCAACATCAATGGCCAGCGTAAAGCTGCCGACGGGATACGTGATAGCCGTATCAAGTCCGCCGGCGCCATTGCCATACACAACTGCCGCGTTGTTAAAGTTTGAGTTTGCAGAGACAACATCAATGTTGCCATCGCCGTTGATATCACCCACGGCAATCATCCAGGGCTTCCCCTTTGCGGGACGTTCGGCTGAAAATGTCAGTCCTCCGCTTCCGTTCCCGAGCATCACCCCGATCTCGTTGCTGCCATACGAGCCGACGAACACGTCGAGGATGCCATCGTTGTTCGCGTCCCCCACTGCGCATGCTGTTTCCTGAGTCCCGTTGGCCTCAACAAGAACACGAGCCGCGAATGTTCCATCGCCGTTGTTCAGATGAATACCCAGATTGTTTCCGCTCCGGTGTGCAGTCACAATATCCCAATCGCCATCGCCATCAAGGTCGAGCACACAAACACCTCGCACTCCGTTTCCCGCCTGATAACTGACGAGTGAAGAAAAGTCGCCGGTTCCATCGCCGAGCATCACGGTCAGCCGATCATTCCCGGCATTCCCCACTGCGTAATCCAATTTGCCGTCGCCGTTAAAGTCCGCACCTTCGTTCGGACTCGGAGTATTACCGCTTGGAAGCGGGAAGACTTCGAAGGTGGAGTACATTCCTGTGCCATCATTCATCATCACACGCACGTCATCGGTGATCTCGTTGGACATCGCAAGATCCATCCATCCATCTCCATCAAAATCGCCGCCGTATGCGCCGTATGTTTGAATGTGTCCTTCTCCTGTCCGCCGCAGGGCAAGCTGGTCAATTTCCTGGAGGTCCATGCTTCCCTCAGACGGTTTGGTCCAGAACATCCACGCGTAACCCTGATTCATCGGCTGACCGTTTGCGTCCTTGATTCCCTTCGCCAGGTTTACGATCACATACTCGCCGGCATTGAATCCACGTGTGGGGGTAAACCGGAGCCGTTGATTGTTATTCTCGAACGTGATGTTTCCTTGTGGCACACCCGACCAATGTCCGAATATCTTGAACGTCGTATCGTTCACAGATGTCGGGTCAAGCGGAGTAGTGAAATCTATGGTAATCGGTGTGACGGGCGAGGCGGCACGGGAATTGGCTGCGGGCGAGACAACACTCACTATCGGGGCGGCCGCAACGAGGAAGGGAAAGGCCAGCATTACAGCTAGTCCGGCAATACTCGTTCGAGAACGCATGGCTACCTCGATAGTGTTTGAAAGAACTGAAATACATACGGCTTGCAGGAGGTTCTGTTTCGGGGAAAAGTTAACGAATACAACACCTCGTTGCAAGCCGCCCATGAACGTCGTTCAGTCCTTCTTCATGTCTTCCATTTTCATTTTCTCTTTTTTCATGACTGGTTCCTTCAATTCAACCACCAGAACCTTCATTGCGGTCTTACCGGTGTTTTTGGCCGAATGCGCTTGTGCAGGCAGAAATGCTGCTTCACCAGCCTTCATTGTCACTTCCATGGGCTTCCCTCCCACCTCATAGATGGCGAGGCTGCCAGGCATCAGGGCATAGACAGCATGATCGGGATGGGAATGGACACCGATACTGTCCCCAGGTTGAAATGTCACCTCCAACAGTCGTACACGCTCATTCTCGAAGACCATCTTGTAAATGTTTGGCCCGGCAGTTATTGGGTCTTGTGCAGACGCCCTGGCGTGCGACGCCAGTATTACGAACAAGGCGATGACGAGATTGCAGATAAGAGCCCGCAGATGGTGTTTCATGGTACCTCCAGTTGGTTGGTATGGTTGAATGACCCCCCGTTGAAAATTATCACGCTCATTTGTTGGCTGATGCTTGTGTCTCGGCAAGATCTTTCAGTGTTTCCAAATATCGCTTGCCGGTGGGACTTCCGAACTTCATGATAAACCAGATCAACAATCGAAAGATGGGATTGATACCGGAGTTATGAACTGTGATAGTCTGAACAAGCCGGGACCTTCCATCACAATCGGTCAGTGTGTAACTCTCTTCGACGGATGAATCCGGCTTGAGTGATGCACTGTTCAGTCGAATAACAAGTTTGTTCGGAGGATCATGTTCAATAAACTCTGCACGGAACTCCTGCACTTTCCCATTCATCTCATACATGATTGCGTACGTCGACCCGATGCGACGAGGTGCTTGCGGCGCTGTCACGCGCTTGACCTTGGGATTCCACAATGCCATCGATTCAGGATTCTCAACAAATTCCCACACTGTCGTTGGCGATGCGTCAATCATAATCTCGTCTCTCAAGTTCATTAGTGTACTCTCACTACTTCAAGAGAACAAGCTTCCTTGATTCGACGTAACCGTCGGCCTGAAGGCGACAAAAATATGTCCCGCTTGCGACGTCATCAGGAGTCCAGGAAACAGTATGAACGCCGGGGCTTACATCGCCAACAAAAAGATCGGCAATTTGTTGTCCGGTGATATCATGAATCGTGAGAGTGACGTACGCCTTCCGTGGAACTTGAAACTGGATAGTCGTACCGGGATTAAAGGGGTTCGGATAGTTCTGCGTCAGTTGAAATGTCGAGGGTGGCAACTCACCGTCATCAACATCTGTGGGAAATCCTCCGTTTGTGGTTCGGAGAATCCGTCCGGATTGACCGACGGCTATTCCTCTGTTGGAATCACTAAAACTCACACCATACAAATCCTGAATGATCCCGGCCTGTTGAATTGTCCAACTAAGGCCTCCATTATCTGTACGCAGGATTCGCGCGCCACCCACCGCAAAACCAATGTTTGCATCAATGAATGTTACCGCAAATAGACTGTTCAAAGTCCCGCTGATCGACACATCCCAAATGGTACCTCCATTTGTTGTCGTGAGAATAATGCCGTTGTACCCTACGACGGTACCTTGGTTCGCATTAACAAAATGTACACTTCGTAGTACGTGAGTTGTACCGCTAAATTGTGGATTCCACGTCGTACCTCCATTGGTGGTCCGCAGAATCGGGCCATCAAACCCGACTGCAGTTCCAACAGTTGTATTGGTGAAGTGAACCCCCGTAAGCTCGACGGACGTTCCACTGGTCTGGCCATCCCATGTCGTCCCTCCATTCGTCGTCCGGCGAATTACGCCATTGAGTCCAACCGCTCTCGCGGTATTTGCGTCACTGGACCACACATGAACAAGTGTTGTTGTTGTCCCGCTTGTTTGTGGAGCCCACGCGAGACCTCCGTTCGTCGTCCGCAGGATTGTCCCGGTTTCTCCCACGGCAATCCCGATGTTTTGGTCAAGGAAATGCAGGCCACGCAGGAAGAGAGTCGTTCCGCTTGGAACGGTATTCCACGTCGTTCCACCATTTGTCGTTCGCAAGATTAGCCCGCTTACACCGACAATGACACCAACATCCTGAGAGAGCATCTGAACACCCAAAAGAGTCGCTGTGGTGCCACTCGGCTGAACGGCCCACTGGCTTTCGGCAAGTTGCCCGAACATCACCAGACAAATCGTGACGCTCACTTTCATCCGGGTAGTCATCGTACACCTCCCATCAATCTTTTTATGGAAGGAGTCAGAAGCGCGAGAATTCCGGACGCGATGAGAAGACCGACTGCTATCGATCCGTAGAGCCACATCAAACGATCGGCATCTTCAGCTATGAAGAACCCTCCGAGGTATCCGGCGATTTTATTCCCGATCGCCGACGCAAGAAACCACACACCCATCAATATGCCGAGGAGCTTCGCAGGAGCAAGTTTCGTTACTGTGCTCAAGCCTACAGGACTGAGACACATTTCTCCCACCACTTCAAGAAAGTACAAGCCCACCAACCAGAACGGGCTAATTTTTCCTGCAACTGTAAGTGCCGCAGCAGGAACCATTAATACATATCCGAGTCCAATGAAAAGGAGTCCGATGGCAAATTTTGCCGGGCTGGATGGCTGTCGGTCTCCCATTCGGACCCAGAGCATAGAGAAGAGCGGCGCAAGTCCGATAACGAAAAATGCAGTGAGTGATTGGAGCCAGCTCGAAGGAAACACCCAGCCAAACGCTTCAGTCCGGACAAGCTTGAGCGCGAAGAGGTTCAGGCTTGCGCCTTTTTGTTCGTACGCAGCCCAGAATAACGCGGTGAAAGCAAAGAAGATAAAAACAACGGCGACACGTTTCCATTCCGCCTTGGTCAGAGGTTCAATGGTTGTTTGCTTCTCCACCGATTTCTTCTCAACTCTGTTCCCAACGTGTGCAAGTCGGCGGCGTTGCAGGAGATACACGGTCAATCCGAAGAGCATGCCCACACCGGCCGCGGCGAATCCCCAATGCCAGCTCGCCCTCGGGTCAATCCCCCACGAAACAAGCACCTGCTTGAAACTCTCTGACTGCGCGAGATAACCACACACCAAAGGTGCAAGGACAGCACCCATATTAATTCCCATATAGAAAATCGAGAAGCCACTGTCACGTCTCGGGTCGTCCTTCCCGTACAGGCTGCCGACCATGGTGCTGATATTCGGTTTGAGCAAACCGGTTCCAATTGAAATAAGAACCAGCCCTGTATAGAAAAACGGCAGCGAATGAAATATCATCGTGAAGTGTCCGCAAGCGATGATGATTCCACCGATGAGCACCGCAAGTCGGGCACCAAGAAACCGGTCTGCGATGAAGCCTCCCGGCAGACCCGTGAAGTAAACGGACATTGTATACGTACCGTATAACGAGGTCGCGGTGACTATATCAAAGCCAAGCCCTCCCTGAGATGTCGGTGTTACCATAAAGAGAACAAGGATGGCGCGCATCCCGTAATAACTGAACCGCTCCCACAATTCTGTGAGGAAAAGCGTCGGCAAACCATCGGGATGACGCGTACGTTTGGAAGGGGTCATAGAATCAAGTTGTTTGTTGGAGGTTAGTTCCTGTCATTGGAGACTTTGATATGATAGTGAATTCATGATAAAGTGCAATTCGCTTGTTGACAATTACTTCTTCATAACACCATGGTGTGTCAGAGAAACGTCACCGTCCTGAATCAATCCGATACCGCGGGCGTAGCACTTTTCGCTTTTCTCTTTTGGGTTCATCGGCGTCGTCTCTTCCGTCTTCAGACAGTTCTCAAAGTGTCCTGCTGGTGTTGAAACTGTCTCACTCATGCTGACAAGTTCTGCCCGATCCATAGCAATCCCGGGAGCAATCTCTTGATAGTACCGGGAACCGAGCAGTGCGGTGCCGGGTATCATGAGACCAAAACGGGCTCCATTCACGCCCGACTGCCAGGCACCATCATGACTCACGATTTTGCCATTCTTGTAGATGTCAACTTCCTCTCCGAAGTAGTAGACATTGTTTGTCTCCTTGCCAATGGCGAAGAAATTCCGGGAGACCTCGACAAGCTCACCGTCGACAGTTTCTCTCTCTTCGACAACTCTGGTCTCAACGCCATCGACTGTTTGCGTTTGATCCAGTACAGTAATCACAACATCAATGGCTTTCCCTTCTTCCCCGCCCTTCAATTGCAACTGGTATCCCGGTTCAAGAATAAAATACGGGTTTGAACCCCGCGAGGCAAACGACGAAGTGTTTTCGATGAACGTCTCCGTCCATTTCACCTGGGCGTGAGAAATACAAACCACCTGAATGGTGAAAAATATGACAAACATTTCTTTTTTATACATAATTCCCTCTTTGGATATGAACATCACTTGTTGTGTGTCGTGCTCAATTCTTTCGATACACTGTCCCGGTAAACGAAGCAACGACCTTGTCTTCGCTGATGAGGTCGATCTGATATGAAGCAGTCGTCCTCCCGAGATGTTTTTCCTTTGCTACAGCCTTCACGACGGCTCCCACTGAAAGCGGTCGATGAAACTGCATGCTCGTAGTCAACGCGACCGCAACAACACCGTGGCTGTTAGAAGCAAGCTCGAATGCAAAATCGGCTACGCTGTGCATGAAGCCACCGTGGGCAATGCCGATCTTGTTCGTATGTCGCTCCTCCACCGTCGCCTGGACGACGGCGGTTCCTATTCCGACCTCGATGATTTCGAGACCAAGCAAGTGTGCGTATGGATGCAGTTCCGTATTCATGCCGACATGTTGCCGTTGTTGTTCATGAGTGCGTCTTGAGCAGTTCCTCTCCCCGCTTGATTGCTTCAACAAGATTTCCACAGACATTGTCTTCACCAAGTTCATCCAGCACCCCGGACTGCGTCATTGCCACCAGGGGTTGTTTATGAATCCCGGAGATCACGAGGTGGCTCCCTTGATGAACGAGTTGTTTGAGAAGATCCTCAAGAGCGCGCAACCCGGTGGCATCAATCGAGAGAAGACTGCCGGTTTCGAGGATCAGGACTCTGGGGGTCTTGCTTACCGTCCTGATTGCCTCGGTGAACTGATCAACGGCTCCGAAGAACAGCGAGCCATGCACTTCAAACACCTCAATACCGTCAGGGATCGCCGGGCCCGCCCGCACTTCATCATCTTCACGCTGTTGAACGATGCTATACACGATAACAATGAATGCTCCGGTCGGCCCCCCCGATCTGGACCCGGCTTCCGCCAAAGACGGAAATTGCAAGTCCGGCAATGATTGCCGTGTACAACCCTTGTTCCGGCTTCACACCGGAAGCGATTGCAAAAGCGATAGCGAGTGGCAGCGCGACAATCCCGACAATCACTCCCGAAACAAGATCGGAGAGGAAGAGTTCCTTGGTATATCCTTCCTTCAGGACAGTGACCAGTTGTGGCTCGAGCCGTTTATGCAAGGAAGTTGTCTCGATCAGTATATCATCGGATTGCAACGCACGACAGACACATCGGCATTACAAGTTTCAGTAAATCCATCCGGAGCGTGTATCAAAAATTCCCGCGTGCCATGGGTGCGGATGCATTTATACAACGTGTCCATAAACAGGCATATTCTGGACACGTTAAAAAGACATGTCCACGGCATGGACACGTTATTTCGAGAGCATTTTATAGAGTTTCTCGTTGAGATACAGATTTTCCTTGCCGACTTTTGTCGGCTTCAGAATTCCTATTTTCTCCAATTCCTGAAGGTAGACGGCAGCGGTCTTTCGTTCTGCAAGTCCGGCTTCGACGAGAAACTGTCCTTTTGTATAAGGCTGGCGGAACACCAGCTCAATCAATTCCTTGGAATATACCCTTGGCGGGAGATTTTTCTTTGCAAGCATAATCGTTTGTTGAAGCAACCCACGAATATCAAGAATCCGTTGTCGTGTAAAGGTTGCTGTCGTCTCAACGGCATCAAGGATGTAGAGAATCCACGGTTCCCATTTGCCATACTCAGTCACTTCGCGGAGTAATCGGTAATATTCTGATTTTCGATCAATGATATACTTGCTGAGATACAGAACCGGCAGATCAAGCAACCCCCGATTCACGAGATACAGGATGTTGATAATGCGGCCCGTTCGTCCATTGCCATCGAAGAACGGATGAATTGCCTCGAACTGATAGTGAATCAACGCCAACTTGACAAGCGGGTCAATAGGATCATTTGCACGAATGAAGCTTTCCAGTTCCTTCAGCTTCTTGCGCAGCAGGACCTCGCCCACAGGTGGAGTGAAAATAACTACTCCCTTGGCAGGATTTCCGATCACCGTCCCGGGCCGGTTCCTGATTGCCGCAGAATTTTCTTTGATGGTCTGGACGATCTTGATGAAGAGGTTCGTGGTGAGAACGGGTTTTTTCTTTAGTCCATTGAAGCCTTCCCACAAGGCCTGTCGGTATCTGAGGACCTCTTTTGTTGCTAAATCCACAGTCGTAACACTTGCTGTAATGGCTCTGAAAAGAGCATCGTTGGTTGTTATGATATTCTCGATTTCAGAACTGGCTTGCGCTTCCTGCAAAACCAATGTATTCACCAGCATGGACTGATCAGGAATTGTATACCCGAGACCCTTGAGTTCTGCAAGAGATCGTCCGGCAGCAATTGCTTTTTTTAGAACTGCTTTCGTTTCAATTTCCGCTTTCGGAGGCAATGGGGGCAAGGCGTTGTATGGTTTTGTTCGATCAAATGCCATGACCGCGTCCCTTCAAGACGTCGTGAGTACCGGGATCAGCGGTGAGGTAGCCGCCGCGCACCGTTGCCCCAATGACAATGGCCGCCGTTGCGAGAACAATGTTCTTGATGATATACTGTCCCTCCAGCGTCGGGGCATACGGGAATTGTGTGAATGTCTCATGCGGAAATAAAAACAGCGGCGTCACAGTCCCGACCATTTGCGCAAACAGCAGAAAGAGCGTGGCGCGCACGAACCAACCGGTTATCAGGCCCAGGCCAATCACACATTCCCATGTTGCGAGGATAGGAATACTCACGGTTGATGGGATCATTCCAAACGTCAACACGTCTATCGTCCTCGTCGCCAGATCCTGGGCCGGACTAAGTCCCGGAAAGAACTTGAGCACACCGAACCAGAAGAACACGAGACCAAGACTCACTCGTAACGCCCTCACTCCGTGGTGTGCCATCCAACGGGTTAATGATACGTCCGTTCTGGAAATCCAGTCTGCCACACTCTCCATTTCTGAATCTTCCTTCACAGTTAAGCTGCTTCTTTGATCGTAAACAACTCGATCTCCTGCTCCTTCCCTTTGAGCTTGATATTCCCCACGCTCACAGGTGTAAGGTATGTGGATATCGAGAGATGTTCAAGGAGATTTCCGGAAAGTAACAGCGGCTGGTTCATGGTTGTGCATTCCGAGCGAATGCGGGAAGCGGTGTTCACCGTGTCACCGTGAAAGACAACGGCGCGCTTCATATCTCCGACCATTCCGGCAATCACGCCACCATAGTGATACCCGGCCTTGAAGGTCGGGACATATCCATAGTTCTGCTCGTATTTCTCGCTCAATCTGTGGATCGTCGCGGCAACCCGGAAGTAACAGTTGATGCAGTCGGCATCGGGCAGACCATCTTCCTCGGTCCATGTCACCACAACTTCGTCGCCAACATATTGGTAGATGTCGCCCTTGCTCTCGATAATGGCTGGAGTAATATCATAGAAAAAGTCGTTGAGGAATTCATGATAGCGCTCGTGTCCCAGTTTCTCCGCAATAGTAGTTGAACCCTTGAGATCGAGAAACATGAAAATGCGTTGCTCCTCCACGGGCTTGTGGTACTTTCCGATGAGAAGGTTGATGAGGCCTCGCTTGCCGAGCATGCGGTTTACTTGACGGACAAATGTAAGAAGAAAAACCCCGCCAAGAGCATAGGCATTACTGGCAAAGAAGTTGGGACCCTGATAGAAGTCTATAAGGCCGCGGGATTGAACTGACTCGACAACAGATACATCATGCAACAGCGTCATGTGTACTGAGATGACAACGACGACGAGGACGTTGATGACGGCAAGGTAGTACAGGTTCTGGATGGCGAGAAACACAGCAAATGGCAATTGCCGCAGTTTGGGACGAACCAGATACAACTCCGTGAACGAAACCGCAAGTCCGAGGAAGAGTCCGATCAAGAGACCATTCAAGTATGAATGCCACAGCGGAGCATTCGTCTGAGATATTGGCGCCGGAAAGATGAAGGTATAAAGAATCCCGATCCCCATTGATATGGATGAGATCGTGGCAACAGTTCTCAGCTTGTGTTTTGCTGTTGCGGTATGGAGTCCTGAGAAGATGTTCATGAATAGTGTGCTCGACAGATGGTAAGGCGTTTATTCAGTTAGTTGATTGAACGAGGTTAGACAGAGAAAATGTTGGGCAACGCGGTCATGAAGTGCCGCTACAAATAAGTTGATGTATTTCTTGTACTGTCGCAGGTCAATAGCCACGACCTTCCCGCTTCGACGAGCGAAGCGAGCAGGTCGTCGACAGCGATCTCAACGAGACCGGTTGGGACTTTAGTCCCTTATTTTGATTGGGTTAAAACCCCAGGTGTTTTTTGTTGCTTTTCTTTCCACGAGCTAAAGCTCGTGGCTATTCAGTGATGCAGATTTTAGGCACTACCAAATGGTTTCCCAAGCAGATTTGATTCCATGCCTCCACCGTAGTCAGAACGAATCGAAAAATCTCCGTAGCAAAGTTTCCTGAGAATAGAAACCGGGCGCAGATGCCAACTTGCCCAGGAGAGAGGTGAATCGCCATGCATGTCCTTTGCATTGATGGTCGCTCCGGCATCCAGAAGCAACTGAATGGTTTCCTCCGTACCAAATGCTGCGGCTCGATGAAGCGGAGTCTCGGCTTTTGTTCTACTGTCGCGCATGAAGCTTCCCGTTGCGATCCCCGGCTTGGTGACACAATTGGGATTCGCTCCATTCATCAAAAGCACTTTGAGAACCAAGTCATGCGCAAGGCGGTTGGATGTACACAGAGCCGAGTGTAACGGTGTTTCTCCGGTGTCGGGCAGGGGATGATTGACATCCGCTCCGTTTTCAATCAGAAACTCGCAGAGGCGCCAGTGACCATGAAACGCAGCGCCATTGAGGTCGAGGTTTTCTCCCAACGACTTGAGTGATTCGCCCTTCGTGAGCAGAAACCTGATCGCACTAACGTCGCCGTAATAAGCACACCATTGCAACAAGGAGACTCCGTTCGCATCCTTTGAGCTCGCTGCATTCCCTGCGGCAATGAAGTCAAACACCAGGTCGGTGCGACCGTGAACTATTCGATCAAGCATGCTCGTCCCATCACCCCGGCACAATGTTACGGTTCGTGCAGAACATGTTTTGTGGATCCCACTTCTTCTTTACTTCAGCGAGGCGTTTCATCGCATGACCGAGTGCCATCTCGGTACGCGCAGGACTCTCATCTTCGGTCAGGAAGTTGATATACGTGCCGCCCGTCGAAAACCGTTTGAGGTCATCCCATGTTTCCCGTGCCCATTGTATGTTCGCTTTGTCATCCTCCGCCTTGTCCCACGCGGCTGGTATGTTGAGAACATATTGCGTATCCCGATTACCGGCCGGTGAGTGATCCTGATCGAGTTTATTGAGAGCGCCACCGAGATGGAACAAGATCATTGCCGAATGCGGCGATTTGAAGTTAGCAGCATGTTTTATGATCCCGGTACACAATTCAGGATCGACGCTGGAAAGATACTCACTCTTCCAGTAGTAGCGGCGGCCTTTCGGTTGAGTAGCATCGAGGAGTGATTGCATCTGCACATACGGACGGCGTACGAGTATGTCGCCGATCGGATTTCCAAACGATTTGATGGGAGCGACAATCTTCTCACCGTCTTCGGGTTTGCCGCTGTAGCAGGCAAGTATGGCCACCATCAATTTCCCGTGCCACTCCTTTGGCAGCCATGGAGCAGTAGGTGCAGGGCGTATAAGTGCAACAAGTGTAAGTTCAGGAGGCGCATTCTCAGCAAGTGTCCTGTATAATTCCAGCACCTTTGGTGCCTCACTACCCGGCCATGCAACGACGCCACCGACGATCTGCGGACCAACGGGATACAGATTGTAGTCGATGCCGGTAACCACACCGAAATTCCCTCCGCCGCCACGCAGTCCCCAGAAGAGGTCAGGGTTTTCTTCATTGCTGGCTCGTACAACGCGTCCGTCGGCGGTAACAACATCCATCCCGACAACAGTATCCGCTGTCCAGCCCCAACGCCTTGTCAGGTAGCCGAAACCGCCACCCAGAGTGAGTCCCGCAATACCGGTAAGCGATACAAAACCGAGAACCGACGCAAGCCCGTGTACCTGCGTTTCCCGGTCAACATCACCGAGCAAACAACCGGACTGCGCATGGGCGATCTTCTTCTGCGTGTCCACCCAGACGCCGCGCATGAGCGACATATCGAGCATAAGCGCACCGTCAGCCGTGGCGAGGCCTGCGATGTTGTGTCCTCCCCCTTTGATGCAGAGCAGCAAGTCATTCTCGCGAGCAAACTGTACACAAGAGACAACATCGGCAACACCGCGGCAGCGGACGACCATGGCGGGATTCTTTTGAATCATGCCATTCCAAACACTGCGGGAGTCTTCGTAGCCAGCATCACCCGGCAGTACCACCGGCCCTAGAAGCCGCATCTTCAAAGCATCGAGTTTTTCCTGCGCCAGATCAATTTCGTGGCCGTGACGTGATTTCATTTTCATCGTTTCAGATCCTTTCTGTAGATTTCATTCTGTTTGTTTTGGAGACAAGTACATAATACGAATGTGCCACGCCCGTGACGCCATCATGCGAGGCCAAATAGTTTTTGTAGGATACCCTTTGTGTCGTCAATTGGTACGAATTCCTTTTTCGGAATGATCCGAATATTTGGACGCTCTCCCTTTATGCCCTTTGAATTTCCTTTGGTGTGCCTCGCGACTCGAAACTTGGAAAGATCCAACGGTCTGCCCGGTTTCTTGCCGAAGAAACGATACTTCAGTATTATTCTGTAATTTACCGGGTCTTCCTTTCGGAAAAGCCAGACGATGCAGCCGCTTGGTCTAGCTGATAGAGCGATATTGACCTTTTGATTAGCTGCTTTTGAATCCTTATCCGAACTCTTTAATTGAACATGTCTGATGATTCCCCTGCACTCCAACATAATATCGTAGCCGGTCGCATCAATTTCCGAACGGCAGACATCAACCACTTCGCCGAATCGAAACCAGGCTTCCTGTAAGACTTCAGATATAAAGGCATGTTCGGTTAGCTGCTCGTAAAAGCTGGACTTCAAATACTTGTCTTCCGCGTTAGGCAAGTCTTATCTCCTCTATTCGTAATTCATGTACAAACCACATCGTTGAGAGTAGTGCTGTTATGCGTTCGCTGGCTCGACCGACTGCGCCTTTGCACCCTTGATCAAGAGCCACAGCATAAACACAAGCTCGCCGAGCATGGCGGGGACAGCGATGTTAAAGGCCATGTCCTTGTGCTGCGGTAAGAGTAAACCCGTAAAGCTCAAGACCAGGAAGGCGAAGCCGTTGACAGCCAGCCAGATACCCAGGAAGCGTGGAAGGAAACGCGACCTGTAGACAAGGATCGCCAAAGGAAACAGCCACAGGCCCCAAAATAATATCAACGCCGAAACGACGTAGTCGTTCATTTTAAGAAATAGCATTGCCAAGTCTTGGGCCTGACTAAGCTCCAGTGTTTTCAATATCTCCCCTTTGAAGATCTTAAGCGAAGTAATTTTGAATGCCTCCATAACAAAGATGGTGGGAATCTGTACGATCACCAAGGCAACCATAAACTTAGCCTGACGCTCATCTACCGATTTGAACAACCGATAAAGAACCAACACCATGAACACCCAAATAGTGCTGCTGACAAGATCCGTCAATATGCTGGTTCGAAACAACAATTCATGGGAGAGGATATCTTGCGCAGCGGTAGCAGCATCACCCCGAATGTTAATTTGTGATGGCATATAAAACATGCTAAAGAAGCCGGTTAATATCCAAAGAAGATACAGCAGGCCGGCAAGTCTTGCAGTTTTTTTGAGTGAACCTGGATTCATTTCCATGCGATCTGATCCTTAAGGTTTACTAGTGACGCACCACTGTCCATGCCTGAGAGAATTTCTGTAGCAAGAGAATGACCTGTCATATGAAGTTGTCTGCTACTTAAGCAATACGAGCATTCTCGTTTCCACAAACTGCCCCGCCTGTATCCGGTAAAAGTATATACCGCTGGCAAGCTCCGAGCCGTCAAACGTCGTCTCATGAGTTCCAGGAACAAGTGCTTCGTTCACCAAAGTTGCGATCTCTTTTCCCAATACATCGTAGACCTTCAGTACTACATCGTTCGAGTTTGGCAGGTCAAACCTGATGGTTGATGTTGGGTTAAACGGGTTCGGGAAGTTTTGGTTCAGAGTGAACTTTCGTGGGACGAAGTCTACATCCTGTACCGAAACGGTTTGCCCTTGATTCGGAACACCGAAGGTTGAAGGGAGAATTACCCAGTCCGAATTGTTATTGGCATCCGTGTTGGAGTTTCGCTGCATACTGGTGGTGGACGTAAGGCCCGCCCAATTGACCGACACTGATTGTGCGGTCGGTGTGGACGTATATTCACAAGGTGCGCCTCCGCAATTCAGAGGCAACCAGAAACCCTGGGCCTGGATGGACTGTAAGTCAGCGGGAAAACCTGTTGGTATGGTACCTGAGGTTGCAAACGGGACAGCATCCTGAATAATGCTGGTTGATGTTTTTGCAATCAGAACACCATTCGAATACGAGAGGCCGGGCGGCACTCCAAGAAAATCCCAAGCAGGGTCAAAGTTCCCTGTGTAGATTCCCTGGGGATACTGGTTCTTGCTCACTGTCTCCGAAGCCGGAGCGTCGCCTGCACCGGATGACGGATTCAAATGGACCACGATAATATCGCCGACGGCTACGTTTACGGACGGCATAGTGTCAAGCGGTATGAGTGTACCGATCCCACGTTGCACCAATATGCCTGCCGTGTTGCCGGCACTTACCACAAAAAATTCAATCAGGTCACGGTTGCCTGTACGATTCGGATCAATCTCGTTGAGAAGTAGAACTGCTGTTTGTGCCTTGAGGCCTGAGGGGACTTGACACAAGAGTAGGATGCCTAGTGCCAGGCGAGTAATGGGATTGTTCATTCACTTCTCCTCCATAATTCCTGATGGGCAATGCACATAACTAACCATAAAGCGCGTTGTTAAGTTTGATATGGAGCGCTATTCGATAAAGTTACTCTTCCTACAATCTCGACCACCTCGTCTAACCTTCCGGCTTTGCTTCCCCTTTGGCTGCGCATTACACAAAACGTTCAGTAGCCACACCGTACCTGCTTCAATGCCTTTACTTCTTTGGCATAAATGAGGCATGCATGGAACGCGATGGTTATGTGCGAACAAGTCCACCTTTGGAGTCTATCCACCAGAAATTCTTTGTATGCGAATCAAGATGCTGCTCAAAGTACAGCCCTCGGATATTCTCTATTCCATTCTTGGATTCATAACGCTGCCAGAGCCCGGACAATCCAGATGATATACGAAGCACCATACGAGTTGCCCAAAGAAGCCTATTCTACATATCTGGGTTTTGGGTTAACTGCACTTCGTTATCAGGTCGGAAGCAAAAAATGCATCGCTTCATTGCCCGGATAGCTCAATCAGTACTCTGTTCCACCATGTGAAGTCCAGAATATCTTTAGTTCATTTGACCTTCATACCGGCTTGTCGGCACACTATGACGTTTAGGCTACTGTTCTTGCTGTGTGGATTCTGGATTTGAGATTCGAGATTCTGTTCCTCATTGCTGATTGTCGTAGACCCGCTCGACAGAGTTCGTCGAAGTCTGACGACCGTGCGGCACCATTTGGCGGGCTGATTGATAATCGTTCCTTCCGTGTGGATTCTAATTCGAGATTTGAAATTCTGTTCTTCTGTCTCGTCCGTCCATAGGTTGACAGTGTGAGTTAGAAAGTTAAGCTGCATAACGCATTTCCGGTGTCATCATTCCCAAGCTGAGATGCGGGCGCTCAGTGTTGTAGATGGAGACTGCTTC
>JBJXHC010000020.1:0-6052 GCA_046160825.1 Bacteroidota bacterium | reverse complement strand
TACGGCGGCACGTGATCGGAGCGTACCACGTGAATGTTGCCCGTCAGCTTGCGGCGGCTCTTGGCCGGTTGCATACCGGCAGGGCGTGTGTCGTCCATAGTAGCGAAGGCTTGGACGAAATTGGACTTGAAGACGAGACGAAGGTATTCGATGTGGATGAGACCGGGACGATAAGTGAATACACCGTGACCGCAGAGAGTTTTGGATTGAACACTTCTGCCCGCGAAGCGCTTGCCGGGGGAAATGCCCATGAGAATGTTTCCATCGCACTGGATATTCTCTCCGGCAAAGGTGGCCCGCAGCGTGATGTGGTTATCGCGAATGCTGCAATGGCAATTCATGTGGCAGGGAAGGCTTCATCGCTTGCCGACGGAGCGGAAGCAGCCGCCCGGTCTATTGATGCGGGCAAGGCAAAGGAAAAACTCCAGCAGCTTATCTTTATGACTTCATCGCAATGAACTTCCTCGAGACCATCCTCGCTCATAAGCGGGAAGAGATCACCGCAAGAAAGAAAACCATTCTGCGTTCGCAACTCGAAGACATGCCGAAGTATGGGTACGAACGTCATTCGCTGCAAGCCGCACTCTCGGGGAAAGAACTTGCCATTATTGCCGAGATCAAGAAAGCCTCCCCCTCGAAGGATGTCATTCGTCAGGATTTCGATCCGCTTGAGATTGCACGGGCATATCTTCATGGTGGTGCCAGCGCTTTGTCTGTTCTCACTGATGAACGGTTTTTTCAGGGGAACTTGGAGTTCATCGACCGGATGCGGCACTTCGTTCCCATACCAATTCTCCGCAAGGATTTTATTCTTGATCCATATCAGCTTTATGAAGCCCGTGCCTATGGCGCCGATGCGGTGTTGCTGATTGCGTTTGCGCTCGAATCGGCTGAGCTTAACGATCTCATGGATGAAGCCCGTGTTCTGGGACTTGAATGCCTTGTCGAAGTACATGATGAGGATGAAATCGCTGCTCTCGATTTCGGACGTGTCAATCTGGTGGGCATCAACAACCGTGATCTCGCGACATTCGAAACAGACATTATGACGTCGGTCCGCTTGAAGAAATACGTTCCCGCTACCTCGACAGTCGTCAGCGAAAGCGGCATTACCAGTCGCAAAGACATCGATCTGTTGATGAAGAACGGGATTCATGCCTTCCTTGTCGGCGAGTTGTTTATGCGGTCGGAACACCCGGGCAAAGCTCTTGAGGAATTGTTGAACAATGTTACGCCGGCGGTGAAATGAAGGTCAAGATTTGCGGGATTACAAACCTCGAGGATGCGATGACGGCATCGAATCTTGGCGCCGACGCGCTGGGTTTTATTTTCTCACGAGAGAGTCTGAGATATGTCGAACCGCAAGTAGCCAGGGAAACGATCATGCGGCTCCCGCCTTTCACCACGCCGGTGGGAGTGTTTGTCAATGCTTCACGTGATGAGATTCTTCGTGTGTGCGGCATCTCCGGTATCCGGGCAATTCAATTCCATGGCGATGAACGTCCGGCCGATCTTGAAGGATACGCGCTACCGACATATAAGGCGCTCAGAGTGAACACGGCATTCAATCTTTCATCCCTTTTGGAATATCAATCCGGCACATTCCTGCTCGATACATATTGTGAAAAAGAGAAGGGCGGGACCGGTAAAGTGTTTGATTGGAATATCGCCGTTGCTGCAAAACAATACGGGAATATTATTCTTGCCGGCGGACTTTCTCCCGAAAATGTTGCAGATGCTGTGAAGACAGTCCGACCGTATGCAATTGACGTCAACAGTGGCGTCGAATCATCTCCGGGCAGAAAAGATGCGATAAAACTTCAGCGTCTCTTTTTCATGCTCAACAACCTCTAACGAATGTCAGGAAGACTATGCTCATTGTCATGAAACGTGATGCCACCCGCGATGATGTGTTCCGGGTGAAAGAGAAAATTGCCGCCATGGGTTTTCAGGCGCATGAGATTCCCGGCGTGCAACGCGTGGCCATCGGCATCACGGGAAACAAAGGAAAAATCAATGCCGAGAATTTTGCACTTCTCCCCGGTGTTGAGGATGCGATCCCTGTTTCCAAACCATATAAACTGGTCGGTCGAGATGCGAAGCTGGAAAATTCCGAGATCAATGTAGACGGCGAGATTATCGGGGGAAAGGAACTGGCCATCATTGCCGGGCCCTGTTCTGTTGAGAGCTATGACCAGCTTATGCAAAGTGCAGACGTGGTGAAAGAATGTGGCGGGCGATTTCTTCGGGGAGGAGCGTTCAAGCCGCGAACATCTCCGTATGCTTTCCAGGGAATGAAAGAGGAGGGACTCGTGTTGCTCAAGGAAGCAAAAGAGCGAACGGGCCTCAAGATTGTCACAGAGGTGAAGGACGTGCTCACGCTTTCAGCAGTGGCAGAAGTTGCTGATGTCATCCAGATCGGTGCGCGCAACATGCAAAACTTCTCGCTCTTGGAAGCAGTCGGTGAATTGCGAAAGCCGGTATTGCTAAAGCGTGGTATCTCCGCCACGATTGAGGAACTGTTGATGTCTGCGGAATATATTCTTGCACGCGGAAATTACAATGTCATTTTATGCGAACGGGGAATCAGAACATTTGAACCGTACACACGCAACACGCTGGACCTGAATGCCATTCCCGTCATCAAGAAGCTGTCGCATCTTCCCATCATTGTCGATCCGAGTCATGGCATTGGAATGTGGGAAGGCGTTACTTCAATGGCACTTGCAGGCATTGCCGCCGGGGCAGACGGATTGATGATCGAAGTACATCCGGAACCGGCCACCGCTCTCTCCGACGGTTACCAGTCGCTGAAGCCCAAACGTTTCCGCGAGTTGATGGAAAAGGTTCGCGCCATAGCCGCCGTGGTCGACAGAACGGTTGCACTTGAGGTTGCAGAGTGAGTTCCGGGCCGGAGAATGAGTACTCTCTTCCCGATGCACGTGGATACTTTGGGGAATATGGCGGCAGGTTTGTTCCCGAAACTCTGATCCCCGCGCTTGAAGAACTGGAGCACTTGTTCCTTGCCGCAAAAAATGATCCCTCATTTCAAACCACATATCTTTCTCTCCTCCACGAGTATGCTGGTCGCCCAACCCCGCTGACATTTGCCACCCGTCTCACAGACCACTACTCTCGTGGAAAAATATATATGAAGAGAGAAGACCTCTGCCATACCGGTGCTCATAAGATCAATAACACCATCGGTCAGATCCTTCTGGCAAAACGGTCAGGGAAGAAACGCATCATCGCCGAGACAGGCGCAGGGCAACATGGTGTTGCAACCGCTACAGTTGCAGCGAAGATGGGACTCGAGTGCATTGTGTATATGGGAGTGCTGGATATAGAGAGACAAGAACTGAACGTCCAACGCATGCGAATGCTCGGCGCGGAGGTGCGACCCGTACGGTCCGGTAGTCAGACATTGAAGGATGCAACCAGCGAGGCAATCCGTGATTGGGTGACAAATGTCGAGACCACATTCTACATCATAGGCTCAGTTGTTGGCCCGCATCCATATCCTATGATGGTACGAGACTTTCAGAAAGTGATAGGGGAAGAGACACACAGGCAACTCAACGAGCGTGAACATCGTGACCCCGACTATCTTGTTGCGTGTGTTGGGGGTGGAAGCAATGCCATCGGACTCTTTTATCCGTTTCTGGGAACACGCGCACGAATGATCGGCGTCGAGGCTGCCGGACACGGGCTTCGGACAAAATACCATGCGGCCACACTTGCGAAGGGATCGCCCGGTGTTCTTCACGGTTCTTACAGCTACGTCCTTCAAGAACATGACGGACAAGTGAAGCTCGCGCATTCAATTTCCGCCGGACTCGATTATCCGGGTGTTGGACCGGAACATAGCGTTCTCCATGATCTCGGCCGCGTCGAATATGTTTCGGTCACGGACAACAATGCTCTCAAAGCTGCACAACGTGTGGCCAGATTCGAAGGGATTATTCCCGCACTCGAAACGGCGCATGCCTTCGCATACCTCGATGTACTTATGCCCCGAACTTCAACGGATGAGATCGTTGTCGTCAATCTCTCCGGTCGCGGTGATAAGGATATCGCTACCTACGCTGACCGATTTCCCTCATGAACCGCCTTGGTACACATCTCTCAATTCTTCAAGAGAAAGGAGAGAAGGCTCTTACCCTTTTCCTCACTGCCGGTTTTCCGAAACTCAATTCCACTCCATCGCTGGTGCTCATGCTTGAAAAAGCCGGAGCGGATATTATCGAACTCGGCATGCCCTTCTCCGATCCTCTGGCCGACGGTCCCATCATTCAAGAAAGTTCTGCCATCGCACTCAACAACGGAATGACACTCGAGCACGTTCTTGAGAACGTCCGGGAGATACGGAAGACCTCGGAGATACCAATTGTCCTGATGGGATATGTGAACCCGATCCTCGCTTACGGGCTTGATAAATTCTTTGTGGACGCTTCGCACGCTGGCGTTGATGGCATCATTTTGCCGGAGGTGCCACTTGAGGAGAGTGCGAGGTTTGCCGCATTGATTGACAGTGCAGGGCTTGCAAACATTATGCTTGTCGCCCCGACAACCCCCGTGGAGAGAGTACAGAGAATTGATGAAGTCTCCAGCGGGTTTCTTTACTGTGTTTCCATGACCGGCGTGACCGGCATGAAGCGAAGCGGCGGGAACAATGGTTTCATCAAACACGTCAAGAGCAATGCGAAGCGGAATCCCGTGCTCGTTGGATTTGGAATCTCTTCACTAGCGGATGCGCGCATGTATGCCCGTGACTCGGATGGCGTGATCGTTGGTAGCGCGTTGATCAAACGTCTGCTCGCCGGAGAAACAAAGAGCAGTATCACGCAATGGGTTCAGCGGATGAAAAGCGAAATGGGTTGAGTGATATGGTTCTTGCATCTGAATTCCATTCAGGCTATTATCCACCGGCTCAAAGAACCTCCTCTCGACTCCTTTCAGATTGGTGAGTATGATGTGGAAGACGCTGCTCAACACCATCTTTCCAACACACCAACTGGCAATTGTTTTTTCCATTCTCTTCGGTCTTATGCTGGGACTTGGCTACTTCACGTGGACCTATGCCGAAGGTGGCTCGTACTTCAGCAACGACCCACGGGCGTGCGCAAACTGCCACATCATGCGCGACTATCTGGACTCGTGGCAGAAGTCCAGTCACCAGAACCGCGCCACGTGCAACGACTGTCACACACCAACCAGCTTTGTCCCGAAATACATTTCAAAAGGTGAAAACGGCATCCGCCATTCATGGAAGTTCACGTTTCAGACCTACCCCGAACGACTTCTCATTACCCCCATGAATCGCGATAACCTGCAGGCAAACTGCGTCGCGTGTCATGAAGAACTTGTCCATGAGATCGCTGGAAGAACGCAGCATGGGCTTTCGGAAGAACAGACGTGCGTTCACTGCCATGCCGAAGTAGGGCATGGTGCTCGATATTAAAGGAGACATTCTCAATGGCTGACAAGCAATCTACCCGCGTTCCATCAAGATACTTTCTTATTGTCGCTGGTGTGGCGCTTCTGACTTTTCTTGCCACATGGCTGCTCTTCAATGTGCGTGACAGAAAGGACGAAGCGCAGGAGGTTTCCTTCCGGCTCGCAGATCTGACAGAAGAAACCATCGATCCCGCAGTGTGGGGAAAGAACTTTCCCCGGCAGTATGACGGATACAAGCGAACAGTTGACACTGTCCGCACCCGCCATGGAGGAAGTGATGCCTTCCAAAAGCTGGACGCCGAGCCTGCACTCCGCAGGATCTTTGCCGGGTATGCATTCAGTATTGACTATCGTGAAGAACGCGGCCATGCATTCATGTTGGCTGATCAGGACTCCACCCTGCGCGTGACTCAGCGGAAACAATCTGGTGCCTGCTTGCATTGCCACGCCTCGGTAATTCCGGCTTACCGGAAAGCCGGGAACGGCGATGTGATGAAGGGGTTCGAGGAAGTGTCTGCGATGTCCTACCCCGATGCGCGCAAGTTGGTCGACCATCCGATAGCGTGTATTAGTTGAGCATCAATTCTACACGAAC
>JBJXHC010000019.1:0-3133 GCA_046160825.1 Bacteroidota bacterium | reverse complement strand
GTCTATGTTTCCTGTTACTTCTAAGGTGTCTTGTATTTTTAAGAAATGGTCTCTTTGTAATGTCGTTAATTGATAATTTCCTGGTGGGATATTATTTAATTGTGATACTCCTGTTGTGCTATCTGATAATGCTTCGAATGTCTGTCCACTAATTATGTTTCTCAGGATATTTCTAACATGCACATTGGTATCCAAGGATGGTACGCTTTCATGCCTTAGCACAACGATATTTTGCCCTGAGCCATCTGAGGCTAAAATGGCAAGGCCTATCAGAATCTCTAGAAGTAAATATCTGCAAGATTTATTCATACTAGCCCTTCGTTCAAACCTACTCAATCTTCAGCAACTTTCTCCTTAGCAACTCCAAAGCCGCTTGCGCAGCTCGCTCCTTTGTCCTGCGACGGTCGTCGCCGAGATTGAACTTGAGTGCCAGCGTGACCTCGGCATCCGAGTAGCCGATGTACACGAGTCCGACGGGTTTGCCGATTGATCCACCTGTTGGCCCGGTAATGCCGGTGGTCGAGAGTCCTATATCGGTTCCTGCAACGGTGCGGATCCCCGCAGCCATTGCTTCTGCGACTTCCGTACTCACTGCGCCATGCTTTTCGATCATCTCAGCGGGCACACCAAGCAACTCGATCTTGGACTTGTTGCTATATGCAACGACGCCCCGCTCGAAGTATGCCGAGCTGCCGCTGATATCCGTGAACCGATCTGCAACAAGTCCGCCGGTACACGACTCGGCAACGGAGAGGGTCAACTTCCTCTCGGTAAGAATACGTCCGAGGACTTCTTCAAGCTCTTCATCGCCTTTCCCATAAATATACTTCTGCGCCTTCACCCGGATTCTCTCTTCAACCTGACGGATTTTTGCATCGGCCGTCTGCGCGGTTCGTTCCTGGACGGTAATTCTCAATCTCACTCCGGTGAGTGAGGGCAGGAACGCAAGCTTTGCTCCGCGCAGAATATCATCAATATCACCCAACTGTTGGGCAAGGAGACTCTCCGGAATTCCGCTCGTCCGCAACGTGAGATGCCTGATTGTCGAGTCGGCGACCCGCGAAGCGAGCATCGGCACGACCGATTGATCAATCATTTCCTTCATCTCGTATGGAACGCCGGGGAGGACGATGAAGACTTTGCTGCTCTGTTCAAACAACATTCCGGGGGCTGTACCGACAGGGTTGGGAATGATCTTTGCCTTCACTGGCACCATGGTTTGATCTTCCGCTGCAGGAGTCCAGCCCATGCTCCGCTTCTTCATCAATTCTTCAATGTGTTTGCGGACTTCCGGGTTGCTGACCAACTCACTATCGAAGAACCGACATACCGCAGTCCGGGTAACATCGTCATGCGTTGGACCGAGTCCACCGGTGACAATGACAACGCCGCATCTTGCAGTTGCTTCACCAAATGCTGCAAGGATTGCCTCAAGGTCATCGCCGACGGTCGACATCCGCTCGATATTGATACCGATGTTGTTGAGCTTTCCGGCTATATAGGCCTGGTTGGTGTTGATGACCTGACCGATGAGCAGCTCATCGCCAATCGTGATAATCTCACATTTCATTTCATGTCTTTCATAAATACGGTGTGAAGCCCAATGACATCAGAAGGCGATAGAGAACCTGTGTTGCAATGTTGGCATAGATTCCGGCAACAACATCATCCAGCATAATTCCCCATCCGTTGGGAATGTGCTCCAGTTGTTTCGCGGGATAGGGCTTGATGATATCGAACAGCCGGAATAGAATAAAACAGATGACAATGGCTGCGAGAGTCTTGGGAATAAACAACAAAGCAATCCATATGCCGACGATTTCATCAATCACGATAATTGATGGATCGGGAGTTGAGTGTGTGCCGTGCTGGAACATTGCTTTGGCACGTTCAGCAGTTTTTGTAAGACGATGTCCTTCGACAGGAGCAACCTTTGCCGATGTGTACACTCCACTAGCAAGACCAACGAAAATCACCACAAACAGGAGAGCGGGGTTTTCCATTCCCGGGATCAAATATATGAGCAACCCGACGAGAGTACCAAATGTGCCCGATGCCCAAGGTATATACCCGACGAACGCTCCCGTGGCAATGAAACGGGACCAGAATGTGACTGCCTTGCCTTCAGGAATTTTGGTTTGTGAAGCTGGCGTAAAGCTCACGGAGGAACTTTCGGTTGTCAAATAGATAGGCAATCCCCGTACCGAGGGTGGAGAGTGTTACAAGAAGCATCATACCGAACAACACTTCATACTGCATGAGAGTATCAATCGTGTACCGAAATTGGTCGTACACCGGAGGAACGTTTTTTGCTACGTAGAGAATAAGAATGTAGTAGATGACAACGAACTGTCCGAATGTCTTTGCCTGGGCACTCTTGGATGTTACAATCGGTTGGTCTTTGAATTCCGCGTAACTGCGCAAGCCGGTGATAAGGAAATCACGAAAGATAATAATCCAGACCATCCACGCGTCGACGAGTCCCAAGCCCACATAGACCAGCAATGCAGCGGAGGAGAGGATCTTGTCCGCAAGCGGATCGAGGAATTTCCCCCAGGTGGAGATATAGCCGAACTTCCGCGCAACCCAGCCATCGTACCAATCAGTGACTGCGGCTATGACGAAAACGATGAGTGCAATTTGTTTATTGAGCGACGACTCCGACACGATAAGAAATGCGAAGACGGGCGTCAGCAACACACGCAAGAGTGTGAGTTGATTGGGGAGATTGAGTTGGAGTTCTATTTTCCGCACGGCCGGGTGGATCGAAGTGTATGGATGAACGCAAACAAAAAAGCCATCAACATGTTGTGATGGCTTGAAACATCCTGAGCCGTCTGGCCCTGGGGAATCAGGCAGCCTTCAGAACCTTGTTTGACTTGATACACGTGGTGCATACAGTCAGTTTTTTTGAGCGGCCTTCCACCTTTGCATGGACTTCCTGCAGGTTTGGCAGCCAGCGCCGACGGGTTTTGTTGTGGGCGTGACTGATATTATTGCCGCTGACCGGTTTCTTACCGCAGATATCACAAATCTTTGCCATTGGTATCCCTTGTAAACTGAAATGAAGTGGGAACAATATAGGAAAAAACCTGCCAGCGTGCAAGGAGTGCTATTCAGAAGCCATCGTCCG
>JBJXHC010000018.1:0-20392 GCA_046160825.1 Bacteroidota bacterium | reverse complement strand
ATTTGCATCGCTAAACTACGTGTCCTATATCCAAGGCCGTTTCAATCCTTGTCTACTATCCCTCCTTAGCCCAGGAATCTTACTTCAACAGGGAGTTTCCGAAGTCGCTCCCACGGATATACCGCGCCAAACCCCTTTGAGAGCCTCCATGAACAGAACACTTCTTCAAGATGGTTTGAGTTCACGACAAGAATCGATCTCACTCTATTGTCGCATGCGGCATCAAAATCAGATACAGTGAATTCATCAGTTAACTTAGTAGTCATGCTCTTTCGGAATCGAATGAAAGGAACTTCCTGTACGGGGACATTGTCCCCATGAAGTATTCCCGAATCGAGCGCCACCGAGTTCTTTTTCATAACGTGAATGAAGAGTTTTGCCGTTGTAATGATGACAGGAATCACGACAAGAAAGTCTTCCTTCTCGCGAGTGAGGGCGTGCTCATCTCTTGCGATGCAATCTGTTGCTGTCAGTAGTGTGCCCGCTATTCGCTCCAGGCTCTCGCGTGTTCCCTCAAACCCAGAACAAAAGGAAGATTCGTATGAGTACGGGGTTACCATGAAGTCGAACCAAGACAATATAGGCTTGCTATGAATGTCTGCTATCCATGCGCTCCGAAGCCACGATATGTTTTTCTCCTGACCGCCAGAATCGAGCACCAAGAAAACCCAGGAGGTCTCTTTGTTGAGCCGCTTGCACTCTATGACCATTCTACTGGTGTTTGACCTGAGTAGGAGATCTGCATAACCATTTTGACCGGTTCGGTCCTCCCAAGGGACTTCGTTGCGATAGGGAAGCCAATCGGTGTGCAGGGAACCGATTTTTTCCTCAACAGCAAGTTGAAACGGGTACCCGGAACGGTCAAGTAACATCTTCCGTTCTTGTGCGACCTTGTCCGTTATCATGATTTGCGTACCCTGCGACCTTCCAACATCATGTACTCCTCGCAACTGAGTTGAAGCTTGTCAAATGTCACAGAAAAGTTCCCTTCTCCATCGTGGCAGAATACAGCTGTGACTTTTTTCTTGTGTAGCGCAATCTCGCGAAGGAGTTTTACTGCTTGGTCTTCGTTCAGCTGCTGCATACTTCACCGGGGAGATTGAGAGAGAGTGACCGGAATATCGTAGCAAGCCAGCGAGTGAAGGACCTCCTATGCAGAAACTGAATTACTGGAAATTCGTAAACGTCGGGACAAATAGCAAGGGGGAGGAATAACAATGCGCTGGCGCGTCCACGGGCCTCCCGAGGGAATACCCGCACCCCGACGAGCGGGATGACGCCAGCGCACACTTGTGCGACTGAGCGTTCCGCTCTGACGGGGCGGAGGTACCGCCCTCGGGAGTTTCTGGACAACTCCAACGTAATCATTCTGTGAATGCCTTTCAATGGTGTGATAACAATATAGTGTCGAGTTCCTCGTTACCTACGCAAGGAAACATTAAAAATTATGCGTGATGATTTCCGCACCAGTGCGGAAGAAGAAATCCAAACCTCGCTTCCAGGCGTTCGTATGCCAGGGCGACCTCGGTGGCATTGTCCTGTGGTGCGCGACCGGCCTTCTTGCCAGGGATCTCGTGGTACAGAACATAGTCTGGCTTTGAGGAAACGATCATCTGCATTTCTCCGGGTTGGTTTTCCAGGCTTGGACTCTGTTGCCGGTGACGGCACACGGGCGTTTCTGTGATTCGGTTACGAGGAGCAAACGGCGCAGTTCGAATGTGCGGCCGACAACATGATTGATCGGCCATCCGAGTGCGCGTGCGATCTCTTCGTTTGTTGCGTCCGGGACTTTCTTGAATGCATCAAGCACCAGGTATTGCTTGCGGCCGAGGAGCGTACCATCGGTGAGACGCTTGTGCGCGGCGGCCTTGGTCTCGTCGGCAACCGCGATTGAACGGGGGCCGGAGAGGAGCTGGCGCTGGTTATCGGTTAGACCTCTCCCCCTGCCCCTCTCCTCGGAGGAGAGGGGAGTTTGGGACTGCTCGAAAAGCGGAAGCATGGCTGTCGGGTGTGAACGGATCACATCGGCCAGAGCGGTATTTCGGCGACGGCGCATCAGGCTATTGACTCTTTGAATTTATTCAACGACATTTTTGTCGTAGTCCTTTCCTGTTGAGTCTTCAGTGCTGAAAGCATCCCTATGCATTTTCTGAACGGTGTTCCACCTCCGATCCCCCAACGCAACTTTGTGTACACGGCGGTATTCCTGCCGGGTGAAACAAAGGTTCCCGTTGCTCTCTTCAAAGATGACGAGGTTGCTGCCATGTTCGTTGCGATGATGACCTCGCAGGACGTGTATTGCTCCATGCGTCCGTTTGGGTTCACACCGAAGACATGACGCGCGTGATTGAGCAATGGACTGAAAATCCATGTGTCGGGGGGGCGTGCTTTACTCATGGTCGCTCCGCCGTGCGGATCTATCGCTTGGCTCAGGTTGTGGCGCTCTGTCCTGGTGAGAGAAGACTGCAGACTTCAACCAGGTGATGCCGGCGGCGGTGAGGCCGATGTGGATCAACTTCTCTCTGTTGAGTTCTCCGGCCCGATAACTCCACACGATTCCTTTTTTCTCAAGGGACTTGATCGCCTCGAACATATTACTGGCAAAGAAACGCTGGCTGTCGCTGAAGGCAATCTGCGCGGGCTGCTGGACCCGTGCGGCTTTGCAGCAGGACCAGATCTCCGAGAAGGTCAACAACACGGGCGACCCCTTTTCTGCCTTCACGCCCGCCCTCGCCTTGATCAAAGGCGGGAGCTCTTGCTCGTGGAGCTTGCGTTGGAGTGCAATGGCGATGACGTGTTCAAACGAGGTGATCTCAATAATGCTCTGTGGCATTATGGTTCCTTATGATTCTGTTTGTATCGATAGATCACGCGCAGAGCTGCGAATGCGGCTTCGTCCAGACAGCGACGGGACAGGCCGAGTGAACGGGTGATGAACACAAGAGCGTCTCGAACGTCGCCGAGGAGTTTGATGTACCCTGCGTCGCTCTCGAGCTGCGCCGGCAAGACACTCGTGGCACAGGTGGCCTCGTCCGTGCGGTTTGCTTTTGTTGGGCGAGAACTCGTGCGGATACTTGTAGCCCCGGCAGCCAGAGCATTGGAGCATGAGGATTTCTTCCGCGTCGCGGATGGTGCGACGGTACTGACGGGCCGGGATGCCGAGCCTGCGACGGCGGTTGGTGCAGTACCGCGCTCGTCGGAACGGATCGAAGTTGGTGTATGTGCTCGCATAGCTCTGCCTTTGCTCAGGGTAGTAATGCTTCATCGCTGAGACAGGAATCGTTTGCCTGCCGCGGTGAGGGACCAAAGGGAATAGGAATGCTCCTTCTCCATTTTGAGATACCCTTTGTCGCGCAGGCAAGAGAGACGATAACCCAGGGGATGGACACCGATCTTCACGCCATTCTCTGTGAGATTCACAGCGGCTTCACGTGTCGAACATGCGAGGCAATTCGGAGGCGTGAGTTCAAGTATGGTTGAGAGGATGATGCGGTCGTCAGGTTTTGTTGATGGACGTTCCTGCTCGACGCCTTTGCCATCACTGTCTTTGATGACGGTGATGCGCTCGGTGTGGAAGTGCTTTCGTTTTGGTCTTGGCTTGCGGACCGCTTTAGCGTGGGGGGAGACGCGCTTCATGGTTGCTGTATCCTTGTCCGGATTATGTGAGTGGGAATTGTTCGTCGATCTTCGACTCATTGATAGTGTAGAAGGGCTGATCCTTTTTCTGTGAGAACCGGATGCCGTACTTTGCGAGAGTGCTGGCGGCGTTCTCCATGCCCTTCAAAGCATTTTTGATTAGCGAGTATTTCACCTTCACAAGGTTCCTGAACCTCTTTATTTTGTAGAGGCGTTTGGCAACATCCTCCGCCTTGAGGCCCCGTTCGACAGATGGTTTGCCGGGATAGTTACGGACACCGATGGTGCCGAAGGTCAGTTCAGTCGTTCGTTGCTCGGAGAAGTCACGCTTGTTCCTCTTGATGTACTCGAGGAGAATCTTCTCGGCATCGTTGCGTTCGTCTATGACGGGCTTCAACTTCTCGGCGGAGACACGCGTGAGTTCAGCGATAGCATCATCGAGCATAACCCTCTCTGCGTCGATGTCCCGATTAAGCCGACCGATCTTTGCCAGGGTATCATCGGCGTCCTGTATGACGTGGATTGTGAGCATGGGGGAGTCCTTTGAGTTTATTGAGTTGATAGAGTTTGTGGAGTTCGTAGAGCTGAGAAATAGTGTACAGGATTATCCCGGTGCTCTTCGATAATTTTGTATTCAATGATGCTGAGGCGCAACTCTGCGATGAGGCGGAGGTCGCATTGCAGATCCTCCCGGTCACGGCCTTTGAGTTTATCGCGGTACAGTTGCCGGGCGGTGACGATATACAAATGATCGAGGGCCTCAATGAGTGGAAGCCCAGCGTAACGGTCGGCGGCGGCTTTCTCCAACTCGCGCCTGCGGCGGTCGTCGGACTTGTACTGGTCACGCTTGGAATACATGATGACGCCGAAGATGATGACAACGGCGACAGATAATACAATGAGACCGGTCATGGTTTAGTCTCCTGAGATTGTGAGTGGTGACGCGTGTGTTTACGGAACGTTGCGAGCTCGCCTGCTGTGAGGATGATCTCGCGGGAAGCAAGTTTCTGTTCGATCATTGCAACCATGCCGGTGATGACCTTGGATAGCTCCGTGCTGCTGCAGAGACGGGTGTCGGTTTTGCCGGTTACGCGCTGACAAAATCCTGCGGTCTGTTTCCAGTTCCATCCAAGGTGTTGCATGAGCCGGGCGAGCTTGCCGTGCATAGTGCCGGTGCGTTTCAAATTCGGGTGCTGGTCCTGCTTATTCCGCGTTGGTGGCCGCCCGACCACGTATTCGGATCCGCCTAAAGCGACCAGCACCCGTTTCAGTTCTTCAGTATCCATGTCTGCACAGCTTCGCTTGCCGGTGCTACTCTCCAGGGCATCCCGATAAATCTTATCGTCGTCGAGAAGCCCGGTGGCCTTCGCGCGTGCGTGGACGCGGCCTATGAGTGTGGAGCGTGAGAGTGTAGAGTTCATGGAGTTTTTGGAGTCTCTTTAGTCTGTGAAGCCGGGACTGTCGGCTTGTCGACTTCGTTATAGAAGATGTGCCGTTGAGCCGCACGGAACATGCCTTCGATTTGTCCGGGAAGAGCTGGCATATCCGGCGTGAAGGTTGCCTGGTACGCACGGTTCCTCGCCGGGTTCTCTGCATCGACAATCGTTGCCCGGACCGTGATGCTGTGGATTTCGATTTTGACTTTGACTTTCATGGTGTTGGATCCTTCACTTAGTTCAGGATGACGGACTGAGAAACGTCCGTCACATCATTCCTTTCGCTGCATCGATGCAGTCGAGGTCGATCTCTTTCTTGTCGCTCGACTGTGCAATATCCTGTGCGAGGTTCATCAGATGACGCAGTGCCCTCATGCCGCCGCGGTTGCGCGACTGGTGGTTCGCCCATTCGCAGAGTTGCTTAATGTCCGCCCGCTCCAGATCGTTATCGTATTCCTCAACCAGTTTCCGGGCGTCGTTATCGTCCATCTCGCTGACCTTCTGACGGATGGCAACGCGTGTATCAAAGTAACGGAGATGATTACGCGGGTCCCTGAGCATCTTTTCCAGTTCCGTAGTGCCGAGCACCACGATGCCGCAACGCCCGTCCTGGTCGCCGTAGATTGTCCGGAGAACGGAGAGGAGACGTGGCTTGATCTCGTCGCCCTCGTCGATCACAATCAATTTCGGTTTACGTTGTAGTGCCCGGATGATAGCCGCTTTGCGGAGCGACGCCGGGCCGGTCATTTGTGATTCGATCCCGAGAGCTTCGCCGAGCGCATCGAGGGATTCCAACAGCCGCCAGGATTCATCGAGCACGAGGTACACTGCCCGGTCTGAGTTGATTGCGCAGTAGGATTGTGCGGCTGTGCTCTTGCCGCGTCCGTTGTCGCCGATGGCAAGCCCGATCAGTTTCCGCTTCCAGCAGATTTCGAAGAGCTGTGTGATTTGTTGTGCGGCTGCAGTGTGCAGGATGGAATTCTTTGCAATCCAACTCCTCCAGAATCGCACGACGGAGTTCAGTATCTTCTCGCGGTCGCCCTCGTACTTGTCATTGAAGAGCTGCGAGAGTGTTGACGTTGCAAATGATGTGAAGCGCTCGATCTCCTTCAGCGAGATCTCGCCACGGTCCAGTGAGTTCTTGACCTTTGCGAGGACGCGCTCCGGGTCCAGATGCCGTGGATCCAGATCGTCTATGTGAAGAATCTTTTGGGCGGCGTTGCTTTTCATGGTGTTGTTTTCTCCGGGGGTAGAGAAATGGATTATTGGATTGTTGGATTGAGTTTGATAAAGACTGAGAGACTGAGTTCAAACGGCAGTCGATCCACGTAGCCGTCAGGGAAAAAGAAACGATGGTGAATGCCGGTGACACCAGGATCGAGCGAGAGTGCGGTGATGTACCGGGCGTCGGAGTCGGTGTGGTTGACTACGAGAAGCGAGTCGACCCCACCCTGACCCTCCCCTTGGGAAGGGGAGGGAATATCGAATTGAACGCTGATGAAGTCGAACCAGGCGGACCGTGCATAGTGGAAGTTGTGGACTTCGATCCACTCCGGAGATTGAATGACCGGCTCCGTGCCGAGGTCGCTACAGCCGAAAAGGAAAATGACGAGAACAATGGCAATGGCCAGCAGGCACAAAAAGCCGAGTGAGTTCACGATGCCGGTGATGAGTGGGTTCATGATTGACCCCCTGGTTGTGTGAGACCTTCTTCCGTTACGATGAGTGTTGCGAGCTTGTCGTTGAGTGGTCCCGTGATGAATGCGTTGCCGTGTTTATCTATGCCAACGATGATGGTGCGCTCCGAGTTGCCAAGGTTGATCTGGAGCGACTCACCGACGTTGAGAGCGAGGTTACAGAGCTTCACGGACATTAGTTTTTCCTCCGAAGCAGTTCTTTAACGGCGTCGGCAGTATACCGTTGGTGCTCGATAACAACGGTGAAGTTCTCACCCTTGCCCGGCGCAACTGTGATGAGGAAGTCGCCGTCTATTGTTTGCAAACGGATGGGGCGTCCCGAAGAGACTTCGACCGAGGCGACCGTGTTTGCTGTTTGAGGTTTGTTCATGGTGTTATCCCTTCAACTTCCCGACGTTAATGAGTGAGAGCGGGTTCTTGTTCTTCTTCGCGTCATCGACCTTTCTATCGGCGTCGAGTTGTTTCTTTTTCTCCACGAACCTCTGTTGCAGTTGCTTGGCGTCGCTCTCGATACCGGTCATGGTGACGATGACGGGAGTCTTGCGTTCGAGGAGCTTCTGATTGACGGCGCTGACGTTTGCAATCTCACCGGCGAAGAGGTATGCTTTTGCTTCCTCGCTGGAGATGTCGTGCCGGAGTTCACCGATTGTTTCCCGCAGACTCTTGTTCATTGCTGCGCGAGTCTTAGCGAGGTACAACATCTCACGCTCGGTTTTGCCAAGGAGGTTCTTGTTGATTGCGACGGTAACGAACTCGCCTCCGATATAGACCGCAAGTTGTCCGACGTCCACCGGATCATAGTAGAGTGCGACGGACTTGCCGTTGTACTCGTCCAGGATGTCGGCGAAGTACTCCTCGCCGAAAAGTCTGACGTATCCGTTGCGCACGACACGCGGACGGTCGGGCGCTTTCAACATGAGGAAGTCCAGGACACGGAGATCGATTGGACGCGTGAGCTGCTGGTGCGTGAGGTAGAATTGCACCGGCGAGAGTCCACCGAGTTCTTCACGCTCTCTATTGTTGTAGGTGTTGATGGCAAGACGGAGGAGCTGCAGGTACTCCTGTTCCGTAAGCAGTGACCCGACTTTCATTTCCGTTGCAAGTGCGTCCGGCTTCGCTTCGTAGTTACGGCCTTTGAAGCCGGGGAGGTTCTTCAGTATCTCCTGGATGGAGCGGAAGGATCGCTCGACGTGCGGCTTTGCTTGCGGATTCCGGGGCGTTGCATAATGCAACTCGCAGATCCTCTGCATGGTACGACGTGCCTCGTCGTTGAAGTCCACAGCGCCGGTGATCTGTTTGCTGTAGCGACTCTTGAAATCCTTGCCCCTGTCGTACGTGACTCTGTCCGGCGCATCAATGATGCCGAGCGGTTTGTATCCTTCGCTGGTGAAGACTTCCAATTGTTCGCCGGTGACGGCTCGCTTGAATGCGATGGCGATTGAATCGGAGTTGGGAGAGTAGCAGGCGTTCCATCCCTTGATCATACTTGTGCGAGCACAGACAAAGAACGTGAGCCAGAGAGGAGCGATCTTTCCATCACCACGGAAGACCACTGTGTTGTCTTCCGTATGATCTGCTTCGAGCTTGCCTCCGGGACGGTACTCTTCATCCGGGCGGTAAACATGGATCTGGTCCTTGAGTTGTTGACTGCGGGACATGCGCGAGCGCTTGACGGCGACGGACTCTTTTGTTTGACGCTTGAGCCAGCGAATGACGGAGCGCTCTGCGGGAAGGTCGGCGATTGTTGCCGGTCGAGTGAGCGACCCCACCCCATCCCTCCCCTTATCAAGGGGAGGGTGTACTTCAATAAGTATTCGACCTGCATTCACTTCGGCTTTGAGAGTACGATAAACAGCGACGGCATTGTTGCCGGGATGACAATAGAGCGCGAGCAGCCAGTCAGAGACTCCGAGCAATTCTCCGCCGACAGGGTTGACGCGGACGAGACCGCGGGCGGAGACGAGTTCGTTCACGTACGGATTGCCTTTGCGAACGAAAAGAAACTCCAGTGCCTGACGAAGTTGAGGATGAGAGCTGAGGACGGAGAGGGGAGAACCTTGAGCGACGTCGAAGAGTTTGCGGAGCTGACTGCAGTAGCGTCGCATCGATGCGGCGGGGATGCCGGTATCGACAGCGAGTCGCTGTTGCTGCTCTGTTATGTTCTCAGTGAATCCTACGCACACGATTAATGCGTCCACTTTCTTCATCACCTCGTCGGTGATTTTTGTTGTTGGTATAACCGGCAGATCGATCTGTTCTTTCATGGGCGGAATGATTTAGTCGATGAGTCGATAGTCTGTTAGTCAGAGTGTTTGTGGATTAGAGCTACCGATACCACCGAAGAAGATCTCCGGGTTGAACATTGCAGCGACGCGTACGAAGTGAGCGACGCGCTGTTTGCCGAGTCCCTTGCGCCAGACTTCGAAGTATGAAAGGGGAGATGTAGAGAGTGATGGATCCGGTTGCTCTACTATCTTTACGATTGCGAAACCTTCACCGGCGATGAAGTCGAGCGGACGTGGTGACTCGTTAAGCCGATTGAGCATGGCGTACATTTGGTCCTGCTTGCGGCGACGTTCAGTGAAGTCTTTGCAGCCGAGGACTTCGGCGAGACCTTTGCGTTTCATTCCCTTATTCGTCGGGATGAAGTCTCCGGGTTTTGCATTGCGATAGGTTTCAAGACTTCTGTCGGGCAACATGGATTGTTTCATGGGCGGATCCTTTTGTGAGTGCGAAGTGTGGATTAAGACCGGGGCGGCCCGATGGTAGCTGGGCCGCAGCGATCCAACTGGGGTTTTCTGGACGTTTCATGGCTGTTTGAGATAATTGATATGTTCTGCTCATTTGGTTGCGGCTCTCTTTCCTTCATCAACCAATGCTGCCGCCATTGCGTAGATCTGCTTGGCGACACGCCTGCGTTCGTAATGCTTTCCCGCCACCTCGCCCTCCAGGAGTTGCGGATGCTTCGCAACAACACCGGGAGCAATGGCGAGAGCAAACTCATCAAGCAATGACCTCATGAATGCTTCTCCTCTACATATCCACTCTGATTCGCCCAGACGTAGAACAACTCATACACTCTTCCTCCGGTCCTACGACCTTTCACAACGTGGTACACGTCTGCGCGCTGCTTCGTGCTTAAGCCGAGCGCCCTTGCGATGCCTCCATAGGAGAGTTTACCGGATTTGATCTTGGCGGCGATACCGGGAAGGTCGATGGTGTGCCCTGTAACAGTGTTATTTTTGGCGGCAACAGCCAAAATAACACCGTCCGCTTGTGGATGCGGTGATTTCCCCTTACCTTTGGGAGAACGCCGCTGTAAGAGGTTTAACACGCGGCGGGTTCTGCGGTGAACAGTCCGCAGCTTCCGTTTGGTTTGGGGGACCGAGGATGCATTCAAAAGGTCTATCGACACACCAAGCTCCGTGTTCGCTTTCAACAACTCTTCTCTGATAATTTTTCTACTCATTGGGGGATGAGAGGTGATTTGGTTGATTGTCAGGTTCGCTCTATTGGGGCGGCGTCGACAAACTGTTGAATTTTGTTCAGGAGAGATTTTCGCTTACCTCTCCACGCAAGCGATATGGAGACCCGAGAACGATTTAGACCGCGCTCGAGGTCTCGTACACGGAGGTTTTTGGCGAGCATCTTTTGGCGGATGCGGAGAACACGGGGAAGAATCGGTTGTTGTGTATTGGCCTGCATTATCTACTCTCTCCGTTTACAGTGGTTAGCGTTCACACCTGAAAATATAGTATAAACTTATACCCATGTCAAGTATAAAATCATACCTCACAGAAGATTCTTTGGCCCCTGGGATTGGGGGCCGATTAAGGGAGCTTCGAGAACACCATGAGCTTACGCAAGAGGAGTTCGGTGAGAGAGTAGGATTTGCGGCGTATAAGATTCGTGACATTGAAAGGGACCACATCAAGCTGAGCGCCCGAGATGCCCATGAAATTGCTTTGACTTATGGAGCAAGTGACGACTGGCTCTGGATGAACAAAGGGGAAATGTTGGTGGCTGATCGGCATCGACGAAAGATGATGGCCAATATCGTAGCCGAGGGATTGATTACTTCTGATGAGATTGATGTGCTTCTTTATCTACGAAGCATTGGAATTACTTCAAAGACCAAGTTGCTGCGAGCTTTGACGGCGGATGACATTGCTAAGACAGTTGAGTTTGCTGTTGGGGAACGAAGGACCAAGTACGTCGAGAAAACAAACAAGAGGAAGGAGTGACCGTGGACCCGTTGCCAACATTCGTCTTATGGTATTGTATCATCGGGGGAATCTTCGGTGCGTTTACCTCGAAGGTTGCCGAGGCAAAAGGATACACTCCCGTGAATTGGTTTTTTGCAGGTCTCTGTTTTAATATGATAGCCCTGGTTGCAATTGCCGGGATGCCGTCGAAGAAGTGACATCATCGTGCCCTACCGTCAACGTGGAGAGACTCACTGGATCAAGGAACTGAAGAAGCATTTTAGAACTGTGCAGTTAATTGAGAAGACGGTGTTAGCCACGGGGTGGAAAGTGTACTGTGTGAAGACCGAGAGATTTGAGATGAGCGGCAACACGGCGAAAGAAGCGTACGCAAGGGCGTACCAGAAGGCGAAGAATATTGGGGTGATAAAAGTGCCACCATCGTTGAAAGGGAAGACCGGATGAAGCAATTAACGGCGACACGGATCGACACGGGGAAAGTAGTAGTCCAGGCTGTATGAGTGACGGACACTTAGAAACGGCAGCTACGCGGCTTACCTCATTAGTAACCCGTATAAAGAAAACCAGCGCAAAGACCTGTCGTCAAGGGTGGGCCACAGTGTTTGGTTTAGAGGAAACCAACACACCGAGAATCATTGAAAAGATTGTTGAGGTTCTTCTGTTGTGTAGAGACACGACTACTTTAATTAGTACCATCAAGGGGATTGACCACGAACTCTACCTAAAGCATGTTCGTCATATCAACGATGTATTCTCGGAAAATGCTTTGTCTGGCAGCTGGAGTAATGTGGTGAATTCATTTTCGCAAGATACCGACTATGGGCTACGGGTAACACATGATATTCTGCGCACGAATTCGCTTGTGGAGCATACAGTAGACGTCCGAAACATTGAGGCAATTCGGAAGAAGATAACCTCTGTGGCGGGTGATGTAGCAGGCTTGGCAGATATTCCGCCCAAGTTGGGGGCTTTTATTTATCAAAGTATACAGTCAATCTTGTGGGCACTTGATAATTATGAAGTCTTTGGGTCAAGTGAACTCAATAAGATTGTTGAGAACAAAGTCGGATATATGGTAGTTCACCCCAACGAGTGGGTTCAGTATAGTGACAATCCAGCAGTTAAGGGCTTTGTAGATGTGTTAACGAATGTGGCGAATACATTCACCGTTCTTGAAGGTGCAAGACAATTGGGTACAGGCATTTTCAAACTGTTGAGTGGCAACACTTGACTTTCGCGCTGCGCGTTCGTATCTTCAATTCGTAGAAACGTCGCAATGATTTTGACATAAGAAGTTTACTCGGTTAATCGATAACAAGACCCGAGTGTTTAGGAAACCCTAAAAGGTTCCTGAGCACTCGGGTTTTTCATTTTCTACCCCACTTTGAAAAACTCATCCCGACATCCCGCCGCCCGCTGGATAATCACTGCCGTGCTGTGTGTAGTTTCGTTTGCGTGTGGAAGGTTTGTGTTTCCGTTGGGAGCTGAGAGCGGAGAGCGGAAAGCGGAGAGCGGAACGAGCTTGGTTGACTCCCTGATCGGTGAGTGGACTTCAGCGAGACAACTGACAGTGTGGGATGCTGCCGGGATGACGCAGGACGCTGGCGATGCGCGGGTGGGATATTTTTCGGAGCAAGTGAGACAACTCGCAGCGAGATCGGATTCGATGTACGGTGTGCCGGCACCGGTGACGCTTGCACAATATGCGCTGGAGTCACGGTTCGGTACGCTACATCTCAGGGCAAACAATTTCTTCGGACACAAATTTCGTGTGACAGAACTGTACGGTCCACGGCCGCCTGTGTTTGTGTATGGCTTCACGAAGGAATTTCAGAACGGCGGGTGGGTGACAGTGAAAGAAAAGTTTGCCCGCTACGCTTCGATCTCAGAGTGTTTTGATACACATGGGAGGTTCCTTTCGACGTCCCCTCTTTATAGTAAGTCCCTCTCCTATAGAAAAGACCCAAAGCGATATGCCAGGGAAATTGGAAAGCGATATGCCACGGACCCGGACTATGCGCTGAAGCTGATCACGATTATGAAACGATACGATCTCGCAAGGAGACCCGCATGAGCAGAACACTAAACCTCGGTAGAGTCGAGGAACTGAAACGAGAGATCCATAACCACAGAGTGTATGTTGACACTCTTGCCAAGGGTTTGATCGACGTGCTCGGGCCGATTGACATGGCGATGTTGTACACCAGCGACATTGATATGAACCGGGTGATGCCAATCGTCCGAGAGATGAAGAAGAAAGTTGAAGAGCTCAAGCGACTTGTCTCGGAAAAAGAGACCATCGAAAGAGAGCTTGGTGAATGAAGCTCTGGTACCACATGTCGGGGATCGTTTCCGGCTTCCTCTTCTTTCCCTGGGTGAGCGACGAGTTCATCAAGTTCCTTGCAGTCGCCATCCCGATTATCGTCTCGGTGACGAGTGTGGTGATCGAGCGTTGGTTCAAGCTGCGCGATAAACTTGCAACGGAGGTTACCCAGCGAGTGAAGTCTGAGTTGGAAGACGAGATGAAGGAGTTGAAGAACGAAGTTGAATCGGTGAAGATGATGATTGTGCTGACAGCGCGGGGCGGAAAACTCCTGCACGAAGCAGAAGCGACAGAGCAACGACCGGAGAAAACAGCGTGAGTCAATCAAGAATGTTTTTTGCGATGCAGGAAGCGGGGGCACTCCTCGCAAGTGGTGTCTCCTTGAACGGTCAAGCACCGAGTGAATTTCTGCTCATGCCGATAGGTGAGTGGCACGGTTTCAGGAATATTGGAACCTACAAAGAACCACGAACAATCCGCAATACACCGGAGAAGTTGAAAGCGGCCGTCGAGTATCATAGCCGAATCAAGCAGCGCAACCCGAATAAGAAACTCCCGATTGACTACGAGCATCAGTCCATCACCGGTGAGATTGCTCCGGCTGCCGGGTGGTTCGGTGGACTCGAATTGCGCGCAGACGGCGTGTATGCCACCGGCGTTGAGTGGACACCCCGTGGCAAGAAGTTCATTGAAGAGAAAGAGTACATGTACCTCTCGCCGTGGTGGCATGATCAGGATGTGATTGGCAAGCCTTACACGGACAAGGGAACTGGTGAGAAGGTTGCGATTGCAGTGTTCGGTGCCGGGCTGACGAACAATCCTTTCTTCGACGAACTCCCAGCGTTGGTTTCAAAAGATGGCTCACACAATCTCTACATCGTTTCATCAAACAATTTCAAGGAGGATACAATGGATTTACTCACGCAATTCCTGATCGGATTTCTTGCGCTGGGAGCGACGGCTACGCCTGAGCAGATGGCTGCGAGTGCGAAGTCTTTCAGGGATCAATTTGTTGCACTCGGGTTCACCGGGACGGACCTCACAGCGAAGGGTATCGTTGACCAGGTGACGGCGAAACTGACCGCCCTGAAAACGGCGACAGACAATTACTCTCTCGTTGCCAAGGCACTCGGCGCTGCAGAAAGTGACCCGGTCGAGAAGCTGACGGCATTGATTGCATCGGCGAAAGACAAGACGGGTTTCGTTGCGCAAGCAGAGTTTGAAACGCTGAAGGCGGGTCTCGTTGAGCGCGACGTGAAGGAGTTCCTTGCGGCCAGTGGGAACAAGATCACGAAGGCAACCTACGATCAGTTCCTCGCCCTGGGCAAAAAGGACTTCAGCGCCCTGAAGGAGCTTGTTGCGAAGATGCCGGTGCTGGTGAATATGGAGACGATTGCATTGAACGGGAACCCAAGGGCGGAAGGTGAAGATGTGTCCGAGGCGGACGTTCTCGTTGCAAAGCAGATGGGTGTTGATGTGAAGTTGCTGGCCACTAAGAAAAACTGAGGCGGCGCTATTCTATTTCCAACCTCTCCTCTCACGTGAGGGGAGAGGGTTTCTGAAACAACATTCAAAGGAGTTTGAGATGGACTTAATTCTTGTAGTAATCGGACTCGCAGCGCTTGCGTACGCAGCGCTGAAGTTCAAGTTCCTCCCCTTCGGCATGGCCGCGCTTGCGGAGGACCGCATGACGGAGATGCGAGATGGGAAGCGGCTCAGTTACAAAGTTGCCGCGGCGAAGAAGATATACCAGGGAGCGCTTGTTGTGTTGAACTCCTCCGGTTACGCCGAACCGGGTACGACGGCAACCGGTAAGATAGCGCTTGGTCGTGCGGCACACCAGGTCGACAACTCTGCGGGAAGCAACGGCGACCTGTTCGTTGATGTGGAGGAGGGAGTGTTCCTCTATGGCAACTCCACGTCTACCGATGAGATCACAATCGCAGAGATCGGCAAGGTCTGCTGGATTGCTGACGATCAAACCGTTGCAAAGACGAGCGCATCAGGTACACGCTCGGTTGCCGGTTACGTCCGACAGGTGGACACAGATGGTGTGTGGGTTGCAGTGAAGAACACAGCGTCTGCGGATGGTGACCTGGTTGCAGCGAACAACCTGAGCGACGTTGCTTCGGCGGCGATAGCACGCGCCAACATCGGGGCGAACCTTGTGCCCCTGACGTTTACCGTTAATGACATCACAAGCTCCGGCGCTCTCGTCGCACGCATTGTCTCTCCGGTCGCCGGGACAATAAAGAAAATCTATTCGGTAATCACCGGAGCTCTTGCAACGGGTGACGCTACACTGACAGGCAAGATCGGTGCAACAGGAATCACGAACGGCGTCATCACCATCACGCAATCCGGATCGGCGGCGGGTGACGTGGATGTTGCGACGCCGACCGCGCTGAATGTCGTATCCATCGGCGACGTGATCTCCCTGACCGTTGGCGGTACGAACACACAGGCAAGAGAAGCCGAGATCACTTTGCTCATCGAAACCTAAACGGACACAAGTTTCCTCCCCTCTTTCACAGAGGGGAGGAGGCCGTTGTTTGCAACGAGACTTCACTGATCAATCATTCAATTCATAGAGGCAAACATGAAAACGATTCACACACTACGCAAGCTGCTCGGCGTTATGCTGGTGGTTTGCTTAGTTGCTCTCCCCGGCATCATCCTCGGAGCGCTCACAGATTCGCCGTACAGCTTAAGCCTGGTTGTCGGCGCTTCAACTCTTGTGGCCATCCAGAAAAACTTCAAGGCGTTGTTCCAAAGTTCGTTCGACGCGTACGAACCCGAATGGGCGAAGTTTGCCATGGTTGCGGACAGTCAGACACACTCAGAGAATTATCAATGGCTCGGTGCCGTCCCGCGGATGAAAGAATGGGTCGATGAAAAGTCCGTTGAGAAACTGCGTGGCTTCCAATACACAATCATCAACAAGGATTGGGAAGCGACGATTGAAGTTGACCGGAACGACATCGAAGATGACACGCTCGGTCTGTATCGTCCACGCATCCTGGAACTTGGCTCTGAATCAAAGCGCCATCCGGATGAATTGGTGTCACTCCAGCGAGCCGGTGGTGAGAACGGAGATTGCTACGACGGGAAGAAGTTCCACGCAGCAAACCACGTTGTCGGAAAGAGCGGCACTCAAACGAACATCGTTACCGGTGGCGGCGTAACGCCAGCGTTGGTTCTTGCCGACTTCCGCAAGGCCCGCGCACTGATGCGTACGTACAAGGACGACCAGGGGAGACCGCGCATCCGTAAGTCGGGCAAGCTGGATCTCGTTGCTGTGATTCCTCCGGACCTCGAAGGAGTGTTTGAGGAGTTGAACGAGCCGGCACCCGGTTCGACCACGCCGAAGCTTGTGATTCCGTACACCATCGATCCGTATCTCACATCCGCCGGCCACTGGTACCTCGAGTTTGTCTCTGCACCGATCAAGCCGTACGTCTTGCAGATGAGAAAGACGGCGCAGTTTGTTGAGCTGATCAATCCGAACACGAGTGACACGGTGTTCATGCAGAAGAAATTCCACTTCGGAGTAGAGGCACGGTACAACTCCGGATATGGACTGTGGTTCTATTCGGTGAAGGTGAAGAACGCTTAGTCACCCGCCACGGTGACGAACCAGGTGGGCGGTCGGTCTTAATGGTGGGATTGACCGCTCACTTTTAATGAACAACAATCAACAAACAATAATCAATTTGGTTTATGGCGTACTGCACACAGAGTGATATTCTGACGGAGATCTCGGAGAAGGAACTTGCGGAACTGACGAGCGAGGTGGACGGCCACATCGATGCGGCAGTGGTGACGCAGATGATCGACAATGCAGATGCAGAGATCGATGGATACGTCGGGAAGAAATACAGTGTGCCGCTTGCCTCGCCGATTCCCAAACTCATCAAGACGTGTTCCATCCGGATGACGGTGTACAACTTGTATGCTCGTCGTGCTGCACGCCTCGGTGGTATCAATGAAGTGATTGAACAGAACTATAAAAACTCCGTGAAGATGCTGGAGAATATCTCGAAGGGTTTGCTCTCGCTCGGCGTCGATCCACCTCCCGCGGCCCCGAGCACGGGTCAACCGAAATTTGAGACCGGGACAGATGTTGCGAACAGAGATTTTACAAAAGATTCTATGAGTGGCTTGTGAGCGAAGTACTCGGCGTCGAACAGATCAATGCAAGGTTGGAGCGGCTGCTCGCAGTTGGCGGGTTAAGCCGTGAAGCGTATTTGGAAATGGGCTTCATCGTTATCGGAGAATTCCAGGAGAACTTCCGCGTTGGCGGCCGCCCGACTCCGTGGCCTCCGAGTATCCGTGTCCAACGCTTCGGAGGGCAGACGCTCCGTCACACCGGTCGCTTCATGAGGTCGTTTACTGTTGACGCGAACAATAGCGGTTTCGCTGTGGGCTCGAACCATCCCGGTGCGAGGATCCACGCGCTCGGTGGAATCATCCGAGCCAAGAATGCGGAGTTCCTTTCGTTCCGGATTGCTGCCGGCTTACGCACTACATCAAAGAGTGGCAAGCAACTGAAGACACCACAGAAGGAATATGGCTATGCGCGTGTGAAGCAAGTGACTATTCCTCAGCGTGACTACCGGTTTGTATCTCCGCAAGGGATTGCAAACATCGGAGCTGCAGCAATACGGCATCTGAAGGTGATGTGATGGATCGGATTTCCATTGTCGAGGACATACTGATTGAGGCGCTGAAAGAAGCGTTGCCGGGTGTGATGATTGAGACAAGGGCAACGCAACTGACAGAGGAGGAACTGAAGAAGTTGATTGGAAGGGCGCCGTTTGTTCTGATCGAGTATGGTTCCGGTGCACGTCGAGTGAGAAGCGAAGAGGGCAAGTCTCGAACGAAGGTGATGACGTTTAATCTGTACTGCGGAGCAAAGAGCTTGCGGGATAAGAAAGACTCGCAACGAGGGAACTACAGTCTGCTGGCAACGGTCCAGGGAAAACTCGACGGGTCAACATTCAATGACACTGAAGATACGACGAGACGCGCTGGGCCGTTCCAGTATGAAAACGATCAGTTGTTTGCGGACCTGTCTGACGGCACGGTGTACATGGCGGTGTACTCGCTGGTGGAAGTGATAGCGTAGAGCAAAGAAGGCAAAAGGTAAAAGTAAAAAACCAATAGGAGGAAAAGTCATGGAACCAGTAGTGATGAATCTGATAGCTCTTGTGGTGGCTGCTGCCATCATGGTGCTATTGAAATCGGTGCCGTTCGGAATGATGGCACTTGCGACAACGAAGGACACGGGCGCAATCGGGATGGGGGGTGGCAACATAGTGTATCTGCGCGAGGTGGCAAGCACCGGCGCTGATCTCGGTACTCCGGATACGAACCACGCCCTCGGCCACGTTCGCTCTTCCAACATCAATGACGTACCGACAATCGTCAAAGCTCACGCGGAAGATGGCGGTCAGGTGTTCCACGGAGTTGCGAAGCGTGATGTGACGCTGAAGTTTGAATTGATGCAGCGCGACAAGGACAGCATTGGGATGGTGACAGAGGTTCTCGGCAAGTACTACCGGGTGTATTACCAGGCATCACCGAACCAGGACGGGAAGGTGAATGAGTTTCTGTTCGGCCTCGGCAAGGTGACGCCGAAGCTGGAGCTCACCTACAAAGAGGGTGAGATCACGATCATTCCAATTGAGGTCGATGTGCTGAAGAATGCAGCGGCGATCACTGTCGCGAATAACACACTGCCGACCGAGAAGAAGACGGCGAACGCAATGGACATTGCGGCAGGGAAGTACTACTCGGTGGAAGAGACAACTCCGGCGTAGTGTGGGTTCGACAAGCTCACCCACCGCGACCGGAGTGATTAGAAACGAGGGGCGTTTGGAATTAAGAGCGCCCCTTTTAATTCAGGGACCAAGCCAAAAAAAGAGGCACCATGAAAACGAAAGTGATTGATGTTGCATCACGAGTGAAGGAAGCACCGGCGCTTCTGGATGTGTTGAAGAAAGTTCCGGAGTTGTACGTTGGCAAGAAGGTGAATGGCCACGACGTGACGGTGACGAAGAGTGGACTCGTTGGTGCTGCGTGTGAGTTCTCGGTTGATGCTGTGGTTGCGTTCTTCAGTAACGGTGTCAACGATAAGAATGCTGATGGACGGACAGTGGTGGATGCGCTGAAGGATTATGCGGATGTGAAGTTGTAAGAACTCTCCCCCGACCCCTCCCTTAAGTAGGGAGGGGAGGTTGGAGCCGATGAACGAAAAGAGAAAGACACCATGAAGAATGTGATTGATGCAATTGGGGCGGTACAGGGATTGGCGGCGATGTTCCCCGGTGGGAATGCGGAGCTGAAGGTGTATACGACCAAGGATGGTTACACGCTCCTTCACGGACCGCTGACGCTGGAACAGGATGAGAGGTTTCTTGCCCTCATCAAACACCACGGCGGCGATGGATGGGAGAGCTTCTTAAAGTCCACACTGAAGGATGTGATCGACACGCTATTCGAAGAGGGTTTCATCTACTCAGCGCTGGAGATCGTTCTGGACTGGCACGATGATTCAACCTGGGAGATGATCAAGCGGTGGATCCGGATGGGGCTGACCGGCAAGCGGAAGCGTGACGTGGTGAGGCGACTGGACAACAATCAGATCGGAGAGATGATTGCAGATTTTTTTCCGATGAACTCGAGCTCGATGCGGCAGTCAAGAAGTTTATCTTCGAGAACGATCTCGAGTTCGACAAGTCCGGCAAGCGCCCTTTCACCCAGCGGGACATGATCCACGCCCTTTCCCAGGGGACAGTATCAGAGATTCGCCTGGTGACGAAGATGCCGAAGAAGGAAGCGTGTTTGTGGTTGCTGACAAGAGCAAAAGCGATGACACCGGCAAAGAAAAAACGGGAGTGATGGTTTGGCAAACGAGTCGGTTGGTACAATAGTTCTGAAGCTCATCACAGACAACAAGGCGTTGGCTGATGGGCTGAAGAATGGCTTGACGCTGATCTCCTTGTTCTCCAAACAGGCGAAGGACCTGTTGGAAATGAAAGCGCCGGCTCCGGACTTCTCTGCGCTGGATGC
>JBJXHC010000017.1:0-66805 GCA_046160825.1 Bacteroidota bacterium | reverse complement strand
GCTCACTTTCTTTTGGTATTTTAAGGCGATGCCTTCATTTGAGCGAGGCTCGTCCCGACCTCCAAGAAAAAACACGTGGAAGTCGGGACGGTCCGCTCACTTTCTTTGGTATTTTAAGGCGACGCCTTCATCTGAGCGAGGCTCGTCCCGACACTCAGGAATATCCTTGGATGTCGGGACGGTCCGCTCACTTTCTTTTGGTATTTTAAGGCGATGCCTTCATTTGAGCGAGGCTCGTCCCGACCTCCAAGAAAAAACACGTGGAAGTCGGGACGGCCCGCCTCAAAGTTTGAGCAATGCCTGGATGTTAATCCACCCTAACTCTTCGTCATCGTAAGCACCACCGGCGGCTGTTGTGTTGCAGGATTGTTTGTACAATGAGGATGATGTTGGTGATGAATCCCGCCCGAATATTTGTCTTGTCCATGTTATTGTGTAACGTCGCTTTCGGTCAATCAACAGAAGCCGATGCGATATGCGGCACGCCGGAGATTCCTGAACGCTCTCTCGCCGAATGCAGCAGACCTTTCTATTCCACTCCTGAAGAATCCCTCGCCACGGGTCACTTCAAAATCCACTACACGCTTTTTGGAGTTGATGCCGCGACACACGAATACGCGGCTGAGATCGCGCTTCATGCCGAAAGCAGCTACGTCGTCCAATGCATGCAAATGGGTTTCCTGCCTCCTCCGTCCGACAGTATCTGTGGCGGCGACCCGCGCTGGGATATTTATCTGAAAGGAATTTCGCCCGCGGGATTCACAGTGCGCGACGATTCCATCGCCGGAGAGAACCGCTGGGTCAGTCACGTGGTGGTGCGCGCAAACCTCTCGGACGAACAGGCCCGACGTGAGGTGGTTGCCCACGAGTTCCACCATATGATTCAGTTCGGCTACTCGAAGAACGATTTCCTCGGATCGGCGGCATGGTTCTCGGAGAATACCGCGGAATGGATCGTCCCGTTTGTTTTCCCATCGGCAAATCAGAAAGTCCTCAACCGGATCAACTCGGGTCCCGGCCCTCTGAGAAGCCCGTGGTGGAGCATCACGTCGAATAACAGCGGCGACTTTGTGAATTACGCGTACGGCGGCGCGCTCTGGCCGACGTTCCTTGGAGAGTGGTTGGGTGATTCCGGCGTAACAAGACAGATCTACGACCGCTTTAGAGAAACACCTGTTCGTGCCACGTTCGCAGACATGGAATTCGTTCTGTCGTCCCATTATCAAAAGACGCTCGCCGGATCGCTTGAACACTATGCAATCTGGCGGAATTTCACGGGCAGTTGTCCCGATTCAACAACTTCAGGATGCACCGGGAGCAGAAGAGACAATTACCATTTCAGCGATGCAAACCGTCTCGGTTATCTTACAACTCAATCGGTTGCGATATATCCATTCACATTTGATAGTGTCGCCATTGGGTCCGGAGGATGTTCATTTACGTCCTTGAAGAGTGGGAAGCACAATGCTCTCGTGACGTTTCAGGGCGATTCGGCCGGAACGTGGTCAGTTTCTGTTCTCGGAATCAACACACCGGGTCAGTCCCAGGTGTACACGCTTCCGTTGGATGAGAATGACTCGGGATGGATCAGTATTCCATGGAGCGTTGCGGATAGTTTCGTTGTCGTTCCGGTTCGCGTGGACACGCTGACATCACCGTTGAGTTATCATCTCTCCGTTTATGACGACAGTGTATCTCACGGAAGTGCGGTCCATTCCATTACCGCCTCATCGGGAGGCCATGGAGTGATTACTCCCGACGATACCGTTAGCGTCAGCTACGGTTCAGATCAGACATTCACGATGCAGCCTGACACTGGATATCATGTTGACAGTGTCCTCGCGGACGGAGTGAATATCGGAGCCGAATCCGCCTACACGTTTTCATACGTTGTTGCCGATCATTCGATCCGTGTAGTGTTCTCCAACCAGCATACGATTACTGCGTCGACGAGTGGACCCGGTTCGATTTCACCGTCAGGTACGCAGACCGTTTTATTCGGCGATAGTATCCGGTTCGTCACATCAACCGGGCCGGGCGGTGAATTGGACAGCGTTGTTGTCGATGGCGTGCGCGTCGATTCCACTGCCGGTTACACATTCCGGGGAATAACAAGCGACCATACGATCCGTGCGTTCTTCTTCCCGGATTCATTCACGATTACCGCATCAGCCGACTCCAACGGAGCGATTGTTCCCTCAGGAGCGATTCGCGTTGGCAGGGAATCAAACCGGAGTTTTACAATCGTGCCCGACTCAGGATTCGAGGTTCATGCCGTAGTCGTTGATGGAATTCCGGTGGGAGATGACACGGTGTATCAGTTCATGAACATCGGTGCAAACCACACCATCAACGCGATATTCAGGGTTGCTCCTCTTGTGATGGAAACAAGTGTGATGCCCGGATGGAACCTTGTATCTCTGCCATTTAATGTGGCCGATGCAAGAAAAGTTACAGTGTTTCCTTCTGCCATCAGCGCGGCGTATGCGTTCACTTCAAATGGAGGATATGCCATAGAGGATACGATGCGCAGCGCAAGAGGTTATTGGTTGAAGTTTTCCCAGCCGGAAGATATTGCGGTGGTTGGTTTCCCGCACGAGCAAGATACCATTGACGTTCTCGCGGGATGGAATCTGATCGGACCTTTGTCTGAACCGGTTGTTGTTTCTTCAATTGAACAGATTCCGCCGGACATTATCGAGACACCATTCTATTTATACAACGGAGTATATGTTGCCGCAGATTCCCTGTTACCGGCGAAGGCATATTGGGTAAAGTTGAACTCCGAGGGCAGACTTGTTCCTGGTTCAAATTTTGGGTCCCGCCGACCTCCCCAACCTTCAATTAAAAAATAAATTTTACTCTCTTCGTCGAGCGCTTCTGTTCACCGAATCAGGCTGGAAAGCTCGATTCTCATCTCGCCGCTGTGTACAAGTTAATGCATACAAGTCGATGAACCGAAGCAGAAGAATTCATTCTTGAGGTCATCTACACAACTTGCTTGGAATGAACGCACTCCCCGGCCATGTGCTGCCATCATACAGTTTCATTACGAAGAGCCAACGGTTCTCCTCTCCTCGCTTCGTTGCAATCCACACAGGTGATCTGTATATTCATAGAGCAATTTTGAACTCCTCCCCGTCCTCGTTGACAATCCGATGATTCTGTAATCAGGATTGACCAAGAAATAAACCAGATAAAACCGCCGGTGCTTCCATGTATCCTGCAACACACCGGTTGAGTTTGAATATCCACAACATCGCAACACCACCATCAACTTGAAGATCACCCAATGCGTGGTGATCTCTTTGAACGTATCTATTAGCGAATAATATATGAATTGCTGTCACCTGCCTGTACGTCACCTCATCTCTGTCTTAAGCTTGCTCGTATTATTGTCTGCTTCGGCAGAGTCGCAATCCGTTCTTGTCAATCCGGGATTTGAATCCGGAACAGCACCGTGGCAATTCTACACCAACGGTGCGGGAGCGTTGACGGCTGTTGCGGGCAATGGAAGTCCGGCGGCGGCGCGTGTCGCAATATCGACTCAGGGAACAAACGTCCAGATCTATCAATCCGGTTTTCCGCTTGAGGCAAACACGCAGTACACACTGACGTTCAAAGCGTACTCAAACACCGGTCACGACCTTTCGATACACCTGCTACGAAACACTTCGCCTTACACACCGTACGGACTCACCGACCAGTTTTTCAATCTGACGACAACGTGGAATACGTACTCGGTCCAGTTTACGACCACCGGATTTTCCGGATCGACAACCGACGCCCGGCTGCGTTTCTGGCTGTCGCCCTATGATGCGAACAATGACCAATACTTTTTTGATGATGTAATGCTGAGCAAGGTTGGGGATTCTGTCAGAATCGTTTCGCAACCGGTGAGTCAGGCCGTGGTGGTGGGTGAGCAAGCGACATTCTCAGTGACGGCGTCCGGTACTCCGCCTCTCGTGTATCAATGGCAGAAGAACGGGATCGACATAGCCGGGGCAACAGCGAGTTCGTATGCGACGGGGTCGGTGACAGTGGCGGACAGCGGCTCCACGTTCGTGTGTATTGTTACCAACGCGTACAACTCCCGCACGAGCAACGTGGCAATGCTTACCGTTTATTCACCGCCAACTGTTTCAGTGGATCCGGAAAATCAGACCGTCAACGCCGGTGGGATCGCGACATTTACTGTTGCTGCAACCGGAACGGGACAGCTTTCATATCAATGGCAGAAGAACGGGGATAATATCCTCGGAGCTACGACGAATTCCTATTCAACACCACAGACATTATCCTCGGATGATGGTTCGACGTACAGATGTATCGTGACCAACCCGTACGGTGTCGATACGAGTAATGCGGCCACGCTGAAAGTGTTGCTTCGCGTGACGGACGGACTCCTTGCCATGTACGCATTTGAGGAAGGAAGCGGCACGACCGTCAAAGACGTGTCCGGGGTTAGCCCATCGCTCCATCTCACAATAAATAATTCCGGCGCAGTCAATTGGGTATCAGGCGGACTCTCAGTCAACTCATCCACACTGGTTGCTTCTCCCGGTGCCGCCACCAAGTTGACGAACGCCATAAAAGCATCGAATCAAGTGACGGTGGAAGCCTGGGTAAAGCCAGCCAACACAATACAGAAAGGTCCTGCCCGGATTGTTACGCTCTCGTCTGACCCCAACAATCGTAACGTTACGCTCAGTCAGGGTCTGTGGGGAAGCCAACCCGGCGACCTTTATAACGTCCGCCTAAGAACCACATCCAGCGGGGCCAACGGCCATTCGGAGTTGTCCACGCCGTCCGGCAGTCTCACAGCGCAAGTCACCCACGTTCTTTATACACGTGACACGGCTGGAAATGAAAAGCTCTATGTTAATGGCGTTGAGAGTGCGACAACGATTTTCGGCGGTGATCTTTCCAACTGGAATACGAGCTACCGGTTCGCCCTCGCGAATGAACTGACGAGTGATCGCCCGTGGCTCGGTGAGTACCACCTTGTGGCCATCTACGGCAAGTCGTTTTCGCCGGAGGAAGTAATCCAGAATTTTGCAGCCGGTCCCAGCCCCGACATCAACCAACCGCCGAACACCGCCTTTGTCGCATCGCCACCGATCGGGCCAGTTCCCCTTATCGTAGACTTTGATGCGACGACATCCAGTGATTCTGATGGATGGATCGTTTCCTATCTTTGGGATTTTGGCGATGGTGCGACGGCCAGCGGCCTCATGACCACCCATCAATACAATGCGACGGGCGAATTTGTCGCGACACTCACCGCGATGGACAACCTCGGTGCTTCTTCTTCGTCATCCAAGTCCATTACTGTCGGAAGTTCACCGACAATCACGATGCATCCGACGAACAAGACCGTTGAAGAAGGGCGGAAGGCAACATTCTTCATTACTGCGTCTGGTACTTCACCCCTCGCATATCAATGGCGGAAGAACAACATCAACATTGCCGGCGCAACCCTTTCATCGTACACAACGCCAACTCTTACGCTTTCAGATTCCGGGTCAACATTCAGGTGCATCGTTACAAATTTTGCGGGCAGCGCAACAAGTAATTCCGCTACGCTCTCTGTAACACCTTCCATTCCGCAGTTGCCATATCTCGGCATACCATTTCCAATTCCCGGTACGGTTCAAATCGAGGATTTTGATAATGGAGGAGAGGGCGTCGCGTATCATGACTTGGATGATGTGAATGAAGGAGGGGAAGACCGTCCCGATGAAGGCGTGGACATTCAAGGAACTTCGGATGTCGGACGTGGCTACAACATCGGCTGGACGCGTGGGGGAGAGTGGCTTGAGTACACCGTGAATGTCAAGTTGGTCGGCGTTTACACGATTGATGTCCGTGTTGCTTCAGAGGCCGCCGGCAGTGTGTTTCATATCGAGTTTGACGGCGTTGACATGACCGGACCGGTTATCGTTCCGAGTACAGGTGATTTCCAGACGTGGCAAATGATTTCCATCTCCGGGGTGTCGCTTGATGCGGGGGTGCAGATTATGCGTCTCGCTCTTGACACAGAGAACGAAACCGGCTCGGCAGGTAACTTCAATTTTATCAGCATCAGTGCAGGCTTGCCGTCAATTACGAATCAGCCGTCAGACCAGACGATATTTGAAGGGCAGCAAGCAACGTTCAGTGTGCTGGCTTCGAGCACTTCTCCGCTCGCCTACCAATGGCAAAAGAACGAAGTCAATATATCAGGAGCAACAGGCGCATCCTATACAACCCCATTCACAACAATTACAGATTCAGGCTCAAGATTCCGCTGTATCATTAGTAACACTGCGGGAACTACGATAAGTAACTCCGCTACGCTGTCTCTTCTTCCCTCACCGTTCATCTTTCCGCAGTGGATTCATCTCGTGAGCGGCAGCGGCGAACTTCCTGTTCCCAATGGAGGAACACAACAGACAGCAAGTCTCGTCCTTGATGTAGACGGTGATGACGTGAATGATTTTGTTATTGCCGAACGTACCTCTATTCCGTCACTTGTGTGGTACAAGAGAACTTCAGACGGATGGATCAAACACGTTGTTGATTCCACCATACTCAGGATTGAGGCGGGTGGCGCATCTCACGATATTGACGGTGACGGAGATCTTGATATTGTTTTCGGAGGCGACACACAAAGCGAGCAGATATGGTGGTGGGAGAATCCCTCACCCAATTTCAATCCCGATACACCGTGGTCGCGGTATCTCATTAAGAACTCAGGCGCCACGCAACACCACGACGAAATGTTTGGTGATTTTACGGGTGACGGTCAAGCTGAACTGATTTTTTGGAATCAGGGCGCCAACACACTCTTCAGGGCTGCCATTCCGGTTGATCCTCGTAACGATCAACCCTGGCAGCTTACTCCAATTTTCACGTACACTGGTGACAGGCGCGAGGGTTTTGCACATGGTGATATTGACGGCGACGGTCTCGAAGATATCGTCGGTGGTGGGGATTGGTTCAAGTATAATGGCAACGGAACATTCACCGCGCACGAGATTGACGGTGACATGGTTTTTACGCGTGCGGCAGTCGGCCAGTTGAAGTCCGGTGGCCGTCCGGAAGTTGTTTTCCAGGCAGGCGATTGGGATGGACCACTCAGGTGGTATGAATGGGATGGTTCTTCATGGCTGATGCACGAGCTCATCGCGAGAGTACGGCGAGGACACTCCATGGATGTTGGCGATATCAACGGTGACGGATATCCGGATATCTTCTCGGCAGAGATGCGGCTTGACGGCGGGAACTCCAATGCGAAGATACGGTCGCTCCTGGGTGACGGCCAGGGGAATTTCACACTTGATGAGGTTGCGAGCGGCGTGTGCAACCATGAATCCCGTCTTGCAGATCTTGATGGCGACGGCGATCTCGATATTCTCGGCAAACCCTACAACTGGAATACACCGCGCATCGATGCATGGTTGAACAACGGCACAAGCAGTTCAACGGGACTTCCATTGGATCTGTGGCAACGGCGTGTCGTTGACACCAATAAGCCATGGAGGGCGGTTTTCATTACTGCCGCAGATATGGACGGCGACACGCGCAAGGACATTATCACCGGCGGCTGGTGGTACAAGAATCCGGGTACTGCTACGGGAAACTGGTTGCGTAATGTTCTCGGCGCGCCGCTGAACAACATGGCTGCCGTGTACGACTTCAACGGTGATGGTAAAATGGATGTGCTGGGCACGCAAGGGCAGGGAGCAACCTCCAATGCCCAGTTTGTTTGGGCACGCAACAATGGATCGGGCGTGTTCTCCATACTCAATAACATTCAGAATGGTGACGGAGATTTTCTCCAGGGCGTTGAAGTTGCGCGATTCCAGGGAGGTAACCTCGAAGTTGCTTTGTCGTGGCATGCTGCGGGACGAGGCATCCAAATGCTGGCCGTTCCGGCGGATCCTTCAACCGGTACATGGACGTGGCGACAAGCATCAACAACTTCGCAGGACGAACAAATCAGTCAAGGAGACATTGACCGGGACGGTGACATTGATCTCGCACTCGGAACGAAGTGGTTGCGCAACAATGGAGCGTCATGGAGCGGATTTACAATGCACGGCACGGGCGGTGACCCCGATAGAAACCGTCTTGCCGACATCAATGGTGATGGACGATTGGATGTAGTGGTGGGGTTTGAGGCGGTGAGCGTACCCGGTAAGTTTGCGTGGTATGAGCAGCCCGTTTCGCCAACCGGAACATGGACAGAGCGCGTCATTTCCGCTTTGGTTGTCGGACCGATGAGCATGGACGTTGCAGACATGGATACCGACGGAGATTTCGATGTCGTCGTCGGCGAGCATAATCTTGTTAATTCAGCCAGTGCTCGTTTGATTATCTTTGAGAACGCCAACGGGATAGGCACGTCGTGGGTGCAACATGTTGTTCATACGGGCGATGAGCATCACGACGGGGCGCGGGTATTCGATATGGATAACGACGGTGATCTCGATATCATCTCCATCGGTTGGAACAATGCCGCGGTTCTTTTGTATGAGAACAGAGCCATCACGTCCAACTCAGCGTTCCATCCTACAAGTACAAACAGTCCGAACGAGCAGGGCGAGATACCCACCGAGTTCTCATTGAGCCAGAATTTTCCGAACCCATTCAATCCTTCTACGACCATTCACTACGCGTTGCCTCAACCCACCAACGTCAGGTTGACTATCTATAATACGCTCGGCGAACAGGTTGCAACACTGATCAACCGTATGCAACCCGTCGGAAGATACAGTGCGGTATGGGATGCAACGGGTGTCGCGAGCGGAGTATACGTCTACCGCCTTGAGGCTGGAGCATTCATTGCGAACAAATTGATGATTGTGTTGAAGTAGTACGCTCCTCGTCTGCGAACTTCTAGCCGGTCTTTCCAGTACGTGGCTTTGCACGCCTCGTCGGGGTCGTATGCAGTGGGTCTTCTGGCCACACGTGTTTCGGGTACCTTCCGCGCATTTCCTTCCTCACGTCCGGATAGGCATTCTTCCAAAAACTTCCGAGGTCTTGTGTCACAGCCAGTGGCCTGCCCGCGGGAGAAAGAAGATGAATCAGTACCCGTCGTTTTCCCGCGGCAATCATCGGTGTGTCTGTCTGACCGAACATCTCCTGCAATCGCACTGCGAGTACCGGTTGCTCACCTTGAGAATAATCGAGTTTGATCTTTGAGCCTGTGGGGACGTGGATCGTTTCAGGCGCGAGCCGCTCCAGTTCTTTCAGTTGTTGATGGGTGAATTGAGAGCGGAGAATCATCAGAAGATCGAGTTGAGCAAGGTGCGATCGCCGCGTTACACCGGCAAGGAACGGAACGAGCCAAGTCGTCATTTCCTCAAGAAGAGATTCGTTGCTGAGTTTCGGCCAATCATCTGCCACCAGTTGCTGTCCGCGCAGCCACTCGCTTCGCTCACGGAAAAACATCGCATTCTTCTCCCACGGCAACGCTTCCAGTCCCATTTGGTGGATTCCATCGACCATGGCGTTGTCGGTTGCTTCATCCGTAGCATGACTTCGTTGTTCTGAGACGATCACAGCACCGAGCTTCTTCATCGATCGGGAAACGACAGCTTCTTCCCGGACGCTCCATGAGACTTCCTGCATCTCCGTAATTTGATCCTGGAATACATTCAGAAGGTCCTCTTTCCTTAGCGATGCGGCGAGGAACACACGCGCCTCTGTTCCTGCGCCATCCACATCAGCAATGGCGAGAAACTCCTCGCGTGCCATCACGCTCCCTTCCGGCAGCGTTGCTCCGGCTCCTCCGGCCATGATGTATCGACGCGATCCGCTCTCCCTGCGTCGCGCAATCCGGTCCGGGTACGCGAAACCGAGAAGGATTCCCGAGGCCGTTTCGTCAAAACCTTTTTCATTTTTTATTCCCATTAATCCCCTTAATCGCTCTGCTTCAGCAGCAGCACGTTTGCGAGTCGGCTGGTCCACATCACCGCCTGTGTGTAATGCATGGAGCCGTGAGATGAGGTCAACATCTCCACGCAATTGTCCCCGTAAAATGTCGCGTTCTTCAAGCAACGCGGCAATATCGCATGCCAGTGAGCCGAACCCCAGCTCTTTGCCGCGCAGCAGCATATGCGCAAGTCGCGGATGCAGCGGAAGCTTCGCCATCAATTTGCCGTGTGCAGTCAGGCTTCCGTTCTTATCGATGGCACCGAGTGATGTGAGGAGGGACTTCGCCTGCGCAAGATGATTCGCGGGAGGAGGATCAAGAAAGCGAAGCTCTGCAGATCCCCATAGTGCAAGGTCGAGTGTGAGTGAAGCGAGATCCGCTGAAAGAATCTCCGGCGTCGAGTAGGGCTGGAGTTGTTGATGCTCGGTCTCGGTCCAAAGTCTGAATGCAACGCCGGGTTGCTGGCGTCCAGCGCGGCCGGCTCGTTGTTCGGCTGATGCTTTAGACAGCGGAACGGTTACAAGTCCGGACATCCCGCGCCGCGGATCGAACTGAGACACGCGGGACAGTCCGGCATCAACAACAATACGGACGCCATCAATGGTCAAACTTGTCTCTGCGATACTGGTGGAGAGAATGACTTTGCGGCGACCTGCTGGAGCGGGGGCAAGTGCAGCTTGTTGTATCGCCTCGCTTGCCTCGCCATACAGTGTATGGATAGTTATGGTAGATGGAAGATCCGAATCCAGTAATAGTACTTCCACTTTTTTTATTTCTCGTTGTCCCGGAAGAAAAACAAGAATGTCCCCAGACTCCGTCGCCAAAGCTTTCCTCACCGTTTCTGCAACTTTGGGTTCTATCTGTCCGATGCGCGGATGGGGGAGGTATCGGACATCTACAGGGAATGACTTGCCCGGGCTTTCAACGACGGCGGCATCGCCGAGAAGTCGGGCAACGCCCACTTGGTCAAGTGTTGCGGACATGACAAGTATTCGGAGATCATTACGCAGGTTTTGCTGGACATCAATTGTGAGAGCGAGACCAAGGTCCGCATGGATACTGCGTTCGTGGAACTCATCGAAGACCACCAGAGCAACATCCGGCAAGTCGCTCTGCTCGTGCAAGAGGCGCGTCAGTACACCTTCGGTGACAACCTCGATGCGAGTGTTCCTCCCGACTCTGCTATCGCCGCGTGTCCGGTAGCCGACGGTTTCGCCCGCTTGTTGACCAAGTTGTGCGGCCATGAATTGCGCGGCCCGTCGCGCTGCGAGCCTGCGTGGTTCGAGCATGAGAAGTTTCTTGCCTGCCATCCACGGTTCATCCAGTAACGCAAGCGGAACACGCGTTGTTTTTCCAGCACCCGGTGGTGCCGAAAGAACTGCGCTGCGTTTCTCGAGGAGAGTCTTGGTCAACAGTGGCAACACGGCATTGATGGGAAGAGACATGGTTCAAGGAACAGAAGGGGGGAGTGAAGTTCAACCTGGACGTGCGTTGATTCTGCAACATGCTTTTGGTATATTGATCGGCAGTAAATGGACGCTTAGCTCAGTTGGTCTAGAGCGCCGCCCTTACAAGGCGGAGGTCGTAGGTTCGACCCCTACAGCGTCCACAATGTGATCAGGTCCCGTCATTCGGCGGGATTTTCAATTTCCACCCTGCTCGCTGGTAATCCGCCTTCGGCGAGATTCTCAATTCGGCAGCCACTCGTCACAAAAAGCGTGACTCGTGGGCCGAATTGGAACAAGGCGGAGGTCGTAGGTTGAGCGTCCTGTGCGAAATCTCGACCGATTTTTGGTCGGATTCGACCCCTACAGCGTCCACAATGTGATCAGGTCCGGTCATTCGGCGGGATTTTCAATTTCCACCCTGCTCGCCGGTAATCCGCCTTCGGCGAGATTCTCAATCCCGTCTCCTACCCACCGCGTACCACACAAAGGTGTAGCTGCCACACCTGTAGTCGCCTCGTATATTTAAAATAACTCCAATTCACTGAATTTTTAACTGTTTGTATGAATCTTCAGACTTTCTGAAACAATCCAAATTCTCGCTTCGTACTGACTCGGAGTCATTCGTTAAATTATTATCTATTTTGTGGGCTAACCTCTTGACATGCTAACTGGATTGGCTTATATTTGAGCCCATTAAATGACTATGAGTCATCAATAGAATTGGAGTATGATATGGGAATAATTGAGCGAAAAGAGCGGGAGAAGGAACAACGCAAGGAAGAGATCATCAATGCTGCGGAAAGGATCTTTCAGGAAAAGGGTCTTTCAGCAACGACGATGGACGAGATTGCAGAAGCAGCGGAGCTTGGCAAGAGCACACTCTATCTCTATTACAAGAGTAAGGAAGACCTGTACCTCGTCGTCACCTGCCGGGGAGGCGATATTCTCCATAGCATGTTCCTGGAAGCTGCCGGTACGGACGAGCCTTCCGTCAAGCAGATTCAAAACATTGGCGACGCCTACATCAACTACTTCAATCAACACCGCAAGTATTATAGGATGTACTATTTCCTTGAGAACTCAGAGTTACACAAGCAGGTAAGTCCGGAGATGGCTGATCTGTGTGCGCAGAATGACAAACGGATATGGGGAATCGTTTTCGATACCATCAAACGTGCAAAAGAAGATGGTTATCTGAAAGAGGATGTCCATCCTCCGGAAGCAGCGGTGATGTTCTGGGCTTGCGCATACGGGCTGATGCGACAGATTGATCGCGCGGAGGACATGTGGCGCGAACAAATGGGCGTTGAACTCACCACTGCATGTAAGAAAGCAATGGCGCTCCTCCTTGAGGGAATGATGACGGACAAAGGGAAGAGGGTGTACGAGGAATTGAATATGAGTCGGGTGAACAACTAAGGATGGACAGGCGAATGATGAAGACGATTCTGATTCTAGCAGCGATATTGGTGATGGGTACAGCACCGGCTCAGGAAACATTAACATTGGATGGCGCAGTGTCGACTGCTCTTGAGCGAAACTACCAGATCCGGGGTGCATCTCATGATATGGACGCTGCGCGTTGGGGGAGAAAGAATGCGATAACGAACTTCCTTCCCAAAGTGGAGCTTTCATCAAACATTACCCGGATTGATCCCGAGAGCGAACGCCGCGCCAATGCGGCTGTTGATTTTATCAAGAATGTTGGACCGGCATTGGGGATTCCTCCGTCCGCTTTGACGGACATCCGGCCATTTGCCTACCGTGATGCATACTCAACCAGCTTGACTGTTGTTCAGCCAATCTACAATGGCGGTGCCGAGATCGTTGGTCTGCAGGTTGCCGATGCCATGCAGGATAAAACGGAGTTTTCATATCAAGAGACCGAACAGGACATTATCGCCAGCGTGAAGGCGGCGTATTTCACCGTATTGAAATCCGAGGAACTCCTTGCCCTCGCGAATGAATCCGCTGAGCGGACGCATCGCTGGCTGGAAATGACCCGTCGTCGCGAGTCGCTCGGCAGCCGTACCAAAACCGATGTCCTGCGTTTCGAAGTGCAACTTGCCTCCGACGAAGGTAACATCGTGAATGCCCAGAACGGTCTTGCTCTTGCCCGACTGCAACTCAACGAACTGATGGGAGTGGAGCTTGATAAAACGTTCACGATCGAGAAGGCATCGATTCCCAATGCGAGTTTATCCAGCACGATCGAGTCACCGTCGCTTCAACTTGCATCCTTGGGCACATTAGCAACACCGTATACTGTGGATCAGTCATTCCTTGCAACCCATCCGGCAATGAGAACTGCGGAGGCAAATCTCCGACTGGCAGAAGCGGGGGTCGATCAATCGTGGGTCAACTTCAAACCACGGGTGAACCTTGCTTTCCAATATGGCTGGGAGCAAAACAACACACTGAAACTCGATGGCATCAAACCATGGGCACTTTCGCTGTCGTTGCGTTGGCCCATCTTCAACAGTTTCGGTGACTACACGAATCTTCAAAAATCAAAAGCGGAATATGAAAGCGCCGAGCAGGGCGTCGAGCGCTACCGTCGGGGCTTATTGCTGCAAGCCACCCACGCGCAACTCACCGTCAAGGCAACAAAGAAACGGATTGAGATCGCGAAGAAAGGATTGGAGCAAGGGGAGGAAGTACTGAACTCCGTCACTCGCCGCTATGATTCCGGTGCAGCGTCCAACGTTGATCTGATTGATGCGCAAACCGCGTATGCGTCGGCAAAGACGGATTATATCAATTCGGTGTACGACAATTTCATTTCAGAAGTACAGCTTGCCAGAGCCACCGGAAGTATCAGCCGGTAGATCGCAAACAGACATTCACACAACCATGTTGAAGGGTATCGATATGTTGAAGCAGAAGAAAATCAAAATCGGAACGGTGGTGGTCTTTGCCGTCCTCGTTATTGCCATCATGGCCGTGATCAGCTCACGCGGACAGGGAAACATTGCTGCAATCAAAGCAGCACCGGTCGCAGTGGAAGTCACCGCGGTTTCCAGTGGAACGCTTACCGAGACCGTCGCGGTCGTCGGCACCGTCTCCGCAATGAACGATGTGCTTGTGAGTTCTGAGACATCCGGCCGGATTACGCGAGTGCTCGTCAAAGTGGGAGATTTCGTAAAAGCCGGTCAGACGCTCGTCCAGGTGGACGATGAGTTGAAGGCCATTGCTGTCGATCAGTCAAAAGCCCAGCTTATTGCTGTCGATGCCAGCTACAAGAAAGCAAAGAGTGATAACGATCGCGCAGAGAGTTTGCATGCCACCGGTGACATCTCCAACACAGAACTCGAAGCTTACCGCCTCGGGCTTCGATCTGCGGAGGCGCAATACAAAACAGCGGAGGTCGGTCTGCGCTACGCGCAACGCCAGCTCGACGATGCACGAATCAAAACACCGATATCAGGGTTCATTGCATCCAAGACTGTTGAGGTCGGTGAAATGGTGGATCCCGGGAAGGAGATTGCCAATGTTGTCGACATTTCCAAGGTAAAAGTGAAACTCAGCATCCCGGAAGAAGAGATCAACAAACTGAAATTGAAACAAACGGCGATACTGAAGATTGATACACAGCCAGACAGGCAATTTGAAGGCGTCGTGTATACCATCGGTCGCAAAGCGGAGTCCGAGGTTGGGCACACATATCCGGTCGAGGTTGTGGTGGAAAATAAAAATACCGATCTCCTGAAGGTCGGCATGTTCGTCCGCGTCGAGATCAAGACTGCCTCTGTCGCGAATGCTCTGCTGATATCCAAAGAATCGCTTGTCAATGAAGACACACAGCCTGCCGTGTACGTCGTGCAGAATAATATCGCACGTCTCCGTCCGGTAAAGACCGGCATTCGTTCAGGCTCATCTTTACAGATTGTTGATGGAGTGAAAGAAGGAGAACTTGTAATCTCCTTCGGTCAAAAGAAACTGAAGGACGGGTCGCCCGTCCAATTCAAACGATAAAGAACGCATGCTGAAAACACGGGAAAGAGCGATATGAAACTTACAGAGCTTTCAATAAAACGTCCGGCTTTTATCACCATGGTGTTTGTTGCACTGGCCGTGCTTGGAGTCTTCGGCTATTCCCGCATGGGAGTCGATCTTCTTCCGAAAATGGATTGGCCGATGGTTTCTGTGATCACGGCGTATCCGGGTGCCGGACCCAAGGAAGTTGAGTCCCAGGTCTCCAAGGTCATCGAAGAAGCAGTCAGCAGTATTGGCGGATTGGATAACGTGCGCTCGTACTCGTACGAGAACCTCTCGTTTGTCCTGGCGCAGTTTGAATTTTCCGCGGATGTGGACGCCGTAACGAACGAAGTCCAACGCAAAGTGGAGCAAGTGCGGCGTCAGCTTCCGGACGAAGCGGATGCCCCGATGATCTCGAAATCCGATCTCAACGCATTCCCGATTCTCCGCGTGTCATTGGTGGGAGAGATGGACCAGAAGGAACTCTACCAGTTCACCAAAGACAAGATCAAGACACGTATCGAACAGGTCGAGGGTGTCTCTGGAGTCACCATCGTTGGCGGCCGGGAGCGTGAGATTCGTGTGGAAGTGGATAACCAGAAACTGCATTCATATGGAATATCCATCCTGCAAGTATCCCAGGCACTGGCACGTGAGAATCTCGACTTCCCAACCGGCAAGGTCAACGAATCCGTCAATCAGTACATCGTCCGTTTGACCGGCAAGTTCAAGTCGATGGAAGAGATCGAAAACGTTCCCATTGCCGCGTCTGCAAAAGGGACGGTGTACCTGAAAGATATCGCTCAAGTACGCGACACGTACAAGGAAGACCACACCCTCTCGCGGCTCAACGGCGAAAGCTCCATTGCGCTGACCATCCAGAAGCAATCCGATGCGAACTCGGTGAAGACCAGCGAACGTATTCGTGAGGCGATGGCGAAGCTTCAAGAGGAGAACGGCAATCGTATCAAATTCACGGTCGCACAGGATATCACGGACTTTACACGGCATTCACTTGCGGAAGTACAACGCGACTTGTTCCTTGCTGTCATCATGGTGGCGGCGGTGCTATTCCTCTTCCTTCACAGCTTCCGCAATGCGTTGATTGTACTCGTCTCAATACCGACGTCTCTCATTTCAACATTCTTTTTTATGTGGTTGTTTGACTACACGCTCAACCTTATGTCGTTGATGGCGTTGGCGCTCGTGATCGGCATTCTCGTTGATGATTCGATTGTCGTGTTGGAGAACATCCATCGTCACCTTGAACGCGGTGTGGAGCCGGTAAAGGCGGCCATTGACGGGCGAAGTGAGATCGGGTTTGCTGCCATTGCCATTACGTTGGTGGACGTTGTGGTATTCCTGCCGATTTCACTTGTCGGTGGAATGATCGGTCGCATCTTCAGCGAGTTCGGTATTACCATCGTCGTTTCGACACTCATGTCGCTTGTCGTATCGTTCACACTTACACCGTTGCTGGCATCCCGACTCTCCAAAGTTGTCCACCACGCGAAGAACACCTGGCTTGGGAGATTCATCAATATGTTTGAAGCGTGGCAAGACCGGCTTAGTGAAGGCTATGCAAGAATTCTGGATTGGTCGTTGAGTCACCGTAAGGCCATCCTCGGCATCAGCGGCGGACTGGTGGCTGGAAGTATTGCACTTGTCCCGCTGGGGTTCGTAGGGTCGGAGTTCATGACCGAATCCGACCGGGGGGAGTTCGCCGTGAATATTGACATGCCGCTCGGTACAACAATTGAAAAGACCGATGAAGCAATCAAGGAGGTTGAAGCCATTATCGCTTCCTTGCCGGAAACGGAACGCTATCTTTCGAGCATCGGCAAGCAACAGAGTCAGTGGAAGAATGCCGAGCAGGGCAACTTGGGCCAGGTCCAGGTGAAACTCGTGGACAAGTCCGAACGGAAACGCTCGACAAAAGAAGTCATGATGGCGTTACAGGAACAAGTGTCATCCGTTCCCGGTCTGAAAACCAGTTTTGCAACGATCAGCATGTGGGGATCTGCAAACGCCTCGCCGTTGCAAATAGAAATTATCGGCAGCGACATTGAGGAAGTGGTGGCGTTCTCGGAGAAGGTGACCAATGTTGTTGCGAACACAAAAGGGACGGTCGACGTAAGCACGTCGTGGGAAGAAGGAAAGCCGGAAATCCAAATTGCCGTGGATCGCGAAAAGACTTCTCAAATGGGATTGTCGCTCGCCGAAGTGGGCTTGGCTGTACGGACAGCGCTTGAAGGCGACATTGTTACGAAGTACAAGGAAGGCGACACGGAGTACGATACGCGCGTCGTACTGTCGAAGGGCAGTCGTGTGAAGACCGAAGACGTCGGCAAGGTAACGCTCTTGAACCGTTTCGGTCAACCGGTGCAACTCAGCCAGGTGGCGCAGATATTCCATGGCAAGGGACCGTCGGAAATCCAGCGGAAGGACCGCGAACGTCTGGTGACTGTTGCCTCGAACTTGAGCGGTGAGATTGCGCTCGGCGAAGTGAACGCGGACATTGAACAACAAATTACTGCTCTCGGGATTCCGGCAGGTGTGGAGGTGTTTTACGGTGGCGACTCGGAGAATATGCGGGATATGATCAGCGACATGACGATTGCTCTCAGTCTTGCAATCCTGTTCGTCTACATGATCATGGTGAGCTTGTTCGAATCGTATGTTCATCCGTTTACGATCATGTTCTCGCTGCCGGTTGCACTTGTCGGGGCGCTTGTTTCCCTGGCCGTTACTGGTATTACGCTGAGTATGTTCAGCATCATTGGTATCATCATGCTCATGGGCTTGGTGACAAAGAACGCCATCCTGCTTGTGGACTATACGAACACTCTGCGTGCACAAGGGGTGGGAATGCGCGAGGCGTTGCTCGACGCCGGCAAGACTCGCCTGCGTCCCATCATCATGACGACAGCCACGATGGTTATCGGACTTCTGCCTCTCGCGTTTGCGTTGGGTGCAGGTTCGGAAATGCGACAGGGAATGGCAGTCGTTGTGGTAGGGGGATTGATCAGCTCGACGTTGCTGACTCTCGTGCTTGTGCCGGTGATTTACACATACGTTGAAGGACTCAGAACGAAACTCCCGGCGCTGTTCAAACGGGTTGCATGGGCGGCGAAGATGCCATTCAAAGACCGTTCGGTCGCTGTGCAGGAAGTCCTGTAAGCGAAGTAACAAGGTTTCAAGAGGAAGCTCAGAAGCCCCTGTGGATGCAATGTCTACGGGGGCTTTGAGGTTTCTTGGCGGTAGGTCGGTTCGCTGATCCAACCATCTTGGACGGGACTGGCGTCCCATCCTACAGCGTGTTGCTATTGGTCGGTTCGGCTGAACCGACCCTTGTGACGGGACAGGCCCCCTGCCTCATAGAATTCTCCAAATCGGGCAGGCGTCCCGGCCTAGATCCGGAGTCGTCTGATGGTAGTGCTACAGTTTGAGCCATTCGGTCAAGCGAGGACGCCCGCCTGACCGGACGGGCAGGCTTGACCTACTCCTCAGATCAATAGAGCGTAGGACAAACCCCGCCACAAAACAGCGGGGCAGGCTGTCCCCGTTTGTCCGCTGCGCTTACGCGAGCAATGAAACTTTAGCACTACTCGTCTGGTCATCATCTTGGCTTTTCACCCAATTCTTTCTAAATTCCATGCGACTGTGTGCTGGAGGGTTCGTGTGAGCGGGGTTCTGTAATGGAAGTCAAATAACCACCACATCTTTCGGAGGTTCTCAATGGTTCCCCTCATGTCGCTCTGGTTGCCGATTCTGCTCTCTGCGGTGTTCGTGTTCATCGCAAGCTCCATCATTCACATGATGTTCAGTTATCATCACAAGGACTTCAAGAGGGCGCCGGAGGAGGACAAGCTGATGAATGCGTTACGCGCGTTCAACATCCCGCCGGGTGAATACCTCATGCCCCACGCCGGAAGCCCCAAAGTGTTCAACACGCCCGAGCACCAGGAAAAATTAAAGAAAGGCCCCGGCGCGATCCTGACGATCTGGGACAGCGGCAATCAATCCATGGTGAACAACCTCGTGCAATGGTTCCTGTATTCCATCGTTGTGAGTATCATTGCGGCGTACATTGCAGGCCACGCGCTGGATCCGGATGCGGATTATCTTTCCGTGTTCCGTTTCGCCGGCTGCACGGCCTTTGCGTGCTACACAGTTGCACATTGGCAGGATTCTATCTGGTTCAAGCGCTCGTGGGAACGGACTCTCCGTGGCACCTTCGACGGACTTGTGTACAGTTTGCTCACCGCAGGTACGTTTGGGTGGTTGTGGCCGATATGAAACCAAACTCACTTTCAGCGGTAAGGGCGAGGTTCCTTCGACTTCGCTCAAGGCTGGCCCCTGGCTCCCGATTTGTAAAGGGCGACGAAACGTCGCCCCTTCAGAAAATTCCAATTGGGTAATATTTTATCCCAGGAGCTAACATCAATGCAATCAAAGGCCAAGACGCCGAAAGCATACATCGACTCCCTTCCTGAAGAGAGGAAACAACCGATCAAAGAACTCAGGAAGGTCGTCCTCAAGAACCTTCCCAAAGGTTTTTCGGAGGTGATGAGCTATGGTATGCTTGGATATGTAATACCTCACTCAATATATCCGGATGGCTACCATTGCGACCCGAAGCAACCGTTGCCTTTCATGTGCATTGCTTCTCAGAAAAACTTTGTTGCCGTGTACCATATGGGTGTCTACTCGAACAAAGATCTATTCAAGTGGTTCACGACCGAATATGCCAAACAGAGCAAGACAAAGCTGGACATGGGCAAGAGTTGCATACGCTTTAAGAAATTGGATCAGATTCCGTACAATCTTATCGGTGAATTAGCAGGCAGGATTACGCCGAAGCAGTGGATAGCGACGTATGAGAAGGAGATAAAAAGATGAGTGGGGCCGCACGAAGGTAGGGTGGAAGTCCTAGCCCAGCGAAGGGCCCCGACCTTACAATGTATTGAAACTGAGACACCACCCTCGTTCCTTGCATTTCCCTCCGCAATCCCATACATTTTTTCATGAACAGATTCGTTGGTGGAGTCCGGTGATTCAATCCTGGTGCAGAGGGTTCGCAGTCGCTGTCGCACTATGCGCGTGTGTCCCCTCGTCGCTCTTCACACAATCCAACATTATCATCACGCCCCGACTCGATGAATCCCCCTCGTCGCAGCGCGGCTTTTATCCTCATAAACCTCTCAAACGTCCGCGGATTGGTCTTGTGCTTAGCGGTGGCGGAGCGCGAGGAGTTGCACAGATCGGTGTACTCCGCGCATTGGAACGTCACGGCATCCCGGTTGATTTGATCTCGGCAACAAGTCTGGGTGCGGTCGTTGGCGGTCTTTATGCCTCCGGATATACAACAGACGAGTTGGAACATCTTGTACGCACAACAGATTGGGACGATGTTCTGTCGTTGAGTGATCCTACCAGACGCAAAGACCTGTTCGTCGATCAGAAGATTGCCGATGACAGAAGCTTCATGGCGATTCGGTTTGAGGGATTGGAACCTGTCATCCCGTCGGCGGTTTCCTCGGGACAGAGGCTGACGGATTTCCTGAGCACACAAACGCTTCAATCCCTCTACCATCCCTACCCGAGTTTCGATGATCTGAAGATTTCATTTCGCGCAATTGCAACGGACCTCATCTCCGGCCGCCGCATCCTGATGAAGGAAGGTTCCCTTGCAGAAGCCCTGCGCGCAAGCGCAACCGTACCGTTGCTCTTCAGTCCCATCGAACGGGACTCAATGCAACTCATCGACGGCGGGCTTATCTCCAATATTCCCGTTGACGTGGCCCATGCCGAAAGCTGCGACATTATTATCGCCGTGAACTCCACGAGCAGTCTGCGCAACCGGGTGGAGTTGACTGCTCCATGGCAGACAGCGGACCAGATCATGGGCATCATGATGCAAACGGCAAACGAGCAGCAATTGAGCCTGGCTGATATCATTATCACGCCTCAGATTGGTAAACACCTCTCGTCAGATTTTACCGGTCTCGACAGTTTGATCCAGATCGGTGATCGTGCAGCCGAAGCCGCTATGGCTGAGATAAAGACTTTATATAAACGAAAATTTAATGAGATGGTTGACAGGGAAGTTGCTGCCAGTGAGTCCCTGTTCATCTCTGCGTCGGCATCCGATACGCTGTCGGTGCAGCATGTGCGCGCAGAAGTCCGCGGCGCCGGAATTCCCGACTCGCTCTGGCAGGCAATCGTATCGAGGTCGGCATCCGGCGAATTTTCACTCGCCGAGGTGTACCGCGATCTCTGTGCGTTGTACGAATTGGGGACGTTCAATGATGTCTCCGCGGAATTGGTGCAAGATTCGTCGGCATGGAGAATTGTGTACAATGTCGACCAGAATGCGATGTTCGCTCGTGTTGAGATTGAGGGATGGAAGCTTATCGAAGAGAGTGTGCTGAAGGAAAAATTTGCCGAACTGATGTTCACGCCATTACGACCGGAGGGCGTGAACGCCGCGCTGGAAGAAACAATGCGCCTCTACCGTGTACTCGGGTACTCCCTGGCGCGTATCGAATCCACCTCCTTCGATCCAATAACGGGTCGGCTGCTTGTGCGAATCAATGAGGGCGTCATCGACAGAATTGTTGTGGCGGGTGCTGCACGTACACAAGATTACTCTGTCCTGCGAGAGTTCCCGCTGGAAGAGGGCGATGTCTTTAGAATCGAGAAGGCAAGAACCGGACTTGTGAACATCAACAGTTCCACATTGTTTGAGTATGTCTATCTTGAAGTTGCATATCCGGAAGAACACCCGGTTCTGACCATTCGCTTGAAGGAACGACCAAGTCAGCTTGTGCGACTTGGTGTTCGTGCAGACAATGAACGCAACCTTCAAGGCTCGGTTGATATTCGAGACGAGAATTTTCGCGGTACCGGCTCCCAACTCGGCCTCACACTTGCCGGCGGCAGCCGCAACCGCGAGTACACACTTGAGTATAAGACCATCCGGTTGTTCGACACATATCTGACATTCAATGTGGGGGCATTCTTCTCTCTTCATGATGCGTTCGTGTATGATGACGTATCCTTGATGAGTCAGACACGATGGGAACGCCGGCGTGTTGGAGAATATCGCGATATCCGGGTTGGGGGAAGATTGATCTTCGGCAGCCAACTGGAACGTCTCGGCAATGCCACCGTTGAGCTGAATGTGCAGCGGGCGCGCATCAAAAACCTGGAAAACTTCGAGTCGCTGGAAGACCAGTATCTCCTCTCAATGTTTCGCGTTGGAACAATCATCGACACCAAGGATGCCTATCCGTTCCCGACTTCCGGTATCGGGTTGAAACTCTCCTACGAAATCGCTTCCCGGTTCCTCGGGAGCGACGTTGGCTACAATGCGCTGCATGTCATGTACGAAAGCTATTCCTCACTAGGCGGACGGCACACACTCCATCCGAAGCTCACGCTCGGCGTCGGGGATCGGACGATGCCGCTGGGACAGCAGTTCAGACTTGGCGGACGCGAATCGTTCTTTGGCGTAAATGAAGATGACCGCAGAGGTCGACAGCTTTTGGTTATTAATCTTGAGTACCGATACCTTGTGCCGTTCAGAATTCTTTTCGAGACGTACGTTCGCTTTCGGTACGATCTCGGCTCGATTTCTTCCGTACCGGAGGAGATCAAGTTCAATCAATTCCGTCACGGTCTCGGTCTGGAACTTGCCCTGGATACGCCAGTCGGTCCCGCGCTTTTCGGGGTAGGGAAAGGCTTCCAGTTTGTCCGCGACCTGCCGGACAATCCGATTCAACAAGGACCATTCCTCCTCTACTTTCATATCGGTTACCAGCTCTAGTTTCCGTCAGTGGCCTTCCGTGGCGAGATTTCTCCCGGATGCGTAGAATCTTGTAGAACCCCCAGCCTTGCACAATTTCCCATTCTTTCTTACTTTGACGCAGTAAGAAGACTGCATCGTTATCTTTCCAACGATTCCTTCACTACATCATTTTCACTCGTTCATAGTCGAAAGACGGATCCATGAGTAAGGCGAAAGCATTCCTGACTTCATCTGTCGGGAAGAAAGTCATGATGGCGCTGACCGGGCTATTCCTGTGCAGTTTTCTGATTGTCCATCTCTACATCAATCTCTTCCTCTTTAAGCAGGATGGGGGAGAGACATTCGACGTCTATGCGGAGTTCATGGCAACGTACCCTTTGCTGCGACCGATGGAGATTGTTCTCTTCGCAGGGTTTTTGTTGCATGCTGTTGTCGGCATCGGGCTGTGGATCGCAAATCGAAAAGTGCGACCGCAACGCTACAAAGTAAACAAGGCTTCTGACAATGCCACACTCACGTCCCGCATTGCCTTCTGGACAGGAATGGTGGTAGCGGTGTTCCTCGTCGTTCACATCAATACATTTTTTGTTCAATCGCGCTTCTTTGCCAACGGCAGGACGATGTATGAAATCGTTGAAGAGGCGTTCCGCAGTCCGTTGTATGTCGGGTTCTATATTATCGCACTTGTGTTCCTTGGGTATCACTTGCGACACGGTTTCCAATCTGCATTTCAGACGTTCGGTATCCGTCATGCGAAGTTTCTCACGTTGATCAATCTCGTCGGAATCCTTTTTTGGCTTGTGGTACCCGCGGCTTTCGCTGCAATACCTTTGTACTTTCTGCTGGCACATTAACCGGAATGAGATGACATGGCTCTCGATTCGAAAGTTCCCGCCGGTCCCATAAAGGAAAAGTGGGACACGCATCGCTTCAACATAAAACTTGTCAACCCGGCCAACAAACGGAAATTCCACATTATTGTTGTCGGGACCGGGCTTGCCGGTTCATCTGCAGCCGCATCGCTTGCCGATCTTGGCTACAGGGTCACGTCGTTGTGCTATCATGAATCCCCGCGCCGGGCGCACAGCATTGCGGCGCAAGGCGGCATCAACGCGCCGAAGAATTATGCCAACGACGGCGACAGTGTGTGGCGTCTCTTCTATGATACGGTGAAGGGTGGAGATTACCGCGCACGTGAGGCAAATGTCTACCGTCTTGCGCAAGTGAGCGGCAACATCATCGATCAGTGCGTGGCGCAGGGCGTGCCGTTTGCGCGTGAGTATGGCGGACTGCTGGACAATCGTTCGTTCGGCGGAGCGCAGGTGTCGCGTACGTTCTATGCGCGCGGCCAGACAGGTCAGCAATTGCTTCTCGGTGCGTATTCATCACTCAGTCGGCAGATTGGTGCGGGGAATATTGCCTTCTACGACCGACGCGAGATGCTCGACCTTGTCGTCATCAACGGGAAGGCCAGGGGCGTCATTGTTCGTGATTTGAGAAATGGAAAGATCGAGCGACTCCTCGGCGATGCAGTGGTGCTTGCCACAGGCGGCTACGGCAACACGTTTTATCTTTCCACGATGGCAAAGGCCAGCAATGCTACGGCAATTTGGCGGGCGCACAAACGCGGAGCCTTCCTTGCCAATCCATGCTTCACGCAGATTCACCCGACATGTATCCCTCAGAGCGGCAACTACCAGTCCAAACTGTCGTTGATGAGCGAGAGCCTGCGCAACGACGGACGCATTTGGGTACCGAAGCAAAAAGGGGACAAGCGAAGTCCGCAGGATATTCCCGAGAGTGAGCGCGACTATTATCTTGAGCGACGCTATCCTTCGTTCGGCAACCTTGTGCCACGCGATGTCGCCTCACGCAACGCCAAGAACATGTGCGACGCGGGCTACGGTGTCGGCCCAACCGGACTCGCCGTGTATCTTGATTTCTCAGACGCGATCAAACGTCTCAGCAAGGAGAAGATCGAAGAGAAGTACGGCAACCTGTTCGACATGTATCATGAGATCACCGGCGAGAACCCGTACGAAACGCCGATGCGAATCTATCCTGCGATCCACTACACGATGGGCGGACTCTGGGTTGATTACAATCTCATGAGCACGATCCCCGGATTGTACGTGATTGGTGAGGCAAATTTCTCCGACCACGGCGCGAACAGACTCGGTGCCAGCGCACTGATGCAAGGTCTGGCAGACGGCTATTTTGTTCTCCCGTACACCATCGGCGATTATCTTGCCGGAACCAAGTTCGAGTCTGTTACCATCGATGACGCGGCATTCAAAGATGCGGAAGAGGGCGTACGCTCACAGATCAAGAAGTTCATGGCCATCAACGGCAAACGGACGGTGGATGAATTCCATCGCGCCCTCGGAAAAATCATGTGGGACAACGTGGGCATGGGGCGCAACAAAGCCGGACTTCAGACGGCAGTCAACGAGATTGGCAAATTGCGTGAGGAGTTCTGGCGGGACGTCAAGGTCGTGGGTACGGATGACAGTCTCAATAGCGAGCTTGAGCGTGCCGGTCGGGTTGCGGATTTCATTGAGCTTGGCGAATTGTTGGCGCGGGATGCGTTACACCGCGAAGAATCCTGCGGCGGACATTTCCGTGAAGAGTACCAGACGGAGGACGGTGAAGCCCAGAGGAACGATGAACAGTTCTCGTATGCCGCGGCCTGGGAGTTCTCCGGGGTCGGCGCCGAACCGAAACTTCACAAGGAACCCCTGACATTCGAACACGTGAAACCTTCCCAGAGGAGTTACAAATAATGAACTTCACAGTCGAAATCTGGCGGCAGAAAAACAGGGATGATAAGGGCAGGTTCGTCAATTATACAGTAAAGGATATTCCTTCTGATGCATCGTTCCTCGAAATGTTGGATGTACTGAACGATGAATTAGTGAAGAAAGATGAAGAGCCTGTGGCATTCGACCATGACTGCCGTGAAGGAATCTGCGGCAGTTGCGGCATGATGGTCAATGGTCGGGCACACGGTCCGCACCGGGGTATTGCTACGTGCGAGTTACGGATGCGGTCATTTAAGGATGGAGATCATCTCGTTGTCGAGCCGTGGCGCGCAACGCCCTTTCCGGTTCTCAAGGATCTCGTGGTTGACCGGACATCCTTTGATCGCATTATACAGGTCGGCGGTTTCGTCAGTGTGAAAACCGGCGGCACTCCGGACGCGAACACCATCCCCATTCCCAAAGTGATTGCCGATGAGGCATTCGATGCCGCGGCGTGCATTGGTTGTGGTGCATGTGTTGCCGCGTGCAAGAATGGTTCTGCAATGCTCTTCGTTTCCGCAAAGGTATCACAGCTCGCCTTGTTACCGCAAGGGCAAGCCGAGCGCGCCCAGCGCGTCGATTCCATGGTTGCACAAATGGACGCCGAAGGATTTGGTTCCTGTTCCAACACCTATGCATGCGAAGCGGAGTGCCCGAAGGAGATTTCGGTCTCGCATATTGCGCGCCTCAACAGAGAGTTTCTTTCCGCAAAGATCGTATAAAGCTTCGTCTCGAATCGTACCGATCTGCGGGACACGTTGACCTGCACCCTTGTACTGTTTCCGGAACCGACTCATGCCTTCAAGCTCCAACGGACTTCGGCCCAATCACCTGCTGTTCATCCTACTCCTCGTTGTAATAACCCGCCTCCCCTTCATTTGGAACGGTTACGGTTCGGATGCTGATGCTTGGCGCGTTGCTGACACAACGAAGAGATTGTGGTCGGAAGGAGAATACACCCCATCCCGCCTTCCGGGATATCCGCTGCACGAGTTCATTTCTGCGCCGTTCGTTGCGCTAGGCGGAGCGCCGCTTTCTAACGCTTCGACAATTGCGGCGACACTCCTACTCGTTGTTGTCTGGTCCCGGTTCGTTGCGGGTACAGCAAGATTCCCCATGTTTGCTGTTCTCGCCCTCGCATTCGCTCCGCTTCTGTGGAAAAGCTCTGTCATGACCATGGACTATGTCTGGTCCCTGCTCTGTATTGTTCTCGCGCTCCACAACGCACACAAGGGGAAAGCGATTCTCGCCGGGTTATTTCTCGGACTTGCCACAGGTTTTCGGCCAACGAACATTGTGGCAGTTGTACCGATTGTCGTGATGCTGTATAGTACCACACGCTCAGCGCGTAGCGTCGCGCTTATGATTGCGGTCGCCGGGATGACTTGCGTTGCGACATTTCTACCACTGCTGACGAAGTATGGACTCTCAGACTGGATTGCAGAAACGCGTTTCCAGATGGGTGATATCCAACTTGCCTTTACTGAACGGGTTCTCCTTTTCGGATATCGCGGTGTCTATGCATTCGGTCCATTGGCGGCGATTGCTACTGGATTTATCGTATTCCGGAAACGGAAAACCTTATGTTTCATGTTGCAACGCTCAGCGCCTCTCCTGCTTGTTGCCTGTACCGGACTCGGTACCTATGCGGCGCTCTTTCTTGCGTTCCCCTTGGAGCGTGAGTACCTGCTTCCCGCCTTGCCGTTTTTGATTCTGTTGATCGACACGCTTGCATCCCGCAATCAATTCATTCTTTTTCTCGCCTGCCTTTTCGGCTTTGCATTTATCAATCCCGATGTCGTTCGTCATCATGGAAGGAGAGGCACACTTGGATTCAATCTGCACAGCGGAATGGTATTCGACTACACCGACAAGCTGAACCTTGTTCATCTTCACCGGAAGGCAATCGGAGAGTTTCATCTCGAAGGCAAAAGCGTTGTAATGACAGGGAGCGGACCGATTCTATGGTTGGAGAACGACGCACTGGAGGAGGACACAGTCGGACTCTTGCGTTCAACCACCGAGCGTGTCTATCGCCAGAAGACGGATCCCGAGGTCCGCTTCATAGATGCTCTTCCGTTGGATGAAGTAAAACGCCTGCAACGCGATGCATACACCATCTATTGTGTTGAATCCATGGTTGAATATCTGGAGTCTTTTCTCGGCTATGACATGCGGAATAACGATGTTGTGATTCTTGCGATGCCGGAGCTAAGGTTGCAATAGTCCTACCGTTCCTTCCCCTACATCCCATCACACGTACCACTGCCCTCTGTGGACTTCGCTCCTGTCCGCGCTGTCCCAAGCTTTGCGTTGAGGGACTGCGCCAAAAGATCTGACGGGAGTTTGCACTCATCATCTGACCTGACACTCTTCTCGTTTTTGCGAAATCAACCCCCTCGGTTTGCAGTTTTGCAAAAGAACAGGTGTTACCAGCGCTCATTTTTGCTCAGAACGACCAGTATTAGAGGACAAAAGCGTCTGATTACTGGCATAACGATTGCCGCTTCGGAACTATCCGACTGTACAATGATGACGAAGAGACACTCCATACAAATCCCCGATATTGAATTCTGGAAAAACCTCGTTCCCTGCCAGATGGGATGCCCAATCCACACGGATGCGGGGAGATATGTACAACTCATCGCAGAGCAGCGCTACGAGGAAGCCTATCTCACAGCACGATCACCCAATCCTTTTGCCAGTGTGTGCGGGCGTGTGTGCGCCGCCCCGTGTGAGGATTGGTGCCGACGTGGCAAGATCGACGCGCCAGTCAGCATTCGGGCACTGAAGCGATTCGTCACAGAGAAGTACGGCGTTGAGTCTGTCGAGCCGGATAAACAGAACGAACTGTTTAATGGTGCGCACGAGCAGGGGAACAAGTCGCCGTGGCATCTTCCGGCTCAGGTCGAGGTTCGCAAGAGCATTGTGAAGAACAGGAAGGTCGCTGTTGTAGGTTCGGGGCCATCGGGACTTTCCTGTGCACATGATCTTGCACTGATGGGATACCAGGTGACCGTATTTGAGGCGACGGATGTTGCTGGAGGGATGTTGCGCCATGGAATACCCGAGTACCGGCTTTCACGAAGTCTCATCGACATGGAGATCGAAAAGATTACTTTCCTCGGTGCCGAGGTCAAATACAGCACTCCGCTGACGGAGAAGTTCGGCATCAGCGAACTCAAGGCGCAGGGGTATGAGGCCATTTTCATTTCTGTGGGTACGCAGAAGGGGCGCGATCTCAATATCGAAGGGAATACCCTCGACGGAGTCGTCAAAGCAATCGACTATCTGCTCAATATCAACAACGGCTACCGTGTAAACCTTGGAAAAAAGGTACTGGTGATAGGCGGAGGGTTTGTCGCTTTTGACGCAGCGCGATCAGCATTGCGCGGTGGACCCGATGAATCGTCACCTGATATTCATGAGGCGATGGATGCCGCTCGCACGGCCATGCGTGGCGGCGCGTCAGAAGTGCATGTTGCAAGTCTGGAATCGTTTGAGGAAATGCCGGTGCTGCGGACGGCACAGGGTCATGAGGAATTTGAAGAGGCGAAGCGGGAAGGAATTATTTTTCACCCGCAACGTGGACCCAAAAAATTCTTTGGTGAGAATGGAAAGCTGAAGGGTGTTGAGTTCATCGGTGTCAAACGAACGTATGATGAAAATGGCCGGTTTAATCCGGTGTACGACCAGGAATATTCCGAATGGTTTGAAGCTGATTCAGTCGTTCTTGCGATCGGGCAGCAGGCCGACCTTTCGTTTATCAAGCCAATAGACGGAATTGAACTAACGCCTGCCCGTTTTGTCAGGATCAACCCCGAGACACTTGCGACAACCGCACCGGGCGTGTTTGCTGGCGGCGATGTTGCGTTCGGCCCTCGCAACATTATCGATGCTGTTGCCAATGGAAAAAGAGCAGCTCTCTCGATGGATGAGTTTCTCCGTGCGCAAAAGCCGGAGACCTACTACAATCTTTCTATTGAAAAGATCCCGACCCGTCGGTTCACACGGCCAGAGGACTATGAGCAGCTTGAGCGTGAGGCCCCGCCAACAATTGACTTGAATCGAAGGACGGGGATCTCTGAGGTCGAATCTGGATATACGGAAGAGCAGGCACGGACACAAGCAGAACGCTGCCTCGCATGTCACGTCCAGACCATTTACGATGCAGAGAAATGTGTCATGTGTAATCGTTGCGTCGATATCTGTCCGGAGTATTGCTTGAAACTCGTTCCGCTTGCCGCCCTGGATGTTGACGAAGCCACAAAAGCACAGTTGGTTGAACACTACACCGTTGATCCGTTCCAGCCAGCCTCCGCGATGTTGAAGGATGACGATACGTGCATTCGATGCGGCCTGTGTGCGCTCCGCTGTCCCACAGATGCAATGACAATGGAAGTATTCTATTACGAACAGAAAGAGGTGGCATAACTTCATGAAGTCATTCAAGAAATCAGATCCCACCTCTGAAGCGAAGAGCGATCCTGCATCAGACGAGAACCGGCGTTCCTTTCTCCAGAAACTCGGTTTCGCTGGGATGCTGGCAGGACTTGCGGGGTTTGGCATTCAATCAGTCCGGTCCCTGATTCCAAATGTTCTCTACGAGCCGCCGCAGAAGTTCAAGATCGGGCCCCCTTCGCTGCTTGCCGAAGGTGTGACATTCCTCGAAGACAAACGACTGTATGTGTTCAAGGAAGGCAAATCGTTCTACGCCATCTCGGGCGCGTGTACGCATTTGGGATGCACCGTCAAATACACAAAACTCAACCAGCCGAAGCAGGTCGAAATTGACGGCGAGAAAAAAAATGTTCCATTTGAATTTCACTGCCCCTGTCACGGCTCCAAATTCTATGCTGATGGAACGAACTATGCCGGACCGGCACCGGGCCCGTTGCACTGGTACAAGCTTGAAGTATCGCCGGACGACGGACAACTTGTTGTGAACTTGAACGATGAGGTCGATCAGAATTTCAGACTCACGGTATAACACGGAACAGGGGAACTGAAGATGTCACTCGCAGAATCAACCAAGAGATTGTACAAGAAGCTTACCTGGACATGGAACCCCGGCAGCGACAAAGAGTCCGGCGATGCCATCGTCAAGAACCTGATGCTGCACTGGTTCCCGAACAAGGTCTCGAAGAAAAGCCTCTCGTGGAATTACTCTTTCTATCTTGGAACAATTTCGTTTGTCTTATTCATGATTCTTGTATTTACCGGTGTCGTGTTGATGTTTCTGTACGTGCCGTCGGTAGAGCGGGCATACAGTTCTGTGAAGGACCTCGAGTATGTCGTCTCGTTTGGATGGCTGTTGCGTGGACTCCACCGCATTTGCGCCCACCTGATGGTGGCCGTCGTATTTCTGCACATGGTACGGGTGTTCCTCACCGGTGCGTACAAGAACGGAAGCGCAGTTGGTGCAAACCGCCCTCTGAACTGGATTATTGGGGTTGCACTTCTGCTCGTTACACTCCTTCTCTCGTTTACTGGATACCTGCTTCCATGGGATCAGCTTGCGTTCTGGGCAATCACCGTAGGAACAAACATTGCAAGCGCAGCGCCACTCGTCGGCGAGTGGATTCGCTTCTTCCTCCTCGGTGGCAGTGAAATCGACCAGAATGCGCTCATCCGGTTCTATGTCCTTCACGTGTTTTTTCTCCCCATGGTCGTGCTGTTTCTTTTCTCATGGCATATGTGGCGTGTGAGAAAAGACGGGGGTCTGGCCGTGGTTGACCATGAAATCCTTGAACAGCGTGCGGAGACCGTCGCTCCAGTCAAGTCCAAGACGTATTCACTTCTTGGCATCACGCAGGGCGCGACCGTTCACGTGAAGAACACCATGGTTGATGAGGAGAAAGACTCCATCCCCTCAACACCAAACCTGACACGAAGGATCTGGCTTGTCACCCTTCTGACATTTGTGGCCTCAGTGATCCTGACAATCGTCTTCCGGGCACCACTGGAGACCGCTGCTAATCCAACAGTAACACCGAACCCGGCAAAAGCACCGTGGTATTTTCTTTGGCTGCAGGAGATTGTTACGGATACAACACTCAACCTCGGGCTCTTCACGATCAATGGCGCATTGATTGGCGGAATCTTGTTGCCGGGCTTTCTCGTGCTCCTGGCAGTCTGGTGGCCGTATCGCGACACGTCCGGGATCAACTCCGTGGGAGTGTGGTTTGCGCCCGAGCGGAAAAAGCAGAATATGGTATTCCTCCTTATCTGTCTTCTCATCATCGTCTTTACCATCATCGGCACTTTTCTCCGTGGACCCTACTGGAATTTCTATTGGCCGTGGGAGTCGTGGCCTGAAATGCCGGTAAAGTTCTAGGAACTGAATTCAAGATTACTGGATTCGAGGATATAATGGATCATAAGAACGCGAAAGAAAAACTCACTTCAGTGAAGAAGGACAAGCTGCTGCTGAGTATTGTCGGGATTGCATTGTTGGTGCTGATGGGATTCATCTCCTACAATTATCTGACTCCTGAATGGAAGAGTTATCAGTCGGAGTTCCGCGATCTTGTGGAAGAGAAGTTCGGGGCCGACCGCGCAGCAACTGTGCCGGTTGGGCTGCAGCAAGTCTATGTGAAAGAGCTTGACAAAGCAGACAGGTGTATCACTTGCCATCAGGCGTATGAATGGAAGGGGTTGGAGAATGCAGTAGAGCCTTTCCGGACACATCCCAGGGACATACTGGAGAAGCATCCGGTTCAAAAATTTGCTTGTACGACGTGTCACGGCGGCCAAGGCCATGCAACTGACATGGAAAGCGCTCATGGATTGATTAAGGACTGGGAAGAACCGCTATTGGGCAAGGAGCTTGGGGAGTTCTATGTGTTGAATGACAAGAAGGCGCTCATGCAGATGAGATGCAACACCTGCCATCGATATGACAAAGAAACGAAAGGTGCAACATCCATCAACAGGGCAAAGGAACTTGTGACGCTGAAAGGGTGCAGGGCGTGTCATGTCATTAACGGCAGAGGTGGCACCGTCGGTCCTGATCTGACATGGGAAGGCATGAAGAACCCTGAACAGTTCAACTATGAGCGCATCAAGGGGTTTTATTCGGAGTTCACCTGGCATGCGGCACACATGAAGAACCCCAAGGAACTCGTGCCGGAAACCGTTATGCCAAACTTCAACTTCTCAAGCGCCGATGCACAAGCCCTGGCAATGCTGGTAATGAGCTGGAGGAAGGAGAAGATCCCTGTTGAGTACATCCCGAACAACAATTATCGGGATGTGCCGACCAAAGAGGAGACCGAAAAAGAGGAGCGCATGCTCAAGGGCCCGGGGTCGTTCTTCGTGAAGAAGAACTGCTTTGTCTGCCACTCGGTCTCGACGTTGGGCATTGACGCAGCAGCTCAAATTGGTCCCGACCTTGCAATAGCGGTTGAGGATGTGCAGGCACGGTTCGGTCGTACTCTTGATGATTTCCTTGCGCGACCCACCGGTACAATGGAAGTTGTGCTTTCAACGATGATAACGCTTACTCCCGAGGAGCGGCAGGAAGCAGTTGACAAGCTTCGTATGGCATATGAGATCAAACGACAACAGCGCAAGGAAGAGTCCAAACCAATTTCAAAGAAACCTGGTAGTTAACGCGGTAAATACAAACCATCGAGGAGTCAAACGTATGAAGTCACAACTTATTGCACTGATGATTGTCGTTGCAGCATTGTTCGTTAGCTGCGGTGGCGAGAAGCAAGGTCGCGGTGGTGCCGGGGCACGCTCCGATGTTCAGGAAGCGGCACTCAAGACGTATGTCGCGCCGGGCGATATGGACAAGTATTACAGCTTCAAATCGGGTGGCCATTCGGGACAAGTCTATGTCTATGGGGTACCGTCGATGCGACATATTTCAACAATCCCTGTCTTCACGCCTTACCCGGCAACAGGGTATGGGTTTGACAAGGAAAGTAAGGAGATGCTGGGCGGATTCACCTGGGGTGATGCCCACCACCCGTCACTGAGCGAGACCAACGGTGACTATGATGGCCGCTGGCTCTTTATTTCAGACAACGCGAATAATCGCATGGCACGTATCGATCTGCGCGATTTCAAGACGAAGCAGATCTTCGGACCAATTCCGAACGTTTCCGGAAATCACTGCTCGTCGTTCTGCACGGAGAATACCGAGTACATTCTCGCCGGATCACGATTCTCGATTCCACTTCCGAGAGGAACGTTTGAGAAGATCGAAGACTATGCAACGAAGTTCAAAGGCATCGTTGCAGGCATTGCTGTTGATAGCAAGACCGGTACTATGTCCTTGGGGTGGGAAGTGATGATGCCCCCATTCAATTATGACCTCGGTGATGCGGGCAAGGGTCCAAGCAAGGATTGGGGCTTCTGGACATGCTACAACAGCGAAAGAGCCACGGGCAAGCTGGAAGTAACTTCAACACAAAAGGACCGTGACTATGTCGTCGCGGTGAACTGGCCTGCTGCCGAAAAAGCAATCAAGGATGGTAAGTTCAAGATGATCGGTGGAGCAAAGGTCATAGATCCGAAGGATGCGGAGGGAGTTGTGTATCTCCTCCCCGCTGCCAAGTCCCCCCACGGGGTTGATGTGAGTCCAGATGGCAAGTACATCATCGCAAGCGGCAAGCTGCAGAGTATTACCACAGTGTTCAATATCGAGAAAATGCTGACGGCGATCCAAAAAAGGGACTTTACGGGGAACGAGGATGGGATTCCAGTGCTGAATTATGACGCCATAAAAGATGCGGAAGTCAACGTCGGCCTTGGACCATTGCATACACAATTCGATGATAAAGGATTCGCCTATACGTCGCTGTTTGTTGAGAGCGCAATTGCAAAGTGGAAGCTGGGGACATGGGAAGTCGTCGACAAGATTCCGGTTTCCTACAACATTGGCCACCTGTGTGCGTCCGAAGGCGACACGAAACATCCAACGGGTGAGTTTCTTATTGCATTAAACAAGCTTTCGCATGGCCGTCATCTGAGCGTTGGCCCCTCTCAGCCCGAGGCGTCACAGTTGATCGACATCTCCGGCGAGAAGATGAACTTGTTGTATGATGCGTTCACCGAGCCTGAACCGCACTACGCGCAGATGATCAAAGCTGATAAGCTGAATCCGATCGAAGTGTATCCGAAAGAGGAGAACAAACACCCGAAGGCTATTTGGGATATCAAGGATGCAAAGGTTGTTCGCAATGGCAAGAACGTCGAGGTCTACATGATTGCCGTGCGTTCAAGCTTCGAACCCACCAACGTGGAAGTGAACAAGGGCGACAAGGTTACGATCTACATGACCAACATCGAACAGACAACCGATGAGTTGCATGGTTTCGGCCTGAACGAGTACAATATAAACGTCGTCGTTGATCCAGGCGAGACAAAGACGATTGAGTTTATTGCGGACAAACAGGGCGTGTTTCCCTTCTATTGCACGAACTTCTGTTCGGCGCTTCACCAGGAAATGCAGGGATACCTTCTTGTGAAAGGGAGTGGATCGACAACGTCGGTAAACAAAGCCGGAAACAAGAATCTCGTCGCAAGGTAATAAGAAGTAGCATTGGTCAATAGGGACGTTCAATTGAGCGTCCCTATGACGCAAATGTGTTGTGAAAGGAAGGTGTGTGATGCAGAAGTACCTGGAAAAAGCGTCGTCATTCTTCGAGACGCCGATTGATCTTCGCAGTAGAGTCATCATACTCCTTGCAGCGGTATTGTTGCTTCCAACGTTCTTCCTGCCGCTTTGGAATATGACGCTATACTCGAATCAGTTTCCCGAAGGTTTGGTGCTGAACATCTATTCCTCCAAGCTCGAAGGAGGGCAGACGCCAAACAGAGATGACTTGAAGGAGATCAATTCGCTCAATCACTACATCGGCATGAGGGCATTGAAAGAAGACGATTTCACGGAGTTCAAATGGATTCCGTTTGTCATTGGCGGTGTGATGCTGCTTGCTCTGCGTGTTGTGGTTTTGGGAAAGATGTCGAAACTTGTAGATCTGTTTGTCCTGTTCACTTATTTTGGTCTCTTTTCACTCTGGACGTTCTATCACAAGCTCTATTTGTACGGACATGAGCTTGATGCAACGGCAGCTGTAAAGGTCCCCCCGTTTACACCACCACTCTTCGGCCATACGACGATGGCGAACTTCGAAGTGTACAGTTACCCGGATTATGGTTCGTACTTCATGGGAGTGTTGCCGTTGTTACTTCTTGTTGCCATGTGGCTGTCACGCAAGTCGTGGTTAAAGGCAAAGGGCATCAGGCCCGCATGAAGTCGCGACGCACAATACTGATCATGCTGTGTGTCTGCTTGCTCGACATCCATGTCGGGCTGGCTGGCTCATTCGTTCTCCAATCTGCAATAATGTCATCCAAACCGGGTGACACACTCCTGATTCCGTCTGGCACCCACGTTGGTAATCTCTTGATTGATAAGCGCCTGGTATTGAAGGGGATTGATAGCCCGGTGATTCGTGGAGAGGGAAGTGGCAGTGTCATCACCATCACTGCTGATTCTTGTGTTCTCGAGGGAGTTGTGGTTGAGCATTCGGGGACAATGCTTGTAAATGAGGACGCCGGAATTCTCATCAAGTCCAATGGCAATCGAGTCGAAGGCAACGAACTGCGGGATGTGTTGTTCGGTGTCTACCTGTATCAGGCCGAACACAATATCGTGACGAATAACCACATCGTAGGGCGTGCACAGCTCGAGCTTGGGGAGCGAGGCAGCGGTATCCATATCTGGAACTCAAATCTCAACACCTTCCTCGGCAATACGATTACAGATGTGCGTGACGGATTCTACATCCAGAATGCGAGCCACCTGCACATTGAGGGGAATGAGGCATTTAACGTCCGCTACGGTTTGCATTACATGTATGCCGACTCGAACGTTTTTCTTAAGAACAGGTTCCACGACAATGTTGCTGGTGCTGCCATCATGTATTCCAGAGGCATCACGATGCGCGGCAATGTCTTCATGCACAACCGCGGCTTTGCCTCGTTTGGGATCCTCTTTCAGGACTGTCACGGTCTTGTCGCAGATTCCAACATTATCAGTGACAACGTTGTCGGGATGTTCTTCGAGGCGTCCACCGACAACCAGTTCCGTCATAACATAATTGCACAGAATGACGTTGCTCTGCAGATGTTCCAGAATTCCATCAACAACACATTCGCGGCGAACAATTTCATTGATAACATCAATCCTTTGACGATTGTCGGAAAACGGACGGAGACACACTGGCACGAGAACGGTCGTGGTAACTATTGGACACAGTATGAGGGGTACGATCTTGATGGCGACGGTGTTGGTGATGTGCCTATGAAAATTCAAGACGTCTTCAACTATCTCGAAGGTCGGAACGCGAACACACGACTCTATCTGTACAGCCCTGCATCGCAGGCGCTGGCCGTTGCTGCGAAGGCATTCCCAATTCTAGAACTCACGGATGAAGTTGATCTCTATCCGCTGATGCATCCCGTGCATATGAAAACATCTGATATGCAATCTTCACGGGCCAACTCCGCGTCAACGCCGGTGTCGGTTCTTGTTCCGGTCATCTGTATTCTCGCGTTTGGATTTGTGTATCGCCAATTGGCAGGGAGGGGCGGACGATGATTCAGGTGACGCATCTGACCAAACAGTATGGAAAGTTCACAGCGGTGGCCGATGTATCGCTGACCGTTCAGCAGGGGGAAGTCTATGCTCTCCTCGGGCCAAACGGGAGCGGCAAAACAACAACGCTGAAGATCATCGTCGGGTTGACGATCCCGAGTCAGGGAAAGGTTCTCATCAACGGCCTGAATACAACGGAACACCCGAAGGTCAACCGACAACTACTGAGCTATCTCCCTCAGCGGGTTGTGTTTCCTGAGAATCAGACCGCGAGAGAAATCGTCACGTTCTACTGTCGAATCCGGAAGTTGCCGATAGAACGGGCCAAGGATGCTCTGGAGAGAGCACGATTCAACGGTTTCTCAGACAAACCTGTGGGAGAGTTTTCTGGAGGAATGATTCAACGTCTTGGACTGGCAGTTCTCTCCCTGGCGGATGCACCAATCCTTGTGCTTGATGAGCCGACGGCTAACCTTGACCCGCAAGGCGTAAAGAGGTTCCGGGAATTCATCCTGGGACAAAAAGAGATGGGAAAGACGATCATCTTCTCGACGCATCTCCTTGCAGAGGCCGAGCAGTTAGCGGACCGTGTCGGCATTTTTGTGGGTGGCAAACTGGTTGCCGACGAATCGGTCGAGAATTTGCAACGAACACGTCTGGCAACACAAACCATAGAAGACCTGTATCTTCATTACGTTGGGAGCAAAGAGAATGAGTAGACGAAATCTGGCTTGGTTATTTCTTGTAATACTGGGTGGCTGCGCGACGCACGATATAAGTCCCGTTGATATTTATCCCGAGGATATATGTTCCAACTGTAAAATGGCGTTCTCTGATCATCGTTTTGCATCTGAGATCATCAACGATCAAGGCGAGGTTTTTAAGTTCGACGATATCGGCTGTATGCTCAAGTTCAGGGTGTCCCACAGTGATGTAGTGATTACGGCAACGTATCTAAAAGACTATGATACGAAAGAGTGGATCCCATACGAGCGATCAACGATAGTTGAGACAGACATCGAGACACCGATGGGTTCGGGGAAGGTTGCGTTTGCCGATTCGGTAAGGGCGAGGGAAATCCAGAAACAATATCCGCCGGTAAAAGTGTTGACCTCAAAAGAGGGGTGTGGGATGGGTTGTTGTGAAACTGAGACGGATTGACGGGTGATAAGCGGCAGCAACCAGTAGAGGAAGGCTGAATGGATTTTGCATCGATCTATTATATCGCGAAGCAGGAGCTTGTCATCAACATCCGTAATAAATGGACGGTGATCTTCGCTTTTGTTTTTGGGATTCTGGTGGTAAGCATTTCGTATATTGGCATTCGTACCGAAGGGTTTTCCGGGATGCAGGACTTCACCCGGACGTCGGCCAGCCTTCTCAACCTGGTTCTCTACATCGTACCTCTCGTCGCACTCACCATGGGAACCCTGAGTTTTACCGGCGACAAGGGATCGGCGGAGTTACTCTTCTCGCAACCATTGTCACGGGCCGAGGTGTTGATCGGCAAGTGGCTGGGTGTGTTTTTCTCCATCGCGCTCTCCACACTCATGGGTTTCTCACTGGCTGGAATAATAGTCGTCTCGGCAAACGGCATACAGGGGTTTGGAAGGTATGTGTGGTTCGTTCTTCTCTCGCTCTCGCTTTCACTCACATTCCTGAGTGTGTCGGTTCTTATCGCAACGGTGAGCAAGAGGAAATCCAGGGCGTTCGGGATCGCGCTTTCCCTCTGGTTCTTCTTTGTTCTGTTCTATGATTTGCTCGCCCTTGGCGGGTCACTGCTGTTCAAGGGTCAATCAGCGAATACATTCCTGTTCCTTTCGCTCTTCGGTAATCCTGTGGACATGGTAAGGGTTGCAACGCTCATCCTGCTTGACAATGTGACGATATTTGGCGCGGCTGGCGCTGCGATGATGAGATTCCTTGGAGGAACGTCTGCAAGCATATCCTTATTGATTCTTGGCCTCCTTACATGGATGTGTGCGCCATTGCTTATTTCTGTTCGATTGATCCGTCGGCAGGACCTTTGATCTTTTTCACTCACCCGGGCCATTGATGAAAAAGGTCTTCAGTTGGATGATCATAGTGCCGGCAATCGTCCTCATCTTGACCTGGTTTGTCTTTGACCTCGTGAAGAGGGATGAGCGAGAGGATCAGTTTCACTATGAACACAGCGAAACGGAACTGAAGGTCTCGAATTTGTCGGAGGCAACACTGACTCTGTTTCGCGCAGGAAAGTCGCTCTCCGATACAGCCTCAACTTCGTTTGATGGCAGCAACATCTGGCTCTCCGCGGGCAATTATTTTCTGAGAGTCAAGGAAGGTACGGAGCTTTCATATATTCCTATCTCGCTTATAGGTTATAGCTGTGGCCCCGATGAGGGAGGTTCATTTAATGTAACGGTCCGTCCGTTGCCGAGAGATTTTCCCCCACGTCTGACCGACACTCTTCCGGACTATCTCTACATCCCAAGTGGGAATTCCTTGTTGGGTGACAGGTTGAATCCGCGTGAACCGCACCATGTCTGGCTCTCAGCTTTCTTCATTGCGCCGTACGAAGTGACGAACGGTGAGTTCAGGAAGTTTCTCAACTCCTCTGATGGATACGCGGAGGACTCGAATTGGACTGACGAGGGCAAACGATGGAGACGCACGAGTACTTCACACAGCTCTGCTCTCCTCGTGCCGAGCGAGCCCGACTACGATCGATTCGGACGTGATGATTTGCCGATCACATGGATTACGTGGTACGAGGCCAATGCCTTTTGTAGGTGGCTTACCAGGAGAATTGGTGGGAGCAAATGGTTATTTTCCCTTCCCAACGAAGCCGAGTGGGAGAAGGTAGCGCGAGGACCCGACGGCCTTGACTATTCGCTAAGTGGAACTGTGAGTGATAAGGAGATCCCGTTCTATAATTGGAAAAAGAACCCTGATGCTCCGGTTACAGTAGTTGGCATCGGCGATACGCGGCGACAGTATCGCCCCAATCGTTTCGGCGCATATCATTTATCTGGCAATGTCGTCGAGTGGACGCAATCAATCAACCGTCCCTACAATCGTGACCGACCATTCGTCGATGATGAGCGAGGCCATGATGACACTGCCGGGCTTCGAGTCGCTCGCGGTGGATCCTGGTACAGCGCGAGTATCGCTTACCTCTACATTCCCTACCGGGACGCGTTTCAACCCGAGCATAGTAGTCAGGATATTGGTTTCAGGATCGTTGTGAAGGCACTTCCATAAGTGTCAACATTGGCGTCCGATACTCCGAAGTATGCTGTCCCGATACCACATCTGCAACCACTGCTTGCTTAAACCTTGTACTGTAACGATGAATGACCATTTCCATCGTCTGGCTCCCACTGATTGGTAGATTCTACCTGTAAAAGTTTTCCCGGACGACTCAATAATTGCTTACAGTTCATTACTCATCGTTCCCCCCACTACCTTGCTCGTAAAACAAATAAAGTGTAACTTGGAGCCATCTTCTCATTGATAGCGTGCGGAACGAGCAGTAGCCCTTATGAAAATCCTCCAATGGTTCGTGCTGTTGGCCATCGCGTGCCACCCTCTTTCAGCCCAAAATTCAAAAGAAAACGCCGATTTCAAACTGGCGATCAATCTTTATAATGACAAACTGTTTGATCTCGCGACAGAACAGCTCAAGCAATTCGTCGCCTCCTATCCGAACACTTCGCAAACGATAGAAGCCCGGTTCTATCTCGGTCTGGCCCAGTTACAACTCAAGCACTATGACGATGCGCGGATGACGTTTCAGACATTTGCGCTGACGTACCAGGAAAACCCCAAGGCTCCCGATGCATGGTGGAATGTGGGTGAATCCTATGCGGCGACAAACAACCATCGTGAAGCGGCGCTGGCATTCGAGCGCGTGAAAGCGTTCCACCCCAAAAGCACGATCGCACCCAATGCCCTGCTTGAGGCGGGGAAGTACTTCACCCTTGCCGGACAGCCGGACGATGCACGCCGCGTTCTGCGCATTGTGTTGCAAGAATATCCTGCGAGCAATGCCATCCTTGCGGCAAGAACACTTTTGGGCAAAATGTATTTTGAGGAGGGGAATCTCGACCAGGCACGGAATGAGCTGAAGCGTGTTACTGAAGGCGATCCGCTACCGGAAGCGCGGGCGCAGGCGTTACTCATACTGGGAAACATAGCGCAGTCAATGGGGCAGAGTGAACAGGCGCGGGGAAACTACCAGGAGATCATCACCAAGTATCCCAAGTCCCCGGCCGTACAGGGTGCGTATCTCCATCTCGGCAAATTGTTTCTTGTCCGTGGCCAGTACGCAGAAGCGACGGAGAACTTGAAAAGGGCTTTCGCCTCAGAGGGGCAAGTCGATTCGTCTCTCAGTAAGGACGCCCTTGTGATGGCAGGTGATGCATACGCCGCGCAGAAGGACTATTCCAATGCCGTCAAATATTACAACAATTTCTTTGCTGCATTTCCCGCAGATACTCTTGTTCCGTATGTGGCATGGAAGAGCGCGGGGGTGAATGCAAAGGCAAAGAACTACAAGAGATCGAATGAACTCTGCAACCAGGTCATCAAGTCCGACGGGCCCGAATGGTTGAAAAAACGTGCGCAGGTGAAGCTCGCTCGTAATGCAGAGGACCAGGGAAATTCCACACAGGCCGTGCAACACTACGACGCGTACCTCGATCAGTTTCCGGATGATGTCTCCGCACCGGCAGTTCTGATGCGCCTTGCGGCACTCAACGAACACGAGGGAACCGATCTTCGCAAAGCCGCTTCTTACTTCGAACAACTCTCCAGCCGTTTTCCGCTCTCGCCGCTCGCAGACGATGCACTGATCGGTGCGGCGAGATGCTATGAGCAGTTGCGCGAGTTTGACAGGTCTCTTCAGTTGTATCAACTCGTTGCAACCAGGTTCCCTGCATCCGAGTTGCGCGACGAGACAGAACAGCGGATAAAAATCATCCGGACGTTTGAAGCCAAGGATAAAGATGCCGGTCTCGAACGACTCGCGTTGTTGCTCGGGGATGTGGTTGCAGATCGGGACAAGCAAGGGCTTGCGTACCGCCTTGGCGAGGTGTACTTCTATGATTTGAAAAATTATGCCGCCGCGGCTGCGCAATTCACGAATGCCATCAACAGTGGCGTAAGCGAAGAGCGGCTGACGAATGCGCTTTTTTTCAGGGCGAAGGCATTGGAATACTTGTCATGGAACGACCAGCAATATCGATCACAGGCTTCCGAGGCATATGAGACATTCCTCGCGTCCGCACCCGATGAGCGTCGCTTGAACAGCGCACATGTTTCGTTATTCATGCTCAACGCCAATACGGTAACCGGCGCGCGTTCAGCGATCAACGACATTCTTACTTCTTATCCGACGTTTCCGCACCGCGATACATTGTGGCTCACGCTCGGCCTGTTACAACTCCAGACAGATAGTGTAAAGGACGCTCTTGGATCATTCACGATAGTTGCCCGTGACTTTCCTTCTTCACCTTCTGCTGAACGGGCTGGGTATGAAAGGTTCCGCCTGTTGCAAGCGGTCGGGCTGCCTGACTCCACCGTGGCTATTGGCGACGCGTTCATCGAATCACATCCCAAGAGTCGCTATGCTCCCGCGGTGCTTGATGCTCTTGCCGGGATTGTGGGGGAGAAGGGAAGCAGTATTCAAGCGACAAGTTACTATCGCCTCCTCGCCGATGATTTTGCTTACACCGCTTTGGGGCAGAACGCTCGCCGCAAACTTGCGAATGCTCTCCTTGCAACAGGCAATTATGAAGAAGCTACAGACCTCTACAGTGAATTGTTGCATGAACAGCAAGAAGACTCTTTTACGGAAGAAGGTATCGGCGATGATCTTCATCTTGCGCTCGGCATCGCTTTACATGGCCTCGGTCGAACAACAGAAGCCAGGAATCATGTTCTGGATTTTGTGGAGAAGCACCCCACAGGTCAGGATGGAGCCAGGGCGTATAATCTTCTCGGGGTGATCTATCAAAAAGAAGGATCGCTCGATCTGGCAACATCATACTTTCGTCAGGCGGCCAATGCTGCTCCCGATGTCGCCGCAACAAAGGAGATCGCCGGGCTTCTCTTTGACAATGGCAACTACGCCGATGCGCTCAAACAATACACCTCACTGGCTCAGTCCGCAACGAAAGAACCCGATAAGCGATTCTACGAGAGCAGACGCATTCTCTCCCGTTTGCGCAATGACGATCTCGCGGGTGTTGAGAAGGACATCGCGACCTTTACGGCAACGCATAAGGATGCAGATGAAGAGATCGCTTCGTTCGAATTGGAGAAGGGAAGCTACCACTACCGCAAAGAGGATTACGTAAACGCCCGGAAATCTTTTGACCGCGTTGCGGATAAGTATGATGAGACCCCGTCGGCTCCCGTAGCAATGTACTGGATTGGGAAGATTCTTGAGGTCTCAAACAAACCGCAGGATGCGATCAAGCAATTCGACCAATTGCAAAAAGCCCATCCCCGCTCGGCCATTCTTCCTCGTGTATATCTTGCGCTGGGCAATATCCACTACAACGCGGAAAAATGGGATGAGGCGACGCAGAACTATAAAAGAATCGTTGACGATCCCAATGCCGACCCCGAGCTTCTTCCCTATGCGATGAGTAATCTCATCGAAACGTATGAGACGGCTGGTATATTCGATGCCGCACTCACTCTGACCCGCAAGTACTTGGAGTTGTATCCGAATGCCGAGGATAGTTTCGACAAGAAGGTGAAGATCGGAATTCTTTATCAGAGACTCGGTTACAATGACCAATCGGCGGCACACCTGCAGTCGCTGCTGGATCAGGCGGGAAGTGATCTTGAGGGTGAACTGCGTTACTACATTGCCGAAGCGAACTACAACAAGGGAGATTACCAACAGGCTATCCTGGACTTTCTGAAAGTGCCGTATCTCGTCACCAAGAAAGGGAAGATCGACTGGACCGCAAATTCTCTTTATATGTCCGGACAATCGTATGAAAAAATGGGGCGTCACGATCAGGCGTTGACCATGTACCAGCAGATCATCAGCCGCTCAGGAATTGACGAGACATTCAAAGCCGCGGCACACAAGGAAATTGAACGGGTAAAATCCGTTCTGAAAAAATCATCAAATTGAGTATGCTCGAACAACACACGGAACGCATCATCTCCGTCCTGACGGATCGAACGATCGGCCAGCGCGATGCCATATCGTTGAAGGAATTTATTTCTTCGCCGATTCCTCTTGGTATCAAGTCCTACATCCAAGCCGAGCTGGCGCGGGAACTTCGGCGGGAGTTGCTGGTGAATCCCAGGTTCGCACGTGTGGACGTGAATGCGACCGGCATGTCTTCCGTGTTGAACGGGTTCATTCGTTCATGCGCGTTGGAGTATGCTTTCACACACACCGAGTTTGTCGCCCTCATCGACCAGGCAGTCCATTTCCTCGGCAACTATCTCTGCAGGCCGCGTTGGACATTGCGGCATTTTGTCTTTGAACAGGCCGACAGGCTTTCGGTTGGTGCGGTACGTGAACGTCTGGAGTACACAGCGGACTACGAATATTTCAGGAGATTGCTTGATGGTGTCGTGGCTCATAAAGCATGGACGCATATCACTCTTGATCAGTTCGTGGACGTAGTGAAAAAAATCGATCTGCAGGTGATGCGTCAGGATAGTGGCCGTGAACTCGCGATACTCACCAAACCGATTTTTGATTTCCTCGTGCTTGCCAATCCGCCCGGCGTTGATACGATTCCCATGAAGCCCGTGACTCTCTTCTTTGCGGACAAAGAGCAAACTGTGCTCAAAGAATACATTGAGAACGTTTGCAAGTTACGCGGCAGGGATGAACTTTCCCTTGTGGACTTGATCGGGATGCTGGATGAGCTTGAAGCAGCGCAACAACCGGTTGAGGCTCAACAATCTCTTGAGCGAGACGTTCCTTCAACCGATGAGACACCGATTGCAGATTCCTCATCACAGGATATTGTACCTGAGATTCCAGCGGAAGTAGTTCAAGCGGAAGAATCTGTGGAGCAGGAACAGCAAAGTCTGTTTGAGGATCGGCCCGACCAGCAGGCGGATATTCAGGCGGAGCAACAAGCTGGTGCGAATATCCATAAAGACCGGCGCAACCTTGCATTGTCATTGACCTTTTCAGGGATTTCAGAACGGCAGACAGTTCCGAAACTACCCCCGCTCGCATCAACGATCCCGGATGAACAGCAAGCCCTCTTTATTAAAGAACTTTTCGGTAAAGACGCGTCGTATTATGCGGGGGTGATTGACGCATTGGAGAACACGCCGAACTGGAAGGATGCTTCAATGTACCTGAACCAATTTTTCCATATGAACGGGCTTGATCCATATGCTGATGTTGTTATTCAATTCACAGACGTCATCCATCAACGGTACAATCAGGAGCCTTCCCCCAACATATGAAATTCGTGGATGCGGCAACAATCAATGTCAAAGCCGGCGACGGCGGTGTGGGGTGTGTGAGTTTCCGGCGCGAAAAATTCGTTCCGAAAGGCGGACCCGATGGGGGCGATGGAGGCCGCGGCGGCAGTGTGGTCATTCGCGCGAATAGACAACTCAACACGCTCCTTGATTTTCAATATAAGCGGAGCTACGATGCGCCGCGCGGAGAACACGGTCTGGGTTCCAACAAAACAGGAAAAAGTGGTCGGGATATCACGCTTGATGTCCCGGTCGGCACCGTGATCCATGATAAAGAAACCGCTGAAGTGTTGGGTGATCTTGTGCATGATGGCGATACGTTTGTTGTCGTGAAGGGAGGAAAAGGAGGAAGGGGAAATTCAATGTTTGCCACATCAACAAACCAGGCGCCGCGTGAATTCGAACAGGGTGAGCCCGGCGAGGAACGCGAGATCGAACTTGAACTGAAACTTCTTGCTGATGTCGGGCTCGTTGGATTTCCGAATGCAGGCAAGTCCACACTCATTTCCGTCATCTCCGCAGCGAAGCCCAAGATTGCGGATTATCCGTTCACCACGCTCGTTCCCAATCTCGGTATCGTGCGCATCGATTACGGGAAGAGCTTCGTGGTTGCGGATATTCCCGGACTGATCGAGGGTGCGCACCTGGGGAAGGGGCTCGGCATTCAATTCCTTCGCCACATCGAACGGACGAGTGTGCTTGTCTTCCTCATTGAGTCCATCAGTGAAGATCCAAAGTCCGATTACAAGACCTTGCTGAACGAACTCACGCGGTTCAATAAAGAACTGGCCAACAAGCCAAAGATCATCGTGATGACGAAAACGGATATCGTCGATGAAGCCGGGATGAAAGCGCTGAAGAAAGTAAAATTCGGCAAGACCCCGGTGCATTATATCTCAGCCGTCAGCGGCGATGGGGTCAAGAATCTCGTGAAGGAGATGTGGGAGAATATTGGCTCGAAGGAAAACGAATAGATGGGAACGACTTCGCTGCGCGGTCCACTCACCATGCAACGCACACTCCTCGTTCTCGGTTGTCTCTCCGCTCTTCTCCTCGTCGTTGTTATTGCCGGACTTTCCGTGGGAAGTGTCGGGATTCCGTTCTCCAGAATGCTTGATGTGCTGTTGGGAGGCGCAACGGAATCCGACCGCACCATTCTGTTGACGATACGGTTGCCGCGCGTTCTACTGGCCGCGCTTGTGGGTGCCGGACTCTCCATTGCGGGAGTAGTCTTCCAGGCAATGTTGCGTAACCCGCTTGCCGAGCCGTACATCCTTGGCATTTCCAGTGGGGGAACAATTGGGGCAATCCTTGCCATCGGTTTCTCGGTTGGCGCATCGCACATTACCACGCCTGCGGCATCGTTCATCGGTTCAGGACTTGTCATGTTGCTTGTGTATGCGATTGCACAGAGGCGGGGAAAACTTGATACGTTTACGCTCCTGCTTGCCGGGGTGATGATCGGTGCGTTTTTCAATGCGGCCGTGCTCATGCTGATTGCAGTCTTTAATCAGGAGCTGCGCAACGCGTTCCTCTGGCTCATGGGCAACCTCAGCAGCGCAAGCATGGAATCGCTCGTGGTGGTTGCACCCTTCCTCATTGCCAGTTGTGTGCTTCTCTTGTTTCATGGTCGGAGTTTTAATCTTATCTCGACGGGGGATGAAACAGCAATGCAACTCGGTGTGGAGGTGACAAAGGTAAAGAGGCGTGCATATCTGCTCGCTTCGCTCATTACCGGGCTTGTGGTGTCAGTCAGCGGGGTTATCGGATTTGTCGGACTGATCATTCCTCATATCTGTCGCATGCTGTTCGGTCCGGATCACCGTCTGCTCCTGCCGGCATCATGTCTTCTCGGTGCAAGTTTTCTGATCGTTGCAGATATTATCTCAAGAACGGCGCTGGCACCAACGGAAATTCCTGTTGGCGCGGTGACTGCTGCCATTGGTGCGCCGGTGTTTATCTATTTGTTGCGAAAGTCGTAAGCACCTTTCTCTGCGTGAGATCAAGTACACTATTTCGAATGGCTTGGATTCGTGTGTGTGATAACTTGCACGCTCCAAAGTCTTCACGGCAACCTCGGGAACCGAAACACACTTTACCGAAGTGCGGAGAATGTTGTTGATGAAATAAACGACACTCATTTTCTCTGATTCGCATGCCCATCGATCCCGGAACAGTTGAGATCGGTGGGCATTGTTTTTTTGGTGGATAGATAGAATGGACATGCTGCATACGGGTGTTGTGGATGCAGTCGGGTATGGGTATCAGGGGAAGTGTTACTCAGGCCACAACTATCGGTCGGTGCTTGCGAGCCTGATGAACCGAAGTATGGAAATAACACTGCCGAGGAGACCGAGGATGATTCCTGCAATGATGACGGCGAGATAGAATACCGGCTCCATTCTAATGTACGTGGCGAAATCCAATGACACGAATGGAGCTGCGTACTCCAGCAAGAGATACAGTATCGAGGAAGCGAGAATCCCGCCGAGAAGTCCCTGCATTATTCCCTCCAACAAAAAAGGAAGCCGGATGAATCCCCGCGTAGCACCCACCAGTTCCATCGTTCGGATAAGTCGTCGCTTGGCATAGATCGCAAGGCGGATGGTGTTGGAAACGAGAAAGATTGCGGAAATGCTGATCAACATCCCAAGGCCGAGTGCAAGATTATTGACGGATGCTGTGCGCTCATCAATGAGTTCAAGAAGAGCCTTCCTGTAGACAACACTGTCCACGCCTTTGATTTTCAGGAGTTGTTGATGCAGTTCCTCCACTCTCGCCGATGTTTTGTATCCATCTTTCAGCGAAAGTTTGAATGAGGGGGGAAGCGGATTGAAGTCGAGTACTTTATCGATGTCTTCCCCGAACTCCTGCTTGAAAATGCGCGCAGCATCGTCTTTCGAAATAAAGATCAACGTGTCCACTCCTTTGGTCGAAGAGATCTGTTGTTGCAGGTCTGCAATCTCCCGTCGGCTCAGCGGTTCCTGCAGGAATACCTCCAGCTCCACTTTGCTTCGCAACGCATCAATGAAACGCGAGGCGTTGACCGTGAGAATGACAAATACTCCGAGGAGGAGAAGGGAAATGGTAATCGTGAGAATGGAAATAAAGGAAGAAAGCTTTGCGCGTTGAAAGCCGGAGAAACTTTCTTTTACCGTGTAACGGAAACTCATTGAGTGGCCCTAGAAATTTGATTCATCCCGCCAGCGCACGATCTTCCACGGATCGGAGACACGCGCCCGCTCGAAAGTCAGGTTGGCGTAACCATCCACCCGTTCGATATCTGTCGGGTTGAACGTAATGGAGAGATTGAAGCCGCGCACCACATTCATTTGTGTGGAGTCGGCTGAAGTGGAAATGATATTGTTCCAGATCAATTCCAGCCTTTGCGCGTTACGGAACAATCCGTAGGTGGAGCGCATCTCGTCGTCACGCCCCCATGTAACGTCAATACCAAGTTCGTAGTCACGGTAAATAAAGACGAAATCGCCTGCAAGAAGTTGACCGTAAATCGTTGTATCGCGAAACGTGTAAGCTGTTTGAAAGCACTGGAAAATGCCCGGAATCGTTGAGGGATCGCACAGGGATTCTGATGGCGAATTGTCCCTTCCCGGTGCGAAGGGATTGAGACATCCACTGAGAGAGCAGAGCGCTGACACGATGATGAAGGGAATGCGCATCTCAGTTGCTGAACTTTCCCTTGAAGAGACTCCAGGTGATCTCATCGGTGGTCTTGAAATCCGTCCACCGGTGAATACGCCAGATATTATTTGCATCCGGAGCAAGCGTATATTGCAGGTTTCCGCGTGCCACAGAAGGAAAGCCGGGTTCGGTATGTTCAAAGATGAACGTGTAGTCAAAATTAAAAACCGCGGAATCTGCCGTGATGACGGAGTCCAGTGGTACGAGCACAAGACTGGCGAACCCATTGGTAACACTCTTGGAAATGAGGTTCCGGAAATACGCATCCTCGTCCGTGGGAGTCCAGTCACTGAGCGCCGCTCCGTATTGTTCCCGTGCCTCCGCGGAAGGAACGAACACAAAGGCTTGCACACCGGAGGTCAGCGTTGCGAAACATGCGGTATAAGTATCAGCACATTTCTGGGCGACGGCATTTTGGAGATTGGTGAGAACGATACCGCGTTCTGTTTGCGGAGCCGAAAAACAATTCGATGCGTTGGGCGGCTCGGGTTCACGCGTGTCAAATAACCCACACGCAGAAAGTCCGGCACAAGCAAATACCACGGAAGCCACGCTGAGTTTTCGCGCCTGTGCGATACTGTTTCTTTTCCACCATTTCACAACTCCAATCCTCCGACAAGAATCTACAGCACAACCCTTCCTTCCAATGCGCGACTTAACGTCGCCTCATCGGCGAATTCCAAATCCGATCCCACGGGCAGCCCGCGGGCAATTCTTGATACTTTGACGCCGAGTGGCTTCAATAGTCGGGTCAGGTAGATGGTTGTCGCCTCGCCTTCGACATTGGGGTTCATGGCAAGAATAACTTCCACGGTCTCCCCGTTGATCCGGGCGAGCAACTCGCGCACTTTCAATTCCTCGGGCCCTATTCCATCAAGGGGAGAGAGTGAACCCCCGAGTACATGATACAGGCCGCGGAAATCGTTTGTCTTCTCAATGGCCAGTACGTCATTCGGTTCTTCGACAACGCACACAAGGTGGTGATCCCGTTTGGGACTTGAACAGACGGCGCAAGGGTCAATTTCGGTGATGTTCCAGCACGTCGAGCAATAGCGAATCTTATCCTTTACACCGACAAGCGCCTTCGCCATCTTGACCACCTCATCACGAGGCTGTTTGAGGATGTATAGCGCGAGCCGTTGTGCTGTTTTCCTGCCGATACCCGGGAGATGGGCGAATTCTTCGATGAGTTGCTGAAGCGCTTCTGATGTGTAGAGCATTTATTTCCAAACACCGAGACACAAGCCTGGGCGCATTTGTGGTTATTCAAAATCCCGGAAGATTCAAACCGGGAATGTTGGGTAACATGCCACTTGTGGCTTTTGCCATTTCTTCCTGTGCCATTTTGGAGGCATCCTCAAGTGCTTTGTTGCTTGCAGCTACCACGAGGTCCTCCAGCATCTCCACATCCTCAGGATTTACGACTTCTTTATCGATCTGGATTTTGACCAGTTGCTGCCTGCCATTTGCAGTGACTTTTACCATGCCGCCGCCTGCTTCACCCACAACGGTCTTCGATTCGAGTTCTTCCTGAACCCGTGCCATCTTCTCCTGCATCTGTTGCACTTGTTTCATCATCCCCGCCATGTTCGGAAGCCCCTTCATCGCGATCCTTTCGATTCGGTATGCAAAGCTCATGAGTTCGAGGAAATATATCCCATTTGACAGGGAAAGTCAATTTGCCCTCTCCAAGCTCTCCCATTGTCAGAGCACGAGTTACCTTGACTTTCTTGCAAAATAGACTTAGATTTTCACACAAATTTCCGCTTCTGGAACGATTTACCACCATCGGTAGTACCAACGGGAGAGTCCAACCTTTGTCCTCAGGTCCTCAACGCGCCACGGGGGAAGATAAGATCGTGCAAGAGAAGCTTAAGAGCGCAGGCGAGATGCCTCGGCACGTTGCCATTATCATGGATGGGAACGGAAGATGGGCCAAGCAACGTGGTTTACCGCGGATTGCAGGCCACAACGAGGGTGTGGAGTCTGTACGGGACATTGTAGAGGCCTGCGGGCAATTGGGGATTGACTACCTGACGCTTTATGCCTGGTCCACAGAGAATTGGAAGAGGCCTCAAGAAGAAGTCTCCCTGCTGATGCGTCTGTTGTTAAAGGCCTTGAAAAACGAGACAGATCGACTTCATCGTAACAACGTCCGGTTGAAGACAATTGGTGATATCGAACGGTTGCCGCGCGATGTACACTTTGAACTCCTGGATGATATTGAACGCACCAGCAGCAACACGGGTCTCACCTTGACACTCGCTTTGAGTTACAGCGGGAGATGGGATATCACGGAAGCAGTCAAGAGGATTGCCACATCGGTGCATGAAGGGAATCTTACACCGGATCAACTGACGGACGAGCTTATTTCCGGCGCGCTTTCCACCGCAGGTGTTCCGGATCCCGACTTGCTCATCCGGACGAGTGGTGAAATGCGCATCAGCAATTTTCTTTTGTGGCAGCTCGCCTATGCGGAAATCGTTGTCAGTCCGCACTACTGGCCCGGGTTCAGGCGCAACAACCTGTACGATGCAATTCAGGAATATCAAAAACGCGAGCGGCGGTTCGGGATGGTGAGCGAACAATTACAGGCGTCGAACGGCGAAAGTTATTTTAACAAGCTAATCAGGAGTGTAACAGGTTCTTGATGACGAAGCATTTTGTGGTGGCGTTGGTGTTGACGGCCAGCCTGTTTCCTCTTTCCCATCTCCGTGCGCAAAGTCCGCAAACCCAGGAAATCTTCAAGATCCTCGGCATTTCTGTGGAGGGGAATTCCCTTGCAGATCCCGTTGCGGTGATTGCCAATAGTGGTTTGAAAGTGGGGGATGAGTTTGTGCTTCCGGGTGATCAGATCGGCCAGGCAGTCCGGCGACTCTGGTCCGTCGGCATTTTCGAAGATGTCCGGATTGATGTGGACAAAAGAGTGGGGGAAGGGATCTTCCTGGTCATCACTTTGAAGGAACTCCTGCGGTTTGAACGTGCAGAAATCTTCGGGAACGACGAGCTTGATGAGGAAGACCTCCTCAAAAAAGTGACGATCGACCGGGGGAAGGCAATTAAACCCCATGAGCTGATCCGGATCAAGAAGGACATCCTGAAGCTGTACGAAGAGGAGGGTTATCTTCTCGCTGATGTCGATGTAAGAACGGAACCGGTTGACACAAATAAGAACCGGGCGATCATCAAGATCGACATTGACGAAGGAAATGAAGTACAGGTAGCCCAGATCATGTTCGAAGGGAATATGGCGTTCGACGATGGCGATCTGAAAAGTGAGATGGACGAAATCTCGGAGAAGACCTGGTGGAAGATATTCTCTTCCGCCTCCTTCGACCGCAAAAAGTACGAGGAAGACAAGAGACGCATCGTCGCCTTTTACCGGAAGAATGGCTACCGCGATGCGGAGATCGTTTCCGATTCGCTGGGGTACAGCGAAAACAAGGAAGACATGTTCATTCTGATGCGCGTGAACGAAGGCGCCCAGTATAAAATCCGGAACATCACGTGGGATGGCAATACCATCTACCCCGACAGCGTGTTGAACCAGCGTCTCGTGATGTTCCCCGGAGAAGTGTACAATGCGGAGAAGTTCGAGCAGAACCTGCGCGGGAATGAAGATCAGACCGACGTCGCTTCATTGTATCTCGATAACGGCTACCTCACCTTCAATCTGGAGCCGCAGGAGACACGCGTCGCGGAGGACAGTGTTGATATTGATATCAAGGTGTATGAGCGGAATCAATTCAAGATTGGGCACGTGAGCATCAAGGGGAATACGAAGACACATGACAAGGTGATCCGTCGGGAACTGTACACGCGCCCCGGAGATTATTTCAGTCGTGCTGCCATTATGAGAAGTGCCCGCCAGATCTCCGTGCTAAACTACTTCAATCCGGAGAAGATCAAACCGGACTACGCTCTCGTGGATGACAAGACGGTTGGCCTGACGTACGAGGTTGAAGAAAAATCGAGCGATAACATCAACGCTTCCGTCGGCTACAGTGGTGCGTTCGGCGTTACCGGAGCGCTTGGCTTCACGATCAATAATTTCTCGATCTCCGATCCGCTTTCCGGCGGCGAGGGGCAGGTTCTGAATTTTGAGTGGCAGTTCGGCACAAGCACGAACTACCGGACGTTCACTCTCGGGTTTACTGAACCGTGGCTCCTTGGTACACCGACGTTGCTCGGCGTCAGTGTCTTTGATACACGGCAGGCGTATACGTTTGATCTGAAGCAGACGGGCGGTTCAATTCGTATCGGGCGCAGGTTCAGGTGGCCGGATGATTACTTCCGTGGCGACTGGATCCTGAACGGACAACACAACAACGTGACAGATGGCCGTGGAATTTACGCGGAAGGTCGTTCGAGTCAGGTGAGTCTCACACAGATCATCACGCGCAACAGTGTAGACAACCCGATCTTTCCAGCCTCCGGTTCGAATGTCAGTCTCTCAATCGAAATGTCCGGCGGCCCTGTTCTTCCGGGCAACATCGACTTCCATAAATGGAATTTCCAGTCGGAGTGGTACATGCCACTCTTCGGAACAAACCGGATTGCGCTCTATCTCAATTCACAGTACGGGTATCTTTCGAGGTTCTACGGCAATACCATTATCCCTCCGATTGAACTCTACTTCATGGGGGGAACAGGACTCGGCTTTATTGCCACGACGCCGCTTCGCGGTTATGAAGACCAGTCGATTGGCCCGCGCAACGCTGACAACGAGGTTGTCGGAGGCGCGGCAATGACAAAGCAGACAGCGGAACTTCGATTTGCCATAGCGCTCAATCCCATACCGATTTATATCCTCGGATTTGCCGAGGGCGGGAACATTTATGAATCATTCTCCCGTGCGGATTTCTTCGATCTCAAGCGGTCGGCGGGTTTCGGTGCGCGGCTTCTGATTAATCCCATCGGCCTCATCGGATTCGACTACGGTTACGGTTTCGATGACGTTGATCCGCTTGACGGGCAGGCTGATGGGTGGCGGTTCCATTTTGTATTCGGTCGAGGTTTCTAACTTATAGGTCATGTCCATTCAACAACTGAGGTAACTGTGAAGACACTATCGCTTCTTTTTTTCACTCTCCTGCTCTGTGCAGCGACAACATTCGCCCAGGCACCGAAGATCGGGTTCGTCAATTCCAATAAAATTTTCCAGGAGCTTCCAGAGGCACAGGAAGCGCAAAAGAAAATCGACGCGATGAGCAAGCCGATTCAGGATGAAATTGAAAAGCGCGAGCGGGACTTGCAGGCCAGGATCGACGACTACAAGAAGAAAGAGTCGTTGATGAATGAAGCCGCAAAGAAAACCGCGCAGGATGAAATCCTTGAAATGGAACAGAAGTACCGCGCATATCGGACTGAGAAACTCGGGACCGAGGGAGACCTTGCCCGTGAGACCGACAAGATTCTCACGCCGCTGAAAACCAAGATCATCGCCGGTATCGAGCGCGTGGCGAAAGAAGAAAAATACACGTTCGTGTTTGACAAGACCGAACAGGTGAACATCCTGCTGTACGGCGACGCATCGCATGACCTGACGTTCAAGGTAATAGACAAGCTCAAACGCGGCAAATAACCAGCAGACACGAGGGAGATGAAGAGTATGAAGCGCATGGCGATAGTAGCGGCACTGGTTGTTCTGGCAACCGCTGCATGGAGTCAGAACAAAATCGGTCACATCAACTCGGAAGCAATCATGCAACAGCTTCCGGAGGCACAGGATGCCCAGCGTTCGCTCGACCAGTTGGTGGCCGGCTGGGAGGCAGAACTCCAGAAGATGCAGGACGAATGGAAGAAAAAATTCGATGAGTACGAAAAGAAGAAGCTGATCCTGACGGACCAGGCACGTGCAGACCAGGAGAAGCAGTTGCGCGATCTTGATCAGGCGATCGTCGAATTCCGCAACCGTAAGTTCGGCCAGAATGGCGAATTGTTCCAGAAGCAGACCGAAGTGATGAAGCCCGTGCAGAACAAACTCTTCCAGGTATTGGAGGAGCTCGCCAAAGGAGAAGAATACGATTATATCATTGACAAGAGTGGCGAGATTTTGCTTCTCTATGCCAACGATAAGAACGACCTGACGACGAAGGTTCTGCAACGTATGCAAACCTTCCGACGTTGATCATCATTCAGCAGGCGTTGCATGAAGCTGCGTGAAATTGCCACATTGCTGCACGCCGACATTGAAGGCGATGACACGATTGAGATTCAGCGTGTGGCAAAAATTGAGGAAGCACGAGCCGGGGAAATCACTTTCATTGCCAACCCCAAGTACGCGCGGTTCCTTGATACCACGCAGGCCTCCGCTGTTATAGTTGGTCGGGACCTCAAACCCGCAAAATCCGATAAACCTCTTCCAACCCTTGTCCGTGTTGGCGACCCGTATGCATCCTTCCTGAAAGTTCTTGTACAGTTCAATCCCCCTGACGATCACCTTCCGCGGGGTATTCATCCTACCTCCATTATCGCACCCTCAGCAACACTTGGCAAAGATGTACGCATTGGCGCGCATGTGGTGATCGGAGAGAAGTGCAAAATTGGCGATGGCGCGATGATCAGCCACAATGTGGTTCTGGGTGAAAAGGTACACGTTGGTGCGAAGACGCTCGTGTATCCCAATGTCACCGTTCGCGAAGGGTGTCAGATTGGAGCACGGGTGATTATCCATCCCGGTGTTGTGATAGGCAGCGATGGATTCGGATTTGCACCACTGCCTGACGGAACGTATGAAAAAATTCCGCAGGTGGGAATTGTGGTGATTGAAGACGACGTTGAGATTGGCGCGAACACCACTGTCGACCGCGCCACGCTCGGCGAAACACGTATTAAGAAGGGTGCAAAACTGGACAATCTGATCCAGGTTGCCCACAATGTCGTTCTTGGCGAGAACATCGTCATTGCAGCCCAGGCTGGAATTTCGGGCAGTACGCGTATCGGCAAGAACTCAATGTTGGGGGGACAAGCGGGTATCACAGGCCATCTGGATATTGCTGAAAGAACCAGGATTGGGGCACAGTCAGGAATCCATCAAAATATCAACCAGCCGGGACTGACGTTCTTTGGATCGCCTGCACATACACAACGTGAGGCCTTTCGTATTCAAGGCGCAATCTCACACCTTCCGGACATGATGAATACCATCCGTACACTTCAATCACGTGTCGAGGAACTGGAAAAAGAACTCCAGAAACTTAAGCCTCAGGCGTAGTCTCTAATCAGGGCCTGGCTATTGCCTCAGCCATAAGCTCCTTTTGCACCGCCTCCTTCAACGCTTCTTTCGGCAACGCACCGACCGCCATCTTGGGTTGCCCGGTCATCGGTACGAACAGGATTGCTGGAATGCTCCGGATGCCAAATGCAGCGGCGACTTCCGGCTCTTCCTCGGTGTTGAGTTTATAGAAGTTCACTTTTCCCGCGGACTCTTTGGAAAGCTCGTCGATGACAGGACCGACCATTCTGCATGGACCGCACCAGGGCGCCCAGAAGTCTATAACGGCGGGGATGTCGCCTTCAAACTTCCATTCTTTGTTGGTCTCGTAGTTAAATACCTTCTTCAGGAACAAATCTTTTGTCAGAGGCTCAGTCATGTTTTCTCTCTGCGTGTTAGTTATGAATAAATTTCATACTAGACGGCTGCGATGACCCGCTCGAGCCGCTGCTTCACTTCTGTGGCAACCAATGCCAATGCCGGGTTCTCCGTCACCCGGGTCATTACCATTGGGTCGAAAGCCGCAACGATGTTTTTTCCGTTCTTCTCATACACGATCACGTTACACGGTAACAACAACCCGATCTCCACATCCGCCTGAAGTGCCTGGTATGCAAAAGGCGGATTACATGCCCCGAGAATCTTGTACTTCCCGAAATCGACGTTGAGTTTCTTCTTCAACGTCTCTTCCAAGTCTATCGTTGTCAGCACTCCGAAGCCTTCCTTCCGAAGTTCCGTGGTTACCTTTTCAACTGCCGCGTCGAATGGCATGTCGACCGATTTTGAAAATCCATATTCCATTGTTTTCACCAACCCTCTACACTTTATCACCGAACCATCATGAGTCCGATCAGGGCTCCGTACAGCGTGCTGATCCAGGGGTTGCTTGTTATGAGACACGCTCCGGTCTTGCATCCAACGAACCGGTAATACAGAAATCCGCCTGCAGCGCCCAGTGCAACGGGCAATACTCGTCCCGCCCAGAGCGTCATTACTTGAGACCCGAAGAATTCCATTCAGAGATTCCACCATTCATGCTTGCTGCCGTGAATCCAAGTTTTGTCAACCGGGCGGCTGCCGAAATGCTTCTATTGCCCGACTGACAGTAGCAGATAATTTCCCTGTTCTTGTATTTCTCCAACTCTTTCGTGCTTTTACCCAACTCATGGAGTGGGATATGCAACGAGCCTTTGATACTGTTTCGCTCCCGCTTCATACTTGTTCTTACATCAAGCAACACCGGTGAACCGGATTGCTTCATCCGTTCGGCAACTTCCCGTGGTGAATAGGTGGTTACACTCCTAAGCTGCAACTTTCGCCGGAAATACATTGCCACAGCAAGAAGAACAAAACCGGACAGTATGATATCAAACGTCGTCACGGCTATCAGTCCACACCACAAATTCCACCACAGCAACCGTCGGTTGAGCAGGACGAGGGAGTACTGGCCGAAGCGCCATGCCCGACTGCGACGTTGGGGGCTGAGATCAAGCGCGTGTGTTCCTTCGATGCACATGAAGGGCAGACAACGTCGTCAATCACTTCCCGCACTTTGTGGAACACGTCGTATGTTGTGTTACACGTATTGCATTTGTAATCATAGAACGGCATGAATAATTCCTTCCTGAGTATCAGTTCGCAGCCGGGGATTTCGGCTTCGACGACCAGCCGACGACTGTTCCCATGAGGATTCCATACGCCGTACTGATGTACGGGCTGGACGTGATGGGACATGTACCGCCGGTACACCCGATGAAATAGTAGTACGCAAAACCGCCTACGCCGCCCAGCAGGGCAAAGAGACCGCGTTTCATCCAGGTATTCATTGTCGATGTTCTTTCCATTTCCCTGCAATAATATCGTTGAGATACGCTGATGTCGCGTTGAAGAGAAGGTCGCTCTCACATTCATTCTTGAATCGTGTGCACCATTCTTCCTTTATCCGCGTTGCCTCAACGGATGAGGAGGCCGCCATGATGCGTTCCTCCGCCTCTCTGCAATACTTCCGCACTATCTCTGTCGGATGTTGTACGAGTTGCTCCATTGTCATCTCACCTTCGGAGTTGGCGCTTTGCATGTGGAGACTTTCAATACGAGATAGAGCGGACAGAACCCCAGAGCGCTCGTAACGAGGAATACAATCGCAAACACACCAAGCACAGTGGCGATGACTCCCTGGATGTACCCTGTGAGCAGAAGAGCGGCAATCAACAGCGCAGCCAACGTTCTGATAATCCGATCAGTGGTTCCCATGTTCTTTTTCATATTCTCTCCAATAAATGACAAGTGAGAAATCGTGAATTGTACACAGATAGGATGCAGCAGACAGAAGAAAGGGTCAAGCGAAATGAGGCTTACCGCGCTTTCCTGTGGCCTTCGTTGTACGTGATTTCCATACAATATTGATGGTTTTGATGAGCTTTCGGTGTGTTGTTGCCGGAATTTGTGGGGTTGGTGCTGACCTGTAGAAAGAAACGGTCTTTTTAACAGAGGCCAGCAACGCGGCACAGTCCGGACATATTTCAAGATGCCTCAGCATCTGCCGGCATTTGGTGGAGTTCGGGTCGGCATCAAGGTTGTCGCAGATGCGGAGATACGCTTCTTTGCACTTCATCGTTTCACCTTTGTTTGCATCTTCATATATGGCGCAAGCTCGGTTCTGAGGAATGCTCTTGCTCTGCGCAGTCGTGACTTTGCGGCTTCTTCTGAAATACCGAGAATTGTTGCCGTTTCCTCGCCCGACGTTCCCTCAAGATCTCTCAGCACGAACACCAGTCTGTATTCCACCGGCAGCTTCAATACGGCCTTGTCTAGGTGGCTTTGAAATTCCTTCTTGATGAGGACATCAGCCGGAGTCTCATCCCATCGGATAATTTGCCGGGTCAATGTTCCATCATTGTTCTCCGGCGGATCATCAAGCGATTCGAGGAGGTCGTCCAGTTTTCTTCTCCGCCGCTTCATCAGGCAGTTGTTCGTCACGATGCTGTAGAGCCACGTGCTGAACTTGGATTTGCCGTCAAACGAGCCGAGCTTGTGATATACATTGACGAATGTATCCTGGAGCGCTTCTTCTGCCTTCTGCTTGTCCCTGCAGACTTTGTACGAGAATGAGTACACGGTCTCTTCGTACCGTTTCACCAATGCTGAGAATGCCGATTTGTCGCCTCCGGCAGCTGCCGCTATGAGCTTCTCGTCTGTTCTCTCTTTTGTCATGTTAGATGCAGTCAATCGGGAAAAAGGTCACGGAACACGCACGTGAGACCGCAAAATGTAGATGAAAGGCGTGCGAGAAGCAACGGGAGTTTGTCCCACCAAACACTCGAAATTCCGCTGGCAGGCTAACGCCGCTCTTCTGCCTGTTGGGTTGTAACTGATCTTGAGATAACTATAATCGTCCCCTTTGCTTCCGTCGCCAAATGTTGGTATTTTCATCGTGGAATAGGGTGAAGAGTGATGGATGTTCTCCAATAATCCAATACTCCAACACTCCGAATTGTGCCCAGGCATAACCTTTGGAGAAGCACATGTTAGTCCAACAAAGAACAATCAAGCAGCCAGCCTCAATGAGCGGCATCGGTCTGCATACCGGCAGTATCTCGACGATGACGTTCAGGCCTGCGCCGGAGAATTCCGGTATCCGTTTCCGCAGAGTCGACCTGGGTGGTTCGCCAGAAATTCCGGCAATCGTCGATCATGTTGTTGATGTCTCCCGTGGAACTACGATTGCAATTGGTGAGGCGCGTGTCCACACGGTGGAACATGTTATGGCTGCGCTCGTCGGTCTGCAGATCGATAATGTCCTTGTGGAACTCGATGCGAATGAACCACCGGTCGGCGACGGCAGCGCCAAGCCGTACGTCGATGTGTTGATGCAGGCGGGATTTGAAACCCAGAATGCGCCCAAGGATTACCTGATCATTGATCAGACTGTGGAGTATTATAATGAAGAGAAGGGTGTCGCTATTGTTGCCCTCCCAACCGATGACTACCGTATTACGGTTATGGTGGACTATCACAATCCTGCACTCGGCAGTCAGCATACAGGACTTTTTAATCTTGAGAAGGAATTTGTCACAGACTTTGCCCCATGCCGGACATTCTGTTTCCTTCATGAAGTGGAGATGCTGCACAGTCAGGGTTTGATTCGCGGCGGCAATCTCGACAACGCTATTGTGATTGTGGACCGTGAGCTTGGTCCTGATGAATTGAAGAGGATCGGTGAGAAGCTTGGTATCAAAGACTCAGTCATCCTCGGCACCAACGGTGTACTCAATGATCGGTCGCTCCATTTCAAGAATGAGCCTGCCCGCCACAAACTATTGGATATGATGGGTGACCTTGCGTTGATTGGCGTTCCGTTCAAAGCACAGATTCTTGCAGCGCGGCCGGGGCATGCCGCCAATATCGAGTTTGCCAAGAAAGTCCGGAAGCTCTATCAGCAGAATAAACTCGTCCGGAAGTACCAGCATGCACGACGGGAAGGCGTGGTATTCGATATCAATGCCATCAAGAAAATTCTTCCCCATCGTTATCCGTTCCTTCTCGTTGACAAAATCGTGGACTTCAAGATTGATGAGAGCATTGTTGGAGTGAAAAACGTGACCGCCAACGAGCCTTTCTTCGAAGGTCATTTTCCCGGCCAACCCGTTATGCCAGGCGTACTTATCGTTGAAGGCATGGCGCAGACCGGCGGCATTTTGTTGTTGAATGGTGTCGAGAATCCGGGTGACAAGCTGGTGTATTTCATGGCCATTAACAATGTGAAGTTTCGCAAGACGGTTACCCCAGGCGACCAGTTGACATACGAGTTGGTGATGGTGAGCCGCAAGAGTCGCATCTGCGTTATGAAAGGCAAGGCCTACGTGGAAGGCGAACTTGTTGCCGAGGCGGAAATGATGGCATCGATTGTGGACAGGATCGATGCGAAGAGCGCGGGAGGCAACGGCGCTTCAGCGGAATCTGCAAAGAAAATACCAACCCCTTCATCAAACTAGCACATGCCCGCCACCATCGATCTCCGTGCAATTGTTGATTCCGGTGCCACACTCGGCGAGAATGTTTCCGTTGGCCCGAACACTATCATTGAAGGCAATGTCGTTATCGGTGCGGGGACAACGATCGGTGCCAATGCTCTTATTGGCAAAGGGGCCCGCATTGGCAAGGATTGTCGTATCCACCACGGCGCCGTTGTGTCTCATGAGCCGCAGGACTTGAAGTATCGCGATGAGCCGACGACATGCGAAGTTGGTGATCGGACGGTTGTGCGAGAGTATGCAACGCTTCATCGCGGAACGGGTGAATATGGACGCACAATCATCGGCTCTGATTGCCTACTTATGGGCTATGTCCACATTGCGCACGATTGTCGCGTCGGCGACAAGGTGATCATGTCCAACGCCGCTATGCTCGCCGGCCATTGTATTGTTGAAGACTATGTCATCATCGGTGGTATTACACCTGTACATCAGTTCGTCAGGATCGGTCAGCATGCGATGATTGGCGGAGGATTGCGTGTTCCCAAGGATGTGCCGCCATATGTGCTCGGCGGTCAGGAACCGCTCATCTTTCAGGGACTTAATTCGATCGGGTTGAAGAGACGAGGATTTTCACCCGAAGCCATAGCTGCTTTGGAAAAGGTGTTTGCTCTGATTTACAATTCCAACTTGAATGTTACCCAGGCAGTCGAGCGGATCAAGCAAGATCAAGCGCTCCTTGCGTTTCCCGAAGTGCAACACCTTCTGAGTTTTATTGCTTCAAGTGAACGGGGTATTATTGCAGGGCCACGACGTCGCCGATAAGACCTACATGTCATCTCCATGGCATTTCATTGATACGGGCGAGAATACCGGCGCATACAACATGGCGTTCGATATGCAGCTTGCTCATGATCTCAGCGCATCCACCGGAGCCCAGACGTTGCGTCTCTATCGTTGGAAACCATGGGCCATTTCTCTCGGTCACAACCAGTTGGCCGCAGATGTTGATAGGGCAAAGTGTACCGATGACGGAATCGAAGTGGTTCGCCGTCCAACCGGGGGCCGGGCAATCCTTCATGCTGAGGAATTGACGTACAGTGTTGTTATGCTTCCCCAGGGCAGCATCAACGAAATGTACTGTGGCATCAGCTCCGCACTTGTACGAGGACTTGAGTTGTTCGGCGTGAATGTGGACTTCCAACGTACACAGCCGAAGTTTGCGACGATCTACCGGGCAGCGTCCTCCGCGGCATGCTTCACGAGTTCAGCACGTTATGAGATTGAGTGGAAAGGAAGGAAACTCGTGGGGAGCGCGCAGAGACGACTGCATGACCGAGGCCAGGAAGTGGTATTGCAGCATGGTTCCATCCTCGTCGGGCCGGAACATCGGAGGCTCGTTGAATATCTCTCCAATGGAAACCCTGAAGCGCTCAATCACCTTAAAGAAGAAATGGAACACAAAACGATTGATCTGCAAACCATCATGGACAGGCAAATCGATATTGTGGAATTGGCATTATGCATCAGGAGGGGTTTTGAGATGGAGTGGAACGTGGAATTCACTGAACAGAGGACAAACACTGAGAATCAGCATGCCTAAGACAGTTCCAACCAAACCACGAGTCATCACAACTAAAACAGTGATGACCATGAAAACCTCTGGCGAGAAGATTGCGATGCTGACCGGATACGATTTCCTCGTCGCAAAGTATCTCGACCAGGTCGGCATTGATATTATTCTTGTTGGAGATTCATTGGGGAATGTCGTACAGGGACATGAAACAACACTTCCCGTCACCGTCGATGATATGATCTATCATGCCAAAGCAGTGAAGCGTGCGGTTAAGAATGCGCTCATCGTGGTTGACATGCCGTTCATGTCATACCAGAATAGCATTGACGAAGCCGTACGCAACTGTGGAAGAGTAATGAAGGAAGTCGGGGTTGGTGCCGTAAAGCTGGAGGGAGGCGAGTATATTGCCGACATTGTCAGGCATTTGGTGAAGATCGGGATTCCGGTTATGGGACACCTCGGTCTTACGCCACAAGCGATCAACAAATTTGGGACGTATGAAGTCCGTGCCCAGGACAAGAAGGAAGCCGACCAGATTCTTTATGACGCGAAAGTCCTTTCGGATGCGGGTGTTTTTGCCATTGTCCTTGAGAAAATTCCGTCCACGCTTGCACGAAAGATCACCAGTTCAATCAAGGTTCCCACGATTGGTATTGGTGCGGGTCCCCATTGTGACGGTCAGGTATTGGTCGTGTATGACATGCTCGGTGTGACGGAGGAATTCAAGCCTCGATTCGTGCGGCGCTACGCAGAGATGGCGAAGACGATGCGAGATGCATTCACGCGCTACATTAAGGACGTGAAGGCGGAGCAGTTTCCAACGTCCAAAGAGAGTTATTGATGGCAAAGAAGCGGCTCCATATTCTTATCTCAAATGATGACGGGATTGACGCGCCGGGAATCTTCGCACTTACACAGGAAATCAAGAAAATTGCCGATGTGACGGTGGTTGCTCCGGACAAACAACAAAGCGCCGTCGGTCATGCCATCACGATGAACTATCCTCTGCGCGCGATACCGTTCAGGAAAGGGAATGAATTCTTCGGGTACGCTGTGGATGGCACTCCAGCCGACGCGGTCAAGCTGGGTGTCAGGTTCTTGCTGAAAGAACCGGCTGATCTTGTCATCTCGGGAATCAATCACGGATCGAACACGGCGATCAGTATACTTTACTCCGGCACCGTGTCTGCGGCAACCGAAGGAACCATACTCGGCATTCCTTCAATTGCTGTTTCGCTGACGACATACGGAGAGGGGGATTTTTCCTATGCAGCAAAGTTCGCGGGTCGCCTCGCGCTGAAGGTGGTCAAGCATGGTTTACCGCCCGGTACCTTGCTGAATGTGAATATTCCTGCCGTTCCCGAAAGTGATGTCAAGGGCGTGTTGATTACTCGTCAAGGTGCATCAACATGGGATGATACGTTTGATGTCCGGCGTGATCCTGCCAACCGCGAATACTTCTGGCTTACCGGCAAGCTCAATGTTATTGATACCGATACCGATGCGGATGAAGTGGCCGTGAGGAATAAGTATGTTTCGGTCACGCCAATCCACTATGATCTCACTGATCGTAAAATGACAGAGGAGATGAAGACGTGGAGAATAGAGGAGATCAGATGAGATGCGGATGGTTTGCGCGTTGATTTTGAAACACGACTTAGGTATTTTCTTGCATCTTTATGAATTATCCAGAATAGGTCAGTAGTATGAAGAAGATTGGAGTATTCACGAGTGGTGGTGACGCTCCAGGTATGAATGCTTGTGTGCGGGCGGTTGTCCGTAGCGGCATCTATAATGGTTGCGAAGTCGTTGGCATTCAGTATGGCTTCGAAGGGATGATCAAGGGAATGTTTGTTGACCTGCAGGCCCGGTCAGTGTCGAATATTATTCAACGCGGCGGTACGATTCTGCGCACTGCGCGATCCGAGTACTTTCGAACGGAGGAAGGCCGTGCTGAGGCGGCCAAGAAACTCAAGGAAGCAGACATTGACGGGCTTGTTGCAATCGGCGGAGATGGTACATTCCAGGGTGTAATGAAATTGCAAGAGGAACATGAGATTGCCACCATCGGGGTACCCGGAACGATAGATAACGACCTCTTTGGCACCGACTACACAATTGGCTATGATACAGCAGTGAATACAGCGATGGAAGCAATTGATAAGATTCGCGACACCGCTGCGTCGCACGACCGTCTTTTTTATGTTGAGGTGATGGGACGCGATGCCGGATTCATCGCTCTTGATGTTGGGATTTCCAGTGGATCCGAATATATTGCAATCCCCGAGAATCAGACGAATCTTCAGGAACTGAAGGAGGAACTGGGGGCGTTCAAGAAACAAAAGTCCAGCGCGATCATCATAGTGGCGGAGGGGGAAGAGGAGGGCGGGGCATTTAGTCTGGCTGAAAAAATAAAAGATGCCGCAGGCTATGACTATCGAGTGTGCGTTCTTGGCCATATTCAACGGGGAGGAAGCCCGTCTGCGAGAGACAGGCTCCTTGCAAGTAGATTGGGTGTTGCAGCAGTTGATGCCCTTTTGGAAGGCCAGTCGGGGATGATGGTGGGGGATATTCATGGAAAGATCGAACTTACCTCATTGAAAGACACCTGGTCAAAGCGTAAATCAATCGATAACGACCTGTGGCGTTTGTCTTCGATTCTTTCGACTTAGGGCTTGACTCTCACGTACTTTTTTTTATATTCTATGCCCCAGCTTGTTTCTGACCTCGTTGTTCATCTTCAGAAAAAGTTTTGGTTCTGACTCTCAAATCCTTGACATCGAAGCAGTAATTGCTTATGTTTAAAGCCCGCAACAAATGCGGTAAAAGTTTGCTGTAGTTGTTCTTTGAAATAGTGTGCATAGCCATTAGTCAATTTTAGCAGAGCAACAACCTTGGCTAAGATTCTTGCATCAAGCAAGTAAAATTGCCAAGCATCAGACTCGAAGATGAAAGTTTGATAAAAACTTACAACGGAGAGTTTGATCCTGGCTCAGGACGAACGCTGGCGGCGTGCCTAACACATGCAAGTCTTAGGAGAAAGGGGTAGCAATATCCTGAGTAAACTGGCGCACGGGTGAGTAACACGTAGGCAATTTGCCTTTAGGACGGGAACAACCACGCGAAAGCGTGGCTAATACCCGATAATGCAGCGGCACCGCATGGTGACAGTTGTTAAATCCCGCAAGGGGCCTATTGATGAGCCTGCGTCCCATTAGGTAGTTGGTGAGGTAACGGCTCACCAAGCCAACGATGGGTAGCTGGTCTGAGAGGATGATCAGCCACACTGGAACTGAGACACG
>JBJXHC010000016.1:0-14593 GCA_046160825.1 Bacteroidota bacterium | reverse complement strand
AACAAGCAGCGCGGTACATTCATACCTCCAACTACTTCATCCAGGAACCGCAGCTTCAACTCGCGGAAGCAATGACGAAGGCATCGGGGTACACCAAAGTTTTTTTTGGCAACAGTGGTACCGAAGTCATAGAAGGTGCAATCAAGCTAGCGCGCAAATGGGGTTCCCTTCGTGGCAAGACGGAGTTGGTAGCGTTCTCCCAGGCGTTTCATGGCCGCACGATGGGAGCGCTCTCATTGATGGACAGGCCCAACCACCGCAACGGCTTTGGTCCGTTTCTGGAGAACTGTCATAATATCGAGTTCAATAACGTGGCAACGTTGCAGGCAACAGTCAGCGACCGGACAGCCGCGGTTGTGCTTGAGTTCATTCAAGGAGAAGGAGGCGTCCGACCGGCATCGTTGGAGTTTGTTCGAATGTTGAAGGACCTTCAGGCGAAACACGGCTTCCTGGTGATCGCGGATGAAATACAAAGTGGACTCGGTAGAACGGGAAAGCTCTTTGGATTCCAACACTATGACATTGCACCTGATGTCGTAGTGGTGGCAAAACCGCTTGGTGGTGGACTTCCATTGGGAGCAATTCTTGGTGGACCAAGGGTTGTCGATGTTTTTGAACCAGGCAACCATGGAACAACTTTTGGTGGAAACCCCGTGGCATGTGCCGCCGGAAATGTGGTTCTACAGGAGATCATCAATGGAGGACTCATGCAGAACGCCTCTCGTATGGGAGAGAAATTGCAATCCGAATTGCAGAGCATCCAAAAGGAGTATCCTGCTCTTGTCCGGGAAGTACGGGGAATGGGTTTGATGGTGGGGATGGAACTGACTATACCATACGATGGAGTCGTGGGATCAATGCGGGACTTGGGCGTCCTTGTCAACGGCACGGCCGAGCGGGTGCTGCGGTTCGTACCGCCATTGATCATCGGTGAGGAACACATTCAGGAAGCGTGCGTTACGCTGCGACAGGTGCTCAGTGCAATTGAAGTGCCGCAGATTGCTGCTCTGCGGTGAGGTCTAAGCGCGGAGGGTATTTCTCAGCGGTTGGTGAATCACAATCCTTCTGTTACAATCATGTTTGCCTTGGCTGTCTTGTGCCGGATGTTTCTCGGTTCGGCATATTCCGGTGAGTTGAGCCATGCCTTGGCTTTCTCCATCGAATCGAACTGCAATATCACCACGCGGTTTGGTTGCCATGTTCCTTCCAGAATCTCCGTGCGCCCGCCGCGTGCAATGTACTTTCCGCCGTACGCTGTTACTGTTGGCGTGGCGAGTTTTCTGTACTCTTCGTAGCCGACCGGGTCGGTAATGTCGATGTCAACGATGACGTAGGCTGGCATAATCTCCCTGTTGATTTATTTAAGCAGGATCATTTTTCTTGTCGCTCGTATTTCATTGTCAACGATGAGTCGATACAAGTACACGCCGCTCGGTAACCCTTCAGCATTGAAGGTCGCGGTGTGCTCGCCTGCGTACAAGCGTCCCTTGAGCACAGTAGCGATGTCGCGTCCGGCAACATCGTATACCTTGAGCATTACAAATGCGGAATGTGAAATACGAAACACGAACTGAGTCGTTGGATTGAATGGGTTGGGATAATTTTGAGCGAGTCTTATCTCCGCAGGAAGCGGATCTTTGGGATTGCTGAAGCCGGTGGTGGAATCTGTGACCTGCACGGTGATCGTGTTCATGGCAACGGGCCGCGACTTGCCGCGCCGGTTCCATGCAGAATAGAGACTATCGCCCCACGCCCGCCAGTCGTTCGGATTGCCGATGTTTTCATCTCTCAGGAACGCAATGTATTCCTTGGTCGCCGTCTGATAGTAAAGCGTTGCTGTTACCTCGGCAACATTCTGTGGGAGGTTGTACATCGTCTCATCCCAATACTGACCATCGGCATAAGTGTATGCAACGGGCTGCGCAAGGTGTTGGGCGAAGGCTGCGTTCGTGAATCCTCTGGGCGGTATCCGGTTGTCTTTATAGATCGTGTCATTGAGAATGAAGTGGAACGAAGGTCCGGGCGTAAGACTGTGCTGTGCTGCTGCGGCCGCAGTAAGTCCCGGCTTCGTTTCATAAATCTTCACTTGAGCATCGTGTGTCAGTTCTGCGGTATCGAAGTCATAGCCACCCGATTGAAACACGGTGTCGCCCGAGGAATTCTTTCCTACAATATTCAACCACACCCGACGCCCCTCCGGATAGCCCGTGGGAAGCTTGTGCCCGGTAAGGTTGGTGATACGCACGAGCGCATTCACGGAATCGTTGGTTCTATACGCGGTTGCTTCCAGAGTTGCCGCACTTTGAAGCGTTTCTGTTGCCCGTTGTTTTCCTTGCGCGAGAGCGTTCGTATCGAGTCCCGTCGGCCAGAAGTCCGCAAGAATGTCGGGTAGGAATGTATTCCCGCCCGTGAGATTGTGCTTCGGGAGATCGGTCCTCAGTGGCGCGGCGGCAACATTTGCTCCGTAGCCGGTCACCTTTGGCATGTGGCATGACTGGCAGGTACCGGCTTCGCCCTGCGTTGCATACCAGCTCAACAGCCACTCGCTGTACGTGCGCTCGATGACGCCATACTCGTGCGGCGATTGAGTTACTGCATTGGTTGCCAGCATCGGGTTGCTTACGTTGTGGCAGACGCCGCAGAAATTACTGGAGCGATAGAATGAGTCGGCTTGTACGGGATGGAACGTCGAGAGTGCGTCGGTGTACGGACCGCGCTTCGGTGTGCGCGCAACTTGCGACACGAACATTCCGTTGCCGTATCCGGGAACAGGCGGGTTGATCGTCGAGTCCGGAATCATCGGGTCCTTCATGCGATGGCAGAAGTCACACTGTACGCCGTTCAGATCGTTGCCCGTGAGTCCCTGTCCTGTCGGTGGATTGGAGCGCCCTTCAAGCCAGCCGGTGGGGGAGTGACATCGGATGCAATATTCTCCGGAACCCGCAACGTACTTGTTTGCCACAGCCACCGCGGCATAGAAGATCGGATCACGGGCAGCGTGTGCCATCGCGCTTCCTTTCCAATCGGCGGTGATGGTCACGGGATGTCCGGTTGGTCCTGTTTGGTGACAGGCCTGGCAATTCGAAACGGATTCGTGGGAGAGAACAATGCCGGGCTGCGTACCGGGGAGGAAGATGGTGGGGTTGTTACGAAAGGCAAAAGCTGAGATGATGAGAACAAGAACACTGCCGAGGGCAAGATGAAACAAAAAATATTTCTTCATGGACTTTCAGAACGAAGTGTGGTGAATCCCTGGAGGATTGGATGAATGGAGGTGATACTGCCGCGGTCGAACTTCAACGAGTACAAATCTTTTTTCGTTCCTTCCACGACTCTCAAGAAGTACACGCCGCCCCCAATGCTTCCAAGATACGCAATCCCCCGTGCTTCATCAAGCGTGGTAAAACACGGGTAGTGCCTGAATTTAAATTCAGGCACTACCAAAACACGGCGTTGGACGTACAAGCCCAAGATAATGAATGGACAATGTGTCGTGCTCTCTTGTCACCCGTGTGCGAATCCGGTACCCGGCATATGGAAAATGATCCACGGTGGCGAGATGGGCGTACGTTCCTTGCAATGAATCACTGTGTTGCCTGATGGTAATAGACACTGAGGGGCTGACGCGTATCTGAGAAAACGCATTGAAGAAAGGGGAGCAGAGAAGAACCCACAAGAAAGCAACGTAAATGAATCTGCTCATGTTATTGCCTGTTATTTGAGAATGAGGGTCCCGGACGGAGCCGGTAAACGCCGCGACGATTCGTCCCCACATACAGCGCCGATTCTCCTGCCTTCCAATGTACACTCAGAACTTCCTCCCTCAATTCATCCACGAGGATCGATCTCCATGTTGCGCCGCCATTCACAGAATGGAATACCTGTTTCTTATCAACAAGGGCGACCACAGAACTCGGTTCCTCTCTGTCCACGCTGATAAAAACCGAGGCGCCGATATTCCATGGTGGGGAGTAATGGTCCCATTCAATACCGCGATTGGTGGAGCGGAACCCGGCTCCGTTCTCCGTCCAGCAATACAACACCTTGTCATTCTCAGGGTCGTAGGTGACGGCAAGGACACCGGGAGTATTGATGCCATACTTGTTCGATTCCCATGTGAGCCCGCCATCAGTGCTGCCGATGATTCCCCGTGTGCGTGTTGCGGCGTGGATGATACCCGAATTGCGCGGATGGAATAACATCGACCGGATGCCGGATGTTTCGCCCAGCGGTTTTGCCAGACTCCACTTCTCGCCCCGATCAACGCTGACGAACAATCCTGTTTCCGTGTCGGCGAACAGACGCGTGCGGATTGCCCGGTGCGTGTCAAAGAAATTAACACCATGTCGGCCAAATGTCCGGGGCATCAGCGACCATTGCATTCCTTTATTCGTGGTCTTGAAGATACCAGCCGATGTACCTGCGTATATGACAGCCGATGAATCGAAATCGAACGCCAACGATGCAATCGATCCGCCCTGAAGTCCGTCAGAAACAGAAACCCAGCCTGATAACCCCGGAGAGAATTGAAACACCGCTCCCTCTGTTGCAGAATAGATAGCATCGTCACGCGAGTCCGATGCAATGAGCCGCACCGCCGAGCCACCAAGCCCACGGTCCGCAGCCTGCCATGATGTTCCATCGTCCTTGGATCGTTTCATACCGACACCGGCACCAAAAGCAAAAATTGATCCCGATTTTCTCTCAAGCCCCACAAGCGTGCAGGGGATATGAGGAAGATCGCCCGGCAAGGCCCGCCATGAACTGCCGAAGTCGGAAGAAATAAGAACACCACTCTCCGATCCTGCATACAGAATATCCGGCGAGGATGTGCGTGAGAAGAATGAACTGATGGGAGACATCCCTGTGCCCTGCCGTGTGGGACTCCACGACGTTCCGCCATTCACGGACTTGTAAATGTCTCCTGCCGCAGTGCCGAAACAGAGGACGTCGCGTGACTTCACAGCGAGGGAGGTAGGTACGGTCCCGGAGGCTGCGAGCTCCCTGGTCAACTGTTCCCATGTCTCTCCATTGTTGGTGGATTTGATGAGGCCAACTTTGGAAAGTGTCGCGTAAATATGATCAGGCGTTTCGTTATTGATTCGGATAGCGTTGACTTCAGCTCCATTCATCGTTTCCTGCGCAACGTCGAGTGTGCCCAGTTTCCATGTTACGCCGGCATCAGTTGATCTGTAAATTCCCTGTCCGCGCACGCCGGCATACATCATCCGGCTATCGAACGGATCAATCGCAATGGCCTGACACGACCGCACAACATCGAGGGACGCAAGAGGAAGAAGCACCCACTCGCGGCATGAATTTACGGATCGGTACAGACCGACATCGGTGGCCGCAAGAAATTCGGTGGGTCGTTCGGGATGCTGGAGGAGTTGATGGATAAATGTTTGTGGTTGAACGGTGGTAAGAGGCTTCCAGTTCGTTCCCTCATCCTCAGAGAAAAATATTTCGCCGGTCATCAGTCCGGCATACAGCATGGACGGTGTTTGTTCATCGATGGCGATGGCTGCGACATTTTGTGCAACAGGGCCACCGGTGTGTTCCCATCGAATCATGGGCGGGGGAGAGGAACAACTTGAGAGCAACACGAACAGGAGGAAGGAAAGGGATCGCCAGGTCACGCATTCTCCGGAAGTTGTGGTTGAAAACCGTTGCTCCGGTGTAAAGCTACTACACTTTGGACAAATCTGCAATCAAGGAAGAAGCGGTTATTTCTTTCTTTTCCCAGCGCTGGCGACTTTGCGTCGAAGGGCCTTGTAGTCAATTTCCCGCTTCTCGTTGAAGGCCTTGATGCCTTCTTGTATTTCCATGGCCGACGTGTGGACGGTCAGCCAGTCGCGCAGGTGGCCTATGGTAAGCGACCAGGAAAAATCGCGCCAGAAGTTGAGTTGCTGCTTCGTGTAGCGTGTACACTCGGGCAGTTTGTTGACGAGTTTCTCTGCCATCACGTCTACGGCCTTATCCAGTTTCTTGCGGGGGACAACCTGATTCACGAGGCCCCACTCAAGGGCTTTCTTGATCGGGAGTTTTTCATTCAAGAGCAGCATCTCCCGTGCGCGCCTGTCGCCCACGATCAACGGCAGCCATTGCGTTGCGCCTGCCGCGGCAACACTGCCGCGCGACGTGCCGGCATGACCGATGTAAATGCCCTCTGCAGCGACGGCGAGATCGCATGACATCTGTAATTCATTTCCTCCACCGACCACGATGCCATTGAGCCGTGCAATAGTTGGCTTGCCGATGTTGCGCAGCCGCTCGAAGGTTTCCATGAACACACCCATCCACTTATAAAAATCATTGGGCCTGTCGAGGAATTCTTCCTTCCATTCCTTCATATCGGCGCCCGTACAGAATGCCTTGTCGCCCGCGCCGGTAATAATAAGGACGGCCACTTCGTCGTCCCATGCCGCGTCCTCGAATGCTGCGCTCAGTTCGCGCAACGTCTCAAGGTTCAGGCAGTTGTATACCTCGGGACGATTGATGGTAACCGTGGCTTTCCAGTCACCTTTCGCATAGAGGATATTACGGAACTGAAGAGTGCCCGGAGCTTTACCTTTGTAGGGGGAGTTGGTACGTTTGGAGTTCATAGAGTTCATAGAGTCTGTAGAGTTCATAGAGTGTGTTATTCTGAGGAGTGTAGAGAAGAATCTGAACGTGTCTACAGGTCCTTCGCTCGCCCAAGAAGCGGGCTTGCTCAGGACTGAACTTCGCCGAAGAAAACAACAACCAAGTCAGCTGCAAAGCTCATCAAATCCTTGGCAACAGCTCGGCCTTCCGGCGAGCCGAGCGACCGGTCCATGGTATCCTTGTCATCCCAGTACATTTCTGCCATGACATGAAACTTGCTCTCGCCGATGGGTGCACCCGTAATGCGCGTGATCTCCAGTTTGCGGAGGTTGGGGTACTTCTTCACCAGCGGAGTGTGGATTTCGTCGTAGTGTTTATTAAACGACTCGACATCAGCCGGTTTACGATAGAGTGCGATGAGTTTAATCATTGGTCTTTGCGTTTTGGTGTGTGAATGTGACAAAAAATCTGGATGAATATATGGAGGGGCTGAGGGAAAAGCAACACTAACCAGCAACCCCAAGATTTCGAAGCAAAAATTGCCACGAAGACACAACGACACGAAGGTTTCACGACGTTACTTTGGAGAGTTTCCTTTGTGAATCGTCAGTGACGTTGTGCCGTGGTGGTTATTTTTTCTCCGGCTCGAAATCCAGCACCACCGAATTCATGCAAAACCGTTTGCCTGTCGGGGGCGGACCGTCGTCGAAGAGATGACCGAGGTGCGCACCGCAGCGGCCACACAGGACTTCTATCCTATTCATTCCGTGGGATGAATCCGGCACGTACGTTACACTCGTCTCGCGCAGAGTCTCAAAGAAACTCGGCCAGCCGCAGCCGCTGGCAAACCACGACTCGGTGCGGAACAATGCGTTTCCGCAGGGAGCGCAATAAAATGTTCCGATGCCCGTGGCGTCCCAGTTCTTGCCTGTATATGCGCGCTCGGTCTCTTTGAGTCGGGCGATGCGATAGACACTGTCGGGAAGCACTTTCTTCCATTCAGAGTCGGGAACGTTGAGCACCGTTGTGTCGGTGCGTGAGTAGTAGGGGTTTTCTGGTGCGGCCATGGAAGTGTCCTTTGCATTACAACCGATCATTATCCAAGTAAGTGAGAGAAGAACAAGTATCTGATTCATTTGCGTTGTCAGTGGGCTTTCAAGTCTTTGTGAATCGTCAGTGACGCCGTGACGTTTGCAGAAGGCATCCCTTCGGGAGTGGTTATTCTCAGTCAAGAACTACCACGAAGACACAACGACACAAAGTTCCACAACATTTTACTTCGGGTTCATCCCCAAAAGGATTTCTCGTGAATCGTCAGTGATGTTGTGCCGTGATGGTTTTCTTTTTAATAAGCTTTCAGTCTCTTTATATCATTCTCACTCGCCACCTTGATGCTTATCGCTGCTCCACCGCTTGCCGCAAGCTTCAGGTTCATCACGGTCTTGTCGGTAACGATGTAACTCTGAATCTTGTACGCCATCGGATTCTTTTCCCAGTGAGCGTCGTCGGCATCGGCGTAGAGTGTGGCGACGTATTTCTGTTTGGGTGTCAAGAAGTTTAACGCAACCTTTGTTGAGCGGGGGTTCTCATCTGTAATGGCGCCGATGTACCACTCGTTTTTCCCTTTGGCTTTGCGTGCAATAGTAATGTAATCGCCCGGTTCAGCCTCGATCACCTTCGTATCATCCCAATCAACGGCAACATCCTTGATGAACTGGAATGCATCGAGATGTTGCTCATACACTTCCGGTAAATCGGCAGCCATTTGCAGCGGACTGTACATGGTAACGTACAGCGCCAGTTGCTTGACGAGCGTTGTGTGTACCTGCTCTTTCTTATTCGGATCCCAATAACTCATCTTGATTTGAAAAATGCCGGGTGTATAATCCATCGGTCCGCCCATGAGACGTGTGAATGGGAGGATCGTCTCATGCGCTGGAGGGTTGCCACTACTCCATGCGTTGAACTCGTTTCCCCGCGCCGCTTCGTTGGCAAGCCAGTTCGGGTATGTGCGATGCAAGCCGGTCGGCCGGACAGATTCGTGCATGTTGATCATTATTTTGTAGTGCGCCGTCTTTGCCGCGGCGTGGACGTAATGATTCACCATCCATTGACCGTCGTGGTATTCACCACGTGGGATAATTCTTCCGACGTAACCGCTCTTCACTGCGTCGTATCCGTGGTCTTTCATAAAACGATAGGCATCATCCATCCGGCGTTCGTAGTTGGTAACGGACGAAGACGTTTCATGATGCATGATCATCTTCACCCCTTTTGATGCGGCGTATTTCTGTACCTCAACAACATCAAAATCAGGATACGGAGTAACGAAGTCGAACACTTCTTCCTTCCATTTCCCGAACCAATCCTCCCAGCCGATGTTCCATCCCTCGACCAACACACCATCGAACCCATGCTGCGTAGCGAAGTCGATGTAGCGTTTCGTGCGCGCAGTTGTTGCCCCGTGCCGACCGTTGGGCTTCAACGCGTTCCAGTCTGTACCCGTCAGTTTAACATTGTTAACGTCCGCATAATTCCATGAGCTTTTGCCAACGTGCAGTTCCCACCAAATACCAACATACTTAACGGGCTTGATCCAGCTTGGGGCTTCGATCTTCGATGGCTCATTGAGATTGAGAATAAGTTTGGATGCGAGGATGTCCGTCGCTTTGTCGCTCACAATGATCGTGCGCCACGGAGTCATGCATGGCGTCTGCATGTACGCTTTGTTCCCGACAGCGTCCGGCACAAGTTCGGAGGAGAGGCCAAACGTTTGCTTGTTGACTTCCAGGTTCATTGCAGGATAATTCACCAGCGCCGCTTCGTGGATGTTAATGTAGAGTCCGTCGGCGGATTTCATCATCAAGGGCGTCTGGACAAAGTTGGGGCCAATGACTGACTTGACAAATATCTCCCCGATGCGCCTTCCTTTTTCAGCATCAACTTCGCTCAACTTTGTTTCATAATATGCGTACTCATTGGTATCGAAATCGCCGGGAATCCAGAACGCTTTGTGGTCGCCGACCAGATTGAATTCCGTGTTTTCATCAGAGACGGTGAAGTAGCCGAGATCGTTCTGCACGGGGAATTCGTATCTAAATCCAAGTCCATCATTGAACAGCCGGAAACGAATCACCATCGTGCGCGCTTTCGGCGATGCCTGCTGCAGTGTCACCGCCAGTTCACGATAGTTGTTGCGGATCTGATTCACTTCACCCCACACGGGTTTCCAGGTTTCGTCAACCATTGTGGTCTCGGTGTTTGCGATGGTGAAGTCGTTGCTCAAGCCGGGTTCGTCTTTCAATTCAATTCCGAGTTTGCTTTGCTTGATGACTGCTTTCTTCTGGAATGTAAGAGCGTACGTCGGCGCGCCGTCGGTGGTCAAGCTGAAAGTGAGGGACAGGCGACCATTGGGAGAATTAACCGTCTGCGCATCCGTAGTAAACGAGGCGAACACCAGTGTTAGTACGAAGAAGAAATGTCTCATGGAGATTATCCTTTGGATGCCAGGGAATCAACACAGCGGCTATTGAAAATCAATGAAAAAGTAGAGGATGTCACGCTGAAAAGCAAGGTCTATGCAAATTGAGGACTGGATTATGGATTATGGATTCTCGAAGGATACGGCTCCAGTTCATCAATTACTCCAACACCTCGCATTTGCTTGGCTCCCTTTGTGGCTTTGCTGTAATCTTATTACCATGAATCCAACGTGGAAATGTCATCTCAATGATGTCCCATTCCGTCAATTCCGTTCGTCATATCAATGTAAGGCAAACAACACATCTTAATAATTCAATAATCTGGAGGAAGTATGTCGAAGAAATATATGCTCATCTTTGTCGGTGGCTCCTACGATGGCCTGTCGCCGGACGCAACCCAGAAGCAGATGGACAAGTGGTTCGCGTGGATCGAGAAGTTGAGCAGCCAGGGAAAGTACGATTCCGGCGAGGCGCTGTTGCCAGGTGGCAAGGTGGTTTCGCAAAAGAGCGGCAAAATCCACGTTGATGGTCCGTTTGCCGAATCCAAGGAGGAAATCGGCGGCTACTTTGTACTGAAAGCAGCCAACGTTGATGAAGCTGTGGAATTGTGCAAGGATTATCCGGACTTCGGTATCGGCGGCAAGATTCACGTTCGTGAAGTGATGAAGATGGATATGCCGTAAGTGGCATGTCAATGGATCGAACTAGCGCTGCTCATAGATGTGCAGCATTGTACGCATGACCGGTCGGGATAGGATGCCGCAACTTGTCGATCACCTCTTCCGTCACGAATCCGGCCGCATCGTCTCCATGCTCACGCGGGTGTTCGGTATTGATCGGCTTGATCTTGCTGAGGACGTTGTTCAGGAGGCGTTGTTGAAGGCTCTGCAACAATGGCCCTACAGCGGTGTGCCGGACAATCCGCCTGCATGGATTATGCAAGTTGCGAGAAACCATGCGTTGGATATCCTGCGGCGTGAGCAGAACATCACGTCGAAGGAAGGGGCGATTGCCGGTGAGATTGAGCATCCGGATGAAGCAGAGCTTTTTCTGGAGCGTGAGATTGAAGACGATCAGTTGCGGATGATGTTCGCATGCTGTCATCCTGCGCTTGGCCGTGAATCCCAGATCGCACTCACATTGAAAACACTTTGCGGCTTTGGTACCGGTGAGATTGCGCGGGCGTTTCTCGTGAACGAGGAAACGATTCACAAGCGACTCGTGCGTGCGAAGCAGAAGTTGCGCGAGCATCGGGCGGAGTTTGAGATTCCTTCAGGGAATGATCTTGGTGTCCGACTCGAAGCAGTACAACAAACACTTTATCTGCTCTTCAATGAAGGCTACAATGCATCGGCGGGTGAGGAGCTTATCCGCAAGGACTTGTGCGACGAGGCGATTCGATTGACCCGCTTGCTTGCGCAACACAATGCGGGGAATGTCGGCACAACCCACGCGCTGCTTGCGCTGATGCTCCTTCATGGTTCCAGATTCAATGCACGATTGGATCATCTCGGCAATCTCCTTCTGCTTAAAGATCAGGACCGAAAGACCTGGGACAAGTCACTCATCGCTGCGGGCCTCCAAGAGCTTGATCTGTCAGCGGAAGGAGGGGAGATCTCGGAGTATCATCTTGAAGCCGGGATTGCGGCATGTCATTGTCTGGCAGAGAGCTACGATGCAACAAACTGGTCGCGCATTCTCACGTTGTATGATATGCTGGTGCGCATCAATGATTCGCCCGTCGTCTCACTGAACCGCGCCATTGCGCTCTCCAAAGTCGAGGGGCCGGAGGCAGGCATCCTTGCAGTCGAGGAGATCAAGCTTCATAAACATCTTGATTCGTATTATCTTCTTCATGCGGTACTCGGCGAATTGTACACCGCAGTCCGGAATTTTGAGGAAGCGGCGAAGAGCTACCGCAAAGCGCTGGAATTGACACAGGTGCGCTCTGAGCAGGTATTCCTGACCGGCAAGCTGGAGTTTGTGAAGCGGAGTATGAACTGAGTGACGTTTGTCGGCTGCTATTACTGGCTGGACCGGTCACTCATCCCAGATCGTTTGCGCTCGTACAGAATTATCCGAATCCGTTCAACCCCAAAACAGTTATCAATTATCAACAAGCAACAAGCAATTGGGTGACGCTTAAGGTTTTTGATATGTTGGGACGTGAAGTGGCGGTGTTGGTGGATGAAGTGAAAGGACCGGGAGAGCATTCCGTTTCGTTCGACGGTTCGTCGCTTGCATCAGGTGTGTATCTTTACCGACTCAGCGCCGGAGGCAGTGTTGCAACAAAGAAGCTGGTGCTATTGAGATAGTTATTGCGTCAACAGTCGTGGCTACCTATCACCTACCACCTGTGACCTAGCCAAATCCTGGGTATGCGCTGCGCGCCGCTCACTTGTCTTGCGCGAATACCTCCTCTGTGAGAAACCACACCAGCGCGGCACAGGCGGCGGCTACGTAGAGAGGCAGATTGGAGACCGGATTGCCTGAGGTGTTCGTAAGCCACTCCTGCACCACGGGCCATTTCCACAGTGCGATGCCGAGAAGTCCCACCAGAAAAACTGCAAACGAACCCACCAACATGAAGCGATCGAGCTTCGAGAGGTTTTCCTGCTTCCGTACAAACTGCGCCCTCAGCCAGAGTATGCGGTACGACGCCGGTGCTTCACCCGCTGTCTTCAATGCAAGCCGCTGCAGCGCAGATGTTACTGTCACGGTTTCCTGACACATCGGACACGATGCAGCGTGGGCCTGCAGATCATCCGTCCACTGGTCGGCTTTCACCGCAGCAACAACGGCTGATTCGTTTGAACATGTCTGGTGATTCATTGCGCTACTCCCAGTTTCAAAATTTCAAATCGGTCCTAACCTGTTGCTATCAAAAGAATCATCATCCCACACAATTGTACTACACCCCTCTTTGATTCTCCCCTCGAAAAGGGGAGAATGAATTGTAGTGGGATGAGTTCGCACTACGCTTGTGCCGCAAGGGCTTCTTTCAGTTTGTGCCGTGCACGGAACAGCAACACCTTGACGCTCTTCTCTTGCAACTTCAGCATCTCTGCAATCTCTTTGTGTTGATACCCTTCAACGTACGCAAGCCAGAGAAGCGATCGTTGCTGGGGAGAACATCCTTCCAGCGCTTCACCGAGATCATGACGGAGATCTGCTTGCGCTTCGTGGTGCGTGACTGAGACGTCGCCGGTTCCTTCACTCTCCCATCGTGCCGACTTCTTTGCCCGCCGCCAGTGATCACGCACGAGGTTCGTCGCCGTGGTGAAGAGGTACGACTTCAGCTTCGCATCGGTCGGTTCGTGCAGATCGCTTTGCAGCATCCTGACGTACGACTCCTGGAAGACATCGTCGGCGAGCGGCTTCTCACCGGCCACCCGTAGAAGGTACGCAAGGAGAGGCCGGGATGTCTGCGCGTAGAATGTTTTGAACCGCGTCTCGTCAATCATCGAGCGTCGTCATCTCGATGTGGGATTCGATGGTGAGTGCATCAGTGTTTGCCGTTCCCTTCCCGGCCCAGTCCCCACTTCTTGATATACGCATTTGTCAGGTACGCCACAACCAGAAGTCCCGCGCCGAACACGCAGAGCAGCGTTCCCCAGAATTTCCACTCCAGCGCTTCCGAGCCGTAGACGTCCGCGTGGTTCTTGTAGAGGGAGGCGTTCATCATGAACCCGAACCCCACGAACAGGAACACGACCCCCACCTGGATAAACCGCAGTGCACGGTACCGGGGATTCTCGCCGGGCGGAGCGGGGTCTGCCAGGAATTTCTCGCCTTGCTCGGTCTCCAGAAACTCTATGACCTCCTTTGCCGTTCCGAACTTGTCGATGAGACGGTTGATCGACTCGGCACGATGGAACCGTGCCTTGGCGAGCATGTTTTGCCGTTGCAACAGGTACCAGAATACTCCACCGAGAAGAAGCATACCGATTGCCACCGAGAGTAGTTCATCCGCTGCCATGTGAGACTCCTTGAGATTGTTAGTCATGTATACTGAACTCATCACCAAAAAACCACCTGTCATTCTGAGGGAGTCCGCCACAAGCGGACGACCGAAGAATCTCGCACAGGTTTACCAAAGCTACCTCCGCGTCGCAATTCGCCCCTGCCGCATCCAATTGTTTACCCGCCGTGCTTCATCATCCTGACCGCCTTCTGTGTGGCGGTTTGGCGGGATTGTTGTCGTAGAACCCGCCGCGATTCATCTTTTTGGCGGATTGATTGTCCATTGACCAGACAATCGAAACCACGCTGCACACAATTGTTTGTTGGTTGTTGATGACTGTTAATTGATCTTAAGACGAATGGGATGGGTGGAAGGTTAACAGGGAGGAGAAAGGCAAAAGACCGATATCGACTAGATATGAAGAATCGAAGGCAATTCAGTCGGGAGTGCGGACACTATGTCGAATCCGGGACAAGTTCTCACCTGGTTTTGGCTTGCGAAAAACAAACAAGTGCTCGTGCATGATGAGATAGAACTGAAAATGTTTTGCCTGCGCTTTCCA
>JBJXHC010000015.1:0-17245 GCA_046160825.1 Bacteroidota bacterium | reverse complement strand
CGTCAAAATTTTTTGCAATTATCTCCCACATCGCGCGCTGTAAGTCCAGAGATAGCAACATTCTGATTTGCAATTAGCTCCTCAAACTGTAGCACTACCAATCGGTCGATTTTCTTGACATTACGCGCCAACCTTATTATATTCACGTGCATTTTGTTATGAAATGAACAGTGCAAGGCTTCACCACTGCACGTTCCCTCACCTTTTTGGTCAACTGGAGATCTGATGCTCACCGAGTTTGGTCGCGTGCTGATCTTTCTTATCGTCGGGGTGGTTTTTGTGGCGGGAGGAATGATTACGGCATGGCTGCTACGGCCAAATCGACCCTATCCGAGCAAGCTTACCACGTATGAATGCGGCGAAGAACCGATCGGCGATACGCACGTCCGGTTCAATATCCGGTTCTACGTTATTGCACTGATCTTCCTCATTTTCGATGTCGAAGTTGTCTTTATGTTCCCCTGGGCGCTGGTGTTCAATGAACTCGGCTGGTTTGCCTTCTGGGAAATGATTGCGTTCTTGGCAATTCTCTTTGTTGGTTATGCGTATGTCTGGCGCAAGGGCGACCTCGATTGGGATCGGCCAGCCCCTAAGATCCCGCGTTACGAACGGGGCATCGGTGTAAGAGAAACGCATCTGGAACCTGAAGAACTAACTGTGTAACAAATCCCATATCTCAAAACCCAAACCTCAAAACAGTATTCACCGATGGGCCTTCTCGATCAGAAATTTGAAAACAGTAACGTCATCATCACATCGATGAACAGTCTGCTGAACTGGGCACGCCTTTCATCGCTCTGGGGCATGCAGTTTGGTCTGGCCTGTTGCGCGATTGAGATGATGGCCACCGGTGCATCACACTATGATTTCGACCGGTTCGGTGTCTTCTTCCGCGGAACGCCACGCCAGTCGGACGTGATGATTGTTGCCGGTACCGTGACACTCAAGATGGCGAGCCGCATAAAAACATTGTACGACCAGATGTCCGAGCCACGTTACGTGATCTCGATGGGAAGCTGTTCGAACTGTGGCGGTCCGTACTGGGAACATGGCTACCATGTGTTGAAGGGCGTTGACCGTATTATTCCTGTTGATGTGTATGTCCCCGGCTGTCCGCCCCGTCCTGAAGCATTGATGGAGGGACTGATGAAACTCCAGGACAAGATTCGCAACGAAAGTCTCGCCAAACGTAAATCAGCCTGATGCCCAACCTGAATTCGCTCTCCCGTACTTCCCTATGATTCCTCAAGAAATAGCCGACAAGGTAAAAGGGCGCTTCGGCCCGGCTGTCATCGAGATGATGATCGACGGTCCGATTGATCCGTTCATCAAAGTCACGCCTGAAAGTGTGAAGGATGTTGCTCTGTTCTTGCGTGACACCGAACAGATTGCCATGGATGCGTTGATGTGCCTGAGCGGTGTTGATTATGGAAACGGAAAACTCGGAGTGGTCTATCATCTCCACTCAATGAAATGGAATCATAAGATCACACTCAAAGTCGAAGTGACTGCGGAGAACCCGCACGTCCAGTCAGTCGAATCCGTGTGGAAGACGGCGAACTGGCACGAGCGCGAAGCGTTTGATCTGATTGGAATTATTTTTGATGGACATCCCGACCTGCGACGGATTCTGTTGCCCTACGATTGGGAAGGTCACCCTCTTCGAAAAGATTATCAAGTTCCCGAATATTACAACGGCATGAAAGTACCGTACTAATGGAAATGCCGTTGGTCCATACTGAAGAGACGATGGAGGGGAGACGCCCGGTGACCATCCCCGGCTTTGGGCGCGCGTTGAAGTCGGAAGAGATGGTGGTGAATATGGGCCCGCAGCATCCCTCCACGCACGGGGTGTTGCGACTCGAGCTTGTTGTCGATGGCGAAGTGGTCGTGGATATGATTCCGCATATCGGCTACCTGCACCGGTGTTTCGAGAAGCATGCTGAGTACATGACGAACTACCAGCAGGTGATTCCATACTGCGACCGGATGGATTACATCGCTTCAATGAACAACGACTTCGGCTACGCCGTTGCATGCGAAAAATTATTGAAGATAAAAGTACCTGAGCGCGTGGAGTACATTCGCGTGATCATGGCGGAACTGAATCGCATCGGCAGTCACTTGATTGCCATCGGCACGTACGGTATGGACATCGGCGCGTTCACGCCGTTTCTCTATTGCTTCCGTGACCGGGAACGCATCCTCGATATTTTCGAGCACACCTGTGGTGCCCGTTTGCTCTACAATTACATCTGGATTGGCGGACTTTCCCACGACGTGCCGGACATGTTCGTTGAGAAGGTGCGCGATTTCTGCAAGTATTTCCGGCCGAACATCAAAGAGACGAACGACCTCCTTTCATACAATAAAATCTTTATCGAGCGGACGGCAAACGTCGGCGTTCTTCCTGCGGATGTGGCTGTGAATTTCGGAGTCAGCGGCCCGGTGTTGCGCGGTTCTGGCATCAAGTGGGATTTGCGCAAGAACGACCCGTATTCGATTTACGACCGGTTCGATTTCGATATTCCCGTCGGGACAGGCCGAATGGGAACTTTGGGCGATTGCTGGGATCGGTATATGGTAAGAGTGGAAGAGATGGAACAAAGCCTGAATATTATCGAACAGGCAATTGAAAAGATTCCTGCCGGCGACGTCCAGTCTGCTGTGCCGAAGCGTATCAGGCCGGACACGGCTGATTTATATGTACGCACAGAAACACCCAAGGGCGAGCTGGGCTATTATATCATGGCCGACGGAACGACGAGCCCATTCCGAGTGAAAGTGAAGTCGCCGTGTTTCGTGAATCTCTCGGCCCTTCCCGCAATGTGTCGCGGTGCAATGATTGCCGACGTGATTGCAATACTTGGCAGCATCGACATTGTGCTTGGCGAGGTGGACAGATGAGAGCTATGAACGGAGAGAGCGGAGAGCGGGAAGCGGAGCGCGGAAAGCGGAAATGAAAGAACTGCTGATCGACATATTGCAGAACGAAATTCTGGTCTACGTGCTGATGGCGCTTGTGCCGTTGCTCTGGATTCTTCCGTTCGCGTTGTTTGCCGTCTGGTGGGAAAGAAAAATCGCAGCGCATATGCAGGATCGACTCGGCCCGATGCGCGTCGGTGGCTGGCACGGGTGGGCACAGACCATCGCGGATATTCTCAAGCTGATGCAGAAGGAAGATATTATTCCAACGGCAGCCGACAAATTTCTGTTCACGCTCGCGCCGTTCGTTGTGTTCATCGGCTCGTATGCAGCATTTGCCGCAATCCCGTTCAGCGCGGCGTATGTCGGTACGGAAATCAACATCGGGCTATTCTTTGTCCTTTCCATTTCATCACTCGTCGTCATCGGGCTTTTGATGGCCGGCTGGTCGTCCAATAACAAGTGGTCACTCTTCGGTGCGATGCGTTCGGCTGCACAGGTAGTGAGCTACGAAATCCCCGTTGCCATCTCACTGCTTGCAGTCGTGATGATCGTCGGGTCATTCGATTTACAGGAAATCAACCGGGCGCAATCGGGATGGCTCTGGAACTGGTTCGTCTTCCAGAAATTCCCGCTCCTCTTCATTGCATGTCTGATTTATTTCGTTGCGTCCCTCGCCGAAGTAAACCGCACACCGTTCGATATTCCTGAGGCCGAGTCGGAACTTGTCGCGGGTTACCACACGGAATACGGCGGGATGAAGTTTGCGCTGTTCTTCCTTGCCGAGTACGCGAACATGTTTGCGGTATCGGCTATCGCGGCGACGGTGTTCTTCGGCGGATGGAATAGTCCGTTTGGCGACACCATGTCCGGACCGTTGTGGGGAGCGTTCTGGTTCATTTCAAAGAGTATGGGGTTTGTGTTCGTCCAGATGTGGTTGCGTTGGACATTGCCACGACTGCGTGTCGATCAATTGATGTATGTGGGGTGGAAGGTATTGATTCCATTTTCGTTCGCTGTGATGATTGGTGTGGGACTCTGGATCATGCTGGCACAAGGAAGCTAGGAAATGGGCAGGTACTTCAAAAATATTTGGGAAGGTATCACCACGGTTCTCGTGGGAATGAGAATCACTTGGGGACACATGTTCACGCCGTCGGTGACCATCCAGTATCCGGACGTGAAGCTGAAACTGCCCGAGCGCGCACGCAACCGTCTTTATGTCAATATGGACGACTGCATCGGATGCGACCAGTGTTCAATGGCTTGCCCGGTGAATTGCATTACCATTGAGACGTTGAAGTCCACGCCGGATGTTGATCTTGGTCTGACCTCCGTGGGAACGAAGAAGCGACTGTATGTGCCCGTCTTTGATATCGATATTGCAAAATGTTGTTACTGTGCGCTCTGCGTTTATCCCTGTCCGACGGAATGCATCAAGATGACGGATGTGTATGAATTTTCGGAGTACGAGCGCCAGGACCTGAACTATAATTTTTCAACGATGACGTCGCCTGAGATCGACACCGTCAAGTCAAAGCTTGCGACATATGAAAAAGAACAGGCCCAAAAGAAAGCCGCAGCTCCGGCTGCAACGCCGGCAACAGGCGGAGCGACACCACCGGCACGGAAGCCGCTTCCTCCGTTGACGCGTCCGGCCGATCCTTCATCCAATCCCGAGAACAAGTCGTAGTCCGTATGGAATTATTTGATATCGTCTTTTATCTCTTTGCCTTCATCACGGTCTTCTCGGCCTTCGTTGTAGTATTCTCGAAGAACATCGTCTATTCAGCATTCTCGCTGTTGTTTACCTTTTTTGGCGTTGCGGGACTGTATGTTTTGCTCAGCGCGGATTTCCTTGCTGTCACCCAGATATTGATTTACGTGGGCGGCATTCTTGTCCTGTTGCTCTTCGGCGTCATGCTTACCAACAAGGTCATCAACGTCGATTTGAAAACGGGCACAGTGCATACCGTGCCGGCGTTGCTTGTGGTTGCGCTGGTTGCAGGCTCGTTGAGCGGAATGTTTTATTCCACATGGAAGAGCGTGGAAGCCCCGCCATCACCGCTCACGACGACCACGCCGGCGATTGGCGAGATGTTGCTGACAAGCTACCTGTTGCCATTCGAGATTGCCTCTGTTGTTCTCCTTGTTGCATTGGTTGGTGCGGCGATGATATCACGACGAGAAGGGAAGGTGTAGTATGGAAGCCTTCTTCAACGATTTTTTCCAATGGCTGCCGAACGTCCAGCTTGCACACTTCCTGATCGTGAGCGCTTTCCTTTTTTCACTCGGGATCTACGGCATGATGACGCGCAGGAATGCCATCCTCGTTCTGATGAGCGTCGAGTTGATCCTGAACGCAGCCAATATCAACCTGATTGCCTTCTCGCGGTATGGCGGCATGAATCTCGACGGCCAGGCGGCGGCAGTGTTTGTCATCATTCTCGCTGCGGCTGAGGCTGCAATTGCACTGGCAATCGTTCTGAATATTTACCACCGCTTCCAAACTGTGAATATTGACGAAGTGAGTAACCTGAAAGAATAGCATGTCCGCGGATTCACTACTGACACTTTCGATACTGGTTCTCCTGTTGCCGCTCTTCGGCTTCGTGCTGATGATTTTCTTCGGCAAGAGGTTGCCGCGACAAGGCGACTGGCTTGAGACAGCTATTATCTCGGCAGCGTTGGTGCTCGCGATAACCGTGTTGGTGCAGAAAATCGGCCACTATCACGACGAAACCCTGTCGCTCAATTTCACCTGGGTGGATTTCCAGAACGTCCCCGGCATCGGTCCGCTCAAAATTGTGCTCGGCATTGCCATCGACAACCTTACCGCTATCATGCTTGTGGTGGTGACGCTGGTGAGCACGCTGGTGCATTTCTTCTCCATCGGATACATGCAGGGCGACATCCGGTACAGCCGCTACTTTGCCTATCTCGGCATTTTCTCGTTCTCGATGTTGATGATCGTCCTGGCAAACAACCTGTTCCTGTTGTATGTGGGATGGGAATTGGTCGGTCTCAGTTCGTATCTCCTCATCGGCCACTGGTATGAAAAGAAGAGCGCCACGAATGCTTCGATGAAGGCGTTCATTGTGAATCGTGTTGGTGATGTGGGATTCTTTGCGGGTATCATGATTCTGTTTGCAACATTCCACACGTTCGGCCTCAATGAAATCTTCGAAGGCATCAATTCCGGAACGATCCCGTATGGCAGCGAAGGATGGCTTACCGCTGCGGGTGTGTTGATCTTCTGCGGGGCTGTGGGCAAGTCGGCGCAGTTCCCGTTGCATGTCTGGTTGCCCGACGCGATGGAAGGTCCGACGCCTGTGAGCGCGTTGATTCATGCTGCGACCATGGTGGCTGCGGGCGTGTATCTCGTGGCTCGAACATTTCCATTGATGACGGCAGATGCCCTGACAGCAATAGCGTACATTGGTGCAATCACGGCGTTCATCTCGGCAACGATTGCCATTGCGCAAAATGATATTAAGAAAGTGCTGGCCTACTCAACCATCAGTCAGTTGGGGTACATGGTGATGGCCATGGGTGTGGGAGCGTACGCGGCAGGGTTCTTTCATCTCGTCACGCACGCGATGTTCAAAGCGGGGCTTTTCCTTGGCTCCGGCTCTGTGATTCATGGAATGCATCACGCCCTGCACCATGCACATGATCATCACACCGATCCGCAGGATGTTCGCAACATGGGCGGACTGAAGTCGAAGATGCCTGTGACATACTGGACGTTCATCATCTATACGCTTGCGATCTCCGGTGTGCCGCTGACTTCCGGCTTCATGAGCAAGGATGAGATCCTGGCGGGAACCCTCGCGTTCAACGGACTCACCGGACACATGCTGATTCCCATTGTCGGGTTTCTTGTTGCGGGACTCACAGCGTTTTATATGTTTCGTGTGGTGATATTGACGTTCCATGGCAAGCATGCAGACCCGCACAGACTCGATCATATCCATGAGTCACCGAAAGTCATGACAGTGCCCTTGATGATTCTGGCAGTGCTGTCGTTGTTCTTTGTCTTCAGTATGAATCCCTTCGGTGCTGCTGAGGGTTGGGTGATGAAAGCCGCGGAACGTCCCGACACAGTGGTGCCCGCATCTGTTGCCGCAGCATCAACCGCAATCTTCGAAGAAGCAGTCCACCATTCACACACGACAGCGATGGTGCTCTCGCTTCTCGTTGCAGGTCTTGGCATTCTCATCGCGTTTGCCACGTACCAATGGAAAAAAATCAACGCTGATGCGGTCGCCGGAAGCATGCCGGGGATACACAAGTTCCTGCTCAACAAATGGTACTTCGATGAATTGTACAACGGTGTTGTGGTGGGAGGGACGCTGGCGTGGACGAATATGCTGAGGTGGTTCGACGAGAAAATTGTGGATGGGTTGGTGAACGGCAGTGGTACAACAACGAAAACAGTGGCGTTCATCAGCGGCAAGTTCGATTCCATCGTTATCGACGGGTTTGTGAACCTGACCGCATATCTTTCAGGATTCAGTGGTTTGATACTCCGGAAATTCCAGACCGGAAAAGTTCAGACGTATTTGATGTTTGTGGTGATCAGTGTAATGATCTTTTATTTTGTGTTTCGATTGGTATAGCCGGAACACGGCTTTCTCTGCACGTAAGGAGGATAGAGACTGAATGGATTTCTCATTATTTGGTATCGGTATTCTGAGCTGGGTGACATTCCTGCCGGTTATTGGAATGGTGATTGTCCTGCTCCTTCCCAAGGATGGGAGGGACACCATCCGGTGGACGGCGCTTGGAATCGTCGGGCTTCAATTAATCACGGCGATTGTCGTTACCCTGAACTTCGACAAGAGTCTTGCCGGAATCAACACGCTCGACGGGATGCAGTTCGTGGAGAAGGCCACATGGATTGATATCAAGAGTGTTGCCTGGTTCGGACGTGTTCACATTGAATACTTCCTTGGCATTGATGGTCTGAGTGTCTCGATGGTGTTGTTGACCGGTCTCATCAGTTTCATCGCCGTGATTTCTTCATGGAAGATTGAAAAATCGGTGAAGGGATATTTTGCCCTTTTGCTGTTGTTGGATACCGGTATGATGGGTGTGTTTGTGGCGATGGATTTTTTCCTTTTCTATGTCTTCTGGGAAGTGATGTTGTTGCCGATGTATTTTCTCATCGGCATTTGGGGTGGCCCGCGTCGTGAATATGCGGCAATCAAGTTCTTCCTCTATACACTGTTCGGCAGTGTGTTGATGTTGCTGGCAATGATCGCATTGTATTTCAGCGTGAACGTCTATCTCGATCCATCGGGAGTAACGCTTTCAGTGGCCGAGGCAACGCAACGCGGAATGGAAGGACTGGAGAAAATTTATACGTTCAACATGCTGGCGATGATGGACCCTGGAAACTTTGCGCCGGACTCCCTGCTTGCCGGACTCGATACCACGTGGCGCTATTGGGCATACGTCGCACTCTTTGTCGGGTTCGCCATCAAGGTTCCTATCTTCCCATTCCACACATGGCTGCCTGACGCACACGTGGAGGCGCCAACACCCATCAGCGTGATTCTGGCGGGCGTGCTCTTGAAACTCGGAGCCTACGGCATGCTGCGCATCAGTTTCCCCATGTTCCCGGATGCGATGGTGCATTTCGCGTGGCACCTCGCACTCCTCGGTGTTATCAGCATGGTGTACGGCGCACTGGTAGCCATGGCCCAAACGGACATCAAAAAGCTGATAGCGTATTCGAGCATCAGTCACATGGGTGTTGTTGTTCTCGGCATGGCCTCGATGAATACACAGGGGATGATGGGGGCGGTGTTCCAGATGTTTAACCATGGAACAATCACTGCAATGCTCTTCCTTATCGTGGGCGTTATCTACGACAGGGCGCACACGCGTGGCGTGAATGAGTTCGGCGGATTGATGAACCAGATGCCGAAATACTCGGGGATCATGGTGATTGCGTTCTTTGCGGCTCTCGGGCTGCCCGGCCTCAGCGGTTTCATCAGCGAGGCATTCTCGCTGCTTGGTGCATTCCAGACATTCCGCTGGCTTACGATCATCGCTGCCATTACCATCGTATTGACGGCTGGCTACATGCTCTGGGTGCTGCAACGGGTGTTCCTTGGTACGTTGCCTGAGAAATGGAAAAACCTGACGGATATGGACGGACGTGAGATGGTAATGCTGGTGCCTCTTGCGATCATTGTCATCTTCCTTGGCATTTATCCTTCGCCCGTTCTTGATCTGATGAATACGTCGCTCAATCACCTTGCAGAGTTGTTGCAAAACGCCGGCAAGGCAACTATGATGGGGATTAACTAAGCGCCATGGGCGAGCTTATTCTCAAAGACCTTGGTTCCTTTGTTCCGGAATTGACGCTGACCGGAACATTGCTTGTTGCGATCATTGCCGATCTGATCTTCCGCAGGACGCCGGTTGTGGTGGCAACTATTGTCATGGTGGGATTTATCCTTACCGGTGTGTTCGTGCTGGGTCAGGCTGGAATGAATTTGTCAATCTTCAGCAACATGATTGCGGTGGATCCGTTTGCCCTGTTCTTCAAGCTGATTATTATTCTTTCGGCAATCATCGTTACGGTATTCTCTCTTGGATCTTCCGAGCTCAATTCACCGGGACGGAAGCTTGGTGAGTACTATGCGTTACTCCCCGGATTGACCCTCGGTATGATGTTGATGGCGGGATCGACCAACCTGTTGATGATGTACCTTGCAATGGAATTGACAAGTTTTTCCTCCTACATCCTTTCGGGTTACACGCGCGAGGCACCCGACTCCAGCGAGGCGTCCCTGAAGTACGTTATTTACGGAGCGCTTTCCTCGGGGTTGATGTTGTACGGGATTTCAATACTGTACGGACTCACGGGATCGCTTGACCTCTATGCGATCAACCAGTTGCTGGTCACGGGATCAGTGAGCAACCTGGGATTGCTGATTGCAGGCATCCTCACGATGGCGGGTTTTGGGTATAAGATTTCTGCTGTTCCGTTTCATTTCTGGACGCCCGATGTGTATGAAGGCGCTCCGATCACGATCACGGCGTTCCTCTCCGTCGCATCGAAAGCAGCAGGCTTTGCGATGATGATCCGGTTCTTCAAGGTGACATTCATCGACTCGAGCGTGGCGACGCTGCCTGTCGGCACCTGGGCAACGTTGCAAGGGTTTGAATGGTATAAACTTGTGGCGGTTATTTCAGTTCTGACAATGACGCTGGGAAATCTGGTTGCAATCTGGCAAAACAACCTCAAGCGCCTGCTTGCTTATTCGAGTATCGCACACGCAGGCTATATGCTGATGGGCGTTGTGGTGCTGAGCAACGAGGGACTTGCGGCGATCATGGTCTACTTCATCGTCTACCTGTTCATGAATTTCGGTGCGTTCTATGTGGTGATGCTGGTTGCCAACAAGACGGGCAGCGAGGACATCGAAGACTACAAAGGCCTCGCGGCAAAAGCGCCGTTCCTGTCGTTTGCTCTTGCCGTCTTTCTGGTATCGCTCACGGGACTTCCACCAACGGCAGGCTTCATTGGCAAACTGTATCTCTTTGCAGCACTCGTCAATAGTGGATGGATCTGGCTGGCGATTGTAGGAGCCCTGAATAGTGTTATTTCGCTCTACTACTATGTGCGGGTCTTCAGGAACATGTACCTGCGTTCTTCGGATCAGGGTGGGGGTGAGTTTGTGGTGGGGAAATTGCAGGTTGTTGTGATACTCGTGCTTCTCGTGCCGACGATTCTTCTCGGACTGTACTTCACTCCTCTCGTAGAGTTGGCGCAGGCGTCTGTGGCAATATTTGGGACGCCGTAAAGCGAACAAGTCTCTACCGACGTTCCGTCGCCCCTTTGGAGAAATAACCGTGGCGGGCGAGAGAACCTAGCCCTTACGTCAGATGCGCTTCATTCCTTTAACTCTCTCGTATATCAATCTCACACCCTCCAGAACAAGAGCGGGCTCATAGTGGTCGATGATGTTTGTTTCCCGGCCAACAAGGGCTGAGAGGCCTCCTGCAGCGACCACCGTTGCGTTACTGCCAAGCTCGACTTTTATCCGCCGGATCATTCCTTCCATCGCGTCCACAGCTCCGAACAATACCCCAGCCTGCATTGCCGAGACTGTGTCTTTTGCAATTGCGCGCCGTGGGAACTCCAGCTCTATCTTCGGGAGCTTTGCCGTCCTGCGATGAAGTTCGGCGGCTGTTGACGCTACTCCCAGAGCTATCACACCACCGAGGAAGTCGCCCCGTTCCGAAACGACATCATAGGTCGTTGCCGTTCCGAAATCAATAACAATCAGCGGACCTCCATACTTTGTATATCCTGCGACAGCGTTGCAGAGTCTATCCGCTCCAAGAGTCATTGGATTGTCGTACAGCACTTTTATACCAAGATCCAGACCAGCGTTGACGGTTACCGGCTCGCCACCGAGGTTCTTGCGTGCAATGGTCTCGAAGGTTGACGTCAGTGCAGGTACAACCGAGGAAATGCCAATGCCGCGTAGTGATTGAGTGGCGATGCCATGGTTGGTGCAGAGGTTTTTTATCCGAGCCCAGGTTTCATCAGGGGTATCATCTGGCGAAATTGTCGTGCGCGACTCAGCGACGAGTTTCTCCCCGTCGAACACTCCTATCACGGTATTGGAGTTTCCGATATCTATTGCCAACAGCATTATGCCAGAGGAGTCAAATGGGGAGGAGTGCTACATGCCGAGGACAGTGACATCGCCGGCGAAGACCGTTTTTTCATCGCCATTCGACTGGAGGATGAGACCTCCTTCGGGGCTAAGCCCTTTGACGATGCCGGAGATGATATTTCCCTGGAGCGAAACGGAAATATTTTTGTTGATCATGGTAGTGTGTAATAACCAATGGGGAACGATGGATTGGAACGCAGTACCGGCAGAAGATTGATACGTCTTTTCAAGGGAAAGAAGAACTTCCTTGAAAATGGAAGTCCGGTCGAGTTCTTTTCCCGACTCCAATCGAAGCGACGTTGCTTTGTGTGCCAGATCGTTACCGAACATCTGTTGATTCACGTTAATTCCAATCCCCACAACAACGTGTTCAACCAGACCTTTCTTGATTGAGCCCTCGATAAGAATTCCGGCAACCTTCTTCTTGTTGATGAGCAGATCGTTTGGCCATTTACACTCGACCTTTAGCCCTGTTTGACGCTCAATTGCTTCCGCTACACCCACAGCAACATAGAGAGGAAGCAGGTTCAGTCCCTCCGGAGTGAGTTTTGGTCGGAGGACGAGGGAGAACATCAGGTTCTCATTTGGGTTTGCCTGCCAGAGTCTTCCGTGGCGTCCCTTGCCCTCGGTTTGCTGCTCGGCAATTACTACCGTGCCCTCTGCCGCTCCGCACCCGGCAACTGCCTTCGCACAATTGTTCGTTGAATCAATTGTATCGAAGACAAATATCTTGCTTCCAAACGCACGCGTTCTCAGTCCCTTCCGAAGTGCTTGTTCAGCAAGCATACGGTCCCTTTCGTTCATGACGATGAAGAAGAACTGGTTGCCTGACCCGAAAAACGACGGATGGATACAGATGCGGTAGGAAAACGGAATAGGGTGATGCCATTTGGGGGATTCTCATTCTGGCCAGCACGATGATACCCAATTGAATCTGGAAAGTCAATACCTGTGCAAATGTGACAGAAGCGTATGCGCTTTGTGCCAGACCTTCACCAATCAGTGCCAGTGTGTCACAACCCCGGAAACTCGTTCTTCAATCCCTCATTCCCATAACTCTTTGAGATGTAGTGATTTATGGGAAGATTCGAGGTGAATTGCCCGATGGCATACTGGTTGCATTACTCGACTACAGAATTAAGGCCTTCGGGTACGTGGTATGTCCCGTGAGCCATCCCTCAATGAAAAGGAGAGCCAGTATGGGAAAGATCATAGGAATTGATTTGGGAACGACGAATTCCGTCGTTGCTGTAATGGAAGGCAAGGACCCTGTTGTGATTGCAAACGCTGAAGGCGGGCGAACTACCCCTTCCGTTGTCGCATTCGCCAAGACGGGTGAACGATTGGTTGGCCAGTCGGCAAAACGCCAGGCGGTGACCAACTCACAGAACACCGTTTTTTCGATCAAGAGATTCATGGGACGCTTCCATGGTGAGGTGACCGAGGAGATGAAGCTTGTCCCCTACAAAGTAGTTAAGGGCGACAACAACACCGCACGCATTGAAGTGGGCGGGCGCGTCTATTCCCCCCCCGAAATTAGCGCGATGATCCTCCAGAAAATGAAGCAGACGGCCGAAGACTATCTCGGACAGAAAGTGACTGAAGCAGTAATTACGGTCCCTGCATACTTCAACGATGCACAGCGTCAGGCGACAAAGGAAGCCGGTGAAATTGCCGGCCTTACCGTCCGTCGTATTATCAATGAGCCGACTGCGGCTGCACTTGCGTACGGTTTGGATAAGAAGGACAAGGACAGCAAGGTTGCCATCTATGACCTCGGTGGCGGTACATTCGATATTTCCATCCTCGAATTGGGCGATGGCGTGTTTGAAGTGAAATCCACCAACGGCGATACGCATCTTGGCGGCGACAACTTCGACCAGCGAATCCTCGACTACATTGCCGATGAGTTCAAGAAGCAGGAAGGAATTGACCTGCGCAAAGATCCCATGGCATTGCAGCGCCTTCGTGAAGCCGGGGAGAAGGCAAAGATCGAGCTTTCCCAGCTGATGCAAACTGAGATCAATCTACCTTTTATTACGGCGACAGCGGATGGTCCGAAGCACCTGAACATCACACTGACCAGGGCGAAGTTCGAGCAGTTGGTGGATGACCTGATTCAGCGGACGCTTGGCCCGACAGAGCGTGCTCTCAAGGATGCTGGTCTTGTGCCGAATCAGATTGATGAAGTGATCCTTGTCGGTGGTATGACGCGTGTGCCGAGAGTCCAGCAACTCGTGAAAGACATCTTCGGTCGTGAGCCTCACAAGGGTGTCAACCCCGACGAAGTCGTGGCAATCGGAGCGGCTATTCAAGGTGGCGTACTTGCAGGCGATGTAACAGATGTGTTGTTGCTTGATGTTACTCCGCTATCGCTTGGGATTGAAACACTTGGCGGCGTTATGACGAAGCTGATCGATTCCAACACCACGATACCGACACGCAAGAGCGAAGTGTTCTCAACAGCGTCGGACAGTCAACCTTCCGTTGAGATCAACGTATTGCAGGGCGAGCGACCAATGGCAGTGGATAACCGTACCCTTGGCAAATTCCATTTGGATGGTATTCCACCGGCACCGCGAGGTGTTCCGCAGGTTGAAGTGACTTTTGATATTGATGCGAACGGCCTGCTGCACGTTTCCGCGAAGGACAAGGGAACGGGCAAGGAACAATCGATCCGTATTACTTCTTCCAGCGGCTTAAGCAAGGATGAAGTTGAAAAGATGAAGGCCGATGCCGCAGCGCATTCTTCGGAAGACAGGAAACGGAAGGAAGAGATTGACGTGAAGAACCAGGCGGATAATCTCGTCTTCCAGACGGAGAAGCAGTTGAAGGAGTTCGGCGAAAAAGTGGATGTCCCGACACGCGAGAAAGTAGAGAGTGCCAACGAGAAGTTGAAGGAAGCGATTAAGGGTGGCACCATTGATCCTATCAAGGCGGCAATTGAGAATTTGAATGCCGCTTGGAATGAAGCTTCCACGAAGATGTATCAGCAGGCGACTGCTGCCGGTGAAGGACAGGCAGGTGGTCCGGGTGCGGGTTCCGCCGGACAGGGTGGCCAGCCACAGGACGAAAAGAAGGTGGAGGATGCCCAGTTCGAAGTGGTTGATGACAAGGACAAAAAATAATTCATCCATGGCGTTTATGTAAGAGTAGGAGGCGAGGAAACCCCTCGCCTCTTGCATGAAAGGCAGGTGTTTCGATGACCATCATCGTATGGGCTGTGTTTATCGTACTTGCAGCGACACTTCTGTACGCTATCGTCAGTGGCAAGATGTCCGGAGAAGGAAGTGCTGCAGCAATGACGGCCTTTCACGATATGCAGCCGAGAGACAAGCGCGCCGCTGTCGAAATCGTTATCGAACAAAAGGCAGGGGCTAGGCTATTCGAGCAATCAAACGGTGAACCACGATTCTCTGCACCGAATCAGAGCTCGAAACCGGATCGTGATGTTTGACCCAAGATTTGCCCATGCGGGTAATTCTGAAACACATTCTTGAGGTTTCAGGGCAGCCTCATTGAGGTTGTTTTGCCCGTCATGTCACCACTTCTGCCATACCCCTGTGATATGTCCCTTACGCGTCGTCACAGAGAAGGTCTCACCCATTGCTTTCCCAATCGTCATTTAGTAACTTTTCCTGTAGCTCCTCTCGAAAGTCATTCAATACGGAAAATCTGATGGTTTCATTGGTTGTGCATGGCGGCGCTTGGGACATCCCTGACGAGATGGTTGACAATCACAGGGAAGGGGTACGGCGCGCGTTCAAAGCAGGGTGGGCCGTGCTGGCAAAGGGGGGAACGGCGGTAGAGGCGGTCGAAACAGCGATTATTATCATGGAAGACGATGAAACGTTCGATGCCGGCAGGGGATCCTTCATCAATCAAGTAGGCGAAGTGGAACTTGATGCCAGTATCATGAACGGGAAGACCCTCCGTGCTGGCGCTGTTGCGGCCGTGCAGAATGTGAAGAACCCCATTACGCTCTCACGAAAGATCATGGAGGAAAGTGATCACGTGCTGCTTGTTGGCATAGGCGCAACGCGCTTTGCTCGTGAACACGGCGTCCGGACTTGCCATCAGGACGATCTCATCACGGATCGTGAACTTGAACGATGGCGCGAAATGCAGGGGAACAAGACATTCACCACCAAGGATGCGTTCAGAAGGAAAAAGGTCCCGGTGGATACGGTCGGCGTTGTGGCGATGGATCAATTCAACAATATCGCTTCAGGAACATCCACCGGTGGAATCCCGAATAAATTCCCCGGTCGGGTGGGCGATTCTCCATTGATCGGGTGTGGCACCTATGCCGATAACGAAGTCGGCGGCGTCTCCACGACGGGGTGGGGTGAGGCGATGATAAGAGTAGTAATGGCAAAGAGTGTCATAGACCTGATGGCACACAACGGCGGCGACACCGAGAAGGCGGTTATTGAAGGGATCAAGATCCTTGAACGCAAAGCCGACGGCTACGGAGGACTGATTGCCATAAACGCTGTTGGCAAAATTGGTATCGCATATAATACACCGAGAATGGCCCGGGCTTACATGAATTCCGAGATGCAACAACTGGTGGTTCTTGTCTAAAGAAACGCGTACGTCAATCGGGGGTCTGACTGTTCATTCAGCCAGACCCTTTTTCATGTTCTTATGAAACGATCCTCCCTTTTCGGGCACATCATCGAAATACTTGATGAAGTTCGAACCTCCAAGAGTCCTGCCGACCAGATTGTCCGGGATTTTTTTCGCACGCGACACTACCTGGGCTCAAAAGACCGCCGGGTTATCTCGGAGATTCTGTTTGGAATTCTCCGCAACATGCGGTTTCTGGAGGAAACCCTTCTTGCAGCAGAGCCGTCCGTGGGTTCATTCCGTCGCATTCCTGTGATACTTCTTGTGGTTGCCTGGGAATTGAAGTTCTCTCGCGCCTCCATTGATGCGTTGCTTCCGGAAGTTTCCGGTCTCTGGCGTGTCTATGTGCCTGAACTGACGTGCGAGGAAACTCTTGCGAAAGTATCGATCGTTGATTTGGCACTGTCGATCGAACCGGATCCCGTGCGTCGGATCGCGATACAGCATTCATTTCCTGATGAACTTGTCCGGGAATGGCTTGAACGATTTGGAGAAACAGAGACCGGGGTCTTATGCGGGTCACTGAACGAGGCAGCCCCAATTACGATTCGTGTGAACACCCTGAAAACCAACGCGGCATTGTGCGGGGAGGAGCTCCTGCGTGAGGGGATCGAGTCGCACCCGACCAAGTTAGCGCCAGATGGCCTCATCCTCGCAAAGCGAATTAATACACAAGCTCTTGCATCGTTCAAGCAAGGACTCTTTGAGATGCAGGATGAAGGGAGTCAGATTATCTCTCTGCTGACCGGGGCGAATCCAGGGATGACTGTTGTTGACGCCTGCGCCGGAGGTGGTGGCAAAACGTTGCACCTCGCAGCGCTGATGCAGGGCCAAGGACGCCTTGTTGCCGTTGATGTTCAGGAACGTCGCCTCAATAACATTAGGGAACGGCTGAGACGAGCAGGGGCACACGCAGACGTATTGCTTGCCGGTCGCGACAGGGAAAGTCTTGCCGCACTGAATGGCAAGGCGGACGTGGTGCT
>JBJXHC010000014.1:0-46759 GCA_046160825.1 Bacteroidota bacterium | reverse complement strand
GTAGGGGCGATTCGCGAATCGCCCCTACGAAGACCGTGGTTTATTTGGTTAGAATCATTTTCTCGGTTCTCGTAAAGAGAATGCCATCAGCTCCGACAGCCGTGAGGCGGTAGAAGTACAAACCGCTGGAGAGCGTAGATGCGTCAAAGACTGCATCGTGATATCCTGCTACGATCGTTCCATCCACAAGCTGCGCCACGTGCTGCCCGATAACGTCATACACATCAAGCGTTACACGTGCATCCACCGGAAGAGTGTAGATAATTGTCGTACTCGGGTTGAACGGATTCGGGAAGTTTTGTGCGAGTGTGAACTCCGTCGGGATCTGTGATGTGTGAATTGGGATTTCCGTCTCTGGTGGCGATGGTGGAAGTTCGTTTGTCGGGACGATCCGTATCCGCTGTGCCACGTCCGGAGTCATTGAGGAGAGAACGAGATTTCCGTTTTGACTGGCCTTCACCCAGTATCCTTTGCCGCTTTCTATCGTGTTGCTTGTGAACGGAAACCCTGTCTCCCTTCCTCGTGGTGAAAACGCTCAAATCTTCCGCTTGTACTGTCAAGATAGTTGAGCCCGTCTCTCGTCCCGAACCACATTCTGCCTGAGCGATCCCTGAAGATCGAATAAATCGTGTTATTGCTCAGCGACAGAGAATCCGCAGGATCATGATAGTAATGCGTGAAACTCTGAGTATCCCGATTGAAACTGTTCAAACCGCTTCCATACGTGCCGAACCACATTGTTCCTGTCCTGTCTTCCCCGATGCTGACAACAGCATCACCGGAAATGGACGATGGATCATTCTGATTATTCCTGAACCTTGTGAGCGTATTTGAGTGTGGATCGAATCTGCTCAGCCCCTTCCATGTTGCAATCCACAGTATCCCCCGTGTGTCTTCATAGACCGATGAGATCTCGGTGAGATCCGGCGGTCCGTTTCGGCCAAGGATAGTGTAGCGGACTTCCGTGGAGCCGGGAGGGATGTTGTTCAGGTTGTCGGACGTGCCAATCCAGATTGTGCCATTGCTTCCCTCACAAATTGTTGTGACCAGGTTTGCACTCAACCCGTGAGGGTTCCGGGGATCCCGTTGAAGTATTCTGAAGCGTGCACCCTCGTTATCGCTTTTACTCAATCCGTTATTCGTGCAGGCCCAGAGTGCACCGGATGCGTCTTCAAACAGTGCATGTATGAAGTCGTTGTGTAGGCTGCGCGTATTCAATGGAGCGTTGCGGTACTGAACCACACGGAGTGCCTTTGTAAGCCGCCGGCGAAGAGAATCGGCGTTGGCGGAGGTGACCATATTCAATCCGCCCCCGAACGTGGCCAGCCAGATATTCCCGAATTTGTCTCCCATGATATCCAGGACGTTGGAATGGTTGAAACCCGGAAGGCTGAGTGTTGCCAGAAGCAGCGGATCGTTCCTTCGATCAAAAACATCGAGGCCATCCAATGTACCAATCCACAAAAGCCCTGTTCCATCAAGGTGGATCGCGCTGACAGTCTCTTGTCGTAGACTGTTCGGATTGTGAGGATCATACAGGTAACGCTTGAATTTCTTCCTGTCTTTGCTGAGCCTGTTCAACCCCTTGTGTGTTCCGATCCAGAGGGTTCCATCTTCATCTTCGCCGATGGACATCACATTGTTATCACTCAAGGAGTTCTCATTGCCGGGATCGGTCTTGAAGTTCAGAAACGTATTGGTTGCTTCATTGAAACCACTCAATCCGCCCGTGGTTCCCAGCCACAAAATCCCGGAAGCGTCTTGCATGATGACGTTGATGTGAGAGTCAACAAGGGTATTTGCTTTTTTCTTTTCCGTGAGAATTCGTTTGAATCGTTTGCCGATGGGATCGTACCGGTTCAGACCGTATGCCGTCCCCACCCACAATGTGCCTGACCGGTCAACGAAGAGACATCTCACCTCGTTGCGGGAAAGCGTCGTCGAATCCTTTGTCACAGATTTATACACTGTGAATTGAAACCCATCATAACGGTTCAATCCATCCATTGTTCCTATCCAAAGAAAACCAGAGGAATCCTGAGCAATGGATGTTGTCACAAGGTGAGAAAGACCTTGACTGGTGGACAGATTCTCGAACACAAGGTCGGAGGGCTGAGAGAACGCGTGCGGGAACATTCCTGCGAGCAGAATGAATGCGTACCGAGTGCTTCTTGATACCCGAGTCACCGTCTTCCTTGCAGTTATGATATGAACCGTGAAGGCGGTTCGCCAGTCAAATTATTTGCTAAGCTTCAAGTGCTTCATCGCCTTCTTGCCGAGTCCGGAACGGGACTTGAAGTCATCTATACTGACGAACGGCTTCTCTCCCCGTCGTTTTGTCCATGCATCAGCTTCTTTCTCTGTCATATCGGGGATCATCCGGATAATGCCATACTCCACGGTGTTCACGTCGAATGAGAGCGGAGCCGAACTGCCGAGTGCATCGAGCTTGACGGTTTTGCCTGCAACTTCACAGCGTAACTGCGGACCGAGAAGGCTGTACAGGAGTTTGGGATTCTTGAGAACATCTGCGCGCCATCGCTTTCGTGTGTCGTCAATGGCGGAGTTCTTTTGTGCAGATGTTTCCACACGGAGCGCGCCAAGATAATGATCACGCCAGAGAGCCGCCGCCTGGCGGTCCACAAACGCGCCATGACTCAAGTCCATCAGCACGTCCACCACTTCGCCCGCCTCTGAAGGATATTTCTGTATGTATGTTTCAATGAAGGAGAGGAGGGAAGGAGATTCAGGGTCGGGGTGTTTTGTTGTCAGCATATCGGCGAGTACAGCAAGCATCTTGTCATGCCGCTGAGCCACAACATCTGACCGCAGCATTGTTTCGCCCCGCACCAGTAGTCCAAAGAACACGCTCGCATGGAATCCCTCGGACTGGAGCAACTGGTTGGCGTCGCGCACCGTGGAGAAATCCCGGCTCTTCTCAAGTTGCACGCGCAGGTAGTCCGGTCCGCGATACGCAGGCGCAAAGGCAAGCACGTTTTCCATCACCTCATGATACCGGCTGCGGGTTTGCGCGTATGTCATCAGATCCGTGGCCTGACGCTGATACTCTGATTCCATTCCCGTAGCGCCGAACATGAAGCGCCGTCGTTTGTACGGGTCGGTGATCGCCGGGTCAATGGAGAGATGCGTTGTGATGGTTTCGAGGTGGATGGCAAATCCTTCGTCGAATGCCGTGCCGCGGTCGGTCAGCGCGGCTGTGCTATGAGGGATGGATGCCATCTCCCGCTTCGGGATTTCTTTACCGCCATTCATCATCGAAAGAATAACGTGTCCGGTTTCATGGAGGAATGTGGTGCGGAATGACTCTTCGTCGGGGTTCAGCGTGATGTATGGAATATCGGGATGCGGCTCAACCCATTTGCCTCCCTGAATACAAAAGCCGACGCCTGCATGGTTGCCGCCAGGCGCGAGCGCAATGTAATAATGCGGTCCTTCGGCAGCGGAGGGATGAACGATCTGCCACGTGCGCGAGAAGAGTTCGATGGCCATACGCGCCGCTTCGTTGTTGAGCCACATCTGGTACTTGCCGATCTGAGCGACATTTGTTGCCACATGATATACCGGTAGTCCATCCCGTGTTCCCGCTGCATCGGGTTCCATGAATGTGATCTTCGGGGGCTTGGATTGGGCAAAGAGCAGCAGAGGAAGGATTGTCAGAAGAATGAAGCCGAGCGTTCGCCGGAAAGTCAACATTGTTACTTCTCGCGTGTCGTTCATGGGCAGACGTTGCGTAGGAATATATTCCTCGTAGCGACAATTTGCAACTTGGAGAGTGTTACTTCACGACAACGCCCACCAACCTTTCGGCTGGCGGGCACTGCGTGCATCTTTATGTCAAACTCTTCGTTCCCCCTGAAGGCGGCGAAACTCTGAGCGACATTACTTCATGAGCATCAGTTTCCGGGTTTCCGTGAAGCCGGAAGTCATGAGTCGATAAAAATATGTGCCACTCGGGAAGTTCGTTGCATCCCAGGAAGTTGAATAGACTCCGGGCTGCATTTGTTCGTCCACCAGCGTGGCGACCTCACGACCAATCACGTCGAACACCTTTAACGATACGAATCCCGGTGCTGCAATCTGGAATCCAAAATTCGTTGTGGGATTGAAGGGATTGGGGTAGTTCTGTTCGAGCGCAAAGTGTGTCGGGATACCTGCGACAACATCCGGCAGCGATGGTGAGCCGGGTGCCGAACCTGGTGTACCCGTCACCGCAATATCATCAATGTACGCGCCTTCGGTAGTACCGGATCCGTTTGAGAAGAATATCCACCGGAACCGGAAGTTGGTTCCCGCTGCCGCAGGGACAGTGAATGTCTTCTGTGCCCATACCTGCGAACCGGTACCTGTTCCGGAATAGCGTCCTCCGCTGAACTCCGTCCAGGTCGATCCATTCAAGTACTGGAATGAAACGTAGTCGCTGGTGTTGGATGTTCTGTACCAGATCCAGAAACTTACCTGCGCTCCGCTGTAGCCGCTGATGTTGACACCGCTGTGTTGCATGTAGGAGTTCATGTTGTTGTCGTAGACCTGACCGGAGACATTACTGTTATCGGCACAGTACGCGCTCCACGTCCCGCCATGCACGTGGGCCCCACTGCTCGAACTCTGGTCGCCCCAATAGTCTCTTCCGCTTCCGCTGGCATTGTCGTACGCGGTCCATGGACCTCCGGGAACGGTGTTGACTTCGAAGCCCTCAGAGAAGATGGTTACAGGAGGTAGACTTGTAGTAATTGTGAATACTGCGTTACTGACGTCGTTGGTTGCTGCATTGGCGGCATCCGAAACGCGTACCAACGCAGTCGTGGTTGGTGTACTCGGAATCAGCCACGAATATGTTCCCGTGTTTGCCGTGCTTGCAATGACCGTCGTCCATGCAGAACCACTGTTGGTGGAATACTCTATCATAACATTGACGATCGTGCCGGTCCATCCCCAGGTGATATTCTGGTTCGAGCCGACGAGCCATGATTGTCCGCCGTTCGGCGTACTGACCGTGATTGTCGGAGTTACAGGGCCACCGCCACCCACTGCCGCGGCTGCATCAACCATTCCGAAACCGGTGTAGCGATCCCATCCTGCACCGGCCTCAACGTTCACAACATCCTGAGCCGTGTTGCAGAGTTGGTTGCGCACTTGTGTCGGCGTCCAGGTCGGATTCTGTGAGATGATCAATGCGCAGACACCTGCAGCATAAGGCGTTGAGCAGGAAGTGCCGTTGAAATAGAGACTGTAACTTCCCGGATCGTATCCTCCCGATCCGACGATGTCTGTTGTTGGAAGAATGGTCGGAGCGATAACATCAACGGCGTTGGCTGCGTTCTGTGTTGTGGAACCGTAATTCGATCCCCACCATCGTTCACCGTCGCAGGTATATCCATTAGGATCAGTGAACACGCCGGGGTTGACTTCGCCGGAGCTACTGCTGCTGCGTTTGCGATCGCCGCAGTTCGATGCAGCGCCGACGGCAACCACGTTGGTGTTCGCAGCGGGATAACTTACAGCGCTGTTGTTCTCGTTGCCTGTTGCAGCAAGGACAATCGTTCCTGCATTCCACGCATACGTACATGCGGTGTTATTGGCTGCATCCTGGCCGGAGCTGCCAAGACTCATACTGATAATATCAGCACCGTTGTCTGCAGCGTAGTAAATTGCATTGTTGATATACGTGTATGCAAGTGAACCGGCATTGTTCGCCGCCTTCAATGGCATGATGGTACAACCACCGGCGATGCCTGCTGCGCCGAGGGAGTTGTTGACAATTGCTGCGGCCACGCCTGCACATGCGGTTCCATGTCCTGCGCCCGTTGCGTTGTCGGTCGGGTCGTTGTCGTTGGTGCCGAAGTCCCATCCACGTATATCATCTATACGTCCGTTGCCGTCATTATCAATCCCATCTATCGGATCGTCGTTCTGCCAGATGCGCAGGTCGGGGTGCGCCCAGTTCACGCCACCATCGATAATGGCAATGATGACCGACGTACTTCCGTAGCCCTGACTTCCGTCCCATGCCGATTGTGCATTCGCATCGAAACCCACCGTTCCGACGTTTGACCCGTTGTGCAGTCCCGTACTCCAATTGTAAGCAGGCATTTGCGCGGTGTTGTTGTGTCCCCAATGATTAACATGAAGCGGGTCGTTGGGGATTGCGGCGTAGTACACCTCCCAATCGGGATTGGCAAATTCGATATTTGAATCGCGGGCATACGACTCTGCAATCGAGGGAATGTCTGAGTTCGCAGGGAGTTTGATGTGATAGATTCTCTCAATACCAAGTTGTCGCGCCAATGCCGCATTGCGCGGCTGATACATTTCCTCCTGGCTTATTGCAGAAGCTCTGAATTGTCTGTTCAGAGCGTCAACAGATGAGATGCCGGTGGTAGCGATGCCCTTTGCATCAACTGTGAAGTTGGATCGGACAGTCGATTCAACAAACTTCACGACAAGAACGCCCGGTCGGTAACCGGCCTTCCTTGTTTGATCGTCACCGGGCCGGATACCTCCGGCAAAAAGGGTTGACGCGAAACAGAGAGTGAGTAGAGCAAGGAGCAGATGTTTGACCATGAACAACCTCCCTCGGATGGTGTGGATAATGATAACTGGGCTGGAATTTAGCTGCGGAACGTAGGAAGTTAATTCTGCAATGTCAAGGGTTCAGCGGGACACAAAAAAGAAAAGCCCCGGCTGTCAGGCACGAGGCTTGTGTGGCAACGAAATGCAATTCGAGATGCTATTTCATCAGAAGGAGTTTCTTCGAGTTGGTGTATCCCGGACCTCCATCCACAGTCCGGGCGTCGAGTCGATACAGATAGAGGCCGCTGGAAAGGCCGCTTCCGTCAAATTGCCGCGAGTAATTTCCGGGTTCAAGAGTTCCATTGACGAGTGTAGCAACTTCACGTCCGAGGACATCGAAGATTCTCAGGGAAACATGCGCCAATCGTGGAATGTCGAACGACAGAGTTGTCGTGGGATTGAAGGGATTGGGATAGTTCTGTGCGAGGGCGAACCGTGAAGGCATTTCACCATGTCCATCATCTCCCACCGATGTTGTTATAGAGTCCAGTCTCATTGCAAGCGTGAGAAGTCCTGACCTCCCTGCGGGACCAATGGTTGTCCCGACCCCCGTTGTTGTATTGATTGAGATAAGGTTGTTTGTTTGGGCACCGGAGCCTTTCAATCCATATAATGTTCCAAGCGGATCAAATGTAATGGATGGCGTGATTTGTCCATCGCCGGTGCTGCCAACAAGTGTTGCCGAACCGTCCGTAGTACTCACGGTGTAAATACGATCCCGTGCGGCAATGGGTGGCCTGACGGAAGCAAAAAGCACTCCGGTGACAGGATGAAATGACAGGGCGGAATATGCAATCCCACTTGCCGTGCCGATGAATGTTGTATCTCCGGTTGCATGGTTCACCCTGTACAGCTTGCCGTTTGTTGTGGCCGCATAAAGAGTATCGTCCGGTGAAAAAGCGATGGCGCGTAAAAGGAAAAGGGGAATCGTTATCATCGGTAACGCGTCGCCATACACGGCGCTCGCTCGATAGAGCATGACACCAGCGGCAACAGGCGCAACGCCGTATAATTCCTGCGTCGCGTGGCGGATAGTGAGCGCCTGCAATTCATTGATGCCAAGCGAACCAATTGCCGTCGCCGTTCCAGTCGATGTGTTGAGTGAAAAGAGTTGGCCACCGGGGTTTGCCGAGCTTGAATACAAAACACCGGGTACGGCTCGACCGATAACAATTCCTCTGCCGCTGAGAGGGAGTTTGGTTACAGGTCCATTGAGAGCGTTGCTGGCAATCGCGACCGAGTCATTTGCAGAGCCATGTCCTTGAGGCGTGAAGCGAACTCCGATGCTGACTGATTGCGTCGGTGCAAGAACGATCGGGAACGACGGCATATTGATGAAGTCGAACGCGGGGTTCGACGCGGTGATACCGGAAACCGTCAAGGTATCATCACCAAAGCATGTAATGGTGAAGTGTACTATCTGGGGAGGTGTACCAACTTCCTGTGGGCCGAATGCGATTGAATTTGGGGACGGTCCAATCACGACACCGGCATCAGGGAGCAGATCCGATTCCCAGACCCCGCGACCGTACGTCGCCGCTCGAATCTTGCGCGCGAAGTACTGAATCTCCAACTCGGTCACTTCCACATTGGGTAAACTGGCATTAAAATCTACCCAATCTCCCGTGACCAAATCCCGATAGTACACGCCGATGTCCGTGCCGACGTACAGCCGGTCGGGGGAATTATTTTGAAACACAATGCAGTTGACCGGGACATTCGGAAGCGCTCCCGAGACGTTTGCCCAGGTTGTTCCGCCATTCTCGGAACGGAATACCTTGTTGCCCGATGAGTAGCCGGAACATGTTACCCAAATGAGATTCGGGTTTGTCGGGTGAACGGCGAGATATGTCAAGGCTCCAGCACCCGATGGAGAAGAAATCGGAGACCAGTTTGTTGCGCCTCCATCCGTGGTTCGAAATAGTCCCGACGAGCGACCGGCATAGATGACGTTGGGATCTGAAGGAGCAACGGCAAGGATGGTCAGGGTACCGCCGCCAAATTGACTGATCCGTTCCCATGTGCTTCCCCCGTTCACAGTCTTCCATAAATTATTAAAGCCGGCGTAAAGAGTGTTCGGATCCATCGGATCCATGACATATGGTGTTACCCACGCCCCACCCTCCGTTATGCCATTGGTAATAGGCGTGAAGGAGAACCCCCCATTGAAAGATTTCCGAATGTCTCCATAGTACAAGGAGCCGTACATAATGTTCTCGTTGGAATAGTCGACTATCGCCTCCATGCCATCACCACCGAGAGCGTCCCACCAATTTCCTGCGTTGACCGCCTTTGTGCCGTTGTCCTGCGCGCCCGCAATGATAATCGACGGGTTGGTGGCCGAGGTGCCGAAGCGATAGAATTGTGTTATCCTGAGTCCGTTGCCAAGCCATTGCCAATTGGTGCCGCCATCCGTCGTGCGGTAAATGCCGCCGTCGTTGGCCGAGTAGAGTGTGTTTGTTCCGGGGACAAACCAGAGATCGTGCTGGTCCGCATGAACCTCAGCGACAACTCCCGTCCCATACCACATACTAATAATGGTCCACGCTGCTCCCCCATCTGTGCTCTTCCATTGATTCACGCCGCCGAGATACACCTCGTCAGCATTTGTTGGGGAAACGGCAAGGCCAAGGTCATACCATCCCTGTCCACCATTGTCCGAGCCATCGATTTCCCAACCGAGAAGGTTGGGTGAGTTTGCACGCAGGCTCCATGAATCGCCGGCGTTGGTGGAGCGATAAAATCCGAGGAACCCGGAGGTGCTTGCATTCGAGACGAGTGCGTACACATAATCAGGATTGGCAGGGGAAACGCCAAGTGCCGTACGGCCACCGCCGCCCGTCATTCCGTTGTTGATCTGCGACCAGGAGTCACCACCGTTGGTGGAACGGAAGACCGCGCTTGTCGTTCCCGACGCGTACAACACGGACGGATTGTCGGGTTTGAATTCCATATCTCTGAACGTTCCCCCGTTTACCTGGATCCACGTGGCGCCACCGTCGGTCGTGCGATGAATACCGCTGCCGGCAGCATAAATCAGATTCGGGTTTGCAGGGTGCATGAGCAGCCGGCTGATGCGTCGGGTTTGAGAAGTTGCCCAATTCAATCCGGTCGTGTTCCATGTCGCGCCGGAGTCTGTGGATTTCATCACGCCGATGCTATACGTGTTGCCACCATCGCCATCCCCTGTGGCGATGTAGATGATATTGGTATTTGTCGGATCCACAATCACGTCAGTAACGCCGATGCTTGGCAGTTCATCCGTCGTTGTTGACCACGATGTGCCGTTGTCCGTAGATACCCACAATCCGCCGCCCGCCGAGCCGACGAGTATCGTATTCGGGTCGGTTGGATGTACCCGTACGCAATTCAACCTGCCGAGACCTGAATAACCGCCTGATGATGACGAAGGTCCCATGGATGTCCACCCGGTTCCATTGACTGCCCCGTTCCCTCGCGAACTCTTTGTCCTCAGTGTCTCTTTATACAACTGCATCGGGTCGGGGAATTCACCGGTGGGATACACACGCTGTTCCCAAAACCACTCCCACCTCTTGAATTGTTTCCAGCCTTTTCCTTTTTGCTTGGTGTCTTTCCCCTCCCAATGCTGATTGAAGGCTCGCTGAATGTCATAGAAATTGCGCTCACCATCAGAAGGGAGGTTCTGCATCCAGGGTTGTGCTTGAATTCCTGAAAACACAAACAGGAGGGCAATGATCGTCGTAAGAAACCTGTTCATACTATGCCTTTCGGGTTGAATATTACGAGGGGGAAGGCGTTACAAACTACATTGAAGACATGTGAAAATCAAGACACGCCTTCACGCTGGTTACGTTAAAATAGTACTTGTGTTGCGTAACTCCGTTCATTGAATCTCACCAGTACCCTCACTATATTGACCCCATGAGTAAGGTTCACACGAAATATACCTGTCAATCCTGCGCTTATGAATCCCCGCGGTGGGTTGGGCGCTGCCCGAATTGCGGCGAATGGAACACATTTGTTGAGGAACTCGCCGGCAGCAAGCCCTCGCGTACGCCCCCATCTGTGAAGAGTAACGTCGGTCCCGTTCCGCTGACCGATGTGGAAATCACCGACGAGCCGCGCATTCCCACGCAAATCCCGGAATTTGACCGCGTGTTGGGTGGCGGAGTGGTTCAGGGTTCGGTGGTGCTGGTCGGCGGCGACCCCGGCATCGGCAAGTCAACCTTGATGATGCAAATGGCCGCATCGCTCGGGAATCTCGTTGTTCTTTATGTGAGTGGTGAAGAGTCCGTCGGACAGATAAAACTCCGGTCAGAACGGCTCTCGGTGAAACCCACGAAGAATCTTCTTCTGCTTGCCGAGACCGATCTGAATATGATTGATGCGTTGATTGAGAAACCCTCCCCCGACATTCTTATCGTTGATTCGATCCAGACGATGTATCGCCGTGATCTTGAAAGCGCGCCAGGCACAGTAAGTCAGGTGCGCGAAGCGACAGCCATGTTCATGCGCTTCGCGAAGACAAAGGGCGTCCCCGTCTTTCTCGTTGGCCATGTAACGAAGGAGGGAGTGATTGCCGGACCACGGGTTGTTGAACATATGGTAGATACCGTGCTGCAGTTCGAAGGCGAGCGGCATTACTCGTATCGTATTTTACGCGCACTCAAAAACCGATTCGGCTCCACGAACGAGATCGGCATCTTCGAGATGCATGACAACGGATTGCGTGAAGTACAGGATCCCTCCCGTGTACTCCTTTCCGAGCGCAAGTCTGGAACAAGCGGCTCGGCTGTGGTGGCAAGCATGGAGGGCACGCGCCCGCTGTTGCTGGAAGTGCAGGCTCTTGTTGCCCCGACAAGCTACGGGGTTCCTCAACGCACATCAACCGGTTACGACACGAAACGTTTGCAGATGTTGCTTGCAGTGCTTGAACGTCGCGTCGGACTTCACGTGGGACAGGACGACGTGTTCGTCAACATTGCCGGAGGAGTACGTGTGGATGAACCCGCCGTGGATCTCGGCATTGCAACGGCCATCGTCTCAAGTCTCAAAGACATTCCTGTGGACGCCCTTGCCGTTGCGGTGGGCGAGGTGGGATTGGGAGGCGAGATTCGCACCATCAGTCAGATTGAAAAACGTGTGGCGGAAGCATCGAAGCTTGGCTTCAAACGCATGGTGCTTCCGCGGATGAACACCAGGGCACTGAAGACGAATGGTGAGATGGAACTCAAAGAAGTCGAGTCCGTCGAGCAGGCCATTGAAGCACTCCTCTCGTAACACATCTTTGTCATTGAGAGAATGAACAAAACCCTCATACGCGTACGCGCGATCGTGACGATGGATCCGCACCGACGGATACTCCCCGATGCTGCCATTGTCGTCAATGGCAATATCATAGAGCGCGTACTTGATGCGCAGGAACTCGCGCGGATGCCGGTGTTCGATGGTGACATTGTGGATGCGAAGCGGCTCGTGTGCATCCCCGGTTTCATTCATACACATATTCATCTTTGCCAGACACTCTTCCGGGGTCTGGCAGATGACCTGGAATTACTGGATTGGCTGAAGCTCAGGATTTTTCCTTTTGAAGCAGCCCACGACGAAACCTCAATACATGCGTCGGCGATGCTGGGAATTGCCGAGTTGATCCGGTCGGGTGCCACGACAATTATGGATATGGGGAGCGTTCACCATGAAGAAGCGGTCATCCACGCGATTGAAGACACGGGTCTGCGCGCGTTCGTCGGCAAGGCGATGATGGATGTGAACGAACTGTATCCGCAACTCAAGGAACCGACACGCGATGCCGTACGGACAACGCTGCATCTTGCCGAACAATGGCACAATAAGGCCGCGGGGAGAATCCGATATGCGGTTGCACCGCGGTTTGTTCTCTCATGTACCGACGAATTGCTCCTCGAAGCCTATCGTATGACGCAGTCGTTTCCCGGCATGTTGTTTCATACACATGCGGCCGAGAACCGGCACGAGATGGAGGCCGTGAGGAAGCGCTGCGGGAAGGACAACATCGAATTTTTCCATGCCATCAATATCCTTCACTCCAACACCTGCCTTGCACACTGCATCTGGCTGAACGACCGTGAGATGGATATGATGGTGGAGAGCAACGCACGTGTTGCACACTGCCCGTCATCGAATCTCAAGCTTGGCTCCGGCGTTGCGAATATACCGGAAATGCTGCGACGTGGAATCACCGTCTCCCTCGGTGCCGATGGCGCACCGTGCAACAACACATTGAATATGTTCGACGAAATGCGTCTCGCCGCCCTCGTGCAGAAACCACTGCATGGCCCGACAGCCATGAATGCCGCGACGGTGTTTGAACTTGCAACGCTTGGCGGTGCGAGGACACTCGGTATCGATACGGAAGTTGGAAGTGTTGAGGCGGGAAAGAAAGCTGACGTTGTACTGCTCGATCTCGACAAGCCCTGGATTCCCGTACACGACTCGATCACGGACACTGTCTATTCTTCAATTGTATACTCATGCTCGGCAGAGAATGTCGAGTCAGTGATGATCGACGGGCGATGGGTGTATCGAAATGGCAGGCATACAACATTGCAAGAAGAGCAGGTCGTGTCGGCAGGCAAGCAGTCGCTGAAATCGCTGTTGAACAGGCTGTAGGAATTATATGAGACAATTGGTTCTTGCAACCGGTAACCGGCACAAGGTGGGGGAGCTCGAAGCATTGCTTACCGATCTTCATCTCAAGCTGCTCACGCTTGAGGACTTCCCCGGCATTCCATCGGTCATTGAAGACCGGCCGACGCTCGAAGAGAATGCGCTCAAGAAGGCACGTGCAACATTTAATGCAACGAAGCTGCCCTCTCTTGCGGATGATTCCGGTTTGGAGGTCCATTATCTCAACGGTGAGCCCGGTGTGTTCTCTGCACGCTATGCCGGACCCCGTGCAAGCTATGCTGACAACTGTAAGAAGCTGCTCAAGGAATTGCGTGGTGTTCCCCCGCGACGCAGGGCAGCCAGGTTCCGATGTGTGCTCGCATTCGTGACATCGGGCAAGCAAGGGGTCGTTGAGGGCGTTTTGCCCGGTTCTATCATAGAAGAACCACGAGGAGCCCTTGGGTTCGGGTATGACCCGATATTTCTTCCAAAGGGGCATTCAAAAACCTTGGCCGAAATGTCACCCCACCTCAAGAATACGCTCAGCCACCGCGCAAAAGCGGTGGAATCAATGAGGACGGTCATTCTGGAGTACTTCAAGAATATTGGGTGATATTCAGCATTCCCCATTTCGCCCCATCTCTTGCACTTCCACAGCCCTATCCTTATCTTGTTCAAAGATTTTAGCGAATCCCCCATTTATCCCCTGCCATGGAGATTATTGATTTTTCTGAACAGGAATGAACTGAAGCCAACATGGAAATATAGCGTGCAAGGCATGATCTGGCGGCTTCTTCCCACGGGATCCGGTAAACTCATTGGCGAAGAACGAGATATAGAATCAAAATCCGTCAGCTTCTTTTGCATCAATCAATTCACGGGAGAGGTGCTCTGGGAGAGAAGAGCATTTGGTCCCCAATGGTGGATTGGTATTGAGGCCGTACACAGGGAAATGCTCTACCTTCACGGTTTCGCAACCCCGGAACTTCCCGGGCACAAAATGGTGATCGGTGTGGATATTCTGACCGGAACACGATCATGGTCGAGTGACGAGCTGAAGTTTATCCTTGCCGCGGATGACCTCGTCTTTGCATCGAAAGATGCCGCCGAGGGAGAACTCCTGTTCGAATTGAACTATCGTACCGGAGCTATTCTTCGCTTATGGGGTAACAACCACCAGGTCGTCAAAGAGGCGCGGGCGAAGATGGCAGATGAAACTGGCGTGAGGACTGAATTCCCGGTGACGCTTGGTTCTGTTACGAGAAGTCTCTATGCCGGCGTCCTTCCCGCCAATGATCTGACCGCTCAGATCGAGGGAATTGATCACGATGAACATGTCGTCCTCAATTTTCATGAACGGACACCGCGCAGCACACCGGAAGAGACAAGGATGGACAACGTTCTGGTGATTGTGAACAAAAAGAAGAACAACATTGTCTTTCGCGATGTATTGAATGCAGGGGTTGCAGCCATCGTGCCGGAATCCTTTTTCATTCAGGAAGGGATGTTGTACTACATAAAAAACAGGAAATCGCTCCACGGCATCAGGTTGCAGTAAGCAGGGACGAAGTAGCAAAGGGAGATTGAGTGAGTACGATTGAGCTTGTTCAGCCCCACCACCGGTCGACTTCCATGCCGCATGTTCTCAAGCGTGTCGGCGTCAAGTATGTTGACGCGTTTACTGAAACTCCCCTCACCGGGAACCCGGCCGGAGTCGTTCCGCATGCGGAGGGATTGACCGATAAACAAATGCATCTGATAGCACGCGAAGTATCAGCCTCGGAAACAGCATTCATCCTCCCTTCAACAACTGCGTCCGCCGATTTACGCATCCGATGGTTTACGCCACAAACGGAGGTCCCGTTGTGCGGTCACGCGACCATTGCTGCTTTTCATGTGCTTGCCGAGGAGGGTTTGTATGGAATGAAAGAACCGGGCACATACGAATTCAAACTCGAGACGCAATCCGGTATTCTACCGGTTACGGTGGTCAAGCAACTTCGTGGTATTGATGTCCTGTTCGGGTTGAACGTGCCGGAGTTCGAACGCGCCGGTCAGAGTAAATTGGATGTGATGCGCATCCTTAACATCACACTGGATGAATTTGAAAACCGTCTGCCCATACTCAGAAGTGATTACCTGTTTGTCCCCATCCGTCGGCTCCACACGATTTTCTCCCTCAAGCCGAACTTCTTTGCAATGTCCCGGTTCCTCGACAACAGAAGGCTTCAGGGTATGTGTGTCTTCACCACGGAAACCATTGATCAACATTCTTCCATCCACTCGCGCTTTTTTGCTCCGACCATCGGTATCACCGAGGACCCGGTTACCGGTGCAGCCAACGGTCCGCTGGGTGTTTATCTCTATCAGCATGATGAGGTCAAGGCCACGGGGGATTCCGTGACTATTACCGGCGAACAGGGCGATGTCATCGGGAGGAAGGGACGTGTTACCATCCGGATGGGTGTGCGTGGTAAACAAGTCACAGATCTGAAAATCGGTGGCCGCGCAGTTACCGTCCTCACCGCGGAAATGCGCCTTCCTTGACGGGCGTTGTGCTTTTCCCCGTTTCACCCTATATTCATCCCACGTTATTTCATCCCGTCCAACGTCAGGAACACACATGTCCATCAATGCCATACTCTTTGCATTTGTGTTGGTTGGTGCGTTGGGGTTGTTTGCCTGGAATATCCGCAGACTTATTTCCTATCTTCGGCTTGGAAAGAAAGAAAACCGCTTCGATAACATCGGCCAACGTGTTGGCAATGTTGTAAAGATCGCATTCGGTCAGACGAAGCTCCTGCGCGAACCCGTTGCAGGCATTCTCCATTTCCTCATTTTTTGGGGATTCATCATCCTCCTCGCAGCCGTGCTCGAATCGATTGGTGAGGGTCTTGTTGATGGCTTCTCGTTCTCATTCCTCGGACCGATATACCCGCCGCTGGTGTTCCTCGAAGACTTGTTCGGTGTATTCGTCGCCGCGTCTGTTCTCATCTCGATCTATCGCAGGCTGGTTTCTCCTCCGAAGAGACTCGCGGTCAGTGGCCACTCAAAGTGGGACGCAATTCTCATCCTCGGCCTCATCCTGAACGTCATGGTGACGATGTTTGGCCAGAATGCAACACGGATGGTGATGCACGGCGAGATGGATGGCGCTCGATTTGTCTCTGCGGCATTCACCGGACTCTTCACACCGGACTCCGCTGCCGTGTGGTTCCACGTGTTCTTCTGGGGACACATACTCACGGTTCTGGGATTCTTGAATTATCTTCCCTACTCAAAACACCTGCACGTTCTCTCGTCCATCCCGAATGTCTATCTCTCCGACCTCACGGCCAAAGGGGCGCTGCAGCCGATCAATCTGGCCGACGAAACACTCACGAAGTACGGTGCAACCGACATCGAGGACCTTACCTGGAAACAATTGTTGGATGGATATACTTGTACCGAGTGTGGCCGTTGTTCCTCGGTCTGTCCAGCCAACACGACCGGGAAACTTCTCAGTCCGCGTAAGATTATGGTGGATGTGAGGGCGAGAACTCTGGAAAAAGCTCCGCTCATGGTGGCAAAAGGGACGGATGGTGCTGCCGTGAATGAGAGTATTCTAGGCCATCAGTTGCTCGATAATTTTATTACGGAACAGGAACTCTGGGCCTGTACCACGTGCATGGCGTGTGTTGAAGAATGTCCGGTAATGATAGAGCACGTGGATACGATCGTTGATCTTCGTCGCGGTCTTGTGTTGAATGAGTCCCGCTTCCCCGATGAATTGAAGGGGCCCTTTGCCAACCTTGAGCGCAACTACACGCCATGGAGCTTCGGTCATTCTACACGAGCAGATTGGGCTGAGGGGATGGAGATACCGCTCATGAGTGATGCGAAAGACGCCGAGGTACTTTTCTGGGTGGGATGCGCCGGTGCATACGACGCCCGGTACAAGAAAGTCACGCAGGCCTTCTCCATTCTTATGAAAATGGCAGGGATCAAGTTTGCCATTCTCGGCACAGAAGAGAAATGTACGGGTGATCCTGCACGACGCATGGGCAACGAGTACCTCGCACAAATGCTCATCACTGATAATGTTGCCACACTGAACAATTACAACGTAAAGAAGATCGTCGTGACATGTCCGCACTGTATGCAATCGCTCGGGAAGGAATACAAACAGTTCGGCGGCAACTATGAAGTCATCCACCACACCACATTCCTTGAGCAACTGATTGACCAGGGAAAGCTGAAACTCTCGCCGGAGAAAAAGGCCACAATCACCTTCCACGATCCGTGCTACCTCGGACGTTACAACGACGAGTACGACGCGCCACGTAATATCGTGGACATGGTGGGCGGTTCGCGTGTTGAGATGAAGCGTTCCAAGGACAAGAGTTTCTGCTGTGGGGCAGGCGGCGGACAAATGTGGATGGAGGAACGTGAGGGCAAGCGCGTCAACATCGAACGGACAGAAGAAGCCCTTGCAACGGGATGCAACGTGGTCGGCACGGGCTGCCCATTTTGTATGACGATGATTACCGACGGTGTGAAAGCAAAAGATAAGGCCGAGACCGTTCAAGTGAAGGATATTGCGGAACTGGTGTTGGAAGCCGTATACAGCGAGCAACAAAGAACCGCCAATTGAACGGTGAGGTCACCGTTCGAATAATTGAATGACAAAAGCTGCACGGATTGCCGAGATCAAACACGCCCTTGCTGCACGCGCCAAACCCGCCAACGTCAGTTTGCTCCAGCGATTCTTCAAGACTGGAAAGGGTGAATATGGGGAGGGCGATGTTTTTATCGGTGTCAAAGTTCCCCAGATACGCCAGGTTGCAAGAGAATACAAAGACGTGCCGCTGGAAATTGCACTGACTTTGCTCTGCTCGAAGATCCACGAAGAACGTTTACTTGCTCTTCTCTTAATGGTCGGGATATTCGAAAAAGGCGATGAACCGGTACGAAAGTCGGTTCACGCTGCCTACCTCAAACACACTCGTTATATCAACAACTGGGATCTGGTGGACACCTCAGCACCGCATATTGTTGGTGCGTATCTCTTCACACGCGGCCGCACACCGCTTTTGAAACTTGCGCGCTCATCAAGTATCTGGGAACGCCGCATTGCAATAATTGCCACCCAGCACTTCATCCGCAAGAATGATTTCGCTAACACGCTGAAGATTGCCCTCGTCCTTCGGGAGGACAAGCACGACCTCATCCACAAGGCAGTCGGTTGGATGCTGCGTGAGGTCGGCGAACGCGACAGATCCGCCGAAGAGAAATTTCTCCTGACGCACTACCATCGGATGCCACGCACCATGCTGCGGTACGCCATCGAAAAATTGCCGGAGAAGCGACGCCAGCAGTATCTGCTCGGCAAAGCCTGACCGTTCCATTGCATCCTGCAATCTGACGCTAACTCATTCTCCTCGCAACCGCTCCGTTGACCTCGGCTGAGTTTCGGTTCTCTCCGCATTGCAACATGCAATCACCATCAACACTTGATCGAAGAGAATCGCCCCGATTCGTATTCTTGAGTATGGCACCACCTTTGCGTGAGTGATTGTGTAGTTCACTTGTCCCACATGGAGAATCAAAACATGGTACACGCTCTCACTACCACGGTGACGAATGCGGCGCGTTACGGCGCTACAGAACTGAAAGACCTGAGTCACCGCTATTGGCTGTCCGGTCTCACGATCTCAATCGTACTTCATGTCGTTGTGCTTGTGTATTTCTCTCTGGGTGGAAACAACACGGTGATTCATGTGCGACCCGAGCAAAAGAGGAATATCTCAATTGGATCTCCACCAATCCCGGGAACCCCCTCCATTCCTGCGGCGCCGAAGGGTTCGACAACACGCAGGGAGTTGGGCGTGCCGGTACCTGTTGCCAACGACCTGGCGAAGGTTGACGAGGCACCGCTGACACAAACTGGAATCGGAAACACCGAGGCGACAGGCGCAGGTAATGGGGTTGAGGGTGGTGGTACATCTGATGTCTTTTGTGAAATTGAGGAACCGCCGGAAGTATATGTACCGGGTGTGGAAAAATACCCCCAAGTGGTCACGCGCGCAACGCCTGTCTATCCTCCGGTGGCGCTCAGGGCCGGACTCGAAGGAAAGGTGTGGGTGAAGATATGGGTAAACAAAGAAGGGAGGGTGAGAGATGTTGTGCTGGTGCGGAGTGACAACGACATCTTCACCCAAGCAGCACTGGAAGCCGCACGTCAGTTCCTTTTCACACCAGCCTACGTGAGCACGGGGCCGGTTGCGGTATGGGTGTCCGTTCCATTCCATTTCAAGCTGGCAGAGCACTAGATCCCTTGGGTCGCCCTTTTTCCACTTTTGGACGGAGAAAGGGCGAGCCGCTATCTCCCCAACGCCATCCCCATTACCCCGATTAGCTTTTTCAAGAGCATTGCCTTGTTATCCCATTTGGGCTATATTATTGCGGCTTGAAGAATAACCTTCTCAATAAATTCCCGGCTTCACCCTGAATGGAAAGTTCCGATCTCTTTGTGTATGCGTTGCTCGTCATTGCAGCGCTCGCTCTCTGGATCGTTATCAAAGTAGTGAAGAAGGTGATGGTCACACTCCTTGTGATGGGCGTGCTGCTCATTCTCGGCGCGGTAGTGTATTTTCGCGTTCTGGAGTGACGCCTCGTAACGCAACCGGCATTTTTCTTATACGTACTACAACCAGTTCTCATCCCATCTCCCGGAGTATTTTATGAAATTGATTTCCTTCACGCTCATCGTTCTATTCCTTTTTACGACTTCACCCGGCTTCAGCCAGAAGAAGGAAGGAAAGGACTCGCCTAAAGATCCAATGTCTGCGGAGACATTCTCCGGACTGAAGTTCCGCTCCATTGGTCCGGCGCTGACATCGGGCCGCATCGTTGACTTTGCGGTCAACCCGACAAACCACAGCGAGTACTACGTTGCCGTTGCTTCCGGCGGCGTGTGGAAGACAGTGAATGCAGGGACAACATACGAACCCATTTTTAATGGCGAAAGCTCCTACTCCATCGGATGTATCACTCTCGATCCCAACAATCCCCACGTGGTGTGGGTGGGGAGTGGAGAGAACAACAGTCAACGCAGCGTCTCGTATGGTGACGGCGTGTACAAATCGGTGGATGGCGGGAAGAGTTGGAAGAACGTGGGACTGAAACGCTCCGAGCATATTGGAAAGATTGTGATTGATCCACGCAACTCGGACATCGTGTACGTGGCGGCTCAGGGCCCATTATGGGGTCCGGGCGGAGACCGCGGGTTGTTCAAGTCTACCGATGGTGGCGCGACGTGGGATTCGGTCTTGTACATCAGCAAGCACACCGGCGTGACTGACATAGCGATGGATCCGCGCAATCCCGATGTCCTGTACGCCGCTTCATACCAGCGCCGCCGCCATGTCTGGACGCTCATCAACGGAGGGCCTGAGTCTGCCATCTACAAATCTGTGGATGCAGGGAAGACCTGGAACAAACTTGCCGGCGGATTACCGGGAGACGATGTGGGCCGTATCGGCCTTGCGATTTCTCCAGTGAACCCGGATATGCTCTTTGCAATTATTGAATTGCCGAACAGAAAGGGCGGGTTCTACCGCTCGACTGACCGCGGGGCGTCGTGGGAAAAACGGAACGAGTACTCCAGCGGCAGTGCGCAGTACTACAGTGAGATCATCCCGGATCCGAAAGATATTGATCGCATCTATTCCATGGACGTGTACTTGAAGGTCACGGACGATGGTGGCAAGACATTCCAGAATCTGGGTGAGAAGGCGAAGCATGTCGACAACCACGCCATCTGGATTAATCCCCACAATACAAATCACTATCTCGTCGGTTGCGACGGTGGGATTTATGAGAGCTTTGACCGCGCGGCAACGTGGAACTTCAAAGCGAATCTTCCCGTGACACAGTTCTATCGTGTTTCAGTGGATAACGCTCTTCCATTCTATAATATTTATGGTGGCACGCAGGATAACTTCACGCTCGGTGGTCCTTCGCGCACGGTGAGCATTTCCGGTATTCATAATTTTGATTGGTTCATCACGACAGGCGGCGATGGGTTTGAAACGGTTGTCGATCCTGAGGACCCCAACGTCGTCTATTCACAATCGCAGTATGGCGGTCTGGTACGACACGACAAGCGAAGCGGCGAGACCATGGGTATCAAACCACAGGAAGGAAAGGGAGAACCCGCGCTCCGCTGGAACTGGGACTCGCCGTTAATTATCAGTCCACACTCACACACACGGTTATACTACGCGGCAAACAGGGTTTATCGTAGCGACGACCGCGGCAATTCATGGCGAGCAGTGAGTCCGGATTTGACGCGCCAGATAAATAGAAACACACTTCCTGTGATGGACAAAATGTGGGGGATTGACGCGGTTGCCAAGAATGCATCCACGTCTCCCTATGGCAACATCGTCTCGATGAGCGAATCACCGCTGAAAGAAGGACTGATCTACATTGGTACGGATGACGGACTGATTCAGGTGACGGAAGACGGAGGAGCGAACTGGAGGAAGGTGGAACGATTCCCCGACGTACCGGAGATGACATACGTGAGTAGACTTGAAGCTTCGCAACACGACGCCAATACGGTATACGCAGCATTCGAAAACCATAAGAACGCGGACTTTCTTCCGTATGTTCTTAAAAGTGTTGATGCCGGGAAAAGCTGGACGTCCATACGCTCAAACCTTCCGGAAAACGGACCAGTGTACGCCATTGCAGAAGATCACGTCGATCGCAATCTGCTTTTTGTCGGGACGGAGTTCGGAGTATTCTTCACTGGTGATGGCGGAAAGAAATGGGCGCAACTCAAAGGCGGAGTCCCAACGATTGCCGTGCGCGATATTGCGATCCAAAAACGGGAGAATGATCTCGTTCTCGGAACGTTTGGTCGTGGCTTTTATATTCTCGACAACTACGCTGTGCTACGCGGCGTTTCCGATGAACTGCTTTCCAAAGAGGCGCATCTGTTCTCCACAGAGGAAGCGCTGATGTTCATTCAATCACGACCCTTCGCCTTGCGCGACAAGGGCTTCCTTGGCGAGTCGTTTTACGTGGGGGAGAACCAGCCGCCCGCCGCGACATTCACGTACCATCTGAAGGATGCGCTGAAGACACGCAAGCAAAAGCGTCAGGATATTGAGAAGGAAGCACTCAAGAAAAACCAACCGGCCCCTTTTCCCACATGGGATGAGCTTCGAGCCGAAGATGCGGAAGAACCGCCGGCCGTGCTCCTCACCATCACGGACGAAGCGGGCAATGTCGTCCGGCGACTTACAGGCGCCACGAGTTCCGGAATTACCAGAATGAATTGGGACCTTCGATACGCGGCATCCACGCCAACTTCGCTCACCGGTCCCGACCCGGCGGATTTCTTTGCCGAGGCAGACCAGGGTCCGTTGGCCATGCCCGGAACATACAAGGCCGCCATCTCGAAACGTGTTGATGGCGTGACGACAGAAATTGCCGGACCGATCTCATTCACAACAATCATTCTGGAGAACACAACTCTTCCTGTTGTTGATCGACGGAAATTGCTCGACTTCCAGGCGAAGGTGGCCGATCTCCAGAGAGCAGTCGAGGGCGCAGGTCGTGTTGTCGATGAGGTGAAGAGTCGTCTCACACTGATCAAGAAAGCACTGCTCGACGCGGCGGGTGTTCCCGCGACGCTGCGAACTGATGTGCAAAGGATTGAGGCATCGCTCACGGAGATCACGCGTGTACTCCGGGGGGACCGGACGCTCACTTCACGCGCCGAAACAGTTCCTCCATCCATCGTCGATCGCGTGAACTCCATCGTCTACGATCAGTGGCTTTCCACCTCCGCACCGACGGGAACACATGAGCGGGCCTACGAGATAGCGGGCGAGGAATTTGGTCCGTTGCTCTCCCGCCTGAAAACTCTGGTTGAAGTTGATCTCAAGAATCTGGAACGCGCAATGGAGAATGCCGGCGCACCCTGGACACCCGGACGTTTTCCCGAATGGAAGACTCGCTGATGTTCTTGAGACTCACCCATAAAAGGAGTATGTTTGAATCACTTATTTTCATTCCATCTACAAAGCAACCCCAACCGGGAGATTATATGAATCGGTTACGTCAAATTATGGTGATATGTATGATTGTATTGGCAGCAGGCAACGCTCACGGGCAGACAGCTCCTGAATGGATGACGAGAATGACCGGCACCGTGCAAACCGGGCTCATGGCGAAGTATGGTGATGGCCAGCGCCAGCGGATCCAGAAAGGCCTCCGTCAAGTGGCCGATTTTTGGCGTGCAGAGGATGGCGATGCAACAGCCTTCAGCGAGTTCGTGATGGCGAACTTTGCCGGTGATCAGCCCACACTTGATACGCTGTTCAGCCGTTATGAGTATCTGCTGGAGCAACTCGACGGGCACATGAACAAGCTGACACTTGAATTCCGCCGTCAGTCTGATTTGGACATCGGCCCAATCATGCCGTTCGATCAACTCTTCGCCGGGTACGGTCCTTCAGCCCATATCAACGATGATTTCTTTCAGAACAAAATTGCTTTCGTTGTGCTGTTGAACTTCCCGCTTACTACTCTTGAGCAACGTCTCGCGGAAGGCGAGACGTGGTCCAGAAGGCAGTGGGCTGAAGCGCGGCTGGCCCGACGGTTCTCCCGACGAATTCCTGCGGAAGTGAACCTTGCCATCTCCAAAGCAGGAGCCGAGGCGGATGAATACATTGCCGAGTACAATATCTGGATGCATCATCTTCTCAATGACAAAGGAGAGAGACTCTTTCCGGCAAAGCTCAGACTCCTCTCTCACTGGAATCTTCGTGACGAAATTAAAGCAAATTACAGTCTGAGCGATCCCACGATCGGGATTGAAAAGCAGAGGATGATTCAGAAGGTGATGGAGCGAATCGTCACGCAAACAATTCCTGCCGCCGTAATTGATAATCCGCTGGTTGATTGGAATCCGTACTCCAACGAACTAACACCGGCGGCTGCGCAAGACTCGGAAACTCCAATTCAAGCAGGAATGAAAATCAGCCTTGCACCTGAGCCTGATGCGCGCTATCAGGTTCTCCTGAATACATTTCTAGCTTCAAGAAAAGCCGATCCTTATTCGCCGACAGCACCAACGTTGATCGACCGCGGCTTCAATGAGAACCGCGAGATCCCCGAAGCGCGAGTAGAAGCGATGCTCAAGTCCGTTCTCTCGTCTCCGCTTGTTCCGAAGGTGGCAAAACTGATTGAGTCGCGGCTTGGGCGTCCGCTGGAACCGTTTGATATCTGGTACAACGGATTCAAATCCCGTGGCGCGTACACGGAAGCGGAGTTGGATGCGATTGTTTCCAAACGGTATCCAACGGCAGAGGCATATAAAGCAGACATGCCGGCCCTTCTTGTGCAACTCGGGTTCTCGAAGGAGAAAGCGGAGTATCTTGCCTCGAATATCGAAGTCGATCCGGCGCGCGGCTCCGGTCACGCCTGGGGTCCTGGAATGCGTTCCGAGACAGCGCACTTGCGCACACGTGTTGAAAAATCCGGTATGAACTACAAGGGATTTAATATTGCCGTTCACGAGATGGGACACAATGTCGAGCAGACTTTTTCATTGAAGGACATTGATCATACATTGTTGCAAGGAGTACCGAACACTGCCTTCACCGAGGCGCTTGCGTTCGTGTTCCAGGGACATGATCTTGAGCTGCTTGGACTCACAAAGCCCGATCCGAAGACCGAAGCGCTGAAAGCGCTCAATGCATTCTGGGCGACGTTTGAAATCGGCGGCGTTGCGCTGGTTGATATGGGAGTGTGGCATTGGATGTACGATCACCCGAATGCCACGCCTGCGGAATTGAAGCAGGCGACAATAAAAATTGCACAGGACATCTGGAATCAATACTACGCACCGGTCTTCAAGACAAAAGACGTGGTGTTGCTCGGCATTTATTCGCACATGATTCATTCGTTCCTCTACCTTCCGGACTATCCGATCGGTCATTTGATAGCGTATCAGATCGAAGAGCAGATGAAGAAGGCGGGGAATATCGGACCGGAATTTGAACGCATGACGAAGGCCGGAAGCATCGCCCCCGATCTCTGGATGATGAAAGCCACTGGAGCGCCCGTCGGCGCCGACGCGTTGCTCGTTGCCGCGGAACGTGCGTTAACCGAACTGGGCAAGGAAACACGCAAATGATTCGTCGCTCCGTATTCCTGATCTTCCTCTTTCCGTTCGTCTGGCAACTTACTGCCGCCCAGAATATGGACGATATGACGATGTACGTCATGGGGTTCCTGAAGAAGGGACCGGCATGGTCGAGTGAGAAAACACCCGATTCGGAGATTCTTCAGAATGCGCACCTGACGCATCTTGATGATATGGAAAGAATGGGAAAGCTCGTTGGTGCGGGACCCATCACAAGCGAGGGAGACTTGCGTGGGATTCTGATCTTTAAGGCCGACTCCGTGGCTGAGGTTCAAGAGTTGGCGATGAGTGATCCGGCCGTGAAGGCTGGCCAACTTGCGCTGGAGTTGCATCCGTGGTTCGCTTTGAAAGGGATCGGTGCTAAGTACTTTGAATGGGCAAAGGAAAATCCGGCCATGCAGGTACCGATGAAGAAGTATCAATTTGGTTTGTTGGTGCGCGGAGAGAAGTGGACCCCCGAACGAACACCCGAAGTGGAAAAGATACAGGAAGGGCACATGGCCAACATCAACCGGCTTGCAGAGGAGAAGAAGCTCGTGCTCGCCGGACCGTTCACAGACGGTGGTTACTATCGCGGTGTTTTTATCTTCGCTGTGAATTCTCTTGAAGAGGCCAATGAACTTACCGGTACGGATCCCGCGGTGAAGGCGGGGCGATTAAAGATCGAGTTGCATGAATGGATGTCGGCAGAAGGTGTCATTCCGTAGGGAAGTCGGTGTGCCGGGATGTAAAGCCCCATTTCTTGAAGAAGCAATTACGCAGGAATATATACTATGATGATGACCCCGTGGGTCCTCAGACTTATCATTGCTAACGTTGTTGTCTACGTCCTCCAGTTGTTGCGTCCGGCGATTACCGGAGCGTTCTCATTCGTCCCGGTTTTGATTCTTGAACGCCCGTGGACGCTGGTGACGTATATGTTCCTGCACGATGCCGGCGGGTTCAGTCATATTTTGTTTAATATGCTTGGACTTTTGTTCTTCGGACCGCGGCTCGAGGTTGAGCTTGGGGGTATGCGGTTTCTCCGACTGTATCTTATCAGCGGTTTGGTGGGAGCGCTACTCTCGTTCATATCGCCCCTAACGGGAATCATCGGTGCGTCGGGTGCAGTGTACGGCGTCATGTTTGGGTTTGCCTATCTCTGGCCGCGCGAGCATATCTACGTGTGGGGAGTGTTCCCCGTTGAAGCGCGGATCATGGTCATCGTCATGACCGTGCTCTCTCTGATGGGTGGATTTGGTGGGGGGGACAATGTCGCTCACTTCGCGCATCTGGGTGGATTCCTCGGCGGGTTTCTCTACCTGCGTTTCCTCAAGATGGGACGACCTGCCGTCAATGTTCGTACGCGTGTGGAAGTTTCATTGCCTGCTCCGTCAGATATCTCGAAGTGGAAGAACATCCAGCGAGACAAACTGCACGAGGTGAATCGATCCGAACTCGACAGAATCCTCGACAAAATTAACACCAGCGGAATCGGGAGTCTCACCGCGCAGGAGAAACTCTTTCTCGAGCGCTTCAGTCAGGGATGAATTAAACACACTTGAACCCACAAAGGAAAAGGAAACGACAATGCTCGTACTTACCACCAACACCATTGAAGGGAAACGCATTACCAAGCACATCGGCCTTGTCAGTGGTGAGGCAATTCTCGGTGCGAATATCTTCAAGGATTTCTTCGCTGGCATCCGCGATATCGTCGGCGGTCGATCAGCAGCCTATGAGCAGGAACTCCGCAAGGCAAAAGACATTGCGATTCAAGAAATGGTGCAACAGGCGCAGTCTCTGGGGGGCAACGCAGTTATCGCCGTTGATCTCGACTATGAAACCATCGGCTCCAACGGAAGCATGTTGATGGTGAGTGCAAGCGGCACTGCGGTCGTCGTTGAGTAGCAACGCTCCTCACAATCTCAATGGGGGAAGAAAACGCGCTCTTCTCCCACTGAATTCAGCAACTTATTCCATCCGGTGACTCGAATCACTTTCTTCACCCATGTTTCTTCATATCCTTTCCCCCGCAATCCGGTGAACATGCTGTTTCTGTTCAAGTTGCGTGTTTCCCGGCCTTTTCGTATAAAGTGATTCGTACAATCCAATCCATGCTTTCGATCCGGCCATAGATATTGGTCTCTATGCCGAATCCCCTACTCACCTTCGAAAGGATACACTCATGAAGAAACATCGTACAATGTTACTTGTGCTGTTGGTTGTGTTGTTGGCTGTCCCGTTCTCTATTGCCCGTGCTCAAAATACCCAGGGCCGCTGGGCACTCGGTCTGCACGGTGGCGCGAACGTGTGGGTGAATGATCTCAATAAACGTATTCCCGGACCTTCCGGTGAAGTGATGTTGCGTTTCGGCATCAGTCGCGGTTTTTCGGCGGGTATTCTTGCCGGTTACGAAGAGTTGAAGGCGAAGCAAGAACCGGCACTTGCCGATCAGCCATTCAGCTACCTGAAGTTGCATGCCATTCCCGCCTCGCTTGTTGGATGGTTCCACCTCGCGCCGGGAAAGAAATTCAATCCATACCTGTATCTCGGTGTTGGTGCAATGATCTACCAACGGAAGACTTCCGGCAACGTGTTCGTGTACGACAACAAGTTTCAATCAAGCATCCATATTCCTGTAGGAATTGGTTTCGAGGCGTTTACCTCCAAGAAAGTGTCGGTCGCCCTTGATCTCGGCTACCGTGTCATGGACGATTATACTGACGCTCGTAAGTATGAGAAATGGGACACCTACGCGACAGCGAAGGCGGGCCTGAATTTCTATATGGGAACAAGTGATGCTGATGATGACGACGAGGATGGCCTCACCAATGGCGAAGAGCGCAACTGGGTTACCAACCCGCTTAACGCCGACTCCGATGGCGATGGATTGAAGGATGGCGATGAAGTGAAGCGCCACAAGACGAATCCGTTGAAGACTGATACAGACGGCGACGGACTGAGCGACGGCGGCGAGTTGAACAAGAACAAGACCGATCCGAACAAGACTGATACCGATGAAGACGGTTTGTCGGACGGCGATGAAGTGCAGCGATATAACACCGATCCCATGAAGCTGGACAGCGACGGTGATGCTCTTGCTGACGGCGACGAGGTCCTGAAGCATAAGAGCGATCCGATGAAGGTGGATACTGACGGCGACGGGCTTTCGGATTGGGACGAAGTCAAGACCTTCAACACGGACCCGGCGAAGGCAGACACGGATGCCGACGGTCTCTCCGATGGCGACGAAGTGAGAACGCACAAGACCGATCCGCTCAAGGTTGACACGGATGGTGGTGGTGTAAACGATGGTGCCGAGATCTCACGTCGCAGCAACCCGCTCGATCCAAAGGATGACGTGACGAAGGAAACCATCATCCTCGAAAAGGGGAAGACGGTTGTCCTCGAAGGTGTCAATTTCCAGACAGGCAAGGCAACCCTGACGAAGGATTCCGAGATAACACTGGAGAAGGCGTTTGTGGCTATGGTTGCCAACCCGGATGTGTCCGTACAGATTGTCGGCCACACCGACAATACCGGCAGCCGGACAACGAATGAAAAACTCTCGTTCCGTCGTGCGGAATCCGTGAAGGCATGGCTGGTGAAGAAGGGGATCCCTGGCTCCCGCATGACGACTGCCGGTCGTGGCCCGGATGAGCCGATTGCGGAGAACGATACGCCGGAAGGACGTTTAATGAACCGTCGTATTGAGTTCCGCGTGCAGAAGTAAACAATAAGCGGTAAGCAGCAAGAGAGAACGTTCCGTCTCCGATTGGGGGCGGAACGTTTTTGTTTGTCATTGATTCATTGTTGTGAGAAGCGAGCCTTTTTCATATCTTTCTTCATCCAGTCCTCTTATCAGGCTCTTAAAGCAACAATCAATCAGTTCTTTGCGTACACTTCAACGGCGGTTCCCTCCGTGATCGTATCACTCTCTCAAGGAGTAATGTATGAAACACCTGTTTATTGCCACGTTTCTATTGTTGAGCATGGGAAGTAGCGCCATGGCGGATTCGATATTCCCTTACAAGTATCAAAAGGAAGTCCTCCCGAACGGACTGCACGTCATCATGATTCCGATGGAGAGTCCGGGCCTGGTGGCGTACTACTCGGTTGTGCGCACCGGCAGTCGGGACGAAGTGGAGCAGGGGAAGTCCGGCTTTGCACATTTCTTCGAGCACATGATGTTCCGCGGCACCAAGAATTACCCAGGTCCGGTATACGACAGCATCATGACGAGCGTCGGGGCTGATGCCAATGCTTACACCACCGACGACTACACGGCGTATCATCTCAACTTTGCCAAGGATGATCTTGAGAAGGTCATAGAACTGGAGAGCGATCGTTTCCAAAACCTTGAGTATGAAAAGCAAGGTTTTCAAACAGAAGCCGGCGCTGTCTATGGCGAGTACCGCAAGAACATCACCAACCCCTATTCGATGTTGAATGAAAAGATTCAGAACCTCGCGTACGACGTACACACCTACAAGCACACCACCATTGGGTTCGAGCCTGACATCAAAGCAATGCCGGATGCGTTTGATTATAGCAAATCATTCTTTGATCGTTTCTATCGTCCTGAAAACGTTGTGCTGGTGGTTGTCGGAGATATCGATCCCACGGCAACCCTTGCACTCATCACACAATATTATGGTGGATGGAAGAAGGGGTATGTCGCCCCGACGATCATACCGGAGCCTGCTCAGAAAAGCGAGCGCACGGCGGAGATCAGTTATCCCGGGAAAACTCTTCCCATCATTGATATCGGGTACAAGGGAGATGCTCTCGATCCCGATAACAAGAACTATGTTGCCGCATTGCTGCTTGGCGACCTTGCCTTCGGCGAGAACAGTGATCTGTACAAGAAGCTCGTGATCCAGGAACAAAAGGTGCAGTTCGTCGCCTCAAGCATCCCGATGAACCGCGATACCCCGCTGTTCGAAATCTATTCCATGATCAAGAAAGTTGAGGACATTCCCTACGTGCGCGATGAGGTCTATCGCACCATTGAGGAATTCAAAACCAAGCCGGTGGAGCAGAAGAGACTGAGCGCCCTGAAGCGACGCAACAAGTACGGCTTCCTCATGGGACTCGACACGCCGGACAATGTTGCAGGCGGACTTGCACGGCTTGTCGCTGTTACCGGTGGCATCGACATTGTGGACCGGTTGTACACACAGTTCGATACCGTCACGCCGCAGGACATCATGGATGCAGCGAAACACTACTTCGTACCCGAACGCCGCACTGTCGTTGTCCTGAAAGGAGCCCAACAATGAAAACGATCATCACCCTCACGGTCACCATGATACTCTCAGCTTTTTTATCCGGAACGGCACAGGAGAAAACGCAGGACAACCTGATTCTTCTCCCCGTGCAAAATGACCCCACAGTCTCTTTCCGCATCTGGTTCAAGGTCGGTTCGCAGAACGATCCCGCCGGGAAAGAAGGACTTGCGGCCATCACTGCGGCGATGGTCTCCGACGGCTCAACGAAGACAAACACGTATGAGCAGGTGCTCGACAAACTCTTTCCTCTCGCATCGGGGTATTCGGGATCAGCCTCGACCGAAATGACAATTATCTCCGGTCGAACACACAAGGATAATCTGAATGATTATTATCCATTGCTTGCTGAGGCGATTCTTGAGCCGGCATTCAAGCAGGAGGATCTTGACCGCATCAAGAGTCAGGTGCTGAACCAACTTGAGAACACGCTTCGTTATGCGAGCGATGAAGAGTTGGGCAAGGCGGTGTTGTACAATTCGATTTTTGATGGCACTCCTTACGGGCATATCGCTGAGGGGACGGTTGAAGCGATCAAGAGCATCACTCTTGATGACATCCGGAAATTCTATGAGCAACACTATACACGCGACAACCTTTCCATCGGGCTTGGCGGTGGCTTCGATGGCGCGCTCGTGAATCGTCTGAAGAAAGACCTGAGCACACTTCCAGCCGGGATGCCGAAGTCTGTTCCCAGACCGGAACCGAAGGCACTCAACGGCATACAGGTGACTATCGTTGAGAAGGATGCGCCGGCGACCGCTATCAGCATGGGATTTCCCATCGACCTGCTGCGTGGGACGAAGGAATGGTACGCGCTGGCGATTGCCAATTCATGGCTTGGTGAGCATCGCAATTCCAGCAGTCATTTGTATCAGGTGATACGCGAAGGGCGCGGTTTGAACTACGGCGATTATTCCTACATTGAGAATTTCCCGAATGGCGGCCGCTTGCAAATGCCACCTCAGAATGTTGCCCGCCGGAAGCAGATCTTTGAGATGTGGATCAGGCCCGTGCCGCACGAAGCCCGACATTTTGCGCTCCGTGCTGCGCTCCGCGCATTCAGGAATCTGGTGGACGGTGGCATGACAGAGTCACAATTCTCGTTGACGCGTGGCTTCCTCAAGAAATATGTTCTCCACTACGCCCCGACAACCATGGAACGTCTCGGGTATGCCATCGACGATCAGTTCTATGTTCTCAACGGCAGCCATCTGGAACGCTTCAGGAAAATGATGGACGAGGTGACGCTTGCCGATGTAAATGCCGCCGTGAAGAAACACTGGCAGTACAGCAACGTGAAGATCGCCATCGTTACCAAAGACGCCGCATCACTGAAAGATGCGCTCATGAAGGATCTGCCAAGCCCCATCACGTACTCGTCCCCAAAATCGGAGACGATACTGCAAGAGGATAAAGACATTAGTACGTTTCCATTGGGTATCAAACCGGAAAACATACGCCTGATGAAAGTGGAAGACCTGTTTGTGAAATAGCTGAATGCTGGGATAAAAAAAAGAACCTCCTGTCGTCCTGCAGGAGGTTCTGTGTTTAGGGGGAATTGAGAGTGATTACCAATGATTTCCGATCTGCATGCGATTTGACATAGTGAAGAATTCTAAAAGGCATGTCGTGACAAACGGAGCTATGGTTGGGAATATTCCGAGAGAATGAATGTCTTCAGTTCATGGAATGATGCAAACAATTTTGTTGTGCATCCAAGTACCCATCCGGGAATATCGTGCGGAGGCATTGTGGTCACCAAATACACGGGCTTGTCGAAGTGCCGGGCCATGGTGAGTTCTCCTTTTGTGCCGGCCCCGCGCATGGCGGCTTCGTCCCAATAGCAGATGATGAAGTCAGAGCGCTCTGCAATCTCGTGACAATCCTTCTGCACCAATTCGCGGACAATCCGCGTGTATCTTGCGATGTCGGTTTGTTTTAATGCTCGAAAATCCAACGATGGATGATGCGTGGAGAAGAACCGCTCACTCTCTTCGTTGGGATTAAAGACGTCGCAATGGAGTTCATCGCTGAGCCACCGTTGCAACCCTGCCCGCCAGTTTCTTCCCTCGTCGTCTGCATATTCCATTCCACCCGAGAGATAGACCCGCATGGCTTATCGCAATGCGTCCAGGGAAAACACGTTCACCGAGGGAAGCAGGAGGGCGTAGAGCACCCACATTGCTACACCGATGGAAATGGGGATCGAGAGATTATCGTCCACGGAAATGCTGAGTGATTCAGCGACAGTCCCGATGACAGCTCCGATGGCGCCGATGAAATATTCGGTCGGAAGGTAATGGATCTTGGGTGCAACCGCGATAACAGCAAGTGCGCTGACAAGGAATGCAAGTGCGCCTGCGCGGCTTTTCTTGAGAAATGGTTTGGTGCCGTATTTTCTGCCCACCAATGCAGCCAGGGTATCGGAGACGATGAGAATGGCAAATGCGGAAATGAATACTACCTTTGGAAATACGAGGATGCCGATCACGGCCGAAAGAAGAACATATGTCGCGCCGGTAAAACTACGCCGGGTATCGTCGCGTTCATGAGAGCGCAGCAGCCAGCCAAAGTTCTGAAGGTACAGACTGCTAATTGCAGGAACACGATGACGGGCAAAATCAGTAACTGCGAACAAAAGCGTCAAGGGAATCAGGATGGCAAGAGCGGTCGCTTTTGGGATGAAATAATAGATGATCGGAATCGAAAGCGAGCAGAGGTGAATCCCCTTGCGGACAAATTCAACACCGTAACTCTGCTCGACGTTCGGCAGTCCATGCATCACTTGGTATCAGGGGGCTGTGGTGTGTCGGTCGCACCGGCTTCCTGTTTGCTCACTTCCTTTGCATGACCGTTACCGCTCTTTTCCGTTGGCGGGAGAATGTCACCGCGAATAATGGCATCGATCTCCACGGCGTCCAGAATTTCGCGCTCCAATAATGCGAGGGCGAGTTTATGGAGCGTGTCGATATTCTCGTGGAGGATCCGCTCGGCGCGCACCATGCCACCGGAAACGATGTCTTTTATTTCCTTGTCGATGGCAATGGCTGTTTCTTCGCTGTAGTTCCGTTGGCGCATGATCTGTCGCCCGAGGAATACTTCTTCTTCCTTCTGACCGTAGGTCAAGGGCCCGAGCGTTTCGCTCATGCCCCACTCGCACACCATCTTGCGGGCAAGGTCGGTGGCGCGTTCGATATCGTTGCCGGCACCGGTCGTGAGTTCATTGAAGATAATCATTTCGGCCGCTCTGCCTCCAAGGGCATAGGCGATCATTGCCTGGAGATACCCCTTGGAGTACGTATGCTTTTCATCTATGGGAAGATACGTTGTCAGGCCAAGTGCACGGCCACGGGGAATGATGGTGACTTTATGCACGGGGTCTGCTTCGGGAATCATGCGTGCGACGAGCACATGACCGATTTCGTGATACGAAGTGATCTTCTTTTCTTTTTCGGAAATGATGAGACTCTTGCGCTCCATTCCCATCATCACCTTGTCCTTCGCGTCCTCGAAGTGGTGCATCGTTACCGCTTTTGCATTCTGACGCGCTGCCAGTAACGCGGCCTCATTCACGAGGTTGGCAAGATCAGCCCCGGCCAGGCCAGGCGTGCCTTTCGCGAGTGTTTCAAGCGTGACGTCCTCAGCCAGAGGGATGTTCTTGGTATGAACACGGAGAATGCCCTCACGTCCCTTCACATCGGGACGGTCAACAACAACCTGTCGGTCGAAGCGTCCCGGACGCATCAATGCCGGATCAAGAACATCCGGCCGGTTTGTCGCGGCAATGATAATAACGCCACTGTTCTGCTCGAAGCCGTCCATTTCAACAAGAAGCTGATTCAAGGTTTGCTCGCGCTCATCGTGTCCACCGCCAAGACCTGCGCCGCGATGCCGGCCGACGGCGTCTATTTCATCGATGAAGATAATACAGGGCGCGCTTTTCTTTCCCTGATCAAACAGATCACGTACCCGGCTTGCACCGACGCCGACAAACATTTCGACGAAATCGGCTCCTGAGATGGAGAAAAACGGGACACCGGCTTCTCCGGCAACCGCGCGTGCAAGCAGTGTTTTTCCCGTGCCTGGCGGGCCAAGAAGTAATACCCCGCGCGGAATCTTTCCGCCGAGTTTCTGGAACTTCGTCGGCTCCTTGAGGAATTCAATAATTTCCATCAGTTCGGCTTTGGCTTCATCTGCCCCGGCAACATCCACAAAGGTGATTTTCGGAGCGCCCTCATTCAACATTTTTGCACGGCTCTTCCCGAACGAGAACAATCCCTTCGGTCCTGCGCCCTGCATCCGTCGCATAATGATCAGCCATACTACCAGCAACAACACCCAGGGCAATGCGCCAATAAGTGCAGTAATCCACGCGTTGTCCTCTCTTACCACGGTGAACTTCAAGCCGCGCGTATTCCAATCGTTGATGACCTGGCTGTCGAGAATGGGGAGAGTCAATACGAAACGGTTGAACTCCAATTCCTTGCCGCCGCGGGTGATTCTCTTCGGGTTCTTGAGTAACCCGTGGAAGTCAAAGTTCGTCAACTCCGATTTGCGGATGGTTGCTTCTGCGATCTCGTTGTTGTTCAGGAACCCGACGTATTCGGTATACGTAATCTCCTGCTCCGTACTGTCTGCTCCTTTGAATAGCGTCATGACGAGAAACACAAGGAGGATGATGGCAGACCAGCTCAGGACAACCTTCAGTACCTTGTTCCAATTAAAATCATCGTCGGGCCGTTGGACGGGTTTCCGTCCGCGTCCGGGCCTTGGGAAACTCCGCTTGCGGTCGGAATCACCCTGTTTGCGATTACCATTCTCAGATTTTCGTTGCTCATCCATCTTCCGGTACTACTCCTCTCGTGCAGCCTTTAATCGGTATATTTGCTTCAGGTTTCTCATCCGCTGTGCATAATCCAGTCCGTACCCGATAACGAAGTCCTTCGGAATGGAGAACCCAATATAATCAATTTTCAATTGAGTCTTTACAGCAGTGCTCTTGTACAATAGAGTAACAATCCTAAAGGACTTCGGGTTCTGTTGGGTGATGAGATTCCTGATGTATTCCATCGAAAGCCCTGAATCTATAACATCCTCTACGATGATAATGTCCCGCCCTTCCACCTGACAGTTCAGGTCTTTGAGCAATTTGACATTACCCGAGCTGATTTTGGCATCTCCGTAGCTCGAAAGCTTCAGAAAGTCGATCTCGCACGGTACCGTTACCTCGCGGATAAGGTCCGCGAAAAAAATAAACGAACCGTTGAGTATCCCGATGAATACTGGAACGGTTCCCTTATAGTCCTTACTTATTTGTCGTGCAAGTTGTTTCACCTTCGTCTTGATCCGCCGTTCGGTGATCATGGTGACGAAGGTGTCACCGTTTACCTTTAGGGCCTTTGTCATTCGCCTTTTCTGTTAATCGTGAGAACTCAAGCTTCAGCACGCGCTTCGTGTCGCCGGTGATTTTGAACCGGTCATCGATGCGCTGACCGCATATCCACACCACTTCACCCTGCTTCGTCTCAAGAATGGGGATATGGTGTTTTTCATAAATCGGGATCTTTGCGTCAACAAAGAAATCGCTGATCTTTTTCTTGGTCTTCATCCCCAGTGGAACGAACGCGTCTCCGTCGCTCCACGTTCGGAGGATGAGGTCGTCCCCGTTCACCCTGTCCGCATCGACATATTCTGCGTTGCTGTTGTTGCTGAACGTGACATTATTTTGTTCCAGCACCTGAGTTGCGAACCGGAACTTGTTGAACTCATACAGGTGGTTCGGCTGGACGGTGATCCGGAACTCGGGGACCGGCTCCGTTTTGCGCAACACAAGGTTTTCGCGATCGCGGAACACCACGTACTCTTTGGAAATAGAAACCCACGAGCCGGTCAACCCCTCGGTCAACTCGAGGATTGCATTCACTTGCTCATACTCGAGTGTCTTGTGCGTGAAAGTGTCTCCTGCGAGCATGATGATATACTGTTGCATCAATACCGGGTTACTGCGGAGGCGCGGAATGGAGATGTGCAATTCTTCTTCCGTCCGCTTGGCGACCATGAGATCGAAACTCTGACGGGCGGTGTACGTCAGAAACGCTTCCAACTCGCGGAATAGCTCTGCGGAACGATGCAGTGTCTGTACGACGTTGGGATTCACCTGCTCTTTTATCGGAGGCAGAATGTGGTGCCGGATGAAATTCCTCGTGTAGTAATCCTTGACGTTCGAAGAATCGAGGCGGAAGGGGAGCCGCTCTTCCTGTTGATACATTTCGATCTCGCGCCGCTCTGCGAACAATAACGGCCGGATAATTTTCTTGTCTTCCCGGTACACGGGAATACCGGACAATCCCTGTACCCCTGCGCCACGGAACAAATTCAAGAGAATCGTCTCGGAGTTGTCGTCAGCGTTATGCGCCGTTGCGATCTTGTCGAACCCGCTGGACACCAACAGTTTATCAAAGAACTCGTACCGCAGCAGCCGTGCTGCTTCCTGAATACCGATCTTTCTATGGCGTGCAAACTCTGCCGTGTGTGCCCGCTCCACATATAACTCGAACCCGTAGTGCAGCGCCCGCTGTGCAACATGCGCCTCGTCGCCGTCAGATTCATCGCCACGCAGTTGGTGGTTGAAGTGGGCGACAATAATCGTCAGCCCGAACGCCTCCTGCTCGCGAGCAAGCAGATCCAACATCACAACGGAGTCCGCTCCACCACTTACTGCCGCGATAATCTTGTTCCGCTCCTCGATCAGTCGTCGTCGACGACTGTATTCATGGAAGCGAGTGAGAAATGCTCTCGATGAGAACATGGTCTGTTTGTATCCCCCTTAAAAATCCCCGTGTAGTGTGGAGCAACAATGGAAACGTGATGGAGGAATATGTCCGCCTCCAACAAAAACATCCCATGGTTGCTTACAGGGGAGTAAGACCAAATGCCCGAAGTAGCGGGAGAGGGATTCGAACCCCCGACCTACGGATTATGATTCCGACGCTCTAACCGGCTGAGCTATCCCGCCATCCACATGAGAACTTTTCCAGAAATGTCGTATTAGGGGTCGGATGGGATGGATTTCAGTCCCTTTGCCACAGAAGGGGACCCCGTGTCAGACAGGCTGGCGCAGCACCACCTCGTTGAAAAATATAATACTAATTGGCTTCATCTGCAACCACCGACTTAAGTCCACGTTGATAATACCAGCGTATTTGGATATATTCTGCCAATCACCACTTGATCACACACGGACCATGACAAAGACAAAGAACGCACTACTCCTTGCGAATGCCCGATTCTACGAGGCCTTTGAACAGTTTGACATTGAAGCCCTTGACAGTCTCTGGCAACGTTCCGAGAATGTACGATGTATCCATCCGGGGTCAGGTGTCATCGAGGGATGGTCGGAGGTGAGGCGGAGTTGGGAGAGCATTTTCTCCGGGAAGGTTGCTCTTCGGATTTCACTCCGGAACGTGAAGGCGGAAATTCACAACACCGCCGCAATTGTGACACTGGTGGAAGAGATTGTTTTGCGTGGCGGGAACAACGTGCGCACAGCCTCGGTGGCTGCAACCAACATATTCGATTTCGATAACGAAGAATGGAAGATGATTCATCATCATGGATCTGTTCTTACGCCGGCGGAAGATGACCTCCTCTATCGTTATAACTGATCCCGATGCAGTGAGCGTTCAACCATTCCCCACCGCGAGCCTTCGCGATGCGTTTTCGTATTGTGAAAACCTTACGCGAAGTCACTACGAGAATTTTCCCGTCGCATCGCTCATCTTGCCGAAGCGGGAACGACCCCATATTTGTGCGGTGTATGCATTCGCCAGAACGGCGGATGACTTTGCGGATGAAGGAGACCGCACGGTTGAAGCACGCCTTGCACTGCTTAACGACTGGCAGACAAAGCTTGATGCGTGTATCCGCGGAGAGGCCGACCATCCGGTCTTTATCGCTCTTGCAGAGACCTTGCGTGTGTACAAAGTACCGAAAGGGCTGTTCAATGATCTCCTTACTGCATTTCGGATGGATGTAACGACGTCCCGGTTCGAGACATTCGATGACCTTCTCTTCTATTGCAGCCACTCGGCGAATCCTGTGGGAAGGATCGTTCTTCATATTTTCAGAGATGCTTCACCGCGGAACCTCTCACTTTCGGATGCCGTTTGCACCGCACTGCAACTTACCAATTTTTGGCAGGATCTGGGCGTTGATTGGCCGCGTGGCAGGCTCTATCTCCCGCTTGAAGATTGCAGGCGTTTTGGTTACAATGAAAACGAATTGACAACAGGAAAGACCAATAGCGCGCTGCAACAGTTGATGAAATTCCAAGTGGAGAGGACCCGGCAGTTGTTCGATGAGGGAAAACCGCTGTGTCGCGAAGCCGCGCCCTCCCTGCGGCTGGAACTCAAGCTGACCTGGCACGGAGGAACCACCGTTCTTAACAAGATTGAAACCTCCGGCTATGATGTGTTGCACCGCCCAACGCTCTCACTTAAGGACAAGCTCCAAATACTTGTGCGATCCCTGGTGATGTCATGAATGCAACCGCTGCAGCAATAACGAAGCACAGCAAAACAAGTTTCTACTACTCATTCTCTGTGCTGCCCCGGCAAAAGCGCGATGCAATTCACACCGTGTATGCCTTCTGCCGTTATACGGATGACATTGTGGACGATGAGGGAGATGTATCGAAGAAGGTCGCTCTCCTACGGAGGTGGAGGATGGAACTTGGCCGTGCGTTGAAGGGAGATTTCTCTTTCACACTCCTCAACCAGGTGAGCGCGACTGCCCGCCGCTTTAATATTCCGGTCGACCATTTCTATGAACTCATTCGCGGCATGGAGATGGATCTGACAAAACACCGGTACGAAACATTTGAGGAACTGCGGGAGTACTGCTCTCTTGTTGCCTCGTCGGTCGGACTGATGTGCCGGCAGATTTTCGGTTACAAGAACGAGTCAACGCGCGAGTACGCCATCAACCTCGGCATCGCATTACAGCTCACGAATATCCTGCGAGACATAAAAGACGATGCCCAACGAGGGCGTATTTATCTACCCTTGGAGGATTTGCGTCGTTTTGGTGTAACAGAAGAGGATCTGTTGCATCTTCGCTATACACCCGAGTTTGTGAATCTTATGCGGTTCGAGTTTGAGCGCGCACGATCGTATTTTGACCGCGCACAACAATCGCTGACTGACGAGGACAAAGGATTCTTCTTCCCGGCACGTATCATGTGGTCGATTTACGCCCATCTGTTGAACCGGATTGCACGGTCGAACTTCAACGTATTTGAGCGACGCATCTCCATTTCGCGCTTTCTGAAACTTCTCATCACGCTCCGCTACTGGCTGAGTCACAAGATCAAGTACTCCTGATTCCCATTGCGTTCAAACGACACCCCCGTGGTCATTGTCGGCGGCGGATTGAGCGGCCTTGCGGCCGGTGTGCAACTCGCATCGGAGAACATCCCCGTTGTTATCCTTGAGCAGAAACCCGCGCTCGGCGGCAGGGCATATTCCTACACCGATGCAACCACCGGCGATATTGTAGACAACGGTCAGCATCTCTTAATTGCGGGTTACCAGGGGACGTTTCGGTTTCTTGATACGATCGGAGCACTGGACCTTCTTCGGATCCAGGAGTATCCGGACCTTCTGTTTCATCATCCCCGGCGTGGATTCACGTCATTCACACTCCCGAAGCTCCCATCCCCGTTTCATCTTCTCTGGGGTATTTTTAACACTGATCTCCTCTCGCTGAAAGACAAGGTGAGCCTGTGCCGCGCCGGGTTGGCATTGCAGACCAGCGACGCTGATGATATGGTGAAAGCCATGACGGTTGAAGAATGGCTTGATGGGCAAAACCAATCCGTGGAATGCAAGCGATCATTCTGGGAACCGCTTGCTGTCTCGATCATGAACGAGAAGATTGCGACAGCATCGGCAAGTGTTTTTCTGCACTCAATGCGTGAAGCGTTCCTTCGCGGATGGAAGAACGCTGCTGCCGCGATTCCCATTGTTGGATTGAGCCAATTATATGTCGATGGCGCGAGCCGTTTCATCACCGATCATAAAGGCACCGTGCGTTGCAATGCCGACGTTGTCAGAATTGTGCGGGATGGGGAGACCGCGAGTATCGTGGAGTTGCGCGACGGAGAAATAATCCCATGTAACGCCGTAATCCTGGCCGTGCCTTCGTATAGAATTCCAGCGTTAATTCCTTCCGGCGTACAGATGACAATCGCTGTTGATGCGATAGGGCGGCTTGATTCATCCCCCATTATTTCAGTGCACCTCTGGTTCTCCAAAGAGGTGATGCAGGATGAATTCGTTGGGGTGATCGGGAAACGTGTACAATGGTTTTTCAACCGACGAATGATTCTCAGAGAGAAGGGGAAAGGAGGGCACGTCTCTGCGGTTATCAGCGCCGCCCATGAATACGTTGACCTTACGAACGAAGCGTTGACAACCATGGCCGTCGAAGATCTCCGGAGTGTATACCCCGATGCGGTCGCACCACCAACCCATTCCATCGTCATCCGGGAAAAGCGGGCAACGTTCTCATGCACTCCGAAGTCCGAAACACTCCGACCCGATCATCAGACATCTGCCCCGAATCTTTTCGTTGCCGGAGACTGGACAAACACGGGACTTCCCGCAACGATTGAAGGTGCGATCATCAGTGGTGAGCGATGTGCGCGCCTTGCGAAACACTGGCGACAACAACTTGCCGCAAGGTGAATTCGTTGCTTCTGAAGCCCAAATTTCTATATTGGCACGCACACTGGAGAGAGAATGCAGAAAGAGAAGATCATACTACTGGTCGATGATGACGCGTCGATCCTGAACGCTACGAAGGCCGGGTTGGTCGCCCGGGGATTCAATGTCCAGGCGGCGGAAGGGGCCGACGCGGCTATGCATGCACTGCAATCGCTTGAGCCGAGCATCATCGTGTCCGACCTCGTGATGCCTGGAACGAACGGGTTCGAACTGTTCCAGCGCGTCAAGAAGGAAACAAGCTACCAGTCGGTCCCCTTTGTCTTCCTCACTGCAGTGGATGACTACCACGCACAGAAGTTCGGCAAGGAACTGGGAAGTGCAGCCTACATCACCAAACCGGTGGACCTGGACGAGCTGGTGCAGATCATCAAGGACAGGCTCGGCGAATAACAGGTCTCTCCAGAACTCATCCCGTACCCGCAACGGGATTTTTCGTATGAAAAATCCAACAGATCGAATCCAATTCATCGACATCATGCGCGGTGTTGCCGTCGTGGTGATGGTGGTGGGGCACAGTATCGACTCAGTGTTGAGCAATGGTTCGCGCAGCAGCGAGATGTTCCGGCTCTACGATGCAGTCAGGGGATTTACCGCGCCCATGTTCCTCTTCGTTTCCGGACTGGCATTCAGCGTTGCGACAGAGAAAAAATGGGACGCGTACCGGCACATCGGGCGGCCACTTTTTCACCGACTCGGACGTATACTCCTGCTCCTCATCATCGGTTATGCGTTGCACCTTCCGTTCTTTTCGCTCAACAAAATTCTGTATCAGGCAACTTCTGCCGATTACGCACAGTTGTTCCAGGCGGATGTGTTGCATTGCGTCGCCATCAGTCTATTGATACTTCAGGCCATCGTTTTGTGTGTGAGAACGCCTCGTACGTGGGCCATCGTTGTCAGTATCATTGCCATGGTGTGTGTATGTCTCTCGCCTGTAGTGTGGGGAATCGACTTCGCACCACTTGTCTCACCCATACTTTCCCCGTATTTCAATCAGACACAGATTTCCATTTTCCCATTATTTCCTTTCTCGGGCTTTCTTTTTATCGGTGCAATGACCGGACACTTCTTTCTCAATGCCCGCCGCCATGACTTGGAGCGGGAGTTTTTCAAGAAGATATCGCTCGCCGGAATTGTGATGGGCATATGCGGAATTGTGTTCGAGTTTTTCCCAATATCTCTCTATTCACCACATGACTATTGGAAGAGCAGCCCGATTTTTTTCTTCGTACGTCTCGCCATCGTATTTGTGTTGACGTCGGGGTTCTTTTTTCTCAGGAGCCTTCCTGACATTGTCTCAAAGAATATCATTCTGCTCGGACAATCATCCTTGCTCGTGTATGTACTGCACATAATGATCGTCTACGGTTCACCCGCAAATAGCGGACTGGCACAGATTGTCGGGCGTGCGTTATCGTATCCGTCCGCGATCGCAGTCGGAGCGCTGGTGCTGTTTTGTATGTTGGGAGTTGTGTACGGTTGGAATACTCTCCACACAAGGCATGTCGTGCGAGCACGGTACATTCAGGTGACTCTGGTCAGTCTTATCGTTCTCATCTTTCTCATCAAACCACATTGAGGTGCTCTTGTGAATGATGCAGTGCCTCGTACCCGTCGCATCGAGTTCATCGACCTGTTACGTGGTTGGGCGGTGATCGTCATGATTGAGACGCATGTCTTTAATGCGACACTTACACGCGAGATACGAGGGACCGATCTCTTCGAGTTTCTTGCCTTCGTCAACGGGCTCGTTGCCCCGTCGTTCTTGTTTGCTTCCGGTATGGCATGGGCAGTAACGACCCGCCGCAAGTTGAATGATTATCTCTCCTTCGGAAAACCGCTCGTCAAACAATTCGGACGATTGTTGTTCGTTCTCGGCATCGGCTATCTTCTCCACATGCCGAAGTTCAATTATGATCAGCTTATCAACCTGACGGAAGAGGAGCCGTGGCGTCTGTTTTTTCAGGCCGATGTACTGCAATGTATCGCCGTCAGCTTGATGTTCATGCAATGCCTCCTGCTCGTGGTGAAGAACGAGCACCGACTGTACTTGATACTGTTTGGTCTCACTGTTGCAATCGTGTTTCTCGCGCCGGTGATGTGGGGAATTGATTTCTGGCCGTTGCTGCCGGCGGTGATTGCGGGATACATGAATGGCAATCACTTTTCTGGCTTTCCCGGTTTCCCGATATTCCCCTGGTCAGCGTTTCTTTTTGCGGGGGCAATTGCCGGATACTACTACCTGGAATCTCGACCGCATGAAGAGACAGCGCAGAAGTTCATGAAACGACTGCTGCTCTGGGTACCGGCACTTATCGGTGTGTCATTCCTGATTCATCCGATGGCGGAGAGCGTATATCCGACGTATGACTACTGGAGATTCAGCCCAAGCTTTTGTCTTGTCAGACTGGGGATCGTGATGATATTGTGTGGAGTGATGTACTTCTATGAGAAGCGCAAAGGTCTTTCACCATCGTCGCCCGTCACTCTGATGGGTCGTGAGTCGCTTATTGTTTACACAACCCACCTTCTTCTCATCTATGGTGATTTCGGTAAGTTCAACTTTCAGAAATATGTAAATAACAGTTTCGGGTACGGAGGTGCGATTGTCGTTACGCTTGTCCTTCTTGGCCTCATGTACGGAGTCGCATATGCCTGGACCAGAATTAAACGCGAATCGCCACGCTGGAAAATGATATTGCAATACGGAACATTGGCGTTCCTGGTGGGAGTGTTCTTCTTCGGGCCGGGGGAGTGAAGAGTTAGAGACTTGGGCGATCAACAGCGCAGATGACATTATCTCCGTAGAATCCACGATCGAAAGAATTGAATGCCGGATCGGGTTTGAAGACAAGGTCAGTTATGACATCAATGTTTGAGATGCGATCAATTTGAAACATCTGCCATTCCCCCGGATGAGTGCGCACGCCATCTTTCTCGATCTGGGTACCCGCAACGAGAAACCTGCCTGTTGATGATTCAAAGACGGCATGCGGACAAAACACCCGGTGCATTATCTCGTCTTTGTATTTCAATTGCACAGTGCATTTGTCGTTGACGGCTTTGCAGAGAGTAGCTTCGTGTGGAAGATTTCTATTTGACACGTGGGAGTTCCTGTTTTTCCGTAGGGCAAAGATAAGGAATCTCTCATCCATCTGCCTTGACCTTCCACTCCAAATTCCCTACTCTATACACGCGTTTTGTAACATGAAATCAAAGGAATCATTGCAATGCACAAACTGATCCTTCTCCGTCATGGAGAGTCACAATGGAATCTGGAAAACCGGTTCACCGGTTGGGTGGACGTCGATCTTTCCCCGAAGGGACTTGAGGAAGCGCGAGCCGCTGGTCGCACACTAAAAGCCGAAGGGCTCGCCTTTGATGTTGCCTACACATCCATGCTCAAGCGTGCCATCCGCACACTCTGGCTGACGCTGTATGAAATGGACATGATGTGGATTCCGATTCACCACTCATGGCAGTTGAACGAGCGTCACTACGGTGCGTTGCAAGGATTGAACAAAGCGGAAATGGCGGCGAAGTATGGTGAGCCGCAGGTACACATCTGGCGGCGGAGCTATGATATTCGTCCACCGGCGCTGGATCGCTCACATCAAATGTATCCCGGAAACGATGCCCGCTATAAAAACATGGATCCGAAGGACATCCCGCTTTCCGAATGCCTCAAGGACACGGTTGACCGATTTCTTCCCTACTGGCATGATGTCATTGCCCCGGCCGTGAAATCTGGCAAGCGTGTGATCATTGCAGCGCATGGCAACAGTCTGCGTGCATTGGTGAAGTATCTTGATAACATCTCCGATGATGAAATCACCGGATTGAATATTCCGACCGGTGTGCCGTTGCTGTACGAATTGGACGACAACCTGAAGCCACTGAGCAGCCGATACTTGGGTGACGAAGCGGCAATCAAAGCGAAGATGCAGGCCGTTGCGAACCAGGGGAAGGCGAAGCAATGATCAATGAACAGCAAGCAATAATTGTCCCGTCCTGGAAAAAGTTGACAGATAGGATTCACCAATCAACGGGACCAGGCGATGGAAAAGACAATTCGTCGTTATAGCATAGCGTTTAAGCAAGCTGTGGTTGCAGATGTGGTATCGGGACAGTATACTGTTCTGGAAGCAGCCCGAGTTCACGATATTGGGTTTTCCATGATCTACCAGTGGAAGAAGCAATATGGTGGGCCAGGATCTCAGACACGCATCGTGAGGATTGAAATGCCGGATGAACCGAAGCGCATCTTGAAGTTGGAACAGGAAAAACAGGCGTTAGAAAAGGCGCTTGCCCAAGCCCAGTTGAAGATTATGACGTTGGAAGCAACGCTTGAGGTATTGGAAGAACGCACAGGCCAACGCGTTAAAAAAAAGACCGACACGCTGTTCTCACGCGGCTCCGACAACGGGGAGCGAACATGAGTCATGCGTGCAGAATGCTTCGTATTTCTCGACAAGCCGTGTATCAATATGCAGGTCGTCGGCACAGTCGATGTGTGGAGGAGTCGAAGATCATCCATCAGGTATGCTTGACCAGGCACATTATGCCACGCCTCGGAACGAGGAAGCTCTACGCACGTCTACAGTCAATGCTATCGCCGCTCGGCATTGGTCGTGATCGATTGTTTGAAATGCTGAAATCTCACCGACTGCTGGTCCGCCCACGAAAGCGGTTTACCCCAACAACGAACAGTGGACATGCTCTGCCGGTGCGACCCAATTTGCTGAAGCTGACCAAACCAAGTGGCCCCGGTCGTGTCATCGTGGCTGATCAGACCTATCTGCGCTTGGAGCATGGCTTCTGCTATCTGTCGCTGGTGAGTGATCTCTACAGCCGCAAGATTATCGGTGTGGATGTGAGTCCGACATTGGAGACGGCTGGGCCATTACGGGCGCTTGCAATGGCCTTCAAGAGTATCACCCGCCACAATTGGTTCATCCATCATTCCGACCGTGGGGTACAATACTGTAGCAATGAGTACAGAGCGTTCGTAGAATCTCGTGGCGGTCAGAGCAGTATGTCAGCTCCCGGATGTCCGTACGACAATGCCGTTGCTGAACGGATCAATGGTATCCTCAAATCAGAGTTCTATCTGGACAGAGTCTTCACGTCGATACACCATGCGTACGAAGCGGCCGAGGAAGCAGTCTCCATCTACAACACTGAGCGCCCGCATCTCAGCTTGGGAATGATGACACCGGAAATGCGTTATGCAGCTTAACTTTCTAACTCACACTGTCAACCTATGGACGGACGAGACA
>JBJXHC010000013.1:0-5781 GCA_046160825.1 Bacteroidota bacterium | reverse complement strand
CCTAACCCCACCATTTATGGTGGGGCTATTCCAAGGCGGAAACACAGGCGGGCTTTAGCCATGACGGGCGATGGCTGAACCCGATCCGCGTAATACCAATGAAGGCCTCTACTCTCAAGAGCACCATCTACTGATCCGCATCGGCAGTTCCTCGACTCCCAACTCCTGGCAAAGCTGTTTCAGGCGTTCCATCGCCCCGCGCCATTCCAGATCATCAAGTCTCTCCTCAAGCGGAACATCCTCACGGAGCGTTGCCAACTTGCGAAAGAGAAGAGCATCTGCCCGGTGGTTTTCCAGATTCTCCGAGAGATATTGTGCCCGACTCACTTTCACTCCCCACGCTTGAGGGTCTTTGGGGATTGAATCCAAATGCTTGAACCGCGCAAGAGCCGCAGAAGCCGACTTTGCACCCCAACCCTGAATCCCTGGGTAGCCATCCGCACTATCGCCGACCAGAGCCAGCCAGTCTGGAATTGACTCCGGACGCACACCGAATTTCTGCACGACACCTTCATCATCGTACACAATCTCGCGACGCCGATCCCAACAGACAACCTTGTTACCACGCACCGATTGGGCCAGGTCTTTATCGGGAGAACAAATCACAACCTGTTGAACACCTTTCGCATCCTTGAAGCGCGCCGCGGCAGTTGCAAGTGCATCGTCCGCCTCGAACTCCACCATGGGCCACACCACTATGCCCAGAGCAGCGACGGCTTCCTCTGCGAGAGGGAACTGGCTCAAAAGCTCGGGCTCGATCCCCTCCCCCGTCTTGTAACCGGAATAGAGCTGATTGCGGAACGATTCGATGACATGGTCAAACGCGCATGCAACGTGTGTTGTACCGGGCTGCCCAAGTAGCGCAATCAGACTCCTGAGAAGTCCAACCGTTGCCCCAACCTCACGGCCATCGGGTGATTCCCTTTTGGGCGCACCGTAGTAGTTGCGGAACAGTTCGTATGTGCCGTCGATGAGATGGATTTTTAGGGCAGGATGGGATTGTTTGCTCATTGCGAACGTTTTGAGATTTATCGCATCATGTGTTGTTTTTGTAGGGGCGTATGGCAATACGCCCCTACATGGTGATACCTCTCCCCCGACCCCCGCCTGCTCGCCGATGCCCGAAGGGCTTAGGCCGAGCCTGCCTCAGAGTACACGCTGAGGCGGGCAGGCCTCTCCTCGAAGGAGAGGGGAGGTTAGAACTAGGGTAGTGTCTTGATCACCAAAACATTTGGTACCGGTGACTCGTTGAGTCGCCCAATATTACCCTCTCCACAACAGCGTAGGGGGCTTGATTCATCAAACCCTCATCGTTGCTTCTCGCTCGAATACTGCCACAACGCTCGATCGAGAGTGCGGACTGTAACGCCACACTTGCGTGAAAGTGTGCGGCAACAGTCAACGTAGTCCGACCAGAAAGAGAAATCATACTTTGGCGGTTTGGTATATCCTAGTGACCAGACAGCGCGAAAGTCGAGAATGGGATACTCTTCGTGGTGAAGCCAAAACAAGAGCGTACTCGCCGTTGGCCAGTCTACGCCGTTCAGTAGTCTCCAGATCTCAATGCGCAACTGCTCGTTGGAGGTTGAGAGCGCTATCTTGCTGACTGATTCGATGAATTCAGGCGTGTTCACCTTACAACGACTCTGCGAACGTGGCGACTTCCAGTGACAGATGGCCAGGAAATCGGGCTTCGTTAAGTACCCGGTCTCCCTGACACGAGGAACAATTTGATCCTCGATGACCGGATCCGGCTTGTAGTCATATCGATCAGACCATTTGACAACGTCACGTTCTGGAAACCTCAGTTTGAAGCGGTTCATGGTTCTCTCTCAAACGCTGTATTCAACATAATCAACTCGCAGCAACCCAATCGGTTTTCGGTTCTCCAGTTCCACCTCGACTCAGATTATGATGAGCGAATTACCCACGACTTCAGTTAGACGGTTTCAGCATCGTTTGAATCGTCAAAGTCTTTTGTAGGGGCGTATCATGATACGCCCTCCACGATGATACAATACCTCTTCCCCAGCCCCGCCTCTTCAGAGTACACGATGAGGCGGGCAGGCCTCTCCTCGGTTTACCTGAGCGTAGCGAAGGGCTCACCACATGTCATCAACTCGTCTCGTTGCAACTTACCCACGACTTCAGTCGTGGGACTCAAGACAAACAAACATGCTGTGGGCAAACCGCTTCAGCGGTTTCACAATCGTTGTGTCAAATCTTTTTCAAGCGCTCCGCCAAGTCCTCAAACACTTGTTCCATTGCATCCGTATCCTTTACACGACCACTTGAGCTACCAAGAAGCCAGACTTCTGAATTCCCAATCAGGAAATCTTGTTTTCCCCTTTGTCGATTGGCAGATGGGTAGAGTGGTTTCAGACATTTCTCAAAGGTTTCCATGCTCGTAACGAACGCAAGAACCTTCGGCGCGTACTTCTCGGCTTTCTTCACAAACTTCAGGATATCTTCTTTGGTGGGTTCAGCAGCAGGATCGTCATCATTGCTGACAACGCGGCGTCGATTCAGGTCGGTCAAACCGATGCGATGCTTCAATAGCTCTCTCTCCTTCTTTTCAAAGAAGAGTTGCTTGTACGTATCATTAAGCACTCCATCCTTCTGAGCGTTGACCAACACTTTCCGCTCCGAAGGTGAAACCAACGACGCGGGTGTGATGCCAGCGTATTCAAGCAGAGACCAGAACCTGTTATTCGGCCCCAGATAATAGAACCCGAGTTGATCAGATGTTTCTGCAACAGTGGTCCCAACAAATATCACATTTAAGTCTCGTGCCCAGATTTCTGGAAGCATGAGTGATTCCTTTGAATTACGGATAAGAATGCGTGGACATTACCCGGCTCAACGAAGTCCGGCTTTGCCTTGACGCAGGGATGAACTCTCCCCCTGCCCCTCTCTTACGAAGAGAGGGGAGGTTAGGGCGAAAAATAATTAGATCAACCCACGACTTCATTCGTGGGACAGAAAACAACAAACCACGCATCCGAGAAAAACCGCTTCAGCGGTTTACTTCTTCCCATTGATCTCCACCATAATCTGCCGGAAGCTCGCCAAGCCAGCCTCAAGATTCTCAATGATATCGCCTGCGAGAACATCGGGGTCGGGTAGAGAATCCAGATCGGTGAGACTTTTGTCTTTCAGCCAGGTGATATCAAGACTGGTTTTGTCTCGACTGATGATTTCATCATAGGTGTACTTCCTCCAACGACCGTCGGGATTCTTTTCACTGTTGAATGTCTCTTTCCGTTTGTGCCTGTTGGCGGGATGATAGCAGTCGATAAAATCCCGGAGATCGTCCAGCCGCATCGGGTTCTTCTTCTGTGTGTGGTGCACGTTGGTTCGGTAGTCATAGTACCAAATCTCTTTCGTCCAGGGTTCTTTGGAGGCGGGCTTGGCATCGAAGAATATCACGTTTGCCTTTACGCCATTTGCATAAAAGATTCCGGTTGGCAAGCGCAGGATGGTATGGAGGTCTGTGGTTTCAAGCAGTTTCTTCCGGACGGTTTCTCCTGCACCACCTTCGAACAGCACGTTATCCGGTACAACAACCGCCGCCTGCCCGGTTGTCTTGAGCATGGTGCGGATATGCTGCACAAAATTGAGTTGCTTGTTGCCCGTCGTTGCCCAGAAGTCCTGACGATTGTATGTTAGCTCTTCTTTTTCCTGTTCCCCTTCCTCGTTTGTAAAGGTCATGCTGCTTTTCTTGCCAAACGGCGGATTTGCCAGCACGTAATCCACGCTCGTACCGGGTGCCGCTACGAGTGCATCGGCAGGTGAAATGAAGTTATCACTGTCGATATCGCCGATGTTATGAAGGAACAGGTTCATTAGGGCAAGCCGACGGGTTCCTGCAACGATCTCATTCCCGTAGAACGTTTTGAACTTGAGAAACTCTTTTTGTCCCTTATCAAGTTCGTTGTTGTTTACAATGTGGTCGTATGCGGCAAGAAAGAAACCGCCCGTACCACATGCCGGATCGGCGATGGTTTTCTTGGGTTCGGGACGGATACATTCCACCATTGCCTTGATGAGCGCCCGTGGCGTGAAGTATTGGCCCGCACCGCTCTTTGTGTCTTCAGCATTTTTCTCCAGCAGGCCTTCATAGATGTCCCCCTTTACGTCGGCACCCATAACGACCCAGCTTTCCAGATTGATCATGTCGATCAGCTTGTAGAGCTTTGCCGGGTCCTGTATCTTGTTCTGGCTTTTGGTGAATATCTGGCCGAGGATTCCTTTCTGCTGACCCAACTCTCTGAGCAAGATGCTGTAATGCAATTCGAGATCGGCGCCACGTTTCGAGACGAGACTCTCCCAATTGTATTCTTTGGGAACGGGCAGACGCCGGTTGTACGGGGGCTTGGAGTACTCATCCGCCATTTTGAGGAAGAGCAGATACGTGAGTTGCTCAAGATAGTCGCCATAGCTTACTCCGTCGTCTTTTAGAACGGTGCAAAAGCCCCAGACTTTGCCAACAATTCCTGATGTATTGGTGTTCATGATTCCTTTGTCTTTCGGTATGCGCTAAACTGAATCCCTTCGAACAAGAAGTGCTCTGCCACATCTCTAGGATACTCATGGAACTCTGCCACTCTGGTTTCCTTCTTCAAATTGAATAGACGATAAAGATGGTAGGACTTCGGATTGATCTTAGAGAACTGCATTTCATTCAGGGAGATAGTAAATGGAGTATCTTCATTACCGGTTGTGCTCTTTACTTCGATATATTTATCTGCGCCGTTCTCGTACCTTGACAAAATATCGTAACCCTCACCGTCCTTTACTTTCCTCACATCTTTTGCTAATCCGTTTAGGCCGCCTTCATTCAGTCTCTTCTTCTCGAATTCTATTACGAGTTCTTCTCCCAATTGTCCGATGCTAGCATTCTCGCGTTGGTGCTTCTCCCAATCAGTATCGTACCCTGTAAAGCTGAATTGGTGTTCCGGTACTTTCTTCAAGCCACGCTTTGGCGTCTCTCTGCGTATCAGCCGATTCTTGAGACCTGAAACTTGTACGGTCTCGTCCCAGACAGACTTAATGATTTCGTCATACAATGCATCATTGTCACGGATGAACGCCTCTGTTTCAGCCAAGAGCTTGTCCCAGTCATACTTTAGGGCTTTCGCAAACGGAATTTCCCGCCAGTTTACATCATCCGGAATCAACTGCTTGCACAATTCCCGTTGTGAGGGAGAAAGGTCAGACTCAGCGGTTCTATAGAAATCTATTTTGTACAGCAACGACTTTTCCTTGCCTTCGACACCAACAGTAAAGAAGATGTCACGCCCTCGATCCTTGGATTTATAGATTCTCGCCCAAGTATATTCCTTGAACCTGGAGACCTGTATGTTTTCGCCGGTTGAGTCATCCCAACCTCTTTGACTCCACATTCTGGGGTTGTAAGTCTCGAATCCTTTGAGGCGTTTGGCAAGCCGTTCAGACCAATAAACAGTCTTGGACCACACTGTTTCCAGCAAATGGTCCTTCGCCCGAGTGTGCTTTGGATTGTCTTTATCATACACACGAGCGACCCACTTTGAAAAGTAATCCAACTCCTCGCTGGTGAAGAAGTCGGGTTCAACGGTCTCAGGCCCAGCCTCATCACTCGTATCATTGAGGAACTTCTTGTAGTTGCTAGCATTGATCCAAAACTCATGGCATGTCTTCTGCATTTCTCTGCCAAAGTCCTTCTTTTGAAGTTCCTTGGCATTGCCATGATCAAGTTCCTCGGCAAGAAGGTAGAACTCAAAACCAAAGCTCTTCTTG
>JBJXHC010000012.1:0-59005 GCA_046160825.1 Bacteroidota bacterium | reverse complement strand
GTCCTCGGTGCGAACGGTGGAGCGCTTGACGTGTCAGGCAACTTCACGTTGGATCTGTCACCCCTTGATAACCCCGTTATGAGTTCCACTATTATCGGGGCAGAGCACCACGTGCTATTACTGGAGTGGACCTACCAAAGCGGCGCTAAAGCTGGCAAGCAGGAGCTTACGCTGGCCGTGAAGAACCTCTCGAAAGTACCCTGAGTTTTGACAGAATGTCACGCGCGAGGGCTTCGCGCGAAAGCACCGTCGCGCGGAGCCCTTGTCTTTTTCGCGCGGAGCCCTTGGCGGGGTACACCAAGCGTCTCAATGCTCTGTTTGACATTCTCCTCTTTGTTTATTATCATTTGCTTGTAAATCAATGACTTACAGCGATTACGAGTCTCGATGACAAAATCTGCAAAGTGGTTCCTCGGTATTCTGGCATTTCTTGCAGTCATAGCCGCGGGGTTTACCTTCCTCATGATTTCACTTTTCACCGGCTCCGAGAGAACAACTGAAGTTGTGCGCTCGGGCGGCGACAAGATTGCGCTGGTGGAAGTCGATGGGATCATCGTTGACTCGGAAGACATCGTCCGGCAACTCAAAGAGCACCGGGAGAATAGCAGCATCAAGGCGATCCTGATAAGAATTGAATCACCCGGCGGCGGCGTTGTTGCAAGTCAGGAAATTTATGAAGAGGTGAGGAAGACGCGCGACTCCGGCAAACCGGTTGTCGCTTCGATGGGTTCCGTGGCAGCGAGTGGTGGCTACTATGTTGCATGCGGCGCGTCGCGGCTCGTGGCCAATCCCGGCACACTCACCGGAAGCATCGGCGTGATCTCCGAGTTCCTCCAGCTTGAAGATGCATTGACAAAATTGGGTGTTGGCGTAAAGGTGATCAAGAGCGGAAGACTGAAAGATGCCGGCTCACCTGCACGCGCCATGACCGAAGATGACGAAAAATATTTTCAGGAATTGATTGATGACATCCACCGCCAGTTCGTGGACGTGGTTGAGCGCGAGCGGTCTCTTGAGCACGAACAGGCAGTCGAGCTTGCGGACGGACGCGTGTTCACAGGAATACAAGCCGTGGAGCTGGGACTGATCGACACGATCGGTACGTATGAAGACGCGGTGCAGATTACCGCCGACCTCGCAGGCATCGAAGGTGACCCGGCAATCGTCAAAGAACGCAAACGTCGCAACGTCATTGATAGATGGTTCGGTGATGTCACAGAAAGCCTCTCAAGTTTGAAGAGCGAGTTGCTCAATCGCCCCATTCTCTCGTATAAGTTCGTCGGACCATGAAACGATATTTTTCTTTGCCATCACATACCACATCAGAGGAGAATCACCGTTGACCAAAGCAGACATAGTTGATACAATAGCTACGGCAACAGGGTTAACCAAGGTGGAGACCGAGGCGGTTGTCGATGGTTTCATCTCCACGGTCATCAACGCCATGAAAGAGGGACGGAACATTGAGATCCGGGGATTCGGGAGCTTCAAAGTGAAGAAGCGCAAGGGAAGAGTTGCGCGCAACCCGCGTACCGGTGAACAGGTGATGGTGGAAGAACACTGGGTGCCGTTGTTCAAAGTATCGAAGGAAGTGAAAGTCCTGGTCAACGAAAACCTCCAGAAGATCATGAAGTGAGCGTGCCGAGGCTGGGATGGCGGTAGCAAAGTTCACATGCGGCAACTGCAGGTCGGAGATTGCTCTTTCAGATAAGTTCTGTGCGTCGTGTGGTGACAGGGTCGAAGTTGCAGGCGCTACGAAAGAAGCCGCTCAGATTGCCGGTGCCGTCCCACAGGAAAAGCACGCGGCTGAAAAACCCACGCAAAAGAAACGTTCGTCATTTCGACCCGAGCCCTGGCATTACTATTTTGGCGGTGCGGTTCTTCTTCTCCTCGCATATTTCATCTATTCAGAAGTTACCCGGGAACATCCGTCGATAGCAGCCCAGCAGGCACCGGTCCAGGCCAGCACTCCTGCGTTGGACCACGAGGTTGTACATGACATCGAGCGGCTGGAGAAAGCCGCGAATGAAAACCCGAATGACGCCGCTGCGTTGCTTCAACTTGCCAACCGTCTGCACGATGCGGCACTGAAGGAACGAAGTCTTCTTGCCAAGACCATCGCAACGTACACCAGGTATCTGGAAATGCGGCCGGAAGATCCCAATGCCCGCGTTGATCTCGGTATCTGCTACTTTGAGATGGGGCGCTCGGATTCGACGCAAGCAGGCAGATATTTTTCCATGGCCATCAATGAAATGGAATCCACCATCAAAGCGAACCCGACACACCAGTCTGCGGCGTTCAATCTCGGCATCGTGACGCTGTTTGCGGGGAACACCACACAGTCCACAAGTTGGTTTAAGCGGGCAGTTGAGATCAATCCTGAATCCGACCTTGGCAAACGGGCGAAGAATCTTTTAGAGCAACATGCATTTTAATCATCAGTTAATACTCAGCCATACCGAAAGGAGGGACCATGCCCAGCGGTAAAAAGCGGAAGCGTCACAAGATGGCAACACACAAACGGAAGAAACGGTTGCGTAAGCAGCGGCATAAGAAGAAATAATTGATCCATCCATAATCATCCCGCTACCCGGTGGCGGGATGATTCGTCTTGAGGCCTACGAATGAAAAAGCACAAGCTGTTCCTCTCCGCTGTAATCACACTGTTCCTCCTTTCGGTTTCCATTGACGCGTTGGGTTGGGGATTCTGGGGACACAAGGAGATCAGTCGTGGCGCGATCACACTCCTCCCCAAAGAGATGATGCCGTTCTTTCAGGCGCATCGCGGCTACGTCATCGAACATTCCGTCGATCCGGACAAAGCGCGGAAAGAGGATTCCCTGGAACAGTTCAATCACTTCATCGACATAGACTACTACGGCAAATACCCGTTCACGGAATTGCCGCGCTCGTACGATGACGCGGCAGCAAAGTTCACAGCGGATACTCTTCGTGAATATGGATTGCTCCCCTGGAAAATTGATGAGTTCACGCGCAAGCTGAGCGAAGCGATGAAGTCCGGCGACAGCCTGAAGATTATGTTCCATGCAGCGTATCTCTCGCATTACGTTGCCGATGCGCACGTACCGTTGCATGCAACATTGAATTACGACGGCCAGTTTTCTGATCAAAAGGGTGTCCACCGCAGGTTTGAATCCGACATGCCGGAACGGTATGGACGGGACTTTCAATATAAGTGGCCTGATTCTTTGAGTGTGATTGAAAATCCGTTGGAGAATGCCTTTGCTGTTGTTCTGCATAGCTACACGATGCTGGATGATTTGCTTGCTGCAGATAAGGCGGCTTTGACTGCCTATCCCGCGCCCCCTGCAACGGAGGGAGAACGCCGCCCTCGCATGACTGATGAGTACTACACAGAGTTCAGGAAGCGACTTGGTGATACTCCTGAACGGCGCATTGAAGCCGCAATGGCAGCCGTTGCGAGCCACTGGTACACAGCGTGGGTGATGGCCGGTAGGCCGGAGTTGAAGCCGTAGGTATGGGTTGATTTTTAAGACCCAAGTTGATATTATGCCTGTGGTATTTTTCTTTCGTTTACACATACAGAGTTGAGGTGGGCAATGGCACAAAATAATGGGGTAGTGAAGGGATTGGTAATTGGGTTGCTTGCCGGCGGAGCAATTGGAGCCGTGTTGGCATTGTTGTATGCACCCAAGAGTGGAAAAGAATTGCGTGCCGATATTAAAGACCGCGCAGATGGTCTGCTCGAAGATGCGGACTCGTACATGCAGGCGGCAAAGTCAAAAGCCTCGGACATCGTCAGCGATGCAAAGCAACGCTCCGAGAGACTTGTTGACGATGCAAGAAAAAAGGCAACCACATTGATTGATGACGCAGATCGTGTTATCTCCGGTGCGAAGCAAAAGGCTGGCGTTGTTGTCGAGGATGGTGTGAAGATCAAGAACGCTGTGAAAGCGGGTATGGATGCCTTTCGTGAAGAGCGCGATCGGTCCTGACACCAGAATTCAACAGAGGAGCACGTTGTGGATATCGTACTCACCATCGCACTGATTGTCGCGCTGCTTAGTCTCACCGCAGTCTGCATCTACGTCATCCTGGTCCTCGTTCGCGTTCGTGATATTCTCAACAACGTGGAAAAGGACATGAAGGAGATTACGTCGAGGGCAGTCCCCGTACTGGACAATATGGAGTTCATTACCGCGCGCCTCAAAAGTATTACGGAGAATATCGATGAACAGGTGATGATGATAGGCGACTCCGTAGGCTCCGTCCGTGAAATTGCTGATAACATCGTTGCCCTCGAACGCAAAGTGCAGGAACGCATCGAGGGTCCGATTCTCGACACCGTGGCGATGATTGCCGCGGTCTTCAAAGGAGTGCGCACGTTTGTCGAACGTGTGCGTGCGTAGGGAAGACTGCTCCACCGCGGGTCGACTTCCGCACTGCTCCACTACTGGTTCTCTACCATAACTCATTCCATCCGCGCCCGCATGGGCGACACACCGGGATTGGAGGCATTGATACCATTATGAAAGAGTACACACCCGACCGCATCCGCAACGTGAGTCTTATCGGCCATGGAGGTGCGGGGAAGACATCATTTTCCGAAGCGATGCTCTTCTCCGCAGGAACAACCAACCGCCTCGGCAAGGTCGAAGAAGGCAACACCCTCTCCGACTATCACCCCGATGAAATCGAACGACAGATCTCCATCAACACCTCTCTGCTTTTCTGTGAATGGAAAACCGCCAAGATCAATATCCTTGACACGCCCGGCTACATGGACTTTACGGGAGAGGTGAAATCGGCGCTACGAGTTTCCGATATCGCCATCATTCTCCTGAAGGCGGTGGAAGGAGTTGAGGTCGGGACAGAGATTGTCGGCAAGTACACGAACGAACTCCGCAACGCCGTCATCTTCGTGGTCAACAAACTCGACAATGAAAACGCGGATTTTGATAATGTGCTGCGCCACTGCCGTGATCTCATCAGCCATGATGTTGTCCCCGTGCAGTTTCCCCTGAACCCGGGCATTGGATTCGATAGCATTGTTGACGTCATAAAGATGAAAGTCTTGAAAGGTCAGCCGGGCGGAAATGGAAAGGTCACCGAGCAGGATATTCCTGCGAGTGCAAAAGGGCGGGCAGAAGAATTGCGGCAACAACTTATCGAGATGGTTGCTGAGACCGATGAAACCCTTCTGAACACATATATCGAACAAGGGGGATTATCCGAAGATCAAATCAAACACGGTCTACGCAAGGGAATTCGTGACCGAAAGGTTTTTCCGCTTTTCTGTTCAGCAGCCACGCTGAATATCGGTGTTTCGACGATCATGGACTTTGTTGTTGATTATTGCCCCGCTCCCTACGAGATGGGCGATCTTCAGGGCAAGATGCCGGGTGCCCACAACGGCGAATCCAATATTACCGTCAAGCAGGATCCGAACGGTCCGCCATCGCTCTTTGTCTTCAAAACCGTTTCGGAATCGCATGTCGGCGAGCTTTCGTTCTTCCGTGTCTGTTCCGGTGGTGTTTCTCCAGGCCTTGATATGGTGAATGAATCCAATGGCAAACCGGAGCGCCTCGCGCAATTGTACGGGATGAACGGGAAGGACCGCAAAGAAGCGGGCAAGTTGTTTGCCGGTGACCTCGGTGCTGTGGTGAAACTCAAGGACACGCACACGAACAACACACTCAGCAGCAAGACATTTCCGGTCGTCTATACTCCAATAAAATTCCCGGATCCGGTATTTCACGCGGCCATTCTCCCGAAGTCCAAGGGAGACGAGGATAAAATATCAACGGGACTGCACGCGCTGCATCAGGAAGATCCCACGTTCCTCTTCCGCGTAGACGGTGAACTGCACCAGACAATCATCAGCGGCCAAGGCGAACTTCATCTTGATATCGTTGTCCGGCGTTTGAAACAAAAGTACAACGTCGAGGTGGACCTGATCGAGCCGAAAGTGGCGTACAGAGAAACAATCAAAGGTATTGCAAAGGACGCCGAGTACAAACACAGGAAACAATCCGGTGGGCACGGTCAGTATGGCCACGTTCATCTCAAACTCGAACCGCTGAAACGCGGCGAGGGCTTTGAATTTGTTGATGAGATAGTTGGAGGCGTTGTGCCCGGCAAATTTATTCCGGCTGCCGAAAAGGGTGTGGTGGAGGCGATGAAAGATGGTGTACTCGCCGGCTATCCTGTGGTTGATGTGCGAGTCACATTGCACTATGGTTCTTACCATGACGTTGATTCATCCGAAATGGCGTTCAAGATCGCCGGATCGCAGGCGTTCAAGAAAGGATTCCTTGAGGCGAAACCGATCCTGTTGGAACCGATCTACACCATTGAAGTAAAGGTGCCGGAAGATACCATGGGCGACGTCATGGGCGACATTTCAGGCCGGCGCGGGAAAATCCTTGGCATGGATACCATCGGGCATTACCAGGCAATCCGTGCGCACGTTCCGGCAGCCGAGTTGCACAAATATGCCACGGTGCTGCGCTCAAAAACCGGTGGTCGTGGAATCTTCAGCGCGGAGATGTCGCACTACGAGGAAATGCCGCGTGAACAGGCGGACAAAATTGTGCAGGCATCAGAGAAACACAAACACAAGGAGCAGGAAGCATAACGAAACATCTGCACGTGTCTTAAAAGAATGTGAGGTTGGGGTCTCTGCTCTGGAGTCCAACCTCTTTTTTTGAAGTGAGCGACTCAAGGAGATTGTATGAAACAAATGTGGTCCCCGTGGCGGTCTAAGTATATAGAATCATTCTCACCAAAGAATAAGAAAAAAAGGAAGAGCGCAACAAAGGGAAGAGAGAGTATCTTCACGCTTGCCGAGAAGTTGGGAGATGACGACAAGTACTTTATCGTCTGGCGCGGATGCCTTTGCTTCGTCATTATGAACCTCTATCCGTACAACAGCGGTCATTTGATGGTTGTACCGTACCGTCAGGTATCGAAATTCGCCGACCTGACACCTGATGAATGCTCAGAGGTGATGGCAACCTCCCAACGGGCAGTCAAAGCGTTGGATAAGATCATGTCGCCGCAAGGGTACAATTTTGGAGCAAATATTGGCCGGGTGAGCGGTGCGGGGGTGGAGAACCACATTCATTTTCATATCGTCCCCCGGTGGAACGGAGATACGAATTTCATGCCCGTGCTTGGCAATACCAAGGTGATTTCGACAGATATGCGAACAACGCTGAAACAGTTGCGCAAGGCGTTCAAGAGCAGCCGTTAAACGATTCGTTTCCCGTTGTGTCTAACGGATGAAGCCTCACAACAAGAGAGAATATGGATCAGGCGACGGATCTCGAACTTGTTGAAGAGGTTCGAAATGGCAAACGTCAGGCATTCACGGAGCTTATGCGTCGCCATCAGGAGCGTGTCTACCGGCTGGCATTGCGTATCGTGGGATCGCATGACGATGCAGAGGATGTTGCTCAGGAGACATTCGTAAAGGCGTATCTTGCTCTTGGTGATTTCAGAGGTGAAGCGAGTTTCTTCACCTGGATCTATCGCATCGCAGTGAACCTGTCGCTCAATGCAATCCGCAAACGGCAGGTGGTAACGTACCTCGGACAAAGTGATTTATTGAGAAGGATTCTTCCCTCGAAGGAACGACCGGACAGGGACATGGAATTCAAACAGACGGAAGATCGTCTTCAGATAGCCATCGCATCGTTGCCGGAGAAACAGAAGCTGGTCTTTGTCATGCGATTCACCGATGGGATGTCATACGAAGAGATTTCCGAAGTGTTGAAAACATCGGTTGGCGGACTCAAGGCAAATTATTTCCACGCACTACACAAGGTGCAGGAGTTTATGAAAGATGAAGCGTAGAAAACAGGAACTTACAGATCAGGAAGAACAGCAGGTTGCGGACGATCTGCGGACACTGATGCGTGAGAAGGGCATTGCGCTGCATGATGTGCGTGATCGCTCGTTCTTCTCCCGCTTGCTTGTTCAAACAAACAACCGCATTGACGATGCTGCGAGCGGCAAAGCAATCTCAATGAGTTGGGCTGCGCGTGTCGCCATACCGGGCGTCGTGGCTATTATTTCATTCTTCATCGGACTGTACTACTATACCCCGCCGTCCCTGCAGGAAGGAAACGCCATACTGCCCGTGCTGAGCATGCTTCCGGATGAAACTATTGACTCATTGCTTGTGCAGCATCCCTCTTTCGTCGATGCTTCATTGACGTCGGTTGGCAGTGAGGTGTTTGATGTTTCGGGTGATGAGGCCGCCGAGTACCTGATTTCCTCCGGCAGTTCGTTGGACGCTGTGGAGACGATGAATGAAGAACAATTGGAACAAGTACTCGCGATTCTTGGATCGCATGTGAACTAGGAATCTCAGGAGAATCTGACAAATGAAAAGAATACTGATACTGTTTGCCGCTATGATGATGTTGACGATGGTTGACGTCATGGCCCAGCCGTTTGGTCCGCCGCCCGACGGTCGTCATGGCGAACGCATTGATCAATTGAAGAAAGTCCGCCTTGTGGAAATGCTCGACCTGAACGAGGAACAGTCGGTGCGGTTCTTTGCCCGACTGAACGAATCTGAAAACAAGCGTCGTGATCTTCAGAAACAGAAAATGGATCTTCTTGACAGGTCGGAGCGCCTCATGCGGAACGAAGCCGACGAGAAGGAGTTCGAGAAGATTTTTCCTGAAATCATGGCTGTCGATCAGAAAATGCTGCAAGAGAAGGAAAAATTCTTTACCGGACTCACCGATCTTCTGAGTGTTTCGCAGCGGGCAAAGTTTCTCCTGTTTGAGCGTCAGTTTGAACGTGAACTGCGCGATGCCATGAAACAGGTTCGCCGCCGTCGCCAGCCGGGAGGCGACGACGAGAAATAGGCAGGCTTGACTTTCCATCACCTGATACCTACCATGCAGCCGACGCGATGACTCTGATCGCGACGGCATAGCGCCCTCGCTAACATCCTAGTTTTATTCATCGGACATCGCAGTCGTTTGCCAATGCGCCGCATCTACCTCGATCATACCGCCACCACTCCACTCGATCCTGCCGTACGGGAGGCGATGGAGCCATTCTTTGCAGAGACCTTCGGCAACGCGTCCTCGGTACACTGGTATGGCAGACAGGCGAAATCCGCGCTGGAGAAAGCACGCGAAACAATTGCGAAAGCGATCGGCGCACAACCGGGCGAGGTGTTCTTCACCAGCGGTGGTACAGAATCCAACAACTTTGCCTTGCGAGGCGCCGCGCATGCACTTTCAAAGAAAGGGAAGAACCATATCATTACAAGCGCGGCTGAACATCATGCCGTTCTTGAACCGTGCGAGCAACTTCGGGAAGAAGGGTTTGATGTTACCGTCGTTCCGGTTGACGATCATGCTCTTGTATCCCCGGAACAGGTCAGCGAGAGCATCAATGCGAAGACTGCACTTGTTTCCGTCATGCACGGTAATAACGAAGTTGGTTCGATCTCTTTCATAAAAGAAATTGTTCAGCTCGTCCATTCTCGCGGTGTTCCGGTACACACCGATGCAGTACAGACCGTGGGAAAGATCCCCGTTGACGTGAACGTTCTGGGTGTGGACATGATGACGTTCTCGGCCCACAAGCTTTACGGACCCAAGGGCATCGGTGCATTGTTTATCAAGAAAGGAACGGAGATTGATCCACTGCTGTTCGGTGGCGGGCAGGAACGGGGCAAACGACCGGGGACTGAGAACATCGCGTTGATCGTGGGATTTGCAACCGCAATAGAACTTGCGGTTCAGAGAATGGAGAATGAATCAACCAGGTTGGTCAGTCTGCGTGATGCGCTGGAAAAGGAGATAACAGCCAGGTTCTCTGCGGCTGTTGTCAACGGTCATCCGATCAATCGCCTTCCCCATATTGTCAATATATCGTTTGATAGCAACAAGATACAGTTGGAAGGGGAGATGCTGTTGATGAACATGGACCTTCATGGTATTGCAGTCACCAGTGGTTCGGCATGCACATCCGGAAGTATGCAACCGTCACATGTATTGCTGGCAATAGGGCGGGATGCAAGAACTGCGAAAGCAACATTGCGGTTCGCGTTTGGCAGAAGCAATACACAAGCGGATGTTACTGCGGTCGTGGAAACACTCGGTACGATTTTACAGCAGATGGAGTCAGGTAAGTAAGCTGGTCACTCTGCCCCACGCCCTTGCTTGGTGAACCGTTCCCACTCTCTTAGCGCCAAGCCGTAGCGCACACCCCGTTCACTCACAATCAACTCCTTGAATTTGAAGTGGACCATCACTTCACGGAGAATTAACACCCCTGCCGTAATGATATCTGCCCGACCTTCCATAACGCGTGAGAGTTCAAGTATTTTTTCCGACGACATGGAGCGGAGTGTCCTCAATAGTCCGTACACATTGTCCACCTTGAGCCGGTAGTTGACAACGGAGGGGAGATCGAATTCCCTCAGACCCTGATCGAGAATAGCGAGAGCTGTCGCTGTTCCCGCGACGCCAATCAGCGTTGTTCCTTCAAAACCGAATCGCCCCGCCTTCGCCAACTCGTTCTCAATAATCTCAATTGCCTTTTCGAGTTCGGGATGTGTCGGCGGATCATGCTTGAAGAATCGTTCGGTCAATCTCACAGAGCCGATGTCGAGGCTCACCCGTTGCCGAATGGATGCCGCATCGCCAACCGTGATCTCCGTACTCCCCCCACCAATATCGACAACGGTTGCAGATTGAATATCGGGTACTCCGCTGATCGCCCCTCGATACGTCCACAGAGCCTCGTCGTCTCCACTCAGCACTTCAATGTCGAACCCGACACGTTGCTTCACCAGCGCGATGAATTCCTCCTTGTTCGTCGCATCACGCACGGCACTCGTTCCACACACAACTGTTGCGTCAATAGTGTGTTGATGAATAATTTTCTGGTATTCCTCCAGTACACCAACGACCTGAAGCATCGAATCGGGATGGAGGCGTTTGTGTTCATCCACGCCTTTGCCAAGTCGGGGGGCCCGTTGCTCGTACACAAGCGGTTCAATATGACCGTGAGAATCGATTGAGGCGACAAGAAGGAGAACAGTGTTGGTGCCAATATCAATGACTGCGATATTCATGTTATGGAAGGAATGCGGCCAGCGCGATCCATTCGCCTTCCTGCAACTCCTCGATAAGTCGGAAGCCGGCGGCATGGATGGCGTCGATCATTGGTTGCTCATCGCTTTCAAGCAAACCGGAGAGAAGAATAATACCACGGGGAGTGAGGCGGGCTTTCATTCCCGGCAACAGAGGTTCAAGCACATTGCGTTGGATGTTGGCAACGATCATGTCGAAACCGGTTTCCTTTACGTCGTGCAGTTCGCCCTGACGAATTGCAACTGCATTCTCCACCTCGTTGAGGCGGGCATTCTCCAGCGCATTGGAATACGACCATTCATCCACATCAACGCCGAGGGCTTGGGCCGCACCTAATTTCACGGAGGCGATTGCCAGCACTCCGGTTCCCGTACCGATATCGAGAACACGCATTCCGGTGTGCGTGTGTTTTTCCAACAACCGGAGCGTGAGGCGTGTCGTTTCATGATATCCGGTGCCGAATGACATCTTGGGATCGATAACGAGCACAATCTGGTTCGGCTCGGCGGCGTAGTCATGCCAGCTCGGCCTGATAACAATCCTATCGGACACTCTGATCGGTTGGATCGTCTTCTCCCATTCCGCATTCCAATTTTGATCCTCAATCGGACGTACGGAGACTCGTGGCGTGACGGAAGAGCTGGAACGCACGAGCATCGTTGCCATACGTTCAACCTCTGCTTTCATATCAGGATTCCATCGGGCAGTACTGATGAAGCAGCGCAATGTCTCGCCCTCCTCCCAAAATCCTTCAAAGCCGAGTTGTCCCATGAGTGCGGAAAGTTCGTCCATCACGGACGAGTCCGCGGCGATTGCAACCTCAATATATGACGCGGCCATGTTACGGTCGTTGTGAATAGATGACGTGTGTCAGTACTGTGCCGACGGCATTGAGGCTTTCGGGGCTGCAATTTTCCGGTATGTCCTGGTGGGAGTGCCAGTAGCGGTGTGTGGGGTCGGGATAGTTGAAGTCGATAATGTCGATGGTCTTGATGCCGATCTCGTTGAGCGGTAGATGATCGTCATAGACGGGTTGTCCGGTTTCATCGAGGAATTCGGAATAACCAAGTTCCTTTGCCTTTGACCACACCATTGATACGATATCCGGAGCAAACTTCACTGAGTTTCCTTCCTTTGGCAGGTCGAGGAATTTATCACCCACCATGTCGAGAAGAATTCCGAACCGGTATTGTTTCTCCGGTGCGAGGTTCAGAGCGAAGTATCGTGACCCGAGCAAATAACTTGCGTGGTCGCCTTCCTTGCCGTAGTCTTCGCCATCAAACAAAATGAGATCGACGCCAATGAGGGGCTTTTGGGTGTGCAGCAACGTTGCAAGTTCAAGCAATACAGCAACCCCGCTTGCGCCGTCGTTTGCGCCGATGATTGGTTCGTTGCGCCTTGCCTTGTTCTCATCCTGTTCGGCCCGCGGACGGGTATCCCAGTGGGCGCAGAGAAGAATGCGCTCCTTCAACTGCGGATTGAACGATGCTATAATGTTGGTGAGAACGAGTGTTTCGCCATCATAACCGGCATGTGGAAAATCCTGTACCCCCACCTCGTCGGCGAGCTTGCGGAACTCGGCGATCAGAAACTCGCGGCACTCGCCGTGACCGCGGGAGTTCGGGTTTCTCGGCCCAAAGTCGGTTTGTTTGACAAGATAGTTGAATGCACGGGTTTTATCAAAGTTCGGGACTGGGATGCTTTTGGGTGGGTTTTGGGTTTCAGCAGACGGCTTTCCCTGCGGTTGCTCTCGCCTGTTGGTACAGCCGGCTATTACTGAAAGGATGAATGATAGAACCAATATTCGCACCACGGGAGCCTGGGAAAGTTTGGCAAGATAACTGTTGAAAGTACCGAAATGTACCGCGAAATGCAAAGAGGCCCCTGCAACCTTCCGCGAATTTTGTCGTCTAAGGAAGTGAACACTCTCACTCAGGAGGATATTGACATGAAAAGATTATCTGGAATTGTTGTAGTGATCACGGTGGCGGCGGTAGTGGGGTTGGGGGCCGACCGTAAGTTTGAAAAGAAAATTGAAGTTACTTCCGGCGGTACCTTCAGACTCAATACTGATGTCGGAAGTGTTTCGATAGTCGGGGCAGACACGAAGGAGGTCAGTATCGTGGCGGAAGTCAGCGGTGCCAGGAAGGACGTCAATGATTTCAAGATTGATGCTTGGAAGACGGACAACGGGGTTGAGGTGAGAGGCGAGTCGCCCCGCTCGAATTGGGGATTCAACTGGGGTGATTTGGAAGTGAAGTACACAGTGACTGTACCTCACGAGTATAGCATGGAACTCAACACCTCGGGCGGCAATGTCTCCCTCACGAGTTTGAAAGGGCGGTTTCGCGGCGAGACCTCTGGCGGCGATATCAGATTGAAGGACCTTGAAGGCGCGGCAACAATGGAAACGTCAGGCGGGAATATTGGCGCTGAGAGCGTTACCGGCGACCTTGCATTGGAAACTTCCGGCGGAGATATTTCCATCCGTAGTGTCAAAGGCGCTGTGCGCGTGGGAACATCCGGCGGAAACATTACGGTGATCGGAGCGGAGGGGAAAGTTCATGCAGAAACTTCCGGAGGCAGTATCGTTGTAAGAATGCCCGGCAGCAATCAGGGTGTATTTGCGGAAACCTCAGGCGGAGATATTGATATTCATGTTGCAGAGAATATCGGGGCGACAGTGGACGCTTCCACAAGTGGGGGGGATGTGTCCTGTGACCTGCCGATTACCATGCAGGGGAAGATTGACGAGAGCCGCATTCGCGGCAATGTGAACGGTGGCGGCGCGACGATTCACGCACATACTTCCGGCGGCAATGTGCGCATCAAAACACTGGAATAAAACTATAACTCATTGAGTCTCAGCATGCTCAAGAGAATGCATATTCTGTCCTGCACAATGCGGTAGCTGCGGACTGAACCCGGAAAGTTCTGCATCAAGATGGCGAAGGCGAGAGTCTCGCCATCTTCTGTTTGCGCGTATCCGGAAAGTGAAGAGACGCCGCTCATCGTTCCGGTCTTCGCTCTGATTCTGCCTTCGGCCGGAGTTCCTTTCATTCTGCGGGCAAGGGAGCCGTCTTCGCCGGGCGTGGGGAGTGAGTGATAAAGGGGATCGAACAAGGATGTATCGGCATGCACGGCGGTCAGCAGGTGTATTAATACTCCTGCCGACAAGAGATTGTAGCGTGAGAGACCTGACCCATCGGCAAGTACCAATCGTGTCGTATCAATATCCAGACCATGGAGATATTCCTTTACGACCAGCAAACCGTGTTCGGTTGTTCCAGGTTGGCCATACTTTTCCGTTCCCATAATCTTCAGAATGTTTTCTGCGGAAAGATTGTCGCTCACGCGGTTCATGTACAATATCACAGAATCCATTCGATGCTGGTATTGCACAATGCGGATTGCAGTTGAAGACGCAGTGTCCCATGACAGTCCATTTATTTCAACCCCAATATTCTTTAGCCGTTCTGAAAGCAGCGCAAGAAACATCTGTCCCGGATCCCAAACACTGAGTTGTTTCATTTGAATGGAATCCCCAATCCGCATCTCTCCGCTGATTTCGATAACATTGGAGCGTTCCCGCCAGAGCCGCGTGACCTTCAACGGTTGCATCGGTGAGTCCGCAACGGTGATGGCTGTATTCTGTACAGAGACAAACTCCGTTTCAGGTTCAATCCTCACAACCACAGATTCATCCGCCTTTGATCCCGGACGGATGTGTACTTTGATGGCATTGCCATTCACAGAAAGTGGACTGATGTGCATGGAAGTTGGATCAGGCTCGTCGTCCCACATCCATCCCTTTCCCCAATTCTTTTCATCAAAAAGCGTTGCGTCTCCTGTGAGCAACCACGAGCGTCCAGGTGGCAGGTATGCGGAAACAAGCCTTGCAAGTGAATCAATATCGCCGGTTGACATGAGCGGGTCACCACCGCCTTTGACAATAAGGCGGTTCCCGTCGGTTGTATCCAGGTAGACGGTTGTTGTGACCTGGTATTCCGCACCGAGTGTCGCAAGAGCTGCCGCGGAGGTAAGAAGTTTTTGATTCGAGGCAGGAGTGAACAACATCTCTGAATTGAGATCATACAACACTTCGCCGTTTGTGAGGGAGACAATCTTCATTCCCACATTGGAAGGGGGGAAGAGACTATCGGCGAGCAACGCATCGATTTTCTGTTTGAGTGCCGCGTTTGGTGCGAAGCTCGCCGCACGTGGATGAAATTGTCCGTCGGAGGTCGTGTGTCCGGAGGAACTACATCCGGAAGTTGCGACGATGAGCACGCACGCAAGCAATCTGTGAAATAAACAAAGCGGCTTCATATCAGGTACAATTGTTACATGTGATGGACGATGTTAGAGTACAGTGATTGAATGTGAACGAAAATGCGACCAAATGCAAACGGTTGATTAGCACACCATTTCTCGCTATATTAATGCAAATTTTCCCACAAAAGTTGGTGTGTAATGCTCGGTGCGTTAAGGAAATTGTTCGGCAGTAAGCATGAACGTGATGTCAAGATCATCCGTCCCATCGTTGATGAGATCAACGGGTTTTATGAAGAATACCAAAAACTTTCTGATGATGAACTGAGAGGCAAGACGTCGGAGTTCCGCTCTCGTATTCAAGAAGAAGTGAAGGAGACGGAAGAAGCGATTCGACAGACCCGTGAAAAGCTCCAGGAATCCGAGCTTGCCCCGGCGGATCGGGAACGCCTGCACGACGAGCTTGCGGGGCTGCAAAAACAGCTCGACGATGTTATTGCCGACACTCTTGATGATTTGCTCCCTGAAGCATTTGCGGTGGTCAAAGACGCGTGCCGGAGACTTGTCGGTCAGACGGTCGATCTGATGGGCAACAAGGTGATCTGGGATATGGTGCCGTTTGACGTTCAACTCATCGGCGGTGCTGTATTACATCAGGGAAAGATCGCCGAGATGGCAACGGGTGAAGGCAAGACCCTTGTTGCAACGATGCCGGTGTACCTCAATGCCCTTCCGGGGCGCGGTGTTCATCTGGTGACGGTCAACGACTATCTTGCAAAGCGTGACAGTACATGGATGGGGAAGGTGTATGAATTCCTCGGCCTCACTGTCGGATGTATTCAGAACACCATGGATTCATTCCAGCGTCGCAAAGAATACGCATGCGACATCACCTACGGGACGAACAACGAATTCGGCTTCGACTACCTGCGCGACAATATGGTCGTCGACAAGCAGGACCTCGTCCAACGCCCGCACAACTTCGCCATCGTTGATGAAGTCGACTCCGTTTTGATTGATGAGGCGCGTACGCCGTTGATTATCAGCGGTCCTGTGAAGAGCGAAGATCACAAGTTTGATGAGATGAAGCCGCGGGTGGAACGTCTGGTCAATGCCCAGAGGAATTTTGTATCGAAGATTGTTGCGGACGCGGAAAAATTGATGACCGAGGGGAAGGATGAGGAAGCAGGTGTGTTGCTGCTTCGTGCAAATCGAGGACTGCCGAAGCATCCACGTCTTTCCAAGGTCTTGCAAGACCCCTCCAATAAAAAGCTCGTCCAGCAAACAGAAATCGAATACCTGCGCGACCAATCACGCCGCATGCACGAGATTGACGACGAGTTGTATTACGCCATTGACGAAAAGAATCACCAGATCAACCTGACCGAAAAAGGGCGTGATACTCTTGCTCCCTCAGCTACCGAGAAGGATTTCTTTGTCCTTCCGGATCTCGGCACTGAATTCAGTCTTCTTGAGGGCGAAAAGAGCCAGCCTCAGGACACTCTTCAACAAAAGAAAGACGATCTCACGCGAATCTACTCGGAGCGGAGCGATCGCATCCACACCGTTACCCAGCTCTTGCGTGCATATTCTCTCTATGAAAAGGATGAAGAATATGTCGTATCGGATGACGGCAAGGTGATGATTGTCGATGAGTTCACAGGCCGTTTGCTTCCCGGGCGTCGCTATTCCGACGGATTACACCAGGCTATCGAAGCAAAAGAGGGGGTGAAGGTCGAGCGTGATATGCAGACGCTCGCCACGATTACACTCCAGAATTATTTCCGCCTCTATAAGAAACTTGGAGGCATGACCGGTACGGCGGAAACCGAATCGGCGGAGTTTTTTGATATTTACAAGCTGGATGTGGTGGTCGTTCCCACGAACCAGAAAATGGTGCGCAAGGACGAACACGATATGATCTACAAGACGAAGCGCGAGAAGCTCAATGCCGTTCTTGATGAGATAGACAAGATGCGCGCAGCAAGCCGTCCGGTACTTGTCGGAACAACAAGCGTCGATGTATCCGAAACGATCAGCCGTATGCTCAAGCGGAAGAACGTCCCGCATAATGTGTTGAATGCCAAGCAACATCAGCGTGAGGCGGAGATTGTGTTGCATGCCGGCCTGCCGGGTGCTATTACGATTGCCACGAACATGGCGGGCCGCGGTACGGATATCAAGCTCGGTCCGGGTGTGCGTGACGCGGGGGGATTGCATATCATCGGTACGGAGCGCCACGAGGCGCGGCGCATCGACCGGCAATTGCGCGGTCGCGCGGGCCGTCAGGGTGACCCGGGCTCGTCGCAATTTTTCCTCTCGCTTGAAGATGACCTGATGCGGCTCTTCGGGAGCGACCGCATTGCCCGTATTATGGAGCGGATGGGATTGAAGGATGGCGAGGTTATTCAGCATCCTATGATCACGCGTTCGGTGGAGCGGGCGCAAAAGAAGGTGGAAGAGAACAACTACGGTATACGCAAGCGACTGTTGGAATACGATAACGTGATGAATCAACAACGCGAAGTGATCTATACGCGTCGTCGCAAAGCGCTACTCGAAGCCCGCATCAAAGAAGACGTCCTTGAGCTGCTGGAGGAGTTTGCAGAGAAATTGGTGGGCAAGTATTTTGATGAAGGAGATATCGATGGCCTGCAGAATGACCTGCGCACGCAACTGCTCGTTGATATTCAATTTACTCCGGATCGTTTCCAACAACTCGGTGCAAGTGGCCTACGGGATGAAGTGATTGCCGCCGCCCGTGAATTCTACCGCCGCAAGGAAGAAAAGCTCGGTGCGGAGATGATGGCGACCATTGAAAAAATGGTGACGCTGCAGGTGATTGATGAGAAGTGGAAGGATCACTTGCGCGAGATGGACGACTTGAAGGAAGGTATTCATCTGCGGGCGTACGGACAAAAGGATCCGTTGATTGAATACAAGACCGAAGGGTTCCGGATGTTTATGGAGCTGTTGGAATTGGTCAACGCGGAAATTGTCACAGCGGCATTCAAGTTGTTCCCCGCGCCATCGCAACAGCTTCCCATCCGTGGACCGCAGCGGCCACCGCGTCAGGAGCAACTGCGCACGACGCATGAATCCTCCGCAGGCATGGGGTTCCAATCCAACAAAGCGCCTGTTGCCGGTGCAGCGGGCCCCGATACGGAACAAGCCCGTGCCGCGCGTGCAGGTAAACCACAACCGATCCAGGTTGCCGACAAGGTCGGGAGGAACGACCCTTGCCCATGCGGCAGCGGAAAGAAATATAAACAGTGCCATGGGAAGTAAGAAACAATTCAAAAAAGAAAAATGAAAAAGTATCAGACAGTAGTCAGTACAGTTGCCACTCAGTTCTCCCGGTGTTCTTATGAAAAAAATTGAAGCGATCATCCGCCCATTCAGACTTGATGATGTGCGTGAGGCTCTTGGTGAAATCGGTGTGAAGGGGATGACTCTCACTGAAGTAAAGGGGTACGGTCGTCAGAAGGGACACACCGAACTCTACCGCGGCTCGGAGTATCAGATTGATTTTCTACCCAAAGTGAAACTCGAGGTGATTGTTGCCGACGGAATGGTGGACAAGGTTGTCGATACCATCGTCAAAGCCGCGAAGACAGGTCAGGTGGGCGATGGGAAGATTTTCGTGTACCCGGTCGAAGATGTTATCCGGGTACGGACCGGGGAATCCGGCGAGGATGCGTTGTGATGAATGAATTACACATAACAGCCGAGAGCCGGAACCCCGTACCCGAATGTAACGGGGTTTTTGCATCATGAGTGAAGCGGAGACAACCACATCGCCCGATTTCCGGTGCGGCTACGTGACCATTATCGGTGAGCCGAACGTGGGCAAGTCCACGCTCATGAACGGATTGCTCGAACAAAAAATCTCCATCGTTACCAACAAACCCCAGACAACACGTCATAAAGTTCTCGGCATTCTCTCGACCGGTGAGCACCAGATTATTTTTCTGGACACACCGGGGATCATCAGACCGCGGTATCTGTTGCATGAGATGATGATGCAGTTCGCCACCTCGGCAATCGACGATGCCGACGTCCTGCTGTTCATGATTGATGCAACCGACCCGAAGACGAGCGGTGATCTCGCCCATGAGGAAGCGTTCAGGAAACTCAAGGGATTCAACAAGCCGGTATTCCTCGTCATTAATAAAGTGGATATTGTCGGGAAATCCGGCCTGCTCCCCGTTATTGATTTCTATTCCAGGGCATTTCCCTTCAAAGAGATTTTTCCCATTTCAGCGTTGAAGCTTGATGGAACGGCTGACCTTGTCAAGACGATTGTGCCGTTGCTTCCACAACATCCGCCGTTGTATCCCATCGACATTGTCAGTGAGCAGAGTGAACGATTCTTTGTCAGTGAGATTATTCGCGAGAAGATCTTCCTGACGACGAAGGAGGAAGTACCGTATTCCACCACAGTGGACATTGTGGAATTCAAGGAACGTGAAGCCGGGAAAACGTTTATCAGCGCCGACATCTACGTCGAGCGCGACTCGCAAAAGGGAATACTCATCGGCAAGCAGGGAAGTGCATTGAAGAATATCGGTCAACGTGCGCGGAAGGATATCGAGACATTTCTGGGACGACCGGTGTTCCTTGAGCTTCACGTGAAAGTCCGCCAATGGAGGGGTGATGAAAAGTGGCTTGCGCGTCTTGGGTACAAGGCCTGATCTGCATTCCCTGCACTCTTACCGCGGTTTTCTTTACCATGATCTTGAATTCCATCGTTCATAGCATAGTGTAATGGCAGACATCCATCCCTTCCGGGGCGTTCACTACAGCCCGTCAGTAGTTTCTCTCGAAGAGGTCCTCGCTCCTCCGTACAACAGGATCAGTCCACAACTCCACGAAGAACTTCTTGCGTTGCATGAGTATAACGCGGTGCGATTCACCCTCGCTCGGAATGGAGAATCGTATGCGTATGCGGCGTCCTGTTTCGATGCATTATACCGTGAAGGAGTATTGCAGCGCGACAATGATCGTGCGATGTACGTGGTCTCACAGTCATACAAGGATGCGAACGGCATCATGCGCCAACGCATCGGCGTCATCGCGCTTTGCAAGCTGGAGGAATTCCGGGACGGGGGTATTCTCCCGCACCTTGCCACCCTGCCTCGTCCGCGTGAAGACAGATTCCGCCAGATCCAGGCAATGAATACCAACGTGACTCCCGTGGTTGCGCTCTACAGTGATCAATCGAAGGAGATTGACCGCCTCCTTGTCGATATTACGATTGCCCATCCGATGTTTGAGATGACGACGGAACAGATTATTACACGCGTGTGGCGCGTAGGATCGGAAGCAACGCTTGCGGCGTTACAACAGCACTTCTCCACGAAACAGATCATTCTTGCTGATGGTCACCACATGTATGAAGCTGCATTAACGTACAGGGATATGATCAAATTGCAGCGCCCTGCATACACCGGTCGTGAACCCTCGAACCATGTGATGATGTTCCTGACAAACATGGACTCGGGCGGTTCGTCGATTCTTCCTGTTCACCGCTTGGTCAATATTCCCCGCGGTCTCCAATGGGATTCCTTCGTTCTTGAAATCTCCAAGCACTTCAGGGTCCGCACACTTGAATCGGTGGAACAGATCCATCTCACGTTCGCACGTCGGACGCCCCACACGTTTTGCATTTTGCACGGGGAAACCATCATCGTTGCCGTACTGAACAACGAGGAGACGCTGGCAGATCTGCTCGGTCCTGGTGTTCCACCGGAAGTCCGCACTCTTGATGCAACGATTCTGCACTCGTACATGTTGGAAAGACTACTGGGACTGGATGCGCATATGCAGCAACTACCAGAGTGTGTTCGTCACACGCCGGATATCAACGAAGTTGTCCGCGCTGTTGCATCGGGGAAGGCCGGGGTTGGATTTCTTCTTGCACCCGAACGGATTGGACCCATCTCCATGGTCGCACGGTCAGGTCATCAACTTCCTCCGCGATCAACGCTGTTCTTTCCGCCAATACCTTCCGGGCTTATCATGAACCGCCTCGACGAGCCGGTGCTGTGAATTCCCCCCGCATCGGTGTGTGGAGTGGATTCATTGCCATCAGTTTGATCTGGGGCTCCACCTGGCTTGCGATTAAGATCGGGCTGGGGAGTGTTCCCCCGTTTCTCGGAGTGGGAATTCGATTCCTGGTCGGTGCTGCAATTCTTTTCATCATCGTCCGGTGGCGCAAGGTGCAAATCCCGTGGACGCATGACACGCGCATTCTCTATGTCAGTCTCATTATTCTTTCGTACAGTATTCCGTTTGGTCTTGTGTATTGGGCGGAGTTATTCATCCCGAGCGGACTCGGGAGTATTTTGTTTGCCAGCTATCCATTTTGGGTTGCGATCTTCTCACAGATATTTCTTCCCGGCGAGCGGGGAACGATGTTCAAAGCTGCCGGTATCGTGCTGGGTTTTTCCGGCTTGCTGATTATTTTCTCCAACGATATTCACTGGACGGATGCGCAGGGGCTGTTGGGCATGAGTGCTGTTCTCCTGAGCACGGTGATGCAGGCCGCGAGCACGATTGTTGCCAAGAAATACGGTCAGCCGGTGAACCCCTTTGCGATGAACCTTGTCGGCATGTCATTCGGCGGCGCGCTGTTGTTTCTGTTCGGCCTCATGACGGAGTCATGGAGTGACATTCATTGGGACGCAGCCGCCATCGGTTCGATTGCCTACCTCGCAGTATTCGGATCGGTGATTGCGTTTGTAACGTATCACTGGCTGCTCAAGAGGGTGGACACGGTGTACCTTTCTCTTACGACATTCATCAATCCGATTGTTGCGGTCATACTTGGAGCACTTATTCTTGATGAAGAACTTGCCGCCAGTGTGTATCTCGGTGCAGGCATGGTCCTTTCGGGAATTCTTGTTGCGAATGGAAAATACTTTTATGAAAAAATTGCTGGAACGAAATAGGTTCACCCTTGCTCTGCTGTTGTTGTGGTGCGGGAGTGTCTACACACAGCCGGAATCATTCGACAAGGCCGGAAGGTTTATCGCACCCGACCAGGGACTTTCGCTCGGCCGCGTTCATCATAACATATCATCGTATGATGGACCTCAGCCATTTGATATGCTGAGCTACGCATTGGATCTTTATCTTCCCATGACATCGGATGCAATTTCCGGCACGTGCGTGATGACCATGCGATTGAAGCAGAGTGTGGATTCGCTGGTGCTTAATGCGGTCGGTTTGCAATTGGACAGTGTGTTGGTGGATGGAGTGATGAAAAACGTGTCATACAATACTCCATCGGAAACCTTTACGGTTCACCTTGGCACTCCACGCCCGGTGTGGGATACGCTTCGCATTCAGATCGGTTATCACCGCATACCGGGATACCCGCGCCCAAACTCGCGGCAGGGTTTTTATTTCTTCAAAGACTCCATTGGCATCCCATCCAACCTCGGCTACACTTTCTCCGAGCCGTCCGATGCGCGGTTCTGGCTCCCGTGCTATGACGAACCGTGGGAGAAAGCGACGCTCTCCATGTCGCTCACTGTGCCGACAGGTTACGTTCCAGCGTCCAATGGTCGTCTGGCAAGTGTCATCAACAACGGCAACGGAACGGAGACATGGAACTGGATCGAAGATCATCCCATCGCCACGTATCTCATGTGCATAACAGCGTCCTGCTTTGCCATCGCCTCGTTGCCATACGTAACAACATCGGGCGATACGATTCCGCTACAGTACTACGTGTGGCCGGCGGATTCTTCGGCGGTGTCTGCGTATCTGCCACAATTGCGGGACCACATATCATTCTATGCTCAGACATTCGGCGAATATCCCTTTGATAAATATGGAATGACCGGCATCGTGCCATTCGGTTTTCTGGGGATGGAACACCAGACCATCACAACGATGAACAGGTTCTACCAGACCAACACACGCGTGGTAACACACGAGCTTGCGCACCAGTGGTGGGGTGACCACGTTACGTGCGGGACGTGGCCGGACATCTGGTTGAATGAGAGCTTCGCAACCTACAGCGAGGCCATCTGGCGCGAGCATATTGGCGGCTTCCCGGCACTCAAGAGTTATATGAAAGACACGCTGGAACATTTCTTTTTCGGTTCATGGCTCGGAGCGATCTACAATCCGGTGGGACAGGGTTTCAATTTGTTTGATGATGTGGTGTACAGCAAAGGGGCGTGGGTGTTACACACATTGCGCGGGGTTGTTGGCGATGTGACGTTCTTTGATATCCTCAGCGCCTACAGGCAGAAATGGGGAGGACGCAGTGCCGTTACTTCCGAGTTGCAGTCGGTGGTGGATTCCGTGACCGGCACCGATATGAGTTGGTTCTTTGACCAATGGATTTATGGTCAGGGTTGGCCGAAGTATGCCTCGACGTTTTCGTGGGCAAACGATACGCTCGACCTGATGATCTATCAGCAGCAGTCGCTCTCCTGGCCGACATACAAGATGCCGATGGTTGTGCGTGCGTATCATGGAACCAGCAGCACACCGTTTCTTCTCTGGGACAGTTTGCGGACGCAGGTGTTCCGACTGCGCCTGACTACCAATCCGGATAGCATTGTGCTCGATCCCGAGGCAATGATCCTGAAGCAAATCGTGGACCCGCCAAGCAGTGTGGATGAAGGCGGTAGTCTGCCCACAGACTTCAGACTGTTTCAGAACTATCCCAACCCGTTTAATCCATCAACAACGATCAGTTTTCAACTGGCAACAAGTAACCGGGTTTCGCTCAAGATCTATGATGTACTTGGCCGTGCAGTGGCGACGCTTGCGGAAGGAAGAATGTCGGCAGGCGCGCATACGGTCGAGTTCGATGCCTCAGCTCTTCCCTCTGGCGTGTATTATTGCAGGATGAGAACCCCCGGCGGCGTGCAGGCCATAAGGATGATGTACCTGAAATAAGCCCGGAAATTCCACCGGCATCTTATTGCCGCTTGAATATGGAGATTTCAATCTGTAAATTCGAAAAGAGGTGATCAGGTAACACTTTGGCATACTATAGTCTAATCTTACTCAGGGCGCACCCTGTTATCCTAAATAAACCGCTCAACCAAGATGATGTTTTAACCGTGCTAGCCGGAAAACCGAGCGCGCACAGGGCAAGATTATTCATCTTACCGGACGAGACTTGAACCTAAAAGGCGAGCCGGTGAGCGGCGCCAAGGAAGCCCAGCATTAGACAGGAGAAATGTAAGTGGATGCCTTTGAATCAGTAGTAGCAGCAATTCTTCAGCGACAAGGCTACTGGACGCTCACAAGCGTGAAGGTTGAACTGACGAAAGAGGAGAAACGCGAAATTGGGCGCCATTCTTCTCCGCGGTGGGAACTTGATGTCGTTGCGTACCGAGGAAGTGACAACGAACTTAGGGTCGTAGAGTGCAAGTCATTCTTGGATTCCGGCAGGATTCGAGGTGATGAAAGCTGGCTCAAGTCCCACTTCGAAAAGCAAGATTGGCTCCTTTTCGGGCCGGAATACATCCGACAAGAACTCAACAAACTTCGAGACTCCGGCTACGAAAACAGTGTGGCGGCTGTCGTCACCAAGCTCCTTCTGCGCGAAGCAAAGTCGGTGCGGGTAAAGGCAGGAGTTGATGCCGCTGTCTAACCAATCGCTCAAGAGGGTCGCGCCATGAAACCGCGCGCTACTTGGGCATCATCGGAGAAGCATGAACATTTGGGGCATTCCCGACTGGCTTGAAAGAGAAGTGAGGGAACGAGATAAGAAGTGCGTCTATTGCGGCATTCAGATGATAGTGAGGATGCCTCGGGAGGGCCCTCGAAAAAATGTCGCAACGTGGGAGCACATTATCAACGACGCACGTATCGTCACCCGGGAGAATATTGCTCGGTGTTGCGTTGCATGCAATTCAAGCAAAGGCGTAAAGAGCCTCTCTGATTGGATTCCGTCGAGTTACTGTAAGAAGCGCGGGATTAACAAAGACACAGTTTCGGAAGTGGTGAAACAGGCGTTGCAGACGGCAATGCGAAAGGACGCATGACATCGACAAGCAGATGGATGCACTCATGAAGGCAGTTGTCATGGAGCGATACGGCACGCCTGACGTTCTCGAAATGAGGGATGTGCCGAAGCCGACGCCCAAGGCCAATGAACTCTTGGTTCGGGTACACGCCGCGTCCATCAACGATTGGGATTACGGGCTGCTGCTGGGTACGTCGTTCATAGGCCGCATGATGAGTGGCGTCTTCAGACCGAAAGTGAAGATCCTCGGCTGTGATATCGCCGGGCGTGTTGAAGCCGTGGGCGAAGGAGTCGAGGTGTTCAAGTCGGGTGATGAGGTGTACGGCGATTTGTGTGAGAGCGGTTTCGGCGCGTTCGCCGAGTATGCGTGTGTTCCGGCTGCGAGCGTTGCGCGCAAACCGGCTGGAATGACATTTGAGCAAGCCGCCGCCATCCCGCAAGCTGGCATGCTGGCATGGCAGGGCCTCATTGATGTCGGCCGTATTCAGTCGGGCCAGAAGCTGCTCCTGAACGGAGCAGGAGGAGGCGTCGGGACGTTCGCTTTGCAGATCGCCAGGCTCTACGGCGTCGAGATAACCGTCGTCGACAAGCCCGGCAAACTGGATATGTTGCGTGCTCTTGGAGCGGACCACGTCATTGATTTCCTCAAGGAAGACTTCACGGACGGCAACAACCGTTATGACCTTATCCTTGATGTGAAAACGAATCGTTCACCATTTGCGTACCTCCGGGCACTGAATCCCGGCGGCACCTATGTTACTGTCGGCGGCAGTGTGCCGCGCCTGTTGCAAGCCTTGGTACTGGGTCCCGTCATCTCGCGGCTTTATGGAAAGCACGTGCGCATCGTCGCGTTGAAAGCCAACAAGGATCTTGCCCACATGAATGAGCTGTTCGCATCCGGTAAACTGCTACCAGTGATCGAAGGGCCGTACGGACTCTCAGATTTGCCTCAAGCCTTTCGACTCTTTGGTACAGGCGATCATAAGGGGAAGATTATCGTGAGTCTGACGTGAGCGGCACGGTCCTGGATTCTTTTGTGCACGGCCGCGGTCAGATATGCCTCGTGGGCATGCTGAAGATGGTGTTGTACTCCATCAGACCTGGAGATATGGATCCATTCCATAAGAAATTCATGTTCGTTCAAGGAAGTTCCGGCATTGCATCAATAAAAAACGTGAGGAACCATGTGCAGGAATATTAAACCACTGTTCAATTTCGACCCACCAGCCACCGACGAGGAAATCCGCGCATCGTCGGTACAGTTTGTGCGAAAACTGAGCGGCTTCACCAAACCATCGAAAGCAAACGAGGCGGCGTTTGATCGGGCCGTTAATGACGTGGCGGTGGTTGCCCGTACTCTTGTTGATTCGCTCGTGACCCAGGCCGAGCCGCGGAATCGCGAGATTGAGGCAGCGCGCGCACGCGAACGCTCCGCCCAACGGTTCGGTACTCAACCAAAGCACGCGTGACTCATCCTCCCGTCCTCACGGCGCGCAGGATCATCTCCGATTTCCGGAGCGGCTCCTCATTACCGGTGTTGGTCGAGACGACATCCGGATTGCGATGCGTGGTGAAATGGAAATGTACGGGTGAAGGCCCGACGGCAAACGCAGTAGAATGGATAAGTCTGCACCTTGCCCGTATCGCCGGTGTACCTGTTCCGACGACATGTCTTATCAATATTACTCCCGATCTCCTTCATGACGCACAGGACCCGGAAATTAATGACCTGATTACGAGAAGCGTCGGTGTCAATCTTGCTCTTGAGTATATCGAAGGCGCTGTTCCGTTTGATGTAACCCGCGGTGATGCCGTTGATCGGGTGATGAAGGATTTGATTTATCAATTCGACGTTCTCCTTTTGAATATCGACCGGACCGATCTCAATCCCAACATGCTGTTCGCCAATGACAAGTTGTGTTGCATCGATTGGACAACCGCAATGGCAATCAAGATGTTGGTGAGTGGTCAGGTGCATTCCGAGCATGCGTTGTTGACACAGGTACGTCGGCATCCGTTCTACGTCCCCGCCAATGAGCTTGCTGAAAGTGTCTTCTTGCTCGATTCGGCACATGTCAAAGAGGTCGTGGATTCAACACCGGATGAATGGTTGATTGATCCAGCGATGGTAAAGGGGAGAGTGCTCTTCGGGCTTACGAAACTGTTGCGTGAATCAGGCACCGTGATGAAACGGAGACTCGCAGCACTCGATACGATTCCTCTGGAAAGCGCGGAAGCGAGGAAGGAGCGGACCCTCCGGAATAGAAAAGCATTCGAGGCAAAATGGGGGAAATTCTAGGAGGGTGATGATGGTAGTTATCTGGAGATTCAAGGCCCATACCGGCAAAGAAACTGAGTTTGAAAATGCCTACGGCCCGAAAGGCGCGTGGACCGAACTGTTCCGGAACAGCAAGGAGTATCTTGGAACAGAACTCCTGCGCGATGCTCACCCCCCGGTGATTACCTCACCATTGATCGCTGGGTATCGCAGGAGGCGTATGATGCTTTTCGTGCCCAGTATCGATCGGAATATGAGGCACTTGACGTACAATGTGATTTGCTTACCCAAGAGGAATTAATCATCGGGAGATTTGAGGTGAATACATGAGAACACTGATAATGTTGGTTCTTGTTCTTTTATCCTTTTCCGTGTTGGATGCCGCTCCAGTCGATTCGGCGAGCATGGCAACCGTCGAAGCCCTTTTCGCCGCGTTCAACGCTCATGACACAGAAGCCATGCTGAAGTTAGTAACGGACGATGTTGTCTGGTTTACTGTTGCAGGAGATTCAATGGCGAAGGATCTGGCAGGGAAGGAGGAACTCGGCAAATGGCTGACCGGTTACTTCCGATCACTGCCCACAGTTGTTTCGACCATGGAAGACGCTATAGCGAACGGACCATTTGTGTCGATGCGCGAACGCGTGCGCTGGCAAGGGAAAAACGGCGAGAAAACCCAGGCGTCAATTGGAGTGTATGAAGTGGTGGAGGGAAAGATAAAACGCGTGTGGTATTATCCTTCGGTCAAGTAAAACATTTGGGGCTGAACTTCCTCTTTACACAATCCTGTTAGGGCTGAATATATTCAGCCCTAACAGGAGTTTCCTCATCTAGTCTAGTTCTGTTTCGATCCCGACTGCACCCGGATCCATCCCACCTTCCCAGAAGAACGGCGCACGGGATTTTGCTCGTGTCCCGACTTCATTCATCGTTGCTGCATCGTACAATCGTCCGTTCAACATCACGTGCGTGATACTCTCGCTGTTGCGGATGTTGTCGAGAGGGTTTTTCTCCATGACGATCATGTCGGCGAGTTTGCCGGGTTCGAGTGAGCCGAGATCTTTCTCCATGCCGATGTAATACGCACCATTGAACGTGGCGCAACGTATTGCTTCCATCGGTGACATGCCTCCTTGTACAAAGCTCCAGAGTTCCCAGTGCGCGCCGAGTCCCTGCAATTGTCCGTGTGCCCCCAGTTGTGCTTTGCCACCTGCATCAACGATTGCCTTCGCACTCTTTGCGTTGTCGATGTGGTTCCAGTCGTCGTCGTTGGCAAGAGTTCTTCTGCGTGATCGTCCGTCAATGATTGTGCGTGGGACGTACGTGAGGAGTCGTTCATTCTCCCACACCTTTGTGTTGGCGTACCAGTAGTTCTCGCCCATCAGTCCGCCGTAGCTGACGACAAATGTTGGTGTGTAACCGACGCCGCTGCGTCCAAACAGTGTGACAACATCCTTGTACAACGGCGAGACCGGCAACGAATGCTCGATGCCCGTGTGGCCGTCGAGGATTTGCGTGATATTCCAGAAGAGGGTGGAGCCGCCTTCGGGTACGACCATCATTTGCAACTCACGTCCAGCTTGAATCACCTGCTGACGTTGATCGCGGCGGGGCTGGTTGTAGCTCTTCACACTGAATGCGCCAACGGCTTTTAATCTACGTAAATGAGAACGAGCATCGTCAAGACTATTGACAACTGCCTTGAAACTTCCTTCAGCCCCGTAAAGAATTGTCCCGGTGGAATAGAGGCGAGGCCCGACGGTAAGCCCTGCTTTAATCATCTCCGAGCTTGCAAAAATTTCTTCTGTGTCGTTTGATGGATCATGTTCCGTTGTTACGCCGAATGCAACGTTTGCATAGAACGCCCAGTTCTGTTCAGGTGTAATCCCGATGCTGCCTGCAGGTCCATGCGCATGAACGTCGATGATCCCCGGCATGATGAACTTTCCCTTCACATCAATAGTCTTTGATCCGGAGGGAACTGTGACTGAACCAGCCGCGCCGATGGCTTTGATACGGTTGCGCTCGACAAGAATCGTCGCATTCTGAATTACTTCATCTCCCTTCATCGAAATCACCGTCGCGCCAACGAGAGCAATACTTCCTGTGGGAACGTCGGTCTGCGCCTTGAATCCGATATATGTGCCGGTGGTATCCGGTTTTTCCTGTACGCTATCCGGCGCGCCTTCAACAAATGTGAACGTGTTGGTGAGCGCACGCGAAAACAACTCCGGTCCAAGGGACCAGTTCACCGTTTTGCTATCTCCCGACCAATGCAGATACATGCCCGCGTCGCGGGTAATACGTTTGACGGGAAAATCGCTGGTGCTTGGGCCGATATCCACTGCTTGTCCTGTCATTGGCAGTGTTGCAATGTAGGAGTTGTAGCGTTCGGTGAATGCGACCCACTGTTCATCGGGTGAGGGGACGATCTGTTGTGCGTTCGCTGATGTGAGATGAACGCGGCGGTCTCCACCCGTCAGGTTGACGCTGATGAGTGCGGTCTTTTCACCTTCGCCCGACGTCAGGAAGACGCGGTCTCCCTTCTTATTGAATCTCGGGCTGAACCCTTCCTCGGTGATGAGCGTTGCCTCTCCACCTTCCGCGGAAATCCAATACACGCCCGGATCGTTGCTGTAAGTTCCTCCACGCAGTGCGTCGCCGTTATTCTTCACGAAGACCACGCGCTGTCCATCGCGAGAGAATGACGGCTCCGTGTAGGTGCTTTTTACTCTCGTTAGCTTTGTTCCATCTCCGCCCGACGATTTTACTTTGTACACCGCACCTTTGTCTTTATCTGTCCATGTAGAATAGACAATCCACTTTCCGTCGGAAGAGAATGAAGGATAAAATTCAAAATGTTCATCCGTCGTGAGACGCTTTGGTTCACTGTTAGGGAGTTGTTTTATGTAGAGATGTCCGAGTGCATTGTAGACAACAGACTTGCCGTCGGGCGAAGTGGTAACCCATCGCAACATCTTTACATCAAAACGATCTGGTGAGACTTCTTGTGCAAAGCGAAGAGGTTCTGTTACACTCTGCTTTATTTTTGCTTTGAATGGAATCTCCGTCGCCTGTTTCTTTGCAACATCCACTTTCCGGAGTTTTCCCTTTGCCCAGATGACGATATGTTTTCCGTCGGGCGTCCATGAGAAGCCCGGATAGAGACCGAAGATCGACCAGGTTTCCTGCGCATCACGACTGAGCTGATCGTACACAGGCCACTCTTCGCCTGTTTCCATGTTGCGGAGATAGAGAACCGAGTTCAACCGGACACGGCGCACGAAGGCCAACAGTTTGCCGTCAGGAGAAATCACAGGTCTCACTGATCCGCCGCTACCCGTAACAAAGCGCTGACTCTTGCCGGTTTCTCTATCGAGCCGGTGAATCACATAGATCGTACCGTATGGATCGCGGTTGTAATCGAATCCGCCTCCGGGACTCACGTCTTCATCATAATAGAGGTAACGTCCATCCGGGGAGATCTCAGGGTCGGCGGCATTCTGCTGCCAGTTGCGTCGCTTGGTCAGTTGCACACCGTCGCCTCCACTGATGTGGTACATCCACATTTCACCGGCACCGAGCGAGCGTGTATTGCGATAGTGTTTTCGTGCGATCAAGTATTGTCCGTCCGGTGTCCACACCGCATTGTTGGTTTGGCGGTCTTTTTCCTTGGTGATTGAATGTGTATTCTTTCCATCCACATCCATCACCCAGATATTGTCGCAACCCTCGCGATCGCTGGTGTAGGAGATTTTCTTTCCGTCAGGACTGAACCGCGGTTGCACCTCGTATGCCGGTCCACCGAGGAGCAGCGTCGCATCGCCTCCATCAATCGGCATGATGAAAATATCGCCGAGGAGATCGAAGACGATTTGCTTTCCATCCGGACTGACATCCGCTGCCATCCATGTTCCCTCGGTCGTCTCGAATTCTATGTCACGAGTCGGGCCGTGAGATGCGGTAATATCCCATTTCTCAGCTTTATCATCCTTCTTTGCCGTGGAGTCGGAAACAGTCTTGGTTGAATCGGCGGCAAGTGCCGGGGCCGATAGACAAACGAGTAGGCAGGCTACAAAGAGCGCGCGCAGCATAAAGGTTCCTTCTTGGGGTTGGTGATGAAAAGATGTGACACAAAATAGGAAGAAGAATGAGGGGAGGCAAGGAGAAAAATTGGAAAAGCGAAAGGCGAAATGGGAAGTGAAAAGCGGAGAGTTGAAAGCGGAAAGCGGAGAGCGGAGAGCGGAAAGCGGAGAGCGGAGAGTTGAGGGGAGAGAGAATAGGCGGCAGGGTATTGCATTTTCGGTGGGCAATAGATAAAATCTTGTGTACGCCACAACAATGGATTGCCATGACCACCCAACAATACCTCTCCTGGTTTGAGGAAGTCGTCGCGCCGACCGTGCCGATGTTCAAACTGGTTCCGCCGGACAAGCTCGATTGGAAGATCACACCTCGATCCTTTGCACTTGGGCAGTTGATCGACCACATTCCCAAGTCTCTCGGATTCAACGGGAAGGTTATCGCTGGCGAAGAACTGCCGCTGAAATCCATGCGCGAGATACTCGTGAGCAACCGGCGACAGCCAAGCTCCACTGTTGACGAAGCGGTACACCTGTTTGAATCCGTTGCGGCGAAATTCAGACAGCAGGTGCTAGCTCTGGGGGACGAGCGGTTCCAGACCGGTGAGGTTGAAACGCCACAATTCGGGAAGCGCCTAATCTGGAGGTATAGCGCTTTTATCATTGAGCATCATATTCATCATCTCATGGAATTGCACCTGAGCCTCAAGGCGCTGGACATCAATGTTCATACCGGTACACTGTATAGAGGATAAGGTTTTTCAAACGGTGTCAACCTTTTGGCCGCAGCCGTAGTCTAATACGGTGACCAGTAACAATCACATCTCTCCTCCCGGAAGCCGGACCGGCCTGACCAACCTGTCCGGTTTCCTCTTTTTGTGCTCTACTTGACAATCTCGAATTATCTCAGTAACCTTGCCCTCGTATTTCATCCGTTCTTTCATCTCTGAATGGCACCATGAACCCGAATCCGGCACATCCCATGGAACCCACTGTACCGTCCGGCAAAAGCCATCGTCTCGATTCCGTTGACATGCTCAGGGGAATTGTTATGGTGATCATGGCGCTGGATCATGTGCGGGATTTTTTTACCAACGTCCGGTTTTACCCACTCGATCTCACGCAAACATGGCCTGCACTGTACATGACGCGGTGGATTACACATTTCTGCGCGCCGACGTTTGTGTTCCTTGCAGGCACCGGAGCGTTTCTCGCCGGCACGCGAGGCAAATCCAAGCCGGAGCTTGCAAAGTTCCTGCTTACACGCGGCATCTGGTTGATCATTGTCGAGCACACCATCGTACGGTTCGGCTGGGTGTTCAATTTCGACTATTCATTTATGGTCGGACAAGTGATTTGGGCAATCGGGTGGTCGATGGTTTGTCTTGCAGGACTTGTTTTCCTTCCTGTCGGTGTAATCACCGCGGTTGGCATTGCGATCGTCGCGCTGCACAATGCGCTCGACGGTCTACAGCCGGAACAGTTCGGAAATTTTGCATGGCTCTGGATGATTCTGCACGAAGGTGGGTTTGTGGAGATCACTTCGGGAATGGGTATGGAGGCTGCCTACCCGCTGATTCCGTGGATCGGGGTGATGGCCGCCGGGTATGGCTTTGGTGCTATAATGCAATTGGAAGAAAAGCAGCGGCGGAAAACTCTGCTTCGCCTCGGCCTCGGCCTCGCACTGGGATTCATTGTGTTGCGCTGGTTGAATGTGTATGGGGATCCGAATCTTTGGACTTCGCAACGCGACCTCTTGTTCACAATCTTCAGTTTTATTGACACCGTAAAATATCCGCCATCCCTTTTGTATCTGATGATGACGCTTGGTCCGGCAATTGCATCGCTGGCATTGCTGGAGAGAGTAAAAGGCCGGGTGGCTGAGTTCTTTATTGTCTTCGGGCGAGTCCCGTTTTTCTATTATGTTCTTCATCTTCCACTCATTCATGGTCTTGCATACATCGCGGCAATGATAACCGATCACGATCCAAGCTTCATGACCGCCAATGTGCCACCATGGGAATGGCCGGGCGAATACGGATTTGACCTTCCTGTAGTGTACCTGGTGTGGGTAGCTGTGATTCTCATGCTCTACCCGGCCTGTCGCTGGTATGCGGGCCTAAAACGCCGCAACAAAAGCCCGTTACTGAGCTATTTATAGCTGTTACCTGATTGCGTTTCTTATAGTGGGTGCGTATGGCAAGAGTCCCCAACAAGCAGGTTGTGGAGGAACTCAAGGCAGGAAAGCCTATTGGATGCCGGCGCCTCATTGAGATCTATCAGGATAAGCTCATCGGTGAAGCCGTTGGGGTTTTCCATGTCCCGCGGTTGGACGCGGAGGAAGTGGTGAGTGATGTGCTGTTGACAGTTGTCCAGAAGATTCAAGGGTTCGAGTTCAAGCGGACGGATGGAGACTTCCATCTCTGGGTGATGACTATTTTCCGGAACAGGGTACGCACGCATTTCCGGCGACAGGCGGTGCATGGGATTCTGATGGAATCATTCGAAGAATCCCGCGTAGAGGATGACGGCGTCTATTCTCCGATTGAAAAAGAGGTGGCCGGGAAGATTGTAAGGGACTACACAAATGCTGCGAGCGAAGACCCAAACGATCCGTCGGTGTCGGAAAAACTCCAGGTGATTGCAGATGTTCTGGATCGGTTGGAGACGTGGGAACGTGTGCTGCTGCGATGCAGAGCGCTTGATGTTTCCTACGAAGATATAGCGAAGTACACCGGTAAACCGGTGAAACATCTTAAAGTGTATCATGGGCGGGTGAAGAAAAGATTTATGAAGATGATTGCACATCAGTATCCCGAACTTTACAAGAACGATGCGAATGCAATAAAGATATGAAACGCGATGAAGTCGATGTGCTTCTTCAATTGGCCTACCTCGAAGGGGTGACTACTCTTCACGGAGGGTACGAGCGAGCCGTGGCAAAGCGCGCAGTCCCGGCCCTGACATCTGCCAATGCCCGCGACGCACTACAGAAGCGTCTCGAATCCGCTCTTGCTGTTCATGCCGGTGCCGTTCCACTGCCATTGACTGTAGGTGCATTCTTGAAGCATATGCGGTCGGAACAAGCGCTCCGTCCACAGGAACTGTTCGCACGTCTCGGGATGTCCCAGAACATCTATCGTATGCTGGAGCAGGATCGGATTTCGCCTCTGAAAATATCCGTGGCGAGTTGGAAGAAATTCATGCAGTTGTTCGATGTGCCGGGAGACGTGCTTGTCGAGATGGTGAGGCGCACACACCAGCTTGTCTGGTTCCGTCCTTCTTTCAGAACAACACTTGCGCGCTACAACTCCAGCAAACGTCAGGGCATGAAAGCTGCAGACCTTGAGCACGCCGCCACCGAGTTGTACACCCGGGCAAAACTCACACTCCCTGAAGAGGAAGAGAAGAAACTCGCAGCTCTTCTGCAAGCTCTTTCCCAATAACACGGCTCGAAGGTCTCACCATGACCTTGTTGCAGAAGCGTGCAGTGCTTTGTACCTCCGCTGTCCAACAGATTCTTGCGGACCTGGAACAGGAAACTGGCCCGCTCCTTCCACCAATACCGCTGAATGCAATCTCTGAACGGCTTGGGTTTCAAGTGGTTCAGTTGTCCGCTGTGGCCGACGCCTGTTCGGCATTGGTGAGCACGAAAGACAAGCTCATCGGACTCAACGCTCACCACGCCCCCCGGCGGCAACGCTTCTCACTCGGTCATGAACTCGGACACATTCTGCTGAAGCATCCTTCCGAAAGCCGCTGCACTCTTCACGAAATTATCCTGTACAACCTGGAGGCCGACGCTTGCGCGGCCGATTTGCTCATGCCCCGCGATCTTGTGAAGCAATGGTCAACAAAACTGTCGCGGGCGGACAAACTCGCTCGCGTGTTCGACGTGAGCGAAGAAGCGATGCAACGTCGACTCAAGGAGCTGAACATCGTTGCACGGGTTGGCAGCGAGTCACAACGAGTTGATTGAGGCGCAAACTTCTCGTATAATGATGTGGATAATGTTGGTTCACAAAGGAGAAATCATGCAAGAACAATGGGTTAACACTCGAACAATCACTGCAGAACAGCTTGAAGAAGTGCAGCGCGCATTCCTCGTCAAAGTCTACGGCTGGATGACGACGGGACTACTTGTTACCGCGATAGCGGCGCTCCTCACAAGCCAATCTCCGGCGCTTCAAGAGTTGATCTTTTCCAGCCGGTGGACGTATTTCGGACTCATCATTGCTCAACTTGGGCTGGTCGTCTGGCTCTCGGCGAGAATAGAGCACATGTCTGCCACGACGGCAACAGCGGTGTTCGTCGGATACTCCGGACTTACTGGAGTCACGCTTTCAGTCATCTTTCTTGTGTATACCGAAGCATCGTTGGCCAGCACGTTCTTTGTCACGGCGGGTACATTTGGTGCGATGAGTGCATTCGGTTACTTCACGCGCATGGATCTTACCCACATGGGGAGTTTTCTGATGATGGGATTAATCGGGATGGTGCTTGCCTCGGTCGTGAATATGTTTCTCGGCAACAGTACGATATACTGGATTACAACATACGTCGGCATTTTGATTTTTGTGGGGTTGACGGCCTACGATACGCAGAAGATCAAACAGATGAGTGGCGTGGCGTTGGAAGGCGGGGAAGCGGAGCAGAAGGGAGCCATCATCGGCGCGTTGCGGCTGTATCTCGACTTCATCAATCTCTTCCTCCTTCTCCTCAGAGTTATGGGAAACAGAAAGTAGAATGTTCGAAACCTTCGTCATACTTCTTCTCGTTCTCCAGTTCGGGCTGTTGGTGTTCGTGCTTCTCCGCGTGTTGAAACCTGCCAACGCAACAGCGCTTGAATTGGAATCCCGCCTTACCCGCGAACATGTAGAGCGGCTTGAACGGATGGTGCGCGACGAGCTTGCCCGCAGCCGTGATGAAACACGCGCATCGTTGGTGGCACTGACCCAGGCCAACGAGCAAAAACTCGAGCAGATGCGTTCAGACCTTGTCGCCGGCTCGCGTTCGGCAAGAGAAGAACAGGGCAACTCGCTGAAGAGCTTCAGCGATTCCCTCGCGTCACGTATGACGGAGATCGCCACGTTGCAAAAGGGACAGTTGGAGACGTTTGCAAAGCAGATTGATACACTCACGCAGGGGAATGAACAACGCCTCGAACGGATGCGCCAGACAGTGGAGGGGAGTCTCAAGTCATTGCAAGAAGACAACGCGCAGAAGCTGGAGCAAATGCGGGTGACGGTCGATGAGAAACTCCATGCAACATTGGAACACCGACTCGGAGAGTCATTCAAGATTGTGAGTGAACGGCTGGAACTCGTCCATAAGGGATTGGGAGAAATGCAGGCGCTTGCCACGGGCGTGGGCGACTTGAAAAAGGTGCTGACCAATGTGAAGACACGCGGCATGTGGGGAGAGATTCAGCTTGGGAATATTCTGGAGCAGATACTCACGCCCGATCAGTATTCGAAGAACGTTTCCACAAAATCCGGCAGCAACGACCGCGTGGAATTTGCCGTGAAGCTTCCCGGTCGTGAAAGTGGCAACGGCAAGCTCATGTGGCTTCCCATCGACGCCAAGTTTCCACAGGAGGATTATCAACGCCTCGTTGACGCGCAGGAACAGGCCAACCCCGTTCTTGCAGAAGAAGCAGGTAAACAATTGGAAACACGAATCAAGAATGAAGGAAAGAATATCCACGAGAAGTATCTCGATCCGCCTCACACCACGGACTTTGCGATCATGTTTCTGCCAACAGAAGGACTCTACGCAGAAGTGCTGCGCCGACCCGGACTTGCCGACAATCTCCAACGGGAACATCGCATTGTTATTGCCGGACCAACGACGCTTGCCGCGATTCTCAACAGTTTACAAATGGGATTCCGTACGCTTGCCATCGAGAAACGCTCCAGCGAAGTCTGGGCGTTGCTTGCCTCAGTGAAAACCGAGTTCGGACGGTTCGGCGAAATATTGGAGAGAACAAAAAAGAAACTCGAGGAAGCAAGCAACTCGATTGACAACGCCGCCATCAATTCACGCCGCATCGAGCGCAAGCTCCGCACCGTACAGGAGATTCCGGCTGTGCAGGAGTCGCTGAACCTCATCGCTCCAGACCCTGCTCTATCCGACGAGCGGGAAGAACTCTTCTAGACCCCTCGCGTTTCTATCCCTGACTTACCCGACTCTGGAACATCGCGGAGCTTCTGCGATGCTTCAATGTGGCTCAGGAAGTAGAGGAGGTTTCGTACGGAAATTCCCTTATCGAGATTAAAGTCCAGAGTCGGGTCTTCCAGTTCCCGTGAGAGTACAAATACAAGGCCAGTAGACGAACGGCTGTAATTCCTGAATCCAGTCGATTTACCCCTGCGGTGACTCCCTCGCTGTGTCAATTCTTCAAAATACACTGCTTCATGCCGGATTCACTGACCCGAACCGTTCTTGCCTGCATTGTTCTTTCCTCCAAATACACGTATATTTTCCCGTGTCTACCCTTAACCAAGGTCATTTCAACATGAATACCACGGCCCAAATCGACGAAGTGTACAGAGTGATCTTCAACGACCACCACGATCCCTTTCGTGTGTTGGGTGCGCACGTTGTTCATGACAATGGCTCAACGTCGGTTGCCATCCGGTCGTTCCTTCCAGGGGCGGAAAGTGCTGCAGTTATCGTCGAGGAGAAGAAAGGCCGGAAGACGGAATACCCGATGGAACGCATCCATGAAGATGGGTTCTTCGAGGTCAATCTTCCCAACCGAACCGAAGTATTCCAATACCAGATAAAGAAAGTGATGCCGGGTGGAGGAGTGGAGGTGTTTCATGATTCTTATGCCTTCATGCCGACGCTGACGGATTTTGATATTTATCTCTTCAGCGCAGGCGACCACCATCGGATTTATGAGAAGCTTGGTGCGCACCATGCCGAAGTGAACGGCATCGTCGGGGTACAGTTTGCTGTCTGGGCACCGTCGGCAAGAAGCGTCAGTGTGATCGGGAATTTCAACCAATGGGATCGTCGTCGCCACGCGATGCGTACGCTTGGCTCATCGGGAATTTGGGAGATATTCATTCCCGGATTGATGGAAGGGGAGATCTACAAATTTCAAGTCAAGACGCAGCAGGGATTCATCATGGACAAGGCGGATCCGTACGGCACGGAAATGGAACTCCGTCCGCTGACCGCATCGAAGGTGAATTTCCTCAGTAGTTATGAATGGCAGGACAGCGCGTGGATGGAACAACGTACAGTGTCCGATCAGCTTGCCAAACCGATGTCCATTTATGAGGTGCATCTTTCCTCGTGGCGCAAGACCGAAAACAATCAATGGCTCAATTACCGCGAAGCTGCACACCAGCTCGTTGAATATGCGACGAAGATGGGATACACGCATATTGAGTTCATGCCGGTGATGGAACATCCGTTCGACGGCTCGTGGGGGTACCAGGTGACCGGGTACTTTGCACCGACCAGCCGATTCGGCACACCAGCGGATTTTATGTACCTCGTGGATTTCCTGCACCAGCATAACATCGGCGTGTTGCTCGACTGGGTGCCGGCACATTTTCCGAAGGACATCTACGCGCTCGCGCAATTCGATGGAACCCATTTGTATGAACACGACGACCCGCGCAAAGGCGAGCATCAGGATTGGGGGACGTTCATCTTCAATTTTGGCCGTCATGAGGTCAAGAATTTTTTGATGAGCAACGCCCTGTACTGGTTGGAGAAATTCCATATTGACGGTATCCGCATCGATGCCGTTGCGTCCATGCTCTATCTGGACTATTCGCGCAAAGAAGGCGAGTGGGTACCAAACCAATATGGTGGCCGGGAAAACCTCGAGGCCGTGGAATTCATCAAGCATCTGAACGGCGTCATCCATCATTACTATCCTGGCGTCTTGACCATTGCCGAGGAATCCACGGCGTGGCCCGGGGTTACAGGCCCGCTTGAGCATGACGGACTCGGCTTCGATCTGAAATGGAATATGGGTTGGATGCATGACATGCTGGAATATTTTGCCAAGGATCCCGTCTATCGGCAACACCATCATCGTAATCTCACTTTTGTTCTCCTGTATGCATTTACGGAGCGTTTTGTCCTTCCACTCTCACACGATGAAGTGGTGCATGGCAAGGGTTCGCTGCTCAATAAGATGCCGGGCGATGTGTGGCAAAAGTTTGCCAACCTGCGCCTGCTCTTCGGGTTGATGTATGGTTTTCCCGGAAAGAAACTCCAGTTCATGGGTGGCGAAATCGGTCAGTGGGATGAATGGAACCATGAAAAGAGTCTGGATTGGCATCTACTGCAATTTGACACGCACCAGGGGATTCAAAAGTGGATGGAAGACTTGAACCATCTCTACATAAAAGAACCGGCGTTGCACCAGGTGGATTTCCATTACTCCGGTTTTGATTGGATTGATTTTGCGGATGCTGCCGGGAGTGTCATAGCGTTCGAGCGGAAGTCCGCCAATCCGAAAGAGTCTGTAGTCATTGTGTGCAACTTCACTCCTGTTCCTCGTGATGGATACCGGATAGGCGTTTCGGAGCCGGGTGTTTATCGTGAACTCCTCAACAGTGATGCGGTTGCATACGGAGGAGGCAACGTGGGCAACTCCGGCTCGGTTCAAAGTGCGTCCGTGCCCCAGCATAATCGCGATCATTCTCTCTCTCTCTCTCTTCCTCCGTTGGGCGTTCTGTTCCTGAAGCGCGACTAACGAGCCTTTACTGCTAAACCAGAATATTTTTCCGAAGAGGAACTCCCATCGGTGAGGTAGGTGTTGTAGGGAGCAAAGGAATCTTATATGTCAGCTAAACATATCCATATTGTCGGGGCCGGGTTTGGTGGATTGGCAGAAGCCATCCGTTTACAGGCCAGAGGATTTCAGGTCACAATCTTCGAGAAACGCGAGAAGGTGGGTGGAAGAGCGTACCAGTTCGAGAAGAATGGATATCGTTTCGACATGGGGCCATCGCTCATTACGGCACCGTCTATCATCGAACGAGTGTTTGAGGCAGCGGGCAAGCGCATGTCAGACTATGTGGACATTGTGCCGCTGGATCCATTCTACCGAATCTACTTCCACGACAAGTCATTCATCGACTACAACGGCGACCCTGAACGCATGAAGGCAGCGATGGCTGCCTTCAATACTGGAGATGCAGCCCAATACGACCGCTTCTTTGCCCACATCAAGCGGATTTATGATGCGGTGATTGTTGAAGGGCTTGGTGCACAAGCCTTCCTTACCTGGAGAGAGTTGCTCCGATTCGTGCCACGGGCATTATCTCTCGGTGGATTGAGTTCGGTGTACGCACTTGCGAAGCGATACTTCAAAGATGAGCGCAATCGGTTCATCTTCTCATTCCATCCGCTGTTTATCGGGGGTTCGCCATTCCGGGCACCGGGGATTTACGGCATGATACCATTCCTTGAACGTGAGGGAGGAGTCTGGTTCGCAAAAGGTGGGATGTATAGTCTCGTACAGGCGTTCGAGAGACTCTTTCTGGAGCTTGGCGGAACGATTCACGCTGATGCCGAGGTTCAGCACATACTCATCAGCAATGGTGCAGCTGTTGGTGTGCGGGTGCGTGGTGAAAACTTTCCTGCCGACGCCGTGATCTCCAATGGCGATGTGGCCAGTGTGTACAGGAATCTCATTCCTGAAGAATTCAGGAAGCGTTGGAATAATGCAACGTTGGACAAGATGCACTATTCCATGAGCTGTTTCCTGCTGTACATTGGCACAACGAAACAATTTCCGCAGCTCGCCCATCATACTCTCATTCTGAGCGAGCGCTACAAGGAACTGGTGAAAGACATATTTGACAGGAAGATTCTTCCCAAAGACTTCTCAATGTATCTTCACGTTCCGACACGCACCGATCCCACCATGGCACCTCCGGGTTGTGAGAGTATGTACTTGCTTGTTCCCGTGCCACATCTCGGCAGTGGTATCAATTGGAACTTAGAGGCTGAACAACTCACCAACCGAATTCTCCGGTTTCTTGAAGATGACTTTGGGTTGAAGGGATTGAGGGAGAGTATCGAAGTCTTGGAGAAGTTCACGCCGGATGACTTTGGTCGGGAGTTGAACGCCCATCTTGGCAATGCATTCAGTCTTGAGCCGCGGCTGACACAAAGTGCATACTTCAGACCTCATAACCGGAGTGAGGACATTCGGAATTTCTACCTTGTCGGGGCCGGAACACATCCCGGCGGTGGTGTCCCTGGCGTTCTTCTTTCGGCAGAAGCGACAGAGAAGTGTGTGGTGGAAGATCTGGGGATTCCAGTCTCCCTTCACTAATTTTTTCACTTTAAGGCTATGATGTCGATATCCCCCTTGACTCTGTGGGGAAAACTGTCGATATTATTAAATCGTATAAATCGACTTTATCGACTTAAACAAGTACGAGAATATTAATGCAGAAGACTGTTCTTTCAACTGCGGAGGTGGCACGTCTCTTTAATGTCACGGAAACAACGGTAAAACGTTGGGCGGATGAAGGGACCCTCAAGTGTCAGAAGACTCCGGGCGGTCACCGGAAGTTTCAGATGCGCTATCTCGTGGAGTTCGCGACCACGCGCAACTTCGAACCCCTTGGGGCGCTTACTCTGGAAGGAGGAGGTGTCCTTGCGCGAAAAATAGAAGTGGCCGTTCTCTCCCGTAACTTTAACGAACTTCGAGCCGCGTTCATCGAAAAAGCACTTTCGCCCGACAGAAGGGATTTGTATGAGTTCTTTTCGTACCTCTATCAGCATCACGTTCATCAATGGGAAATCTTTGACCTCGTGCTCGGGCCCGGCATGAGGGAAATAGGCGAACGGTGGGAGCGGCGTGAAATAGGCGTGGACCATGAGCATCGTGCTTTCTATGAGACGCTTGATGCTATGGCGAAGTTGCAATCGCAGGTGTTGACCAAGGCTCCCGCGGGCCACACAGTGATATGTGCGTGCCTTGATGACGAACTGCACGAAATGGGTCTGCGCTGCGCCTCGTACATCTTCGCAGCCGAGGGATGGCATGTCCAATATCTTGGTGCCCGGACGCCGCATGATTCATTGATTGCTTCAATCAGGGAGCAGAGGACGCATCTGGTCTGCATCTCGGCGACGACCATCGGTGATGAAAGTTCATATCTCCATGCACTGGAAAAAATTCGGGCCGCTGCGCATGAACGCGAAACACGCGTGCTTCTGGGTGGGCGCGCAGTAACGCCAGCTCTGACAAAAGCGTGCGATGCGGTCTACCGTTCGTCAAAGGATCTTATGGATGTGATTCAGCACTATCCTCAATCGGTCGAATAGCAAATGGTCGGGTTTCTCGATATCGAAGAGGTTCAACAAAACTACCGTCAGTGTCAGGCGTACACACGGAGGTATGCCCGGTCATTCTATTTTGCCTCGCATGTTCTCCCGCGTGAGAAACGGTTGGCTGCGTATGCAGTATATGCATTCTGTCGTTATGCTGACAATATCGTTGATGCGACATTCAAAGGAGAAGACCGGCACCGTACACTACACCGCCTTGAGGGCTTGCGCGACCAGTTACGCTACGTCTATTCATTTTCTCCCAGTATGGACAGCAAACTGCTTGCGTTTCGTGATGTGGTAGTCACTTATCAAATTCCGCAGGAGTATTTCCTCAGTCTTCTGCATGGCGTGGAAATGGATCTCACTGTCCTGCGTTGCAGAACCACCGACGAATTAATGCACTATTGTTATCACGTTGCCTCTGTTGTCGGATTGATCATGACGCATATCCTCGGTGTTTCAGACAAAGCAGCCTACCGGCATGCAGCAGATCTTGGTACCGCCATGCAGCTCACCAACATTCTCCGTGACGTGGGGGAAGATGCTCGGCTGGGCCGGTGTTACCTGCCATCGGAAGAACTGGGACACTATCGCCTTGATGAGAGCGACATCGTCCGCGGGACGGTAACGCCGCAGTTCCGGGAGTTTATGATCATGCAGATTCAGCGCGCACGCACGTACTATGCATCAGCAGAAGCCGGGATTCCAATGATTGCCAACGATGGCTCGCGGTTCTGCGTCAAGCTGATGAGCGCAACGTACAGCAACATTCTTAAAGCTATTGAATCGAACAACTATGACGTTTTCACAAAACGGGCATACGTAAGTTTACCGCGAAAAGCAGGTCTCGCCATCGCTTCCATATTCGCCTCTTCTCAACGTTCCACCACCAAGGTGGATCTCCACAGACCTGCAGAATCCGTTCCCGGCAGCCCTTGCCTTTTCACTCATCCCGACTCCGGTGTTCCCATATGATACCACTTGAAGTCAAGCAATCTGACACGCGTCAGTTCTGCGTCAACGAGCTTGATCAGGTCCTCCGCGACTGCGCTGGCCATATACAGCCGCCAAGCCTGCGCGAGGCGGTCGGACATGCGCTGCAAGGGGGTAAACGCATTCGCCCTCTTATGACGATGCTGGTCTGTGATGCTGTTGGTGGCGGTGTACGCGAAGCGCTTCCTGTCGCGGCAGCAATCGAGCTGCTCCATACGTCGTCACTCATTCATGATGATATTATGGATACCGCCCCGTTGCGCCGCGGACTCCCGACTGTTCATGAGCAATGGGATATCCCGACAGCAATTCTTGCAGGGGATACGCTGATTGCGCTTGCCTTTCGACTGCTGCACACGTCGGCAGCCCCACGGCATGCCGCAATCCTGGAAACATTCTCTGAAGCATTTGTACACGTCTGCGAAGGGCAGGGATATGATCTTTCGCTCGCAGGCCATGATACCGTCCCAATTGAATTGCATAGAACCATGGTGGACAAGAAAACGGCAAAGCTCATGCAAGCCTCCGCACGAATCGGTGCGCTCATAGGCACGATGGATGACGCCTTGATACATGACGCGGGGCTGTTCGGGTACAATATTGGCATGGCGTTTCAGGCCCAGGACGATCTCCTGGATATGGTCGGCCATATGCATCTCACCGGTAAATCCGTCGGTAGCGATGTCCGGAACGGCAAGCAGACCTACCTGACGCTTGCGTATTCGGTTGCAGAGAGGATAGACGTGGATACCATGACGTCCATCGAAAGGACGCGGCAAATAATTCTTGAGCACACAAATGCCGCCTGCGGTTTTCTTGAAGGACTGCCGGAGAGGCCGTCTCGCGTATTGCTGCAAGGACTTGCACGATCATTGGCGGAGCGCACATGGTAAGAGCGATTGTGATCGGCGTTGTGACGTTCATTGGCATGGAAGTGGTGTCATATCTCGTCCATCGATTTCTCTACCACAAACTATTCTGGAATGTCCATAAGAGCCATCATACGGAACGCGAAGGAGTGTTTGAGCTGAACGATCTCTTTCCGCTGTTTTTCGCTACGATTACGATGCTGCTGATCTTCACGGGGTTGGAAACCGGTGGTCTGAGTGACCAGGTCGCAGTTGGTGTAGGTATGACGTTGTACGGAGGCGTCTATTTTTTCATCCATGACCTCTATATCCACAGGAGGGCAAAGTGGGTGAAGTTCCGATTGCCATTCCTCCTGAAGATCAAGAAGGCGCATGCGGTGCATCATCGGACAGGAGGCGAGCCGTATGGATTACTCTTGTTTGTCTCACCTCGCAGTCTCCTTGGTGAAGATATGCAAGAAGACGATCCTGTATGAGAGGTTAAAGTTTTATGATCATGTCACGACAAGTGTAGATGGGAAAAATGATAGCTGCCTTTTTGTTCATCTTGTCAACCAGCCTTCAGGATGAATTTGCTGTTGGGGCGACAAGCGAAGTACGCTATATCGTCCCGATTTCACGAGAGGAACTACGGGAGTATGTGGATGATATCGGCCTGTTTGCCAGACACATGCCCGGAGTTGTCAGAATCCAACACCTCGCTGACGACACATATCTTTATGAAACGAGCAGGAACATTCCGCTCGGGCGCTCGCTGGATGCCGTATTCCACGTTCGCAAGAGCGTGCAGGGCGATTCCGTCACCCGGTATGAATCAATACAGCATGATGCCCAGAATTTCATATCCTGTTCAGTCGTTATCGTACCCGTCACCACAACCGCAACGTCGATCACCATTTCACTACACGTTCGTCTCAGACGTGAGAGTGCATGGGAGGTGCATTGGTTTGCTCCGGTGCTTGGTGCCGGGTTTATCAGCGAACAGATGAGCGAAGACCTTGATAGCATGTTGCAGACATTTGTCGCAAACTCCAACCATGAGCTCTATCGCAGGTTCGGCCGGAGAATAGACGGTGTTGATACTCTGAACGAAGGAGACGAATGAAATTCGAGTATGGTATTGTACTGTTGTTGATTCTCCTCTTTCCCGCTCTTCTGAGTTTCGACAAAAGGCTTGGACTGTACTCGCACAAACGTGCGTTCCTCTTCACGATACTTGCGGTGTGCATTCCCTATTGGATATGGGACATTGTTGCAACAAAACGTGGTCACTGGAATTTTCATCCCGATTTTAACGTTGGCATTATTCTCCTTGGAATGCCTCTCGAGGAATGGCTCTTCTTTGTGGTTATTACTTTTGTTTCAATCTTTACTTGGGAGGTTTCGCTGCACTTCTTGAAGAGGACTGAATGAAGGAATACACGATCTGCGCGGTTGTCTCCGTGGTTGTTGCCATCAGTCTTGACAGAATGTTAAAGACAAATATTCTACGGACGAAATCGTACGGGATGTTCTTTGCCGTCATGATGTTCTTTAAACTTCTTTTTAATGGATACCTCACATGGCGGCCGATTGTTCGCTATGGCGAGGAGTTCCAACTGGGAATCCGGTTGTTCACTATTCCCTTGGAGGATTTCCTGTATGGCTTCGGGCTGATGACGATCATTATCGTATTCTGGGAATACTTCAAGAGAGGCAAGCGACGGACACACATGGCGAGGATCCGATGACCATCCATACATTCAAACGGACGCAGATATTTCAACTGCCCATCGGGGACGTGTTCAAGTTTTTTGAATCACCGGAAAACCTCGCGATTATTACTCCGGGGTGGCTCGATTTCAGAATGCTCACGCCTCCGCCTGTGATAATGAAAGCCGGCGTATCCATCGAGTACAGGATTCGCTGGAATACGTTTTCCATGCGGTGGACTTCACTGATCACAGAGTACCAGCCTCCTCATCGGTTCGTGGATGTTCAAACGCGGGGACCATACAGTTTCTGGCAACACACACATAGCTTCATGGAAAAAGACGGATGGACTGAAATGACTGATGAGGTACAGTATGCCTTACCGTTTGGCGTGTTGGGTAATTTCATGCACCGCCTGATAGTGCGGCATCAGTTGGATCAGATTTTCAAGTATCGATCGCAAATTATTGGCACATTACTCCAGCAATCTTCGGTTCAATCCATAAACATGGAGATCCCGACATGAAAATCATTGCTGCCGGGGTAACCGGTTTTATTGGGACTGCTCTTCTCCGTGGCCTCGTGAAAGAAAACCACGATGTTACAGTTCTGACACGCAACCCCGATGCGACAAGACGTGTTATTGGTTCAGGCGTTACTGTAGAGGAATGGGATGCACAATCTGTTGGAGCATGGGCACATCGCGTTGAAGGGGCGGACGCGATTATTAACCTCACCGGCGAACCGATTGCCGCCAAACGATGGAGCACCGCGCAGAAGAACCGCATTCGCGAAAGCAGAGTGAACAGCACACGGGCTATTGTTGAGGCAATCCGTCAGTGTTCCAGAAAGCCGTCCGTACTCATCAACGCATCAGCGGTGGGATACTATGGTGCAGTGGCGGAGGGTGATGTTGTGGAATCGAAAGAAGCGGGGAAGGGATTCCTCGCGGAGACATGCGGGATATGGGAACAGGAAGCGCGGACTGCCGAAGCACTCGGCGTTCGTGTCGTGCTGCCAAGAACCGGAGTCGTTATCGGTGAATCAGGCGGGGCGCTTGCAAAGATGGTTCCGCCATTCACGTTCTTTGTTGGCGGACCAATCGGAAATGGTCGCCAGTGGTTCCCGTGGATTCATCGCGATGATGTCGTCGGGGCCATCATCTTTGCTCTGGGGCAACCCGGAGTACGCGGGCCAATGAATCTTGCTGCTCCTGAATCAGCGACAATGAAGGAATTCTGTACTGAACTTGGGAATGCCCTCCATCGCCCATCGTGGGCCCCGGTTCCGGGATTTGTGTTACGGCTGGCTCTTGGCGAAATGGCTGATATGCTCTTGACGGGTCAGCGGGCAGTTCCGCAACAACTTCTCAAGAGCGGTTACAAGTTCAAGTTTCCCACACTGGGACCTGCGCTTGCCGATATTTTCCGCCGATAGCTTTCTGCTTTTCTCAAAGTCATGCTTCTCCTATATTTTCTACCGGATGGCGGCGGAACCTGTCTGCCCCTCCCGACGTTTGAGAGTAGTAGATGAAATTAACCTTGGAGATTACGTATGAATACGATGAAGACTTTCTTGTTGATGGGGCTACTCACTGTTTTGCTCGTGGTGGTGGGGAGATTCATCGGCGGAGAGAGCGGTATGGTGATTGCATTTTTGTTCGCTGTGGTGATGAACTTCGGTTCGTATTGGTTCAGTGATAAGATCGTCCTGCGCATGTATGGCGCAAAGGAGTTGCAACGTGAAGATGCTCAATCTCTTTTCCAGATGACCGAGGAACTGACGCAACGCGGTGGTATCCCGATGCCGAAACTGTACATGATCCCGTCAGACCAGCCGAACGCATTTGCAACCGGGCGCGACCCGCATCACGCTGCCGTGGCTGTCACCCAGGGAATTCTTCGAACGCTTACGAATGACGAGCTACGCGGCGTGATTGCCCATGAACTTGCACACATCAAGCATCGGGATATTCTGATCGGCACGATTGCTGCCACCGCTGCCGGCGCGATTAGCATGCTCGCGAACATGGCGCAATGGGCCATGATCTTCGGTGGTGGACGGCATTCGGACGAAAAAGAAGGTGGTAGTCCGATTGCAGCGATTGCGATGATGATTATCGCCCCGATTGCAGCGATGCTCATTCAGATGGCCATTTCCCGCTCTCGGGAATTCCTTGCAGATGAAGGGGGTGCACAGATGGCAGGCAACCCGCTTTCTTTGGCAAACGCGCTTCGTAAGCTGGATGCGAAAGCCAAACAGATTCCGATGGAAGCCACACCTGCTACGGCGCACATGTTCATTGTCAGTCCGCTCACGGGCGGTGGCTTGATGAGCCTCTTCAGCACGCACCCGCCGATGGAACAACGTATTGCCCGTCTCGAAGCGATGGTGTACGGCGGAGTTGCTTCCGCTATCTAACGCAGTAAGCTGCGCTGTTTGTCTGCGTGGGACTCATGAATGGGTCCCACGTTTCATTTCATCCCTGTATCCTGGATTGCATTTCTACCCCGATTTCCTATCTTTGTGCAAGCCTACTAACGTATTTCCTGCAAGTTCTCTGGAGCAAATCGAAAGCACGTGGTACCGGACAAAACGCGGAAGTCACGCGCCATTTTTACCATTCCCCTCATTCTCTTGTGTGTTGGTGTCGGCAAGCCGTTCGACTTCGCAGAGAGTTCTCTACTCCAACCCGAACAAACAGCATCCGCGCATCCCGTAACCAAATCACGAGTAACTTCGATCGTGTTTGTCTCACGCAACCCTCTACACAACAATGACGCAGGAGCCGTGCCCGGATTGGGTCCACGTTACCGTACAGCGATCGTCGGCGGCATGTTGTTGGTACGAAGGACAAACGGAACCATCGACACACTTGTCGGTGGAGACAAACTCATTGACGTTGCGGATCCGGATGTTTCGTGGGACGGGAAGTCGGTGTTGTTCTCCGGTGTCGAACACCCGGACAGTAGTTGGAGAATTTATGAAATTGGCGCCACCGGCCGCGGGTTCCGAAAACTGACGGCGACAGATCGCGCTGTTGACCTCTCGCAATTCGGTGCTTCCGTATCGCTCTTTGAAAAGTACGATGATTTTGATCCATGCTACCTTCCCGACGGGAGAATCGTGTTCGCATCGACACGGTATCCGTCCGTTGCAATGACTGCCGATGTACTGACAAGCAATCTCTTTGTCGTCCATCGGGACGGAACGAAAATGCGACGCATTACAACAGAGCGTAACGGGGCAGAGGAACCGACTATTGATCCCGTTACCGGCAAGATCGTCTATTCACGTTGGTGGGTGAATCCTGACCGCCCGAGTAATATTACCAGGACGGGACTTAGTCGTGAAGACGGACAATCTCTGACCGATGATATCGCCAACATTTGGCATGCTGTGACAGTCAAGCCGGACGGCGACGAACTGAAGTTGTATGCCGGGTTCACGAGAACGCGTCAGGGTACGCAAGTGTACAAGCCAAGCGTCATGAGCGATGGAAGGTTGGTCGGTGTATTTACACCGTGGATGTCGATGACGCCGCGGATCAGTGGAAGTGGAGTGCGTTGGTTTACGAAAGGAGCGAGTTTCGAGCATTATATCGCCGGCGTCCGAGCCGTCGAAGATGTATTGAACAAGGAGGATGTCGCACCGCCCTATGCGACGGATCCCGTGGAATTGAATGATCGGACAATTCTCTTTTCATATTCAAAGCAAGGTATCGACTACGGGATATACTCTGTTCGCGTCGATGGAACGCGGCTGACCAAGGCTCTTGATCTTCCCGGATCCCTTGAACTTGAACCTCAAGTGCTTGCACCTCGACGAGTACCACCGATTATCAAGGATGATTTTGAGTATGTACCGTCCCACCTTCCTCCCACTGAAGACCCTCAGACGTATTTCAATGATGATGTCTTTCGGTTCGATTGTATGAACATCTTTACCAATGCTGCGGTCGATGAACCGATGCCGGACGCGCCCCGAATTGTACAAAACGCCCGTATCCGTTTCTTTATGAATGTACAACGACAGAATCCCAAAGGTCCCGACCCTTCCATCTTCCTGAAGGATGCCCCGGTCTTTCACCATGGCGGAGTGCATGAACACGACTTGCCGGCAGAAGTTCCGCTGTTCGAGCAAGTGGTGGATGGCGAGGGAAAGGTGTTGCGGACGACTGATGGAAGGTTTGGCCATGTGTCCGGGTTCAACTTTGAGCGCCAGGGTGCCGGGACAAAGTGCGTAGGATGTCACATCGGTCATTCAATGATGGAAGTGCCCATCAACGGTTCGCTCGCTGAATGGTTTAATGTGTCTCCGTCAGCCACGGTATTGGCAAGTTCGCATGCCGAGTGGGAGGGGAAATCGTACTCTCCGCGAAGGATTGTGGACCGTCAGGCCCAAACGGGAGGGGATACGGTACTGTGGATCGCTGATGAAGGGATTGGAGCAGCGGTTGAATTACGGTGGGATATTCCGGTGCAGGTTCGAGAATTTGTGCTTTATGGAATCCCTGCGGATATTCTCCCCGGCACAAATCAGGTAGTGCAAGATTGTGAAATTTTATTATATTACGAGTCCAAACAAGTTGGTCAGGTCGTGTCCACGGGCCGGATAAGTCCCAAGGGTTCACGTATTCAAGTACTCCCTACCAACATCGACGCAGCGAGAATTACGATCAAGAAAGCCACAGGAGCAATCAACCGACACCCCGTAACCGGACTGGCGGAAGTGGAAACCATCGCCCGACTGGTGCCGGAAAACCCCGAATTCAACCGAGGAAAATGATATGAAAATATTCGCTTACCACGTTGTTATAGTTGTACTATTCTCGGCATTCGTTCTGGGTCAGGGTTCCACACAAGGACTTAATAGTGTGCACTCACCTGACGGGGTGAAAGTCTGGGCAGTAGGCAAGGGGGGCATTGTTTTCCGCTCAATGGATGGCGGAGCAACATGGGCGAGCTTCAATCACGGTTCTCAAGAACTCAGAGCAGTCCACACGTATGGAGATAACGTTTGGATTATCGGAGACGACGGCATCTTCCAGCGCTCTTCAGATGGCGGTATCACCTGGTCGATAGATGTTGTTAATGGTGGTCTCGACTTGAATGCAATGGCATTTGCAAATGCCTTGAACGGATGGATTGTCGGTGATAGCGGGACGGTCCTCTTTACAACTAACGGGGGCGTTGATTGGGTAAGCCAAACTTCAGGAACAGATCGTGATTTGTATTCGGTTGCTGTCATGGATTCAATGACGGCATACATTGTCGGGGCGCAGGGAACCATCCTGAAGACCGTTGACAGGGGCGGCGCGTGGACGATCCTTCCTGACAATGTTGGGAAAGCATTCCTGTCTGTTGATGCAGAAGAGGGTACCGTGATCGTCGCCGGTGCTGATGGAATCTGCCTGAAGAGCACAGATGGTGGATCTGCCTGGCTGCCTCTGGATTTTATGACAGATTCGCAGTCAGACGTGAACGATGTTTTTATGACAAGTGGCAGTAATGCGTTTTATATCGGGGGCGGCGGATACATTCGTCAGAGCACAAACGGAGGATCATCATTCCGCTGGGCGCAGCATCCCATGCATGCCCGACTGTCGAGCATCTTCTTCTATGATAATCAAAAGGGGTGGGCATGTAGCGATAAGAACAACGCCATCATTCGTACAACAGACGGTGGAATAACCTGGTCGCTTCCCTCAGGCACAACCACCAACACCTCATGGGCACAGAAACTCACCGCGTCCAGCTCCATTGGTAATACTTTTGTGATCAGCCCGATAAACAAGAACCGCCTCTATGTGGCACTCGGGCGGTTCGTTTATATGAGTGCTGATCTTGGTGAGACGTGGTCACAAACAGCAATCATTTCGACAGCAAGTGGATCAACGCATTCCTTTTATATCTCTCCCAAGGATACGAATGTTTACGTTGTCGCTTTTACCGGTGGCGGCGACAAGGTTATGCGCAGCACCAATCGGGGTCTGACTTGGACCACAACCATTGTCAGGAATTTCAGTTCATACGGCATGCCGTTGGAGATGGATGGAAGTCATCCTGACACACTCATTTTTGGTCCGGAAGACGGCTACTTGTATCGCTCCAAGGATTTTGGTGCAACATGGGACACGGTGAGCTTCCCCAATTATAATAGTCCGTGCGACCTTCAGATTGTCCGCGATAGCTCAAATATTATCTGGGTGGGCGACAGCGGGCCTTCACGAATTTACCGGTCGACCGATGGAGGAACGACATTCGGTATTCCATACGATGGCAGCACCTCCGAAATTCCCACTATGGCCAATAGCAGTCTGATGCCGAACATCGGCTACGCGACGGCATGGGGTTCGGGCGGGCTCCAGAAAACAACAAACCATGGAGCGAGTTGGACAACAGCCATAAGCACCGGCTCGACGTGGGGAGTGGACATTGCAAAAGACGATCCGACGGTCGTGATGTTCGGCGTGTATGGTGGTGGCACGTCGTATCTTTCGAACAATACCGGAGGGACTTTCACCACCACGTCGCTCTCGGGATCGAACTACGCCATACTCGCGTATGACAGGGCAACATTCTTTGCGCAACAAAGTGGCGGTGTCTGGAGATACAACATCAGCTACACTGTGCCGGTGAGCAACGCGCAGGCCGTAAACCTCGTGTCTCCCAATGGCGGAGAAATATGGCAGTATGGAACGACACAGCAGATTCGCTGGACGACCAGCAACGTCACGAACGTCCGGATAGAGTACCGCAGCGCCCCCGGTCAGCCGTGGCAATCCATCGCTAGCAGTACACCAGCCTCTCATGGCTCGTATGCCTGGAGTGTTCCAGGCACGCCGACAACAGAAGCCCGCGTCCGGATCAGCGATGCATCAGACACATCACCGCTTGATAGCAGCAGTGTTTCGTTTGCGATTACTGCCGCGAGCATTGCCATACAACCGGGAGTGGTTAACTTTGGTTCTGTGACGGTTGGTCAAACGCGACGCGACACGGTTCGGATAACAAACTCCGGGAATGCAACTCTGGTGGTGTACAACGCTTCGTTGAGTTCTTCATTGTTTGGCGTTGGTCGGTCATCACTCACTATTCCTGCCGGTTCATCCGATACCCTGAGCGTACTCTTCAGCCCGTCCGCCGACCAGATTTTTGCTGATACACTGCGCTTGACGACAAATGGAATTGGAGTCGCGGATGTCGTACTTGTAGGAGCAGGAACTCTCGTGTCTGTCGGCGAGGGACCAGCGCTTCCGAAGTCTTATTCTCTCGGACAAAACTATCCGAACCCCTTCAACCCAGCAACGGTGATTGCATACGAACTTCCCCGGGAGAGTTTTGTCAGTCTGAAAATTTTCAACATGCTTGGCGAAGAAGTGTCTGAGCTTGTCAATGGCGTCCAGGCCGCAGGTTGGTATTCCGCACAATTTCCCCGTTCGGAGGAAATGTCCTTGACGAGCGGCGTATATTTCTATCGTTTGCAAGCGGGAGAATTCATCAGTATGAAGAAGATGATCCTCCTCAAATAAGAGAGCGGATATTTTCATCTACACTATTAACGTAAGGAGTGACATGAAGAATTTGTACCTCGTCATTGTCTGTACAATGATCTCGGCCGGCGTCCTTTTCGCCGATGGTTTCCATGGCGTTCACTCGCCCAACGGGACGGAAGTCTGGGCCGTGGGCAACGGTGGCAATGTGTTTCATTCAATTGACGCTGGCACCAATTGGTCGAGTTCGTTTCTCGGTTCTTCAACACTCCGCACTGTCTGGACACGCGGCACCGCGGTGTGGATGGCCGGTGAGAATGGCGCTTATCATCGTACAACGGATGCAGGCGCATCCTGGACTTCCGGTACGTTGAATGGCGGCGCAACGCTCCGGTCGATGATATTTATCAATGATAGCGGTTGGGTTGTCGGAGACAATGGAATGATTCTCTTCACGACCGATGCCGGTGCAACATGGAATCCGCAAATCTCCAATACAACACAAAGCCTTCGTTCTGTTTCGTTCTCAAGTTCCAGTGTCGGGTATGCTGTTGGAACGGCTGGAACAATGCTCAAGACGGCCAACGGGGGCGCAGTGTGGACAGCGGATCTCGGCAACACTTCAAAGGATCTGAACGCCGTCGCCGTTGTCGGTCGGACAGTGTATGTGGTTGGGGTGGATGGGTTGTGCTTGAAGAGCGGGGATGCAGGGACATCATGGGAAACATTCTGGTTGAAGACGGATGTCATGTCCGACGTAACGGATGTGTTCATCCTCGACGATCGCAACGTCAACTTTACAGGCGGCGGTGGATACATCAGGAAGACTGTTGATGGGGGAGAGACGTATACGTTTGGAATTCACGGCATGCACGCGACGCTGTCGGATATTTTCTTCTTCAATGATTCAAAAGCGTGGGCATGCAATCCGAAGAACAATGCGATCCTTAGAACCACAGATGGTGGTAACACATGGCTTCTCCCGCAGGGCACCACGGTGAATTACGTATGGAGCTTGAAGCAAAACTCGGGCGGCACCGTGCGTGGAAACGCATTCTCCACCAGCTCGCACAATAAGGATGTCATTTATGTGGCACTCGCAACGAACGTATATGCCAGCTACAACCGTGGCGATACATGGACACAGATTGCCACAATGCCGTCGGGTGGAAGCAAGGTCAACTCGTTCTATGTGTCCCCGAAGGATACAAACATGTGGGTCGCGGCGTACGGGAGTCCGGACCGGATCGTCCGAACAACAAACCGTGGCGTAACGTGGACCGATGTCATCTCCCGTTCATTCACCGAGTACGGCATGCCTCTCGAAATGGATGGCTCACATCCGGACACGCTACTCTTCGGGCCTGAGGATGGTTATGTGTATCGCTCAACCAATTTCGGTGCAACGTGGGACACTCTCAGCTTTCCCGATTTCAGGAGTCCGTGTGATATTGTCATCGTTCGTGACAGTGCGGGGATTGTGTGGGTTGGTGATGGTATTACGGGAAGCGGTCAGGGCGAAATGTTCAGGTCAACGGATGGCGGTGTTACCTGGGCGCTGATCTACACAGTAAGTGGTTCGGAAATTCCTACAATCGCTAATGGCGACCAGAGTAACGGAGTCGGTTATGCAACCGCCTGGGGTTCAGGTGGCGTTCAGAAGACAACAAATTTTGGTACAACGTGGACATCCGTTTCAACGATTGGTTCGACGTGGGGTGTGGATATTGCCAGGGATGATCCGAATGTTCCAATGTTCGGGGTCTACGGTGGTGGAACGTCGTACCTCTCCACGAACGCAGGAGGAACATTCAGCACCTCCAGTCTCTCGGGCTCGAATTATGCGATCCTGTGTTATGATCGGGCGACGTTCCTTGCGCAACAAAGTGGTGGAGTGTACAAATATACCATTACGTACACGGTGCCGACAAACGCAGCAGCAGTGGCTTTGGTCGCGCCAAACGGCGGTGAAGTGTGGAACTATGGAACTCTTCACAACATTACGTGGAACGCAAGCAACCTCGCCAATGTGAAATTGGAATACAAGACCGGCCCCGGTGCTCCCTGGCAGTCCATTGTTGCGAGCACGCCAGGCTCATCCGGCAGCTATACCTGGACGATTCCGAATGCGTCCAGTACACAGGCAAGGGTGCGCGTAAGCAATGCGGCAGGAGGAAATCCAATCGATAGCAGTAACGGGTTCTTCACGCTTGGCGTTGCTTCAATTTCCTCGCAGCCCGGTGCGATCGATTTCGATTCAGTGGGTTTTGGCGAGAGTGCCTGGGACACGTTGCGGATATTCAATGCAGGAACGGCGCCCCTTGTGGTTTCAAATATCACAAGTACCGGTGCGAGTTTCACCGTCAGCCGTTCGTCATTCACAATTCCCATCGGGGGTTCGGATACCATAACCGTTGTCTTCACGCCTCAAGCAATCCAGGCATATGCAGACACGCTGCAATTTACATCGAACACACCAACCCGACTACGAATCCCGCTGAGTGGCGAGGGAGTGACCCTCACGTCGGTTGAGGAAGACGGGCTTCCGACGGCCTTTGCCCTCATGCAGAATTATCCGAACCCGTTCAACCCCTCGACCCGGATTCGCTATGCGCTTCCTTCGGAAACGCGGGTCACACTGACGGTATTTAATACGCTTGGTCAGGAAGTTGCGATACTGGTGAACGACATACAGCAGCCTGGCTGGCACACGGTGGAGTTTTCGCCACGCGCCGGTGTGGATCTTTCCAGCGGTGTGTATCTTTATAAGCTTGAAGCGGGATCGTTTGTCGAGACACGCAAGATGTTATTGGTCAAGTAGAGATGAACATCGGACATCGAAGGTCTGTTACTTTTCTGGCAATAGTATTGCTCTGTGCGTTTTGTGGATTCAATTTCCTCTTCTCCACGGGGATTGTAGGTGTAACGCAGAAGCCCAACCATGTGTTTGAAACTCCGGGGTGTTTCTGCCATGCCGATACTGCAAGCGTCAATGTGCAGGCATGGATCGAAGGACCGGACAGCGTTGGAGCGGGGCAGGTTGCGTTGTTCTGGATGCACGTGGCCAAGGAATCGAGTGTTGCCGCCGGTTTTAATGTCGCGGCGTTCTTCGGGGATCTTGGTATCGTCGATAGTGTCGGTACACAGCGTATGTACCCAACGCCCACGGACAGTGCGGAACTGACACACGTTCTTCCCAAGCCGTTCAGCGGAAGCGATACGATTTCCTGGCCATTTTATTATCGGGCTCCACTGACCACGGGTGTTATTGACACCATGTATTCCAACGGCAACAGCGTTGATCTCACGGGTGATACCTTCGGTGATGAGTGGACGTTCAGTCCAAATTTTCTTGTATACGTAACGCCGCCAAGTCACGTTCCGGACGAAACCCGACCCCGTGTTCTTCAACTTTTTCAGAACTATCCCAATCCGTTCAATCCGAGCACAACGATCTCTTTTTCCCTTTCTCACAGCGAGGAAGTCACTGTCAAAGTCTATGACATTATCGGGAATGAGATTGCCACTCTCGCCGGCGGCGCATATGCCGCAGGAGATCATGCAGTCGAATGGAATGCATCCGGAAATTCCAGCGGCATCTATCTTGTTGTGCTGACGACATCACAGCAGAGTATTATGAGGAAGGTCGTTTTGATGAAGTAAATGGAATTGGGAGATATTGGAAACCCGAAGCCCTTGCAACCAGCGAGGGCTTTTTTGTTGCCACCCCGGAGGTTACATGATGTTCTCCAGAATGACCAGCAGCTCTTTCACGAGATTGGATTTACGAATGAGCAATGCGCCGGAGGAAGAGGATGCGCGTCAAAGAATGCCTTCGTCGGTGCTGCGTTGTTTTTATCGGCCTTTATTGGTAGATTCTCGCTCAGAATTTCGCAGGGGAGTTGTACGTGACCAATCTTGAAGCTATTCTACTGGGAATTATCCAGGGCCTGACGGAATTTCTCCCCATCAGCAGCACGGCTCACCTCACCATTGCGGGTCATCTCCTCGGTCTCATCAACAAAAATAATCCAGCAGCATGGACTGCCTTTATTGGCGTGATGCAACTTGGCACGTTGCTCGCAGTCGTCATCTACTTCTTCAATGATGTGAGTGCCATAGTGAGATCCTTCATCAAGGATATCATCAGCCACGGAGCGAGGTTCTCCAGATATTCCAATTCTTCGCGGCTGGGGATGTATCTCATCGTGGGCACCATTCCCGTTGGCATTGTCGGCTTGCTCCTCAGCGATTTGATCCATGGAATGTTTACCAAGAGTCTTGCCGTTATCAGTACCAGCCTTGTTGTTCTTGCTGTTCTTCTTTGGGTTGCCGAAAAGCGAGCCCGCCATTCCCGTTCAGTTGAAGAACTGCATTTCCGGGATGCGGTCCTGATTGGGGCTGCGCAAGCTCTGGCACTTATCCCCGGTGCCTCACGGTCCGGCACCACGCTCATGGCCGGCCTTTTCCTGGGCCTGACAAGGCCCGCCGCGGCAAGGTTCTCGTTCCTTCTCAGCATACCCGCGATTCTCGCAAGCGGTGTGTATGAAATGTTGAAAATTGACCCCGCAGTTTTTACTCTGGGGATCTCCAACCTCGTCATCAGTACCATCGCGGCGGCCGTTTCCGGCTACCTGGCGATCGCATGGCTTCTGAAATACCTTGCAACCAACACCACTATGGTTTTCGTCTGGTACAGAATTGCGCTGGGCGTGTCGCTCGCAGCATTCATTGCCTTTGGAGTAATGTCCTCGTGACAGCCCCCGCGGCGAGTCCAATGTTCTCCAACTCGAGGCAGATCACGACGATTGGTTTGCTCGCGGCAGTGGGGATCTCGCTGTTTGTCATGGAGTCGTTTATTCCCATGCCCCTTCCTTTCTTGAAAATC
>JBJXHC010000011.1:0-3155 GCA_046160825.1 Bacteroidota bacterium | reverse complement strand
GAGAAAAGGAACGCCACTGACCTCGCGATTCGGTCGAGTGACAGTTGCCCAAGCAATGTCAAGAATATCATTCTTCATTTCCGGCCGTATGTACGGGGCAAGATCCGTAAGGTAGCCTCGCATCGCGTAGTCGATAATTACGGACGACTCGTAATGAAACACATCGGGAACGTCGCCAGTCTCAAACGACGTAATCAAGTAGTCATGGACCGAATTCCATGTTCCTTGAATATATTCCACTTGAAGATTTGGATGGGTCGCATTCCATTCGTTTACGATTGATTTGTTGGTGGCAATAGCCTGTTCCTGCCACGCAAGGCTGACGAAGCGAAGGTGTTCCGGTTCTGTTTCAGTCGCATCACGAAGGCTCCAGTAGCCAACAATTGCTGAAACAACTAACACCACCGAACCGACAACAATGGACTTCGTCATCCCTTCATTGCTCCGGATACCAAACCTGTAGTAAACCACTTCCGCAAAAAACCGAACAGCACGACCGAAGGAATCGTTGCGAGAACGCTAGCGGCTGCGAGGGATCCGGTACGAGCCTGTCCTTCCATACCTGTATACCGCGCCAACTCAACCTGCAACGTAACCAATTCGGGACTCTTCATAAGTACCAGTGCAAAGAAGAATTCGTTCCACGCAGAAACGAATGCAAACAAAGCTGACGCTCCGATGGCAGGCAGAAGCAATGGCATAATGACCAGAAAGATCACCTGCAAACGCGATGCACTGTCGATCGACGCGGCTTCCTCAAGCTCAACGGGAATGCTTTTGATATACCCATGCAACATCCATAAAACAAATGGCAGCGCCCATACAACATACACCAATGTCAGTCCGGTGAGCGAATCTGTAAGTCCTATTCGGCGAAGCATCACATACAATGGAATCATAATCAAAATTACCGGAAAGATCTGCGACGTCAGAATCCATCCAAGCATGAAGTTGTTAACTGCAGACTTGTACCGCACGAGGGCGTACGCAGACGGAACCGCCAGTGCGACAACGATAATTGTCGAGAGAACACCGACAACAACGCTGTTCCACATGCTTCTCAGAACCCGTTGTTCACCAACAACTGAAGCATAATGATCAAGAGTCACGCTTTGAGGCAGAATCTTTGGCGCCCCAGAATAAATTTCCTGCGTCGGTTTGATCGAACTCGACACGACCCAAAATAATGGAAACAACAGAAAGAGGAGATAGAGAATTATCAGGCTGTGAATAAGAATTTTTGCAAAGCCCTTTTGTGCTTTCAAGATGCGGTCCTCTCTCGCAATTGAACGCGAATGTAGAAGAAGAGGACGATGGAAAGAACCACTACCATGACATTACCTATCGCGGCCGCATACCCGACATAACCATATCGGAATGCCTCTTCGTATGCCGCAAGCATCGGAAGACGAGTCATGCCACCCGGGCCACCCTGTGTGAGAACCCAGACAAGCCCGAACGTGTTGAAATTCCACATAAACGAAAGAGAAACAATTGCAGCCATAACGGGTCTGAGGGTTGGGAGCGTTATGTGCCAGAATTCCTCCCAACGACCCGCGCCATCGAGTTGGGCCGCCTCGTAGAGGTCATTCGAGATAGATTGTAAACCAGCAAGAAGAAAGACTGCCGCTTTCGAAATCTCTCCCCACACTCCGGCAACGACTACTGCAGGAATAACGTGCTCAAAACTTGAAAGCCAATTTATCGGAGCAGAGATCAGTCCAACATCCATGAGCATAATATTCAAGGCGCCAGCATCGGGATCGTAAATTTGCCGCCATACAATACCTCGAATAATGGGCGGCGTTGCCCATGGAATGAGCATGACGACCGTATAGAATGAAGTAAAGCGGATTTTTGTATTCAGCAGAAGGGCCAGCCCCAAGCCAAGAAGCACCTGAAGAGCAGTGACGAGAATAGTCCAGACGAAACCGACTCTGAACGAGTACCAAAAGTACTCGTCATGAAATAACTGGACGTAGTTCTCCAAACCGTTAAACGTGATCGAATCACCAAGCCTGTAATCGGTGAAGCCCAGATAGATTCCGCGCAGCAGAGGGATGAGGGAGAAAAAGCCAACCAACAATAACACGGGGAGGAGAAGCGCTGTTGAACCTTGTTTGTCGCGTTGCTTTTGGTCGGATTGTGCAGTTCCGTTAGCTGTTGATTCGTGCATCGAGTTATTTGTTTTGCTGCAATGGCGCTGTGCACGCTTCTATGAGTCTCTGTTCAAATTGTTCCTGGTTTCCGCTCACTTTGTTTCTAGCTGAAATGATAATCAGATCATTCTCCGGATCGATGCGGAACACCGAACCTGAAGCCGCAAGATGACCAAATGCCGACTTGCTTAGTCCATGCTCGTCCATCGGAGATGTTCCGATACCCCATCGACGATCGAGACCGGCAAGTTTGGTTGGCAGCATTTGCTGATATGAATTTTCGGAGAAGAACCTGTGCCCATTGTACACTCCACGATTTAACAGCATCTGACCCAGTCGTGCGAGATCTGCGGCCGTACAATACAATCCACCGTAGGTGTTGTCTGCGTAAGCAGACTTCATCCCAAGAGGCATGAAGATGTAATCTCGAAACAAATGAGGCACTGCGCGACCTGTAATCCGCTCCATGACCCTTCCGGCGATCGCGTAGCCGACTCTATTGTATGAGAATTTCTTTCCGATTGTTACTAAGGGAATTACCTGAGACACATAATTTTCAAGCGCAGGATTCCAGTCTGATGCCCACTCGCCCGCCCATTCGTCCAGGCCTGTCGTGTGTGTAAACAACTGCCGGATCGTTAGGTTGACTCCACTCGGTAATTCGGGCAGATACTTTGAAACGTGTGCATCAAGATCGACAAGACCTTGGTCGACAAACTGCATCATCAAAACGCCGGTGAGAAGTTTGGTGATTGATGCCATCCATAGCAGTGAATTGACGCTGACTGCTTTGTTGCTATTGTTTCCGTTGAATGCTTCTTCAAAAACGATCCTGCCTTTGTGCGCAACAAGTGTCACATGCGGAACACCGGTTTTGCTGACCCAATCTTTGCACGCGATGCGAATTTGTTCTTGGTGCGTTTGAGGAAATATCGAAGGAAGAAAAAGATTCTTTTCATTCTCCTTCCGCGGCAACTGTAGAACTGCAGTTTCTTG
>JBJXHC010000010.1:0-20084 GCA_046160825.1 Bacteroidota bacterium | reverse complement strand
TACCCGCAATCTCTTTGCGGCGTAGCGCCCTTGAGAATTTGCTGAAAACGACAGGCCGGTCGCTGCGCGCTATTCAGGATTCCATCAACGATACGAAGGAGTCGATTGCATTCGAGATTCCGTCTGCCAACATCGAGATGTCCACAGAGATCGAAAAAGTAATGGCCAAGACTTCCAACATTGTTGGCTATCTCGAAGGAAGCATGAAAGATGAAGTCGTAGTGATTGGTGCACACATGGATCACGTGGGCTATGGCGGCGAAGGATCAGGTTCACTCATGCCTGATACACATGAGATTCACAACGGGGCTGATGATAATGCTTCGGGAACTGCAGCACTGATGGAACTTGCGCAAGCCATGAGTGCCGGGCGGTCACATCTCCGAAGGACAATGGTGTTCGTTGCATTCTCGGGAGAAGAACTTGGTCTGCTTGGCGCAGCACACTATGTCAATCATCCCTCCCTTCCCATCACATCAACAACTGCAATGCTGAACATGGACATGGTCGGAAGGCTCAAGGACAATTCACTGACGGTCTATGGTACCGGTTCATCTCCCGTTTGGCCGGATTTTGTCAAGAAGCATAACAAAGATACGGCGGGTGCCGAAGCGTTTACCATCAAGTCTGTACCGGACGGGTTCGGACCGAGCGACCACGCTCAGTTTTACGGAAAAGACATTCCTGTATTATTCTTTTTCACCGGAACGCACAACGACTATCACAAGCCGTCGGATGATTGGGAAAAGTTGAACTATGAAGGGCAGGAGAAAATAACGCGTATGATTTACGCAATGGCTCTTGATCTTTCAACGATGGAGCGTCGTCCTGAATTTGTCAGGACACCTACTTCCGCGCCAATGGCCGGAGGCGGCGGTGATTCGCGTGGTTTTGCAGTGACGCTGGGGGTTGTCCCGGATTACGGTGAGACGAGCGATGGTATGAAGATCGGTGGTTTGCGTCCAAACGGACCGGCAGAGAAAGCCGGGCTCAAACCCGGAGACGTTATTGTGAAGATGAGTGGCAAGAACGTACTGAACATCTATGACTACATGGGAATTTTGGGAGAATTAAAAGCGGGCGACGAAGTTGAGGTTATTGTCAAGCGAGACGGAGCACCGTTGACATTCAAAGCGGTAATGGGGAAAAGACAATAAAAAAAGGCCTGATCACGGTTGTGCTCAGGCCCTATACAAATCCAACCTACTCCTCTTTTGATTTCTTGCCGCTCACAACTTCCTGTTGTTCTTCGGGCAGTTCAGTTCCGTTTTCCATGGTAACGGCAAATGCGGTCAGCATTACCATCACCTGATCCTCAGTAATGTCTTCCGGCTTGACTTCAGGTGATTTCTGATCTTCGGCCCAGTGTTTTGCAACATTCTTGTCGACTGTTTTCTTGTAGACCTTCCCTTCTACTCGTACACGTTTCCCTTCCGACCCCCATGGAACAAAGAAGCCATAGTTCTTGAAGTCTACACGAATCTTTTCCTTCCCGTCAGTCACAAACATCCAGCATCCTTTGTTCTCACAGACTTCGGCAACAGTTCCCTCGATAGTCACGGATTGCTTATTGAATTTGTCGCCATCCTTGAGAATTTCCGCAATGGTCATTACCGGGGAGTCCTTTGATGCCTCGCCGTATGATTTCGGGTTCTTGAATTCTTCTCCCCCAAACACTAGTGAGAGGTTCAGGAATAAAAGCAATGCCGCTAGCGCTGTACGTTTCATATTGGTTCTCCTTAGTTATTGTCTCTTGTTCGTTACGATATGCACTTCGTCGAGATATCCTTCAACAATCCGTTTGCGCGCATCCTCACTCCGGGCAGCGAGGAGCTCTGCGGCCTTCGTTCGCATCAGATCCTGTATGCGCTGTCGATCTCTCTCTGTAAGACCTGAGTTGAAAGACTGAAATGTGTCGAGTGCTGCCATGGGTTCTTCTATTTCGTTGGCGGTTTGGTTTTCGGTGAACGCTGGTAGCGCCATCCTGTTTCCTTCAGCGTGAGGGCGTCTCCATCCAAATGCAGAATGGCATCCACTGCTTCACCGATGTACGTGGTGTGATCTCCGGTTGGCATTGTGTTGATGACCTTGCACTCAATGGATGCGCTGGCATCCCCGAGGAAAGGTGTACCAAGTTGTGACAGATGAAAAGAACGCCCGTTAATCATGTTGCCGATGGGTTTCGTTGATCGAACAAACGCCTTCGCTGTCTCCGTCCCACCCGCCGGCAGAATGTTGAGTGAGAAGACGCCCGATTGGTCGATATGGTCCTTCATCTGAGAATCATTTTCAATTGCAATGGCAACCAGGGGCGGGTTGAATGAAACCTGGGTCGCCCAATTTGCCACAATGGTGCTCACGCTTTTTCCGTTCCTCGACCCGACGACATACAAGCCATAAGGAAACGCGTGCAATGCCTTTTCCAGAGCTTTCTTTTCCATATTTAGAGCGTACCGTCCGCTCCTCTTCGAGTTACACACTCACTGCATCCACAAAGAGAGCGCAAATGCTCCCATGTGTATAATCCAAGATCGTGTCCATCACCCCAGGAGAACTTCAGCGCATAGCTGCCGATTGGTGAAGCGCCTATGATTTTATATCGTCCGGGTTTCGTCTTATCTGCCGCGGGCGGGACGTAACTCTGAAACAAAACGGACTCCCCTTTGCATTCAGCGCAAGGACACGAATCCCGAATAACTGTCGTGGCGATGGGGCCATCGTGACCGTCATCCCAGGTGAGAGCAACAATGGAATCGCTGAGTTGTTTCAGTTGGGCAAGACGCAATAGTACATCCTGATAATAATTGACATGAACCCTGATAACTTCACTCAAAGAAAGCAATTAACGCGTCATGGTCAAACTACGTACTTGCCGTTGATAATAATTTTCTCGGATGAGGCTGGATATGAGAACTCTACCAGACTCACCGCAATTAACGGCTGTACAGATGGAACATACACACGATCTATATGGATAACGTTCTTGGGATTCTTGAACGAAGACGGACTCGTGATGCCGCCGAAATGCTCACTCCTCCCAAATGCAATATGAAGACCTAACTTCTCGTCAAGGAGTGTGCTCCCTATTGCTTTTACGCCCCATTCACCGAGAACACCGATTCCAATCTCCGCGATATTTCCGTAGGCTGGCTCATCGTCAAGCTTTGAGCGTTCGATATCAGAAAACCTGCCTTGACTCAGAACCTTGGTTGCACGATTCCGTTCAATATGGTAGACAACAATCTCGTCGCCGAATTGAACTGCAAGTTGACCTTCTGTCCGACTTGGTTCGTTCGCTTGTTCTCCCTCGTAAGGCACGATATATGCTTCGCCGGATGGTAGGTTCCCGACTATCCCTGGCTCTCTCATCAGGCCGCCGCTCGCATGTCCCGTTCGGAATCTCAGATCATAAAAACACTCGTGGCTCTTTCCTTCCGCTGTCAAGACAATCCGTACACCTTCAGCGTCATCCATTCGCTGCTTGAACTCCAGAACCCGGGCGTTGACCTTCTCATAATCAAGCGAAAGAGTTGGGATCATTTCCCTAAGAAAACCCGGCATCGTCGCCCCCCGGAATTTGTGCTCCCGTGCAAGTATCTTCAATGGAGCCGTTGCCGAAAACTCCGTTAGCGCAACAACGACACTCGACTGTGCCAGAACCGAGGCAATTGTGTCCGACCTGCCGTTTGGGAGGAGGGAAAACTCCGGCAAACCATCGGCGATGATGCAGGACTCGGGCAGATCGTTATTGTTGGAACCGACGTTTTGATAAAGGCAAAGCACAATCGATGAGAATGGCGTTTCATCCAGCCGACCGACAAGGGTTTCAAACCACTCCCCGGAAATTGTTCGCCGATCTCTCCATCTCGGGGAATCAGGCACTCTCGCATCAGGCAGGTCAACCATTATGGTGAGCCAATGCTCATTCTTTCCGAGATTGAATACGGATTGGAAAAGATTGAGAATCTGATCAAATGAAAGATTGGGAGTCATGTTAAACTACTTATCTCTTTACAGTATAGAGAAATATCTTGAAACTCGATTGTTCATTCTACCGGAATAATTCTGAGAATTCGGTCATCCTCGTTGTTGGGTGAACCCCTTCCGTCCCGGTTACTTGTACAAAAATACAGGTGACCATCGGGGCCAAGGATGACGTCCCGTAGCCTTCCATAGACATCCTCAAGAAGCAATTCGGTGTGGGATACTTCAGTTACTGAGTTCTTCTTGAAGATCACTCGCAGGAGATGCGCACCTCTTAACGTTGCTATGAATAGGTTCTTGTCGAACCCCGGAAGCACCGATGGCGATGCGAAGGCAACCCCTCCAGGCGCAATCGCAGGGGTAAATTCAAGCAATGGTGCCATCATCCCAAACTCGGATTGCTGATGATGAACGATTGGCCAACCATAGTTCTTGCCTGCTTCGATGAGATTAATTTCGTCGCCGCCACCCGGTCCGTCAAACCCCGAGGGGCCATGCTCCGCGGAGAACATTGTTTTGGAAACGGGATCCCAAACAATGCCTTGAGGATTTCTATGACCAACGCTGAAGACCCTGGATCGGGGAAAAGGATTGTCAGCCGGTATTGAACCATCGTCGTTGACCCTGAGTATTTTCCCTCCAAGGCTGTTCATATCCTGAGCTATTTGCCGCTGGGCAGCATCGCCGGTAGTGATGTACAGTTTTCCATCCGGTCCAAATTTTATCCGGTTGCCATTGTGAACTCCTGCACCTGGAATTCCATCAACAACCACCAGAGGACGACTTAGTCCGGAATCACCAAAAACATAACGCATAACTTTATTAAGAGTATGACCATTAGAGTTATACGTATAACTGAGATAGACAAGTCGATTGGATGTGAAATCAGGGTGAAATGCCAAACCCATCAAGCCCCCTTCTCCGGTCGCCCGCACATCGGATATGCTTGCAATCAAGGTGGCTGACTTGGAGTTTTTTCGGAGAACATTGAGGGTACCACGACGTTCTGTGAAATAGAGATCATCTCCAGCAAACGCAAGCGACCATGGAACCTGCAAACCCCGGGCGACAACCTCAACCCTGAAGCCAACGCCGTCACTGGTAACAAATGCTCCGTGGGGAACTTCCTGGGTTTGAGCACAGCCAGATGAAACAATCAAGAAGGTAACAAGCAGCAGGCGGGAAATGAGGCGGGGAGTTCTTGTGAGTAGGTGTACGCGCATTGTCATGTCTAAGGCCTACAACATTCTTCTCGCAACCTCACGAAGAGCATCCTTGGTAAGGAATTTCTGAACAAGTGGAAACAGAATATGGTTTTCTTTATGAATATGGTTGACGAACAACTGTACAATGGATTTTGAAATCTCTGCAAGTTCTTTTGCTGCCTGGGGATCGTCTTTTCGTTTCCCAACCTTATTCACTGCTCTTCGTAGTCGGAGAAACTCCTTCTTCAGGACTTTGTGGTCCTTGCGCATGAGTTTTGTCGGCCCCTCAACGTACCGCTCAAGTACCGGAAAGAGTGCTTCCTCTTCGCTCTTATTGTGAACGCTTACTTCATCCTCGATAAACTCGACGGCAGAGAGAATGCGCTTGTACGCATCGTGCGAAAAGCCGGTTTCCGCAAGCGCCTTCGAGTACTTATTCAGCGAGGCAAGATGCACAAGAGCATCGTCGTGCTCCTGCATAAATTGCGCAATCGGATCTATTTTTCTCTTCAGAGTCATTGATGACCCAACTCAGGCCTCGACTTCGACCAGTGTTGCATATTTCATGCCTGCACCATCAACGCATTCCTCGATCTTGCTGACAAGTCCCTGGGTTTTCTCGTCCTGATTGTCTTCAAGAGCATCAAAGGCTTCCATGGTCTCTGTGATAAAGACTTCTGTGAAATGATTCTTTTTTCCCTTCGCCTCAAAGACCGAGTAGTTCGTTCCTTGCGCTGTAACATGCGTCTTCATCTCCCGAATCAGGCCAAGATATTGGGAACGCAGTTCAGGTTTGATGCTGTAGGAGATGTTGAACATGACTCTTGACATTACGATTCAATCCTTTCCATGATTGTTAATATCCTGCGTTGCGTACCTGCTCTTCATCCATACCATAATGATGAGCAATCTCGTGAATAAGAACGTCTCTTATGGCCATGCGTACTTCTGAATCAGTTGAAGAGCGAATCTCGATGTTACGTTTATAGAGTGTTATCTTATCCGGGACAACCGGGAATGTCCCATAGTATGTTCCTCGCCGTGTCAACGGGATTCCCTCATACAAACCGAGGAGCATGCTGTTATGCGAAATGTGCATTCGTTCCATTACTTCATGCGAGGGCACATCTTCAATCACAATGTGCAAATTCTCCACTGCTGTCTGAATCTCCTTCGGCAACGCATCGAATGCTTCTTGCGCCACTTTTTCAAATTCTTCAATCGTCAGCGCTGTTTTCATAGGCAGCCCAAGCCCCACAAACCACAACCTCCGAGAGACAGCAGGACTATCACCAACAACAACGCCTTCCATTTTGTCAGAGAAGCAACAACCGCAATCCCTTCAACAAGGAGGACCAGCGTCCACACATGAGTGATTGCGTCCAGAGCTACCAGCACGTCGTACACTAACGGGTTAAGCAGTCTGGGGTGCGGCACTTTCAGAAACCAATCCTCGCCGAATGCCGCCATCTCCACCGGAAACACGAACAGTAACCCGAGAATCACCGGCACCGCCGAATATGCCACCACCCCGTAGGTGTTTCGAAATGTTGGCTTACTGCCTGCAACCCGTGCCATGCGTGTCAAAAGCAAACTCACAAGAGCCACGAAACCCACACCAACAGGAATCCCGAGGAAAAGTCCCGTTCCGAGAGTCGAGAACGGTCCGCCTTCACCAAGACCCTTATACCAGAACACCGTGTATACCAAACTGATTCCAAGAAGCGGAGTCAGAACAAAAATATAATTCTTATGTCGGGCCAACACAATACGCTTGAATGTCGGTCCGGGCGACTCAATGATACCCCAAACAGTTGAAAAGAGATCAAGAGCGTCCACTTTCGTCTGCATAAAACTCTTGCACTCAACACATCGAAGTGCCAGGTCGTCATTCACTTTTCCGCAGACCGAACAAGTGATCGTGGCACTCGTCATGAGTTTGCCCACATCGGTGTATCAGTTTTGAATTCTTGTATCAAGAGATCAACAACGGCTTGCAGGTTCTGCTTCTCATGAAACACACGGCGTTGCCGCGATGCACTGGACCCTCTCGCAATGATCTGTCTGAGGTACTCCATCTCCTCCACACTGTTCAAAGTCTGCGCCACAGAGAGAAGTTTCTCCAGGAGAAGTAAGACATCATCCCCGAGCTTGCGGCGTTCACCCTCTTCGCTGACGATGATCATGCCGTCAATACCATCACGCCCGCCCAGCACGATGACATCCCCGTATCAATACTCTCCCAGTATGGAGAGCTTGCAGAAAGTGCCAGGAGATGTGGGAGATAACCAATCAGTGCATTGGAAATCGCAATTGCACGCTCACCACTTTCGACTCCGACATGCACATGCACTCCGTACACCATGAGTCGCCTCGCAAGCCACCGAAATTTATCAAAGCAGGTAGATATATCGTTCTGTCGGATAGATCTTCCTTTCCGTCCACCGCTGAAACGGATGAGTTCCGGAGACACACAATTCAATCCCCAATTCCGACGCCAGGGGTCGCAACGTGAACAACGTGGTTTCAAGACTTGCCCGGCATTGCTTCACATCGTCTGAAATCTCGGTGTCAATCTCAATCATCGATTGAGTAATCTCGGCCTTCACGTGTTGCACACCCTTGTCGGCGCAGCTTCGGAGTAGTTCAACGGAGCGCGGAACCAAATCGCGGGTGACCGGGTCTATCAACTGCAATTCGATTTCAACGCCGATCGTTGGTTTCGGTGACCCGACAAATTCCATTGCGCCAATCCCCACAAGCCACGATAAATCAATTGGTTAACAGTATATCAAATTTTGGATTATGAAGCAATGGATTTTCAAAGATTGCTAATCTCATCCAAAGTGACCTCTTCCCAAAAAACAACCGTTCTCCCGACAGCAAATGTGTATAGAAATCTCATCAGTAAACTGGAATTTCTCTGGAAGAAATCCAACCAATCTTGTATCTTTAAGACGACTTATTGACCGGTGGCAGGTGAAACTCTTTACAAGACATAAGCGACCTGAAGAGCTTGGATCCCTGATGTACGAATCGATTCGGTCAGGAATGGAATCCAATCAGGATTTGTCGGTCGAGAGGCTTATTCGAAGCCTCGACGGAGAGACGGCAAGTCTGCATGAACATTACCGGGGTGAGGTTATCGTCGGATTGATGTTTGCTGCTGCCATGGCCACTGAACGTTCAGCCTCGGCAAAAGTTGCCACGATGATTGCCGCGGGAATGCGCGCCGAATTTCTGAATCACCTCCAGGAGCAAGGAGCAAACGCAATTGAGCGAGCAGAATGGGAAGCCGTTGTTGCGAGTCGTTTCCTTGCCTACCGGAAGTCTCTTGAAAACTACACTGGATTTGAGCCTCCCTGGAAACTGGGACGGGAGTTCTTTTGGAATGTCATCGGCGAGCAACTGCAAGTCGCAATGAGCATCAAGATATCCACGCTTTACCTCCTCGCAGCACGCGACAAGTGTCAGGGGTTGCTCAACCTCCACGGCCCTGCTCTCTATCTCCCCGAACCTGTTTAGCGACCTTCAATTTCCTTCAAAGCTACAATCACGTCCTTCACGTGTTGACTCATGCTCACCTCGTGATGGATTACTGCGTGGACAATCCCACGATTGTCCACCACGTAGGTAACGCGCTTGGGTATCGGGATCAATCCTCCTAAACGCAGCACGCCATAACTTCGGGCAAGAGTTCCCTTCGTATCTGCTATGAGCGAAAACGGCAACTGGTACTCGTCAATGAACTTCTGATGAAGATCATCGGAGTCTTTGCTTACTCCCACAACAAACGCGTCGAGTTCTGCAATGGAAGAGAAGTTGTCGCGGAATGCGCACACTTGGGCAGTGCAACCCGAAGTGAAATCTCCGGGATAGAAAAACAGAACCACGTTTTTCATGCCCTTCATTTCCTGCAAGCGAAATATCCCACCGTTTGTCAACCGTGCCGAAAACTCCGGAGCGACATCACCTTCGCGAAGTAGGCCGGACTTTTCCTCGACTATGATGCCGAGTATTCCAAGAGCAACAATGGCAAGAAGGTAGCCCCACATTGGACTCATGGTGAATTCCAGTTGTTGGTTTCCTTGGTCTCAAGAGTCATGGAAACAAAGTGAGGTCGGAGCAAGGAGACGTTCGTCCGTTATTCGCTTTGGTATTGGATAAGAGAATGGATGTCGTATCCGGCAAGGGATTGTCGGCCATTCAGAAAGGAAAGTTCGATGAGAAATGAGATGGCGGCGATCTTCCCTCCAAGTCCTTCGACCAGCTTGCACGCCGCTGCCATGGTCCCTCCGGTTGCAAGCAGATCATCATGCAACAGCACACGGGTGCCGGGGAGAATGGCATCGCGATGGATCTCAATGGCGTCGGTACCGTATTCCAACGAATATTCCTGCCGGAGCTTTTCGGCGGGGAGTTTCCCCGGTTTCCGAATTGGGACAAAGCCAACGCCAAGTTCGTGAGCCAGAATTCCCCCGAGAATGAAACCGCGCGACTCAATACCGGCAACAATCTCGATGTTGTGTTTCTTTGCCTCGGAGTATAGCAACTCGACCGCTTCTCGCAGTGCCGTCGGATTCTTGAGCAATGTTGTAATATCGCGGAAGACAATTCCCTTCTTGGGAAAATCCGGCACACTGCGAATGGCTTCAATCAAGTTCATTCCACTCTCACCATTGAATCTTCTCCTTGTTCAGGAAAGCCGTCATTCCCCGTTTGCACTCCGGCGTCATGCGCGCAGAGGCATTCATCTTTGCAGCATAGTCAAGCGCATCGACGAGGTTCATCCCGTCAAGCTTCGAGAGCATTTCCTTGCATAAGCCCATCGACATGAGACTGTTGTTCTCGAGTAATTCACTGATGAGTTGCTGCGTACGTGTAACAAGTTCAGCTTCGGGAACAACCATATTGACCAGTCCCAGCTCCTTTGCTTCACTCGCGCTGATGATGTTGCCTCGCAATATCAACTCACGGGCTCTTCCCTGGCCAATGCGTTTCACCAGAAAAATCATCACGATTGCCGGGATGAATCCGATGCGCACTTCAGTGTATCCGAATGTCGCATGTTCCTTCGATGCAATGACCATATCGCACACACCGGCAAGTCCGCACCCACCAGCGAGCGCAGGACCGTTGACCACTGCTATGACGGGCTTACGAAGTTCGTACATCAAACGAAAGAGCGAGGCAAGCTGGTTCGAATCGGCAATGTTTTGCTCAAGGTCGTATTGTGCGATCTTGCTCAAGTATGCCAGATCCGCTCCTGCGCAAAAGGAAGTTCCGGTTCCCTCCAGCACTATCACTTTCACGTTCTGATCTCTTGATGCCGACGTGAACGCGGCAATGAGTTCCTTGACCATAACATCGTCAAGCGCGTTGCGCTTCTCAGGGCGATTCAGCGTGATGGTGGCAGTACGGTTGGATGTGTTGTAGAGGATTCGTTCGAAAGGCATGGCTCGAAAATAGGGAATCTCGTGCGCAAATACAAGGCATGATACTCTGGATAACGTCCCGCCTGCCCCGGAGAAGGGCAAGACGGGACATCCATTGCTCTGGAGGTTTAGACGTCGTAGTACAATCCGAACTCAAACGGGTGGGGACGGAGCGACATCGGCTTCACTTCTTTTTCCATTTTGTACGTAATCCATGTATCAATGACGTCTGGCGTGAAGACATCTCCCCTGAGCAAGAAATCATGGTCACGTTCCAAAGCTCGAAGTGACTCTTCAAGCGACCCCGGAGTGGACGGAACATTCTTCAGTTCTTCCGGCTCAAGGTCATAAATATCCTTGTCCAATGGCTCACCCGGATCGATTTTATTCATGATGCCATCGAGTCCGGCCAGCAACATGGCGGAAAACTGCAGGTAGGGATTTCCGGAAGCGTCCGGACAACGGAATTCGATGCGCTTTGATTTTGGATTGGATGAGTACATCGGAATGCGCACCGACGCGCTACGGTTGCGTTGCGAGTACGCAAGGTTTACGGGGGCTTCGAATCCGGGCACCAGCCGTTTATAGGAATTTGTTGTCGGATTGGTGAGCGCGCAGAGAGCGGGCGCATGCTTCAGCAGACCACCGATGTAGTACAACGCCATGTCGCTCAGGTTAGCGTATCCGTTTCCATAGAATAGCGGCTTGCCATTCTTCCATAGACTCTGATGCACGTGCATGCCTGAACCGTTGTCGCCATAGATCGGCTTCGGCATGAATGTCGCAGTTCTGCCTCTCAGCTTTGCCGTGTTTTTGATAATGTATTTGAACAACATCATGTCATCCGCGTGCTTGAGAAGACTGGCAAACTTTAGATCAATCTCGGCCTGTCCTCCGCTCGCAACTTCGTGATGCTGGGTTTCAACGTCCAACCCGGCTTCCATCATCTTCAGCACCATTTCGTTTCTGAGATCCATGAGATGATCGGTGGGAGGAACGGGATAGTAACCCTCCTTGTAGCGAGGCTTGTATCCGAGATTGGGCATTTCATCGCGGCCTGAATTCCATCGGCCTTCAATTGAATCAACGTAGTAGTAGCTGGTGTTACCGGTAGTGTCAAAGCGGATATCATCAAAAATAAAAAACTCGGCTTCAGCACCCATGAATGCCGTGTCGGCAATGCCGGTTGACTGAAGATACTTCTCCGCCTTTTCCGCAATCCCCCGCGCACTTCTGCTGAAGGGCTCTTTTGTCAAAGGATCGACAACGTCACAAATAAAACTGATGGTCTTCGCTTCGACAAAAGGATCAAGGAATGCTGTCTTCGGATCCGGTATCATCAACATGTCGCTTTCATTGATGGCCTTGAATCCCCGGATGGACGAACCGTCGAAGCCGAACCCGTCTTCAAACGAGTCTGCTTCCAAACGATGAACAGGTACCGTTACGTGTTGCCAGATACCCGGCAAGTCGATAAACTTGAGATCAACCATTTTCACGCCATTGTCTTTTATCATCTTAAAGACTTTAGCGATGCCGCCGTCCCCTTTTTTTGCCATGGTTCTTCCTTTGTGAGTGAGATGAATTATGCGAAGCTCAAATCAAGCAGTCCATCATTTTGTTGCCTCAATCTTGACTCTCATTGTCTCCTTCGTGGTGGACAGCACCAGGTTCGTTCTTGTGCTTATCACGCCGCTCCACGATTGAATCTTGGCCAGAAGTTTTTCCAGTGATGCGGTGTGCTGGGTTCGAATCTTCAGGAGGTGGCTCCCCTCTCCGGTAATGGCATGGCATTCAAGAATATCGTCCAGTGCAGTCGCGTGTTCCAGAAACTGTGCATAGTGCCGGGAGGAGTCGACGGTAACGAAGATGAACGCAGTAATGTCCTTGCCGATTTTGCGGGCATCCACCTTTGCATGGTAGCCAGCAATAACTCCCGATTCCTCAAGTTTTCTCAGCCGCTCGCTGATCGATGGTAGCGAGAGTCCCGCCGCCTCTGCGAGATCGTTCCGTTTGGTTCGCCCTCGCTTCTGAAGAATATCGAGGAGCTTTACGTCTATTTCGTCCAACATCATCAATAAGTCCACAAAGAAGGCTGTTTAAGGTATTGTCCTAATATATTTAGGGAGAGTGACGTTTCTACCTACAAATATAAGGGAATGAGACGCACAAGTCAAGACTTAATTTGAGAGAACACAAAACTAAAAAAGGGAACCTGTCTTGGTTCCCTCTTTGGTCATATGATTGATACTATTTCTTGTTTCTTATTGCTGGACAGCACTCGCTCTGAGATGCCTGATGGCTTCCGGGATATCCTTCGTGTTGAAAATGGCATTGCCCGCAACGAGGACGGTCGCCCCGGCTTTGGTCACCAGAGGTGCGGTTTCAGTGTCGATGCCTCCGTCAACTTCAAGTAACACGTTGGGATTTTTCTGTTTGATCAGATCCGCTGTTTCTGCCAGTTTCTTTGTTGACTCACGAATGAACGATTGTCCTCCGAATCCGGGATTCACAGACATAATGAGGACGAGATCCACGCTCGCAATGATATCGACGAGCGTAGAGACTGGTGTAGCCGGGTTAATACACACACCCGCCTTTGCGCCGAGTTCATGTATCCGGCCGATCGTCCGGTGCAAGTGTGTGCAGGCTTCAGCATGCACCGTGATATGATCCGCTCCGGCAGCACGGAATGCTTCAAGATACTGATCCGGGTTTTCAATCATAAGATGCGTATCGAACGGCAGCTTCGTCAGCTTTCGAATGGAGCGGATGACAGGAGGCCCAAAGCTAATGTTGGTGACAAAGTGGCCGTCCATGACATCAAGATGCAACCAGTCAGCCCCTCCCTCCTCTGCGAGAGCTATCTGCGTCTTCAAATCTGAAAAGTCACTCGACAATATCGATGGCGCTATCTTGACCATTGTTACATCCGTCAGTTGTTCGGAACTTGAATCTCTTCTTTGGGCTTTCCTGTTCCCACAATAAATAAATCAACGGCCTGTCCCGTGGAAACCGATTCACCTGCCCGTGGGAATTGATCGACAACCGTATTCGGGATCAGATCGAAACTTGGTTGGTACGTAATGTTGCCGACTTTCAAACCTTTCTCAGTTAGAATATTCTCTGCTTCCCCCAATGTTTTGCCCGTCAGTTCCGGCACAGCGAGGTCAAGCGCCACGGCTCCCCGGCTAACACTAATGTTCACCTTTGTCCCACGTGAAACCTTGCTCCCCGGCGCAATCGCCTGTGCCATAATCGTGTTCGGCGGGTAGGTCTCTGAAGTTGCATAAGCGACATCGCCGAGTTGCAGACCACTGCGTTCCAATGTAAACCTTGAATCACGCAACGAGAGACCGCGTAGTTTCGGTACACTCGCCAATACCTCACCTCCGCTGATCGTCAAATAGACCCGTCGTCCACTCTTGACCATTGCCTCGGGGAGTGGATTTTGTGAGACCACGGTTCCGAGGGGAGCCCTAGGGTCGGGGCGTGTTTCGGCTTGTACCGGTTCAAACCCGAGGGAATCCAGTATCCTTTGGGCATCTTCGAGCTTTTTTCCTGTGACTGTCGGTACCACAAGTGTGCCACCCTGATTTACATACCAAGGGAGGAGTGCGTAGTTGAACAGAATGAACACACCAATGATGGAGAAGGCAACTATGCGAAGTGTCCGATTGTTTAAAGGACTAAGTCTGTTTTTGGCCATGAAGTGTTCGTTGTTAATGGTGGAAAATATACAGATTACCATTCTGATTCACAACCTCCATTCCTTGCGTATCCAAGGGAATCTTCACATATTTGGTCAGTCACCAAACACCCTATTCCGGTCAGGCATCAACTTCGGCGCGATGATTTCCTTTTGCCGGTCGCACAACGTTGAACATGAAACACTTAAACACTGAAATCCTCAAGACATTGCTGTACTATGACATCTGGCATCATCCGCTGACCGCCAGGGAACTGTTTACGTTCCTTCCTGTCAACTCCATGTCGTTTGATGAGTTCCATGCTCATTTGCAGGACCCGGACCGCTCACCGCAAATTCTGTCTCACGATGGGTATTATTTTGTCAGTGAGAAGTCTCCGGAGATTATTGTTCATCGGAAACTCAAGGAACAACGCGCCGAAAAGATGTGGAAGCGCGCCCGGGTTTCCATGCACATCATCCGGCGATTCCCGTTTGTGCGGGGAGTGTTTGTTTCGGGCGATCTGTCTAAGAATGTCAGCAACGAAGATAGCGACATTGATTTCTTTGTCATCACTGAACCCGGCCGGCTCTGGATAGCACGCACGCTTCTGATTCTGTTCAAGAAAATATTCCTTCTCAACAGGAAGAAGTATTTTTGTTTGAATTATTTCGCGACGTCGGACAGTTTGGAGCTTGATACGCGCAGTGTTTTCACTGCAACCGAAATCGCCACACTCAAGCCGTTGTACAACGAGAAACTCTTCAGACAATACCTTGCAACAAATTCCTGGATCAAACAGTACTTTCCCAACTATGACCCGGCGCATTTTGATATTCCACAGACACACGAACGACCAAGCATGGTCCAGTCTCTGCTGGAATCCGTTTTTCGATTTCTTCCTGCCGATGCCATTGATAGCTACCTCCTCAGGAAGATGGAACGAGTGTGGTCAAAACGTTATCCGGATTTTGACGTTGAGACACGAGCGCGTATTTTCCGTTGCACCAAGACGGAGTCACGTGCATACGTGGGCAACTTCGAAGACAAGATCCTCGTCATGTATCAGAAGAAGTTGGAAGACTCGGGCATAGAGAGATGAGGACACTCGCGTGTGTGTTCCTGTTCGCGTGTCTCCTCACATTGACCCCTCCAACTGTACGACCACAATTGCTGTTCCCAAGACCCAGAGTTATCTATGTTCTTGATAAAACCCGCGGACACATCCCTCGTTATCGTCGCAGAAGAAATCACTATGGCGGCTGGTAACCTCACACCTTTCAGGTCAACTGCGTTTCTATATTTGAGTATCCATTGACCGACGTACTGTTCACACATTCCTATTTTCTCGCCTTCGACCCGAAAGAGTATAAGGCGATGATGCCGTATCCTCCGCTGGGAACACTCTATGCGGCAAATGTCGTACGCAATGCCGGCTATTCCGTCGGCCTGTTCGATAGCATGCTGGCGTCAAACGAAGCCGAGATTGTTTCGCACATCCTGCACCACAAACCGAAAGTCGTCGTTATCTATGATGACGATTTCAACTACTTGACCAAGATGTGCTTGACGCGTATGCGCGAAGCCTCGTTCCGGATGGTTGAACTGGCAAAAGCACACGGCGCCACCGTGATCGCTCACGGTTCAGATTCAGTGGATCATCTCGAAAAGTACTTTGCTCACAATGCCGACTATGTCATCTGCGGCGAGGGTGAACAAACGCTCATTGAACTGCTGCATGCGATTCTGAAGAATTCCGCTTACGGAGTAGAATCAGTTCAAGGCGTTGCTTTTCGCGTCGATGGCAAGATCATTCGAAACCCTGACCGCCCCGTCGTCAAGGAACTGGATACACTTCCCTTTCCGGCATGGGACCTTGTTGAGGTTGAGCGATACCGTTCGGCATGGACGACACACCATGGATATTTCTCGGCCAACATGGTGACCACGCGCGGATGTCCATTCCACTGTAACTGGTGCGCAAAGCCGATCTACGGGCAGGTGTACAATACGCGATCGCCACAGAATGTTGCACAGGAAATGAAGTGGATGAAGCAAACAATTCAGCCTGACCACCTCTGGTTTTGTGATGATATTTTTGGATTGAAGCCCGGGTGGGTCGCGGCGTTCAGAGAAGAAGTTGTCAGAACCGATGCCATCATTCCATTCAAGTGCCTCTCTCGCGTGGACCTGCTTCTCAAAGAAGACACCATCCGGGATCTGGCAGAAGCCGGGTGTAGAACGATTTGGGTCGGCGCAGAATCCGGTTCTCAGAAAATTCTGGATGCGATGGAAAAAGGAACCACCGTTGAACAGATCTACGAAGCAACCCGAAAGATGAAAGCTGCGGGAATCCGGGTGGGATTTTTCCTGCAATACGGCTATCCGGGCGAAACACGTGAGGATATCGAACGCACGCTCACCATGGTGAAGGAATGCCTCCCCGATGAAATCGGCGTATCGGTTTCTTATCCTCTGCCGGGCACGAAGTTTTACGAGAACGTCAAGTCGCAGATGAATGGCAAACACAACTGGACGGACAGTCAGGATTTGGCGATGATGTTCGCCGGCGCCTATTCCCCTGATTTCTATCGCGTGCTGCACAAGGTCACGCACAAGCAATTCAGGATTGCCCAGAGCATTGACATCCTGAAAGAGAGTTTGCTGAAGCCATGGAGTGTGGGACCCGATAACTTGCGCCGTATGGCCGCCGGAGTGTATCATCGGGCAACGCTTCCGAAACTGGAGAATGAATTGCTCGCCCTCGAACACCGACCATGATTCCAAGCCATTCGATTCTTCTTACGCACGGATATTTTCTTCAGGAAGACGAAACCGAGAAACGGATCATGAAACCGTATCCGACACTCGGCATCCTCTATATTTCTGCATACCTGAAGTCGAAGGGTTTCAGCGTCGATATTTTTGATTCGACATTTCAAACGAAACAAGAATTCCGATCCTACATCGACACCCACCGTCCATCTCTCGTAGGCATCTACGTCAATTTGATGACGAAGCTGAACGCCCTTGACTTGATCGCGTATTGCAAGAGCAAGGGTTGCACGGTAATCGTGGGCGGACCGGAGGTGCCGTTCTACGGCGAGGATTTTATCAAGCACGGAGCCGACATTGGTGTGATTGGTGAAGGCGAACTGACGCTTGAAGAAGTCATTCCTCACGTTCAGAAACATAGCCCACACGGTATGTCGCACATCAACGGCATCATCTATCGAGAATCGAATGGTGAGATCATCCGGACGGCCGAGCGGGAACTCATCGCTGATCTTGATCTCCTTCCCCACCCTGATCGCTCTGCCATTGATATGAACAGATACGTTGAAACGTGGCGCACTCATCATAAGTTGGGTTCGGTCTCGCTCATTTGTGCGCGCGGTTGTCCCTTCACGTGTACGTGGTGCAGCAGGTCGGTCTTCGGCGATACGCACCGCCGCCGATCGGCGAAGAACGTTGTGGATGAGATCGAAATGCTTCTTGCCGAATACACGCCCGACATGCTCTGGTTTGCAGACGACGTCTTCACGATCAACCACAGGTGGTTCTATGCGTTTTATGAGGAGATGAAGAAACGGAATATCCGAATACCGTTTGAGTGTATCTCCCGCGCCGACCGCCTCAATGAAGACATTCTGCAGAAGATGGCGGAGTTAGGCTCGTTCCGCATCTGGTTTGGCTCTGAAAGCGGCTCTCAGCGCATCCTCGACGCAATGCAGCGCAGGGTAAGCGTCGAGCAGATCCGCAAGATTACGGGGTTGGCGCAGAAGTACGGTATCCAGGCAGGACTCTTCGTGATGCTCGGTTATCCCGGTGAGGAAATCTCCGATATTGATGCCACGATCACTCACCTCAAGGAAACCAACCCCGATACGTATCTCACCACCCTTGCCTATCCGATCAAAGGCACAACGATGTACAACGAGGTGAAAGATCATCTCATCGTGAACGATTCCTGGGAGAAGATCACTGATCGCACGCTGAACTTCTCCGGTCGCCATTCGGAGCGCTTCTACTGGTTTGCAACGCGGCATCTCGTGAACGAGATCGCACTTCACAAGATGATGTCCAACGGCAGGAGAAATCTCGGGTCGGTCGTCAGCACATTTGCAAAAGCAAAGATTGCTCGTGTGGGAATGCAGCTTACCAGAAGTACACGGACGTAGCAATGCGCGATTCGTTGCCCACGGAGGTTGATGCGACACGAAAGGCGTTTGACAACAGTGCGTCGACGTATGACGATGAGTTCGATGCATTGCCTGCAACAAAGCGACTCCGCCGAATGTACGGAGATATTCTGCTCACGTATTTTAGTCCCAACCAAACAATCCTCGAACTGAATTGCGGCACCGGGACTGACGCTCTCTTTCTTGCGCAGCATGGTGTTCATGTTCATGCGACCGACCTCTCACCTCAGATGATCGAAAAAGCGCGTGAGAAAACAGGTCAGCGCCAAACGTCGGGAAGAATGACCTTTGGGGTTCTCCCGTTTAGTGAACTTGATCAATTGAGGGGTCAACAGTTCGACGGTGCCTTTTCAAACATGGGAGGCCTGAACTGCATAAAGGACCTGGGCGACATCGCAAATGAACTCGGAGCAATTGTACGTCCCGGCGGATACTTGATCGTTGTCGTGATGACGGACTTTTCCTTCATCGAAACACTTGCGTTCCTCTTTCGTGGGAATATCAAAAGCGCTTTCCGAAGGTCGAATCCGGACGGCTGTCTTGCCGATGTTCATGGGGGCAAGGTGCAGACGTTCTATCATTCTCCCCAGAACATAAAGAAAGTCTTTTGTGAATCGTTCACGCACGTAGTGACAATGGGGTTGAATATCTTTACACCGCCGCCTTCGTCTGTGAACGCGTACAGAAGATTCGGAAGTATTCTGCCCATTCTTGAAAAGATTGATGATGCACTTTGCCGCGTCTACCCATTCAACCGTATTGGCGATCATAGCATGGTCGTCCTTCAGCGGAAAGCAACTGCATGAACGTTAATGTCATGCGAGGAATTGATCGGTTTGTGGGAATCCCGCTGTGTCTTCTTGTGGGATTCATCTCACGCTGGCGACCGCGCCATGAACCAAAGACTCCATTGCAGACAATTCTCATCATCAAGTTCTTTGGCCTCGGGAGCGTGTTACTCAGCACGCCCCTTCTCTCGTCTTTGAAATATCGTTTCCCTGATTCACGAATTCTTTATCTCACGTTCTCGCACAACAGAGAACTACTGGATAAACTTCCCCAACCAACAGATCGCCTCATCATTTCCACTTCATCGGCATTGGCGTTCGTTCGGGATACGTTTGCAGTGCTCAGGTTTCTCAGACAACAACGAATCGATATCGTCTTTGATCTTGAGTTCTTTTCAAAATTCTCCACCTTGATCTCAACACTGTCGAATGCCCCTATACGAGTGGGTTATGAACTCCCGACACGTTGGAGACAACACAACGTTACGCACCATATTCCCCTGGACCATTCTGCCCACGTCGTCGATGTGTTTCTTCGCCAGCTCTCGGCGTTGAATATCTCACCCGACACCGATGCCATTATCACACCGATCCTTCCGTCGGCGGAAGAGCGTCGTTCAGCAACCCGGAAACTTGGTTTAGGCACAAATGGTTTCGAGATTGTCTGTGTGAATATCAATGCGGGGACGACATCACTCGAACGCCGATGGCCTCCGGAACGATTCCTCCGAGTGGTTGAAATAATGCTGAGTCAGGGCCAGGAACGACGGTTCTTTTTCAT
>JBJXHC010000009.1:0-110159 GCA_046160825.1 Bacteroidota bacterium | reverse complement strand
GGTTGGCTCCATGGTTCACCGACACTGAGCCGGATGGAGAGATCAATCCACCGGCACTCGCTGTTGCTGTTATGGTGTACGCGTTGATTGAGAAGTACGCGGCAATCGTATGGTTCGCTGTGACGCTGAGGAAGTTGTGGTTCGTGATTGCGCCTTGGTTGGCACCATCCACCACAACACTGTCAATGTGGTATCCTGAGTTCGGTGTAATCGTGAACGACTGGTTCGCTCCATGGTTTACCGACACCGCACCTGACGGAGCGATGGAACCACCGGCACTCGCTGTTGCTGTTATGGTGTACGTGTTGATTGAGAAGTAGGCTGCGATTGTGTGATTGGCTGTGACGTTCAGGAAGTTGTAGCCGGCGATTGCTCCTTGGTTCACACCGTCAACCACAACACTATCGATGTGGTAACCTGAGTTCGGAGTGATCGTGAACGACTGGTTGGCTCCGTGGTTCACTGACACTGAGCCTGACGGAGCGATGGAACCACCGGCACTCGCCGAAGAGGTGATCGTGTACGTTGTTCCCGTACCACTAACGGAGACTGTATCGGGCGTCCCCGGTGCATTATGCGAAAACACAATACTGCCCGTCTCCGGACCGCCATTTGTCGGACTGAAAGTAATGTAGAATTTCTGAGTTCCTGACGCCGCAATGCTTGCACTAGACGGACTTACACTGAACTCCCCATTGGTCGAACTTACGGAGGAAATCGAAAGAGTCGCAATCCCCGTGTTTGTTACAGTAACACTATCGAGCTTGCTTAGTCCGGCAACGACATTACCAAAAGCAAGAGCGGTGGGTGAGACGGAAAAAAGAGGAATGACTTCACCGCCTGTTACCGTGCGACGGATGATCCCGCTGTTCCCCACTACCGTCCCTACCAGTACTTCGGGAAAGGCAATCTCATTGATGGCCGATGTGGTTCCGCTCGTCTGACTTGCCCAGGTCACACCACGATCAGTGGAGCGGCGAATAGTCCCTGACCCACCGGTCGCAAGTGCGGTGGTTGAATCCGTTACTGCGAGACCGACAAGAGCAGTGGTTGTGCCACTCGTTTGAACGATCCAGCTTGTTCCGCCATTCGATGTTGTGAGGACTGTGCCACTTAAGCCGACGATGATACCGTTATTTGCATCCCAGAAACGAAGCTCGTGAAGAAAATTTGTCGTCCCGCTCGTCACGCCGGTCCATGTCGTACCGCCATTCGTCGTTCGGCGGATAGTGCCACTCTCGCCGATGGCCACACCATTGCTGGAGCTGGTGAAGAATATGCCGTTGATGTCATTCGTTGTACCGCTTGTCTGACTTGTCCACGTTGTTCCGGCATTTGTTGTCTTGAGAATTGTTCCGTTCGTTCCCACCACGAACGCGATTGATGCATCAACGAAAAAAGCTTCCGAGAGATCCTGAGTCGTGCCGCTCGTTTGTGAAGTCCACGAGGTCCCGCCATTAGTCGTTCGGCGGATCGTACCACTCTCCCCTACCGCCGTTCCGGTGAGACCATTAAACAGACGAATCCAATTGAGGTCATTTGTTGTCCCACTTGTCTGGCTTGTCCATGTCGTGCCCCCGTTCGTGGTCCGGAGTATCACCCCCGAGACACCGCATACCGATCCGGTATCCTTCCCGACAAACGAAACGCATGAAAGTGCGGACGAGACTCCACTGGTTTGTGCAACCCATGCCTGCGCAAGCGACCTGCCGGGAATAAGTATACTGGCCGCCATAACGCAACACAAAAGCAATAGAACTCTCTTCAATGAACCTCCAAAAATGTGACCAGATGATGCAGTCGCACCGCCTTACAGGGGTGAGTGAGTGGGAAAATGCATGGAATTGGAGTATGAACTGAGGAGATGACTCCGAAAACGAGGAGACATTCGTTGAAGATGTCGATCCGAGCGCACAAAATTATGCTCGCAGATCCCTCATGTGTGAACGGGGCCGTAGACCAAATCCAAACGAATTGATAATGGAGTGAAAGACCTCAGACCTTGAAGCGAGAAGCCGATATGAAAATATGACAGGACTGACTGAAAAGCAACTTTTCCAGTCCCGCCTTTAAAAAACACGTAAAAATACGAGGTCGCGTTCCGGTCAACCCCCATACCAGGTTCACCGAGGGGTGCTGTACCGCTGCAAAAAGCGTAAACCTACAAGCAGAATAAAGATAAATCTGCCAAGAATGTCAGACTTGAAAGTTCACTACTTCATCAAGATCATTTTCTTCTGTTCCACAAAACTTCCCGCCTCAAGCCGGTAGAAATACACGCCACTCGAAAGTCCGGCGGCATTAAACTCCACACGGTAGTTACCGGCGTTTTGTTTCCCATCGACAAGCGTCGCAACTTCGCGGCCGAGGATGTCATAGACTTTTAGCGACACGACATTGCTTGTCGCCAGTTGATAGTTGAACACTGTTGATGGGTTGAACGGGTTGGGATAATTTTGCGAGAGTGAAAATGCAGTGGGAACTTCCCCGCCCACTTCCTCCACACCAACGAAGATAGTATCCGTGCCGCCGAACTGATAGTACCGCGCCGCAAATTCCTGAAGGAACTGGTTCGTGATATTGCCGTCACGAATGATGAGCGTGTTTTCGTTGTTCGCATTCTCCGCGGAGTTGCTCCAGTTGTGCGAGCCGGTAATCGTGATGGCGTTCCAGTTCGGGTCTTCCGCGTCGATAATGCCGTACTTGTGGTGCAGTAGTCCCGGACCGGCCTTCAAGTGCATATCCACTCCGCTTGAAAGCAGGAAGTTATACTGTGAACCGGTATCGGTGTTGTTATCCACAAGTCCACGGACTTTCTTGCCCGCGGTTTTGCGACCAAGAATGGCCGTACCAAGATCCTGCCTGGTAATTGTCAGCAGCGCAAACGCCACCGAGTGCTCGGCCGCATTGATGGCGCTGACCATTCTTGACGTAACGCGGTCACTCGGACTGAAATAGCTCTCGACTTCCTTTCCGGCGATGACAAACCGGTGCGGAGTATTGTCCGACTTGCGTGCACCAAAGCGAGAGGCCGACGCGTTGGGCGTGTCGTTGTCACTTCCCCACATCTCATTGAACTCGCGGTTGTATGCATTTGCCAACGCGACGTCCTGTACTTCAACCACGTTCTGGTAGTCGTCGAATGTCCCGGGCTGCGTCGGGTTCCATGAACCCATAAACACCCACACACTCTCGGGGGCACCACCCCGTGCGTCAACCACAAAGAACTTGTTATGGTGCAAACCTACACCATCGTTGATCGCATCAAACCGGTCATTGATCAATGGGACGCCGTTACCGATCAGGGAGTTGTACGCATTGGAGTTGCGTGTATCGTATTCGCAGATGACGCGCACCTTTACACCACGGTTCTTCGCAGCGACGAGCGCCGCAGCGATACCGTCTCCGGGCGAGCCGCTGAGACTGTACAATGCGACGTCGATGGAGCGGCGCGCGTTGTTGATACGCGTAACAACCTTGCCTGAAAGATCGAGGTTCCCTTGCGCTTGCTGGAACCATGCCAGCGAAGTATTCACGCTCTTGCTGAAATAGACATTCATCTCACCGGTTGATTGCGCAGGTGAAGCCGTGCTAACAATGAGCGGCGTCGCAAAACTCGTATCGGGTCCTGCAACCGAGAATGCCTGCGTGTAATAAATGCCTGCGGGTTGGAGACCACCCAGATCCACGGAATGTGTGGTCGTCGGAGTGCTTGAGCCTGTAACACCAAGTTCAAAAGCGGACGTTGTTCCGTACCTGAGAAACGAGGTTCCATTGTTCAATGTCTGCCAGGAAATGGTGAGGCTTGTCGGCTGGATATTCGATTCAACCGGGAAGGTGGAGATAATCGGGCCGGTGGAAATAATATCACCTGTGGTCCGCGGCATAAGCTGATACCCGCCGATGTAGGGCAACGTGGTAATGAATTGTCCGACAACGGCCACAAGATCAAACGCGCCGGCGGGAATCGGAGCGCCGACCAGGTTCGTGGTATTGTCAATCCGGATCTGTGTCGTCCCGGTTCCATCCTGCAAATTATAGTTCGTATTCGCCGCCCACACACCCGAGCCGCTCACCGTTACGCCGTTCAGACGAACGAGGCCAGCCTCGTATTGCTCCACTCCCCCTGCTCCATCGTTCGCTATCTGCGAAGCTGTCACGAGAAGTGGAACCAGCACATTGCCGTTGCTGACGATCTGATGAAGAATCGGATTCACGATCTCGGAAAGTCCGGAAAACGGCTGAATAATTCCGGAGACAATCACTTCGTCTCCCACACTCACGGCCGTCGAAAACGCAGAGCCAAAAACTCCGAGGCCACCGGAATTATCCTGGAAGTACGATGGGCCACCGAATTCGTTGGCAACTGTTACAATCCCGCGCACAGTAACAAGCTGGTTCGCCCTCAACATCACTCCGTTTGCGTCATTTACTTTTATGCTCGCAATGGATTCGGGATTGCCGAATACCACGACGCGTGGCGTCGGGGCAACATCGCCGTACTGGTTCACGCGTGATTGCACCTTGAATAGATAAATCGCCGTGCTGTCTGCGGCTTCGACATTATTGATGGTGATGACGGTGGAATCTGCCGAGAAAACAATTCCCGTGATGGAGATCGTGTCACCGTTGACGGATGTTGTCGCCGTCATGTTCGTGAAGCTGACATCGGCGGGAGTTTGTCCCCAAATAAATCCAGTGGGAATAATCACACGGAGATCGGTGATGTTGAATTGTGTATCACGACGATACGTGATAACGATCGGACCTGTGTCTCCACCGTTCAGAGTATCGGGCTGCATTGAAGCAGAGCCGGAACCATCGGCTCGCGCACGGAAGGTATTGATCCACGCGAGATTGGTGGCCGTGTTACCGAGTCCCTGGGTGGCGCTTGCGTTGTTGACGGTCCAGTTGGTTGTCACTGATAATTCCGGAACAGAGTCCTCATTGAAAGAGATGCTGGTGTTGCTCGTTGAAGTTCCCGTGAAATGTACCTTGGGCGTCGGAATGCTCGCAGCATTTGCCGGGCCCCATGACACGCCAAAGACATGAACGTCCGAAGCATTGCGAATCTGAATTGCTTCACTTGCGCCGGCAAACTGAAACGGGTTTCCAGTAAAATAGAGTGCATTCCCTCCCTTGATGATCACCAGATAATCGGAAGGATCTGTGTCTTCGATAATGGTGACTTCCGGACGGGTAACAACGATCAGGGTTCCGGCGCGCAGGTTACTCCACAACGTGCTCGTCGTAAAGTCCAATTGTGCCTGCGGAGCTCCACCCGAAGAGAAATCGCGTAGATCCCAGCCGCGCATGTCAAGACTGTCCTGGACCACAAGCAACTCGATCCACTCATCTGTTGCGCTGGAGTTGTAGAGTTCATTAACAACAACTTGCTGGGAACTGGCAATGGCAACAAAAGTCAGCATTGCACAAAGCAGGGACACCTGTCGTGATACTTGCATTGAAACCTCACCGCTTGAGATTGATGATTGAGATACTTGAATGACCGGAGAGAGGAAGCCGTCGATTGACTGCCTTCAAGATAGCCATTCGGTGCAAATGGTGCAAGGCGCTGCATGCAGTTTTCGGATGCAACGATGTGAAATTCTGAGTATCTTGGACGCTCGTTACCCATCTTCGGAGATATGATATGGCCGTTGTTCGTCCGTTCAAGGGATACCGTCCCCAACCACAATATGCAGAACAAGTTGCAGCACGACCGTACGACGTGCTGAGTTCCGACGAAGCGAGAATTGAAGCACGCGATAATCCCCTTTCTTTCCTGCATGTTGGTAAACCGGAGATTGATCTTCCTGACGGCACCAGTTTATATGACGAGAGCGTCTATCTCAAGGGACGAGAGAATCTCCGGAGACTCATCACTGATGGCGTGTTGCGGCAGGAGACTCAGCCCTCTCTCTATTTATACGCCCTGACTATGGGCCAACACAGGCAAATTGGTGTTGTAGGATGTGTCTCCGTGGACGAATACAGAACGGGAATCATAAAAAAACATGAACACACGCGGCCCGACAAAGAGAACGACCGGACGAAACATATTCTCGTTACCAATGCGCAGACCGGACCAATCTTCCTGACATATCATGCGTCTTCGGCAATTGATGCAATCATATCCCGCGTTTCATCTTCAACTCCGGAATATGACTTTGACGCAGGCGACGGAATCCGGCACCAACTCTGGGCAGTCAAGGATACAGCAACCGCGAATCAACTCGTTGAGGAATTTGCACAGGTCCCCTTCTTCTATATTGCCGATGGACATCATCGCTCGGCAGCAGCGGCGCGGGCTGCGGAGGAGCGCGCACGGACAAACCCGCTCCACACGGGAAACGAAGAGTACAACTATTTCCTTTCTGTGATCTTTCCTGACAACCAGTTGCAAATACTGGAATACAACAGAGTGATCAAAGACCTGAATAGTCAGAGCAAAGATGATTTGTTGCGGCGGCTCGGACAAGAGTTTTCCCTGAAGGAATCAAACACTCCTGTGCGGCCCTCCGCAAAGGGTGAGCTCGGAATGTACACTGACCACAAGTGGTACACGCTGAAGTCACCCGCACACTTTCTCACGCAAAGCGACCCCGTCGCCCGACTTGATGTGTCAATTCTCCAGGATCGGATACTGGCACCGGTCTTCGGAATTGAAGATCAACGGACAGATAAACGAATTGATTTTGTGGGAGGAATCAGAGGACTGAAGGAGCTTGAACAACGAGTGGATTCCGGTGAAATGGCTGTGGCATTTTCGCTCCATCCTACCTCGGTCGCCGAACTTCTCAGCATTGCCGACGCGGGACAGATCATGCCCCCGAAATCAACCTGGTTTGAGCCGAAACTGAGGGATGGCGTAGTGATACATATGCTTGACTAGATCCTGCAACGAAATTCCCCTCAATTCAACCCGTCTGTTCCTCCTCTCCTTTGACAATAAATAGTCACTTTTTTCCTGTCGGAATTTCTGCAAGTGAGGCGGAGTGTAACTAATATTGAAGGGAAGCGGGTCAGGAACGAAACCTTCAAACCACACTCCATGATCGACAAGATTCGTCTGCTCGTTGTTGACGATAGCGCCCACGTTCGCAGGGCAATCGCAGAGATCCTCTCTCCGCATCACAGATTTGTGATTGCCGGCGAAGCAGTGGACGGACTCGAGGCACTTGCACACGTGAAAGCCCTTCATCCCACCACCGTCCTGATTGACATCCGGATGCCGGTGATGGATGGATTCGAAACGGCTGCAAGGATTCGAGATCGTCCCGACGCACCGGACATTGTGATGATGACGGAACATACAGGGGAAGAATATCCCCGGAAGGCCATGAGTGTAGGCGCCTGCGCATTTCTTTGGAAGTGCGATCTTGCCCACGAGCTTATCCCTGTACTCCACACATTGTACAGTCATCCTGACCAACAACAATCCGCATAGCTCTTTTTCATATACGCGCGTCCAGTGCCCTGGCAAGTGACCCTGACCAGATCACTCCTTTCCTCCCTCACAGGCATTGGGCGCGCGTTTATTTTTTCACCTGCCCATCGTCCTGCTTCTATTAATGGTTTCCCCCTCATCTTTTCAGTATCTTAGCCGGAGATTTTACCACAGAGTAACAGAGTTTAAGAGGAACACGGAGAGAAGTTCATGATCCAGATAGCGATTGAGGCGGCACGAGAAGCGGGCAAGTTTCTCAAGTACAGCGTTGGCAAAGTCAAGAATATCGAAATCAAGGAAGGCGAGGGGCGGAACCTCGTCTCCGAAATCGACAGGGCCTCCGAACAGAAAATCATCAACATCATCAAACGGCATCACCCTTCACACGGAATTCTCGCCGAGGAGTCCGGAGGAAGCGGTTCTTCCGATTACAAATGGGTGATCGATCCGCTGGATGGCACGACGAATTTCCTTCACGGACTCCCCATGTTCTGTGTGACGATTGCAGTGGAGTATAAGGGCGAGCTCATCGCCGGAGTGGTGTATGACCCGAACCTTGACGAGATGTTCACTGCGGAGAAAGGCTCCGGCGCATATCTGAATGGCAAACGTATGCAGGTCTCGAAGGCCTCTGAGTTGATCAACAGTCTCCTTGTGACCGGCTTTCCGTATGATATCGCCACCAATCCGGACTATGCTGTCGAGCATTTTGTGAATTTTCTGATGCGTGGACAGGGCGTACGGCGGCTGGGTTCGGCAGCGTTGGATCTTTCTTACGTCGCAGCGGGAAGATTCGATGGGTTCTGGGAAGTGAATTTGAATCCGTGGGATATGGCCGCGGGCATGCTCTTCGTTCGCGAAGCTGGTGGAACGATCACCGATTTCACTGGAGCACCGTCTTCCATCTACAACAAACAGGTACTTGCAACAAATGGTCACGTCCACAATGCAATGCTGGATGTGTTGAAACTCCCGACAACGAAATAACAGAACCTGCTACAAAGTCTTCTGAACCTGACTGATCATGCGCCGCTCATGCTCAAACTTGCCGAGAAGAATACACAGTATCTCTTCCTTGTATTTCAATTCCTGTTTATACAACTGATCGTCTGTATCGAGAATTTCGCTGCGTAGGTCGGTGAGGTATTCCTTTACTACTCCGGTCAGTGTACCCAGTTCCTCCTGAGTAATCGCTGTGTGCATACATTTCTCCTTGTGAGAATCGGTTTGACCCCCTGATGTGGCAGCCATGGAACTTCCATCCGCCACGCACCGGAAATACGAAGGGCGAAAGCTCCCGCCATCGCCCCCTGGATTACCGTCAGACCGCACACTCTCAATACAGTTTTATCATATCCAAAACAAGATACGCCATCACTCCAAGAAACGCCAGCAGGAATACAGAGAAAAGTCCCAGCAACGCAAACCGTTCCTTGGTCTTCACTTTATCCAGCGGCCGTGCAGGCTGGGTCTTCACGATCATGTCTCCGGTAACATACGTCTGGCAGGAGAGCCGCATGTTTTTATCCACCACGCGAGCGATGGCAAGATTGCCAATGAGCGTGGCCTCTTCATCCTGTCCACGCTGCGATGCACCTTTGCCGTTCAACACCTCAACGGCACATGTGCCGCAGAAGTTGTTCCCGTGACAGTTGAGCAGCATGTCGAGCCCTTGGTACGGGGGAACACCGACCCTCTGCATGAGCTGTCGCAGATTGGTGTTGGGCTCCACTTCGATGGAGCGATGTTGATGATGGAAGGTGACAACAGGCATTCAATGTCTCCGTGACAAACGGTTACTCGATATACTTCTTCTCCACACCGGGCGGCACATGGAACATATAATCGTTGAGGAACTGTATCTGATCGTCTTTCTCCGTGATGTCCACCTGCAGGAGGTCACGAACCGAAATCATCCCGATCAGTTTGTCACCATCAATAACGGGAAGATGACGGCAGTTGGCTTGTTTCATTTTCCAGAGACACGACTTGTGTGTTTCATCGGCAGACGCTACAACAAGATCTGTTGTCATAACGGAAGCAACGGGCGTTGTGTTCGGGTCAAGGCCCTTGGAGACAACGCGGTTGACAACGTCGCGTTCCGAGAATATTCCCACAAGGCGCGAGCCGTCCATGACTATCACCGCGCCGATATTATTGCGGGTCATGTGCTCGGCTGCATCCTGCACCGTTGCATCTCGACCAACGGTAAAAACCGGTCTGTTGTTCAGTAGGTCCTTCACAAACGTCATTGGCGGCCTCCCGTTCTGAAAGTGGTGGTGCCTTTCCATCTTGACTTGTTGCGCGTACAACACAGGAGTTTGCCCAAACGGGCATCCGTAAACACCGGGAAGGGTGACGGCGACTGATAAAATAGGGAAATTTGGCTGAATGTCAACATCCGGCGGTGACTCATTTTGAACTTGAACCGTGATCGTATGATGATCTTACAACTCTCCCCCTCCTCTGTTCTAGCGTGGCTCCCCTCCCTTCCCAAGGGAGGGGAAAAGTTCAATCCGAGGAGGGAGAGTTCGTACAATAAAAGCAGAGATCTATCAAAACTGAGCCACTACCTAACTGGGCGCGCAATTCTTGATCTGATATATAACATTCCCGGCCGAACATAGAGATGGAGTACTGCACCAATCAATGCTAATATGGATCCAACTACAGTTGGCAGCACCGCACCAAATGTAAAGGTCATTCCAAGGACGAAGCCAAGCATGCACTCTGCCCGATAAATCGGAAAGAACAGTCCAAGTAAAAAGAGACCAATAAGCATGTATCCCGGAATATCAGAATAGCCAAGAGTAAAAAAGACGGAAATGAGTATTCCAAAAAATAAAGCTCCAATAAACCCGTAGAGTATATTTGCCGGACGTTTTGATACTATTGATTCTTCAACATTGTCGCGCATCAGTCGCTTTTCGATGCGATACAGGAGAAACCATGTAAGTAACGGAAGGAGAAGACCGCCCCACCAATTGGAAATTGCAGGCAAGTCTTCACGATGCAAAATATGGTGACTTGGTACACCTCCATGGTAATGGTCCCAGGCAAGAAGTGCCCATATCGCAATTGTCACTATTCCTGTAAAATACAGACGGGTCTTAAATAAAATCTTCTCGTTCATACAATCTGATTCTTTAATTTCATCGTCTCAACTGTTAGGCGCTGCGGGTTGGAGAAAAAACCCTCTGTCAGTGTGACATCGCGAAGTTCATCATCCTGTTAGACCCGTAGCATGCCACGGAAACCCCTGGCAGCATAGTAGGATTCTGCTCCGTTATGATACACGAAGACAGTGTCGTAGCGACGATCGCAAAAGAGGGCGCCGCCGAGTTCTCTGATCGCCAAAGGTGTTTTCACCCAGCTCGATGTCTTGGTATCGAAATTCCCAAGCTTTTGCAATTCCCGGTATTGTTCTTCCGTTAAAAGCTCAATGCCCATGTCAGCGGCCATATTCATGGCGCTATCTTTCGGTTTATGTTCTTTTCTTGAGTCCAACGCTTCGCGGTCATAACAAACACTTCTGCGGCCCCCAGGACTTTCCGCTGAACAATCATAACAAATGTATTCGCTCGATTTTTTATCGTAACCGACAACATCCGGTTCACCGCCGGTTCTTTCCATTTCATTGAGTGACCAGAGTTTTCCGGAATTGGATTCCAGGTTTACTTGTACTTTAGCCCATTCAAGACCTTTGTGGCGGTTCATGTTTTTCTCAAAACGGGCTTTCAACGCTCTGAGTAGTTCTTCATGTTGCGCTGGTGACAACTCTTTTTTATTTCTCTTTGTCATGGTCAATCCTTCTTACATTTGAAATCAAGCCATAGCTTGTCAAGGCTTCGCCAAATGTTATGGGACAAGGGTTGAGGTGATAGTTCGTAGAAGATGAACGTCTTGTTTTCTCCCGGGCACGATTTCACGTGTGCTTTGCAATTGAGGACTATTGGTTTTTGTGCCATATAATCCACCATTGTAATTGTCCCGACATACGTTTTGCGATCGCCTTTATCTCTCTTTGCTTCTTTGAATGACGTCACTACCGGCATGAGTTTGTCGGCAGGAATATTGCTCCCGTTAACGGCAACCAATCCTGCATAGTAAGCTTTGAGATCGCTCTCGATTGTTGTCGAATCCATCTTGATCTCCCCCTCCAGATACCACAAGAAGGCATAGCTCCAGTACTCGTCGCTTTTTGCTTTGGCCCAGCCCGGAGCAAAACGAATATCTTCAACCCCCTTGTATGGAATGTCAGGAGCGAAACTAATGGGAATAGGAAATCGCTCAATACCCCAATCCTTTGGAGTCGGAAGAGTATATGGAGCTTCCCATGTATGCCCGTCGAATTCAGGCTCTATGTCCTGCCCGTAAGTGGCGGCATAAAACAAACAAAGCAGTATTATCACTGCAGATCTCATCAAAAGTAGCCTACTTTCGTTTTGCGGATGCGTCTATCATTCCCTTCAGAACTTTCAGATCGATCTCTTCCAACTTATTGATGTAGAGGCAACCAACACCCGTCTTGTGCTTGCCCAGCTTTTTGAGTGCAGCAGCTTGCTCCTTGATGTCCACCATGAGGTACAACGAGAGGTTCGCTTTACGGGGAGAGAAACCTATCCGGAGCCAGTCAACTTCCCTGCCGGTGGCGGGACTTTTGTATCTCTTGCTGCCAAAACCGATGATGGAGCTGCCCCATAATGCCGGCTCTTCCCCGGTTGCCTTCTTCATCATTCCCAAAAGCACAAAACTGTCTTTGCGCTTTTGTTCATCCTTAACACCATTGATGAACCCCTCCACGCTTGCAGAGGTTGGTTTCGTTTTTATTTCAGCGAGTTTTGATTTAGCCATTTGACATCATGGTTTGTTTGACATCGGTTTCCCTACGAGCCACGCAAAATCTTCTCCATCTTCCGGCCCTTTGCCAACTCGTCCACCAGCTTATCCAAATACCGGGCCTGCCGGGTCAGAGGATTCTCAATTTCCTCTATACGATATCCGCAAATCACTCCGGTGATAAGATGAGCATTGGGGTTGAGCGCAGCACGCTGGAAGAATGTTTCAAAGGTTACTTTTTCCTTTATCAGTTCCTGCAACTTCTTTTTATCGAAACCTGTGAGCCACTCAATAACCTGATGCAATTCTGCTTTTGTTCTCCCTTTCTTCTTCACTTTTTCCAGATAGAAAGGGTAGACCGAGGCGAAGATCATTCTCGCGATACGCTGATTGTGTGTGTCGGTAGGTTTCATAGCTTATTGGGTAGTGACTCAGTTTGAGGGCAGCCGGAGAACGAACAACGACTCTTACCTCTTCTTCGATTTCGGTACAAGATTTTTCTCATACATCTCAATCCATTCCCCGGCGCTCATCTTTTTCATTAATTCACCGATGAGTTTATAGGGAATCTCTTCCATCTTCTTAAAACGCACGCAACTCTTACCCATATCGAGTTTTTGTTTGCTGTGTTTGGGATACTCGCTCACAAACCATTTTGATAATTTCGGATCAGCATAAACGCCCATGTGGTAAAAATTAATGGATCCTTTTTGCGAGGCAATGCCGGCAAAAGGTAGCGGCTCTTCCGGCTTGCAATGGTAACCTGCGGGGTAGAGTTTATGCGGCACCACATAACCCAGGCCACCGTAACTGATGCCAGGTTCAAATCCTTTGGGCAGGTTTTTTACAATGACATCGTGCAGTTTGTTAAAGGGTTCAAGCCTGTCATCGGGCAGGTTTGATAAAATTTCCTTAACGGTTTTGCCTTGTGCTTTCATGCTGGTCTCCTAATACTATTTTCGCTTATTGATTGCAAATATCATTGTCGAAGACACAATGCACATTACTACAGCAGTAATGATAAGCGGATTGTCCTTTTGTGAGATGCCAATGAAGAAGTCGCCGACAAACATTACGAGGAAGAAAATATATGCGATTGTCAGCATGGGAATTGATTTTTTAAGTGTCGCATAACCAAAGATAACACCAAGGGCAAATTGTCGGGCAGCCCACATATAAATTACGTAGTCAACACCTTTTGCGTTAAGATCAACCATCTCCAAAACCGACTCCGGTGAAAAACATAACGCTACACTTACCCCGAGCTCAAGTAATGCAAAAAGTCCTGATACTATCAGTATCCATTTGGGTAATGACTTTTGTTCTTCTGACATGATGTTCACTTTGTTTTTTGTCGTCTGTTTTCTGCTTTTGCTTTTCGTCAAACCAATAGTAGTCTATTTTGGGGAAGTAGTTTGTAGAAACCTCAACAAAACTTGTCCCATTTGCTGAGGATGTGTCACCCAGTAATCATGAGTACCTTCATCCAAATGATATTGTTGGGCGTTGGGTAAGGCACTTTTCAATTCTTTATTCAATAGTTGCAACATGGGTAAAGTTTGCCCGCCGGACAGAAGAAGCACAGGTACTTTAATGTCTTTAAGATATTCTTTCTTGAAATCTGGAAACGCCTCAGGAGAATATGCAATGGAAAACCACTCAGGAATATTTAGGATAAATTGAGTTTTGATTTCTTGGGGTAACTTGTCCAATATATCTTCACCTGCAAAATAAATTAAGGTATGTTTTAAAACAGCTAATGTGTCTTTAGCTTTAGAGGCTTGTTTAACCGGCTTCCATAATTGGTTATAAAAATTATCGTAAAGAATTTCTCCGCCAGCTATATCAGGAAGCCAGCTAATTAATGCCGGCTCTGAAAGTGTTAGTGTACGCACTAGTTCTGGATGCTGCTTTACTAAGAAGAGCGAGATAAGTCCTCCGAAGGAATGACCAACTAAATGGACCGGCCCCAATTGTAGTTGCGTAATTAGTGAAGCTAAATCTTCAGCTTCTGTTTTTGCTGAAAACTCTTTTACTTTTTTTGTATTGTGATTAGGGAAATTAAATCTTCTACTGTAAGTAACGATGCGATAGTGTTTTGAGAACGTGTCAATTTGTGCATCCCACGTGCGATAATCTTCTAACCCGCCATGTATAAAGACAATTGGTTCGCCACTGCCTTTATCTGTATAGTTAAATATTGCTGCATTCGCTTTTATTTGTTTTAACTGGCTCAATACGGAAGTGGAAAAGCCAATAAAAAATATCAATAAGAAATATTTTGATTTCATCATTATTATTTTAGAGTTAAGTAACTTTAGACGGCCTCGGGTAGCATTGGAGCTAACATTCTATTATCAGAACCTTTGGCCTTCAAAAATCCCATAAACCAGAACCGAGCGCCCTACCATTGCTCAGGCGTCTTCCACGGTTGAACGCCCGTTGCATCAATAACGGCATGGATCAGCGGGACGCGTTCAGGTTTGTCCGAACTGATGTGAATGGATGAAGCAAGCTCGAGCATTCCCCGTTCGGCAGCTTCCTTCTTGTCTGTATGAATAACGGCAAGTGTTTCACCCTTCTCCACATGGTCGCCGAGCTTTTTGGCGAAGATCATTCCTGCTTTGGGATCAATCACATCATCAACACGTTGCCTACCCGCACCCAACTCAATGGCCAACAGCCCGATGCGCATGGTTTCGAATCCCGCAACGTGGCCCGCCGCCGAGCTTTTTACTTCAAGCGTCACAGCGGACCTGGGATATTTCTCCGGTTGCGCAAGATACGATACATCACCTCCCTGTCGCTGTACAATCTCAACGAACTTCTCGTAGGCCTTGCCGGACCAGATGGCAGAGCGACAGAGTTTCATTCCCTCTTCCATGGAGCCTGCTTTGCCGCCGAGGTAGACCATCGCTCCACCCAATACGTATGTCACTTCCATCAGGTCAGGCACGTTTTTGCCGCGCAAACATTCCACAGACTCCACCACTTCACACCAATTGCCTACTGCGTTGCCGAGCGGCTGGCTCATGTCGGTGATAAAGCCCATTGTGCGTTTTCCCATCGTCGTCCCGATGCCCACGAGCGCTTTCGCCAAGGCGATGGAGTCCTCATACGATTTCATGAACGCGCCGTTGCCGGTCTTCACGTCGAGCACCAACGCATCGATGCCCTCGGCAAGCTTCTTGCTCATGATGCTTCCGGCAATCAGCGGAATGGATTCCACGGTTGCGGTCACGTCGCGTAGCGCGTACATTTTCTTATCGGCAGGAGCGATATCCTGCGTTTGACCGATCAACACCAGCCCGATATCGGCAATCACTTTCTTGTAGTCATCAATGGAGAGAGTTGTACTGAATCCCGGAATGGCCTCGAGTTTATCCAGTGTTCCGCCTGTGTGCCCGAGTCCGCGACCGGAGATCATCGGCACGGGAACGCCACACGCCGCGACCATCGGCGCGAGGATCAGCGACACCTTGTCGCCCACGCCACCGGTGGAATGCTTGTCCACTTTGATGCCGGGAACGTGCGAGAGGTCCACCACTTTGCCGGAGTGCAACATCACCTCGGTAAGCGTCGCAGTCTCCTCGTCGGTCATTCCTTTAAAATACGCCGCCATGAGAAAAGCCGACATCTGGTAGTCCGCAACTTCTCCTTTGACGTATCCGCCGATGAACGATTGCAGATCCTCTTTGGAGAGGATTCCGCCGTTCCGTTTCTTTCGTATCACTTCAACAGGATTCAAACTGGGCCTCATATGCTTGCTTTCGGCTTTGGGGACGCCGGGGGATTCTGGATTTGAGATTCTGGATTCTGGGTCGGTACTCTCAGCCACTCACGACTCTACAAACTGGATAAACTCTATGGACTCCTCAACGCCTCTCGGCTAGACATCCAGAATCTGGAATCGATAATCCAGAATCGATGCCCTATTTTTGCTCAGCATTCTACTTTAACAACAAACCGGCGCTTGCACTTGTTGCATTCCAGCTCCACTGTCAGCCAGTTATTTCTCTCGTAATAGGAAATCTCGGCAAGCTCTCCTCCACACGCCCGATCAATGCATGCTTTAAGATCAAGTTGGTACATCCTCGGCGATAATGCGTCACTCATAACACTCTCCGCAGCTTCCGTTCCGCCAATAATAAGCCAGCGATGGTTTTGCTGTCTTTGATCTCCCCTGATTCAATCAATGCAATTGCTTCCTGAAGAGGGATGGTGTGAACCGTCATAGTAAATTCTCCTTCTTCGCGCCCGTGACCATCAGGTGATTCTACAAGGTCGGTGGCAAGATAAAGATGAAGTTCCTCGTCGCAGAAGCCCGGTGTAGTATAAATGGAAGCGAGTTTTTCCCATGTGCGCGCGGTCCAGCCCGTTTCTTCTTTCAACTCACGCTCTGCTGCAACACGCGGATCCTCTCCGGGATCGAGTTTGCCCGCCGGCAATTCAAGCAGGTGTTTGCCAAACGGATAACGGAGCTGCTTCACCAGAATCACGCGGCCATCGGCCAGCAACGGAACCGCAACCGCTCCTCCGGGGTGATGGGCAATCTCGCGGACGGAGGTGTTGCCTGACGGATATTGCACCTGATCGACAATGAGATCAAACACTCTTCCGCGGTAGACAACTTCACGTTTGAGCTGCTTTAATTCCATCAGGTTGTCTTCATGTGCACAACGCGCTGCGGGAAGGGAATCTCTATCCCTTCTTCAGCGAATTTTCTGTATGCCTGCTCGCGAATCATATTTTGCGCTGCCCACTGAGTCTTGAAATCCGATGCCCGTGCCACCAACGTAAACTCGATTGATGAATCGTTCATCGCCGTGAAGTGGACCTCCGGCGCGGGATCGGGGACGATGTCGGGATGACTCCGTGCAAGCGCGAGCAGAATGCCGCGCACTTTTTCCGGGTCGGTACCATAGGCAACTCCCATCTTCACCTGCGCACGCATCTGGTTGAAGGGATAAGAATAATTGATGATTCTTCCCTTGACGATCTCCGCGTTGGGCGTGATGATAAGGTTGTTGTCGAAGTTGAGTACCTTGGTTGAACGTAATCCGATCTCCATCACATCGCCGGTCTGTCCGGAAGGAAGCTCGATGCGATCTCCGACACGGAACGGGCGGTCAACCATGATGACGAATCCTGCAATCATATTGGCAAGTGTGTCCTGTGCGGCAAGAGCAACTGCAAGTGAGCCAACGCCGAGAGAGACAAGCAGGCTTCCGATGTTTACGCTAAAATGATCGAGAATGATGATGGTCGCAATCATTCCCACCAGGATGTTGGCCACCTTGCCTGTGAGTGGACCCAGCGACATCTTCAGGTTGGAAGAACCTTCCGATGAGATCCTGTCGAGATACCAGTCGATAATCTCACGGATGATGCAAAAGACAATCTTGACAACAAGGATGACAGCAATGATGTACAGAATGGCGTCGCCATATTCGAGAATCTGCAGGATGGTCTCGTCGGTGGCCGCGGTGCCTTTGCGGATTTCCCGAACCGCAATGTGGAGACTCGTGACGATCAGCAATGGTCGCACATGGCGTAACACTACCGCAACGATGCGATCATCCAGTACGGTTTTTGTTCGCGAGAATACACGGTCTGCGATAAATTTCAACACTGCTCTCACAACCCGGGAAAACATTGCAAACACCACCACGATGGCAATGGCAATCACCGTGTGGTAGAGCAATTCACTTCCGAGTATATTTTTCAACCATTGCATTTTATCGTCTCCACACTGTTCATGCGTTTCCTCTGCTGCCCGGTTTGGCGACCGGAATTCCCGATGCACAGAGCGGGCACTCTGCGGGCGTGTATGCAACAACATCCATGTGGAGCAGTGCAAACTGTAGTCCGTCTTTCCCCATTTCAAACCGGACATTGCCTGCGCTTCGATCCACGACATACCCTACCCCGGCCACAACCCCGCCATGTTCATTAACAATCGCCATCACTTCGAACACCGACCCCCCCGTGGTTACCACATCCTCGCACACAAGCACACGCTCATCACGCGCGATCTCAAACCCGCGCCGCAACTGCATCTGTCCTTCCTTGCGTTCCGTGAATATCGTGCGGACTCCGAGTTGGCGTCCCACCTCCTGCCCGACAACAATGCCGCCGAGTGCCGGCGCGACAACGACGCCAATGCGCGCATTCTTGAATCGCTTTGCGATTTCACCACAGAGAAGTTCTGTGTTGCGCGGGTGTTGCAAAACCTTCGCACATTGGAAGTAGTGTGGACTGTGCAATCCGGAGGTCAACTGGAAGTGCCCTTCAAGCAGTGCGCCAGCTTTTTTGAAGATGGTGAGGATTTCTTCGTTGGTCATGTGATGGTATCCGGAAGCGAGAGAACGAACAACGGATTAGAAATTGAAACGAAAGCCCGCTCGAATGCTCGTTGCAATACCGAGGTCGGAATCATTGTGGGCATAGATTGCTCTTGCCTCAAGTTCCAGGGCGAGTGCGCGATTGAAATAAATATCCAGGCCGGCAGCGAGGCCTCCCGTGAGGCGCGTTGAACCTCCCACGTGATAGTACGTGACACGGGCACCGTCAATCACTTTCCGGTACAACGCCTCGGTCATTCGCGATACGCCGACAGTCGCCTGAAGATACGGGCTTGTCCGCATGCCCGGAAGGATGTTGTACCTCCCGCCGACATACACGTGACTGAGCACAATATCTCTGTGTTGCAACTCGACCGTTGGAAACGCTGCCCTGAACGCCGGCTCATCAAACTGTAACAGTGCAATCTCAAATCCCACACCCAGACCGATCCAGCGGCTCACGTTAACGGAGAACGACATTGCTTCACTCGGTCCCTGATTCCAAAATGCGGTGAGGCCACTGTGTGTGCGCGGGTATGTCAATCCGAGTGTGACACTGATGGAGTGTTTGAGGTATGAAGGCTGCGCCGACTTCTGCACCGGCTGGCCTTGCGAAAAAAGAGAATGCGAAGACACGCACAGCAGAATAACCACAACGATGCAATAGACAAGTCGGAATTTCATGGAGTTTTCCCTGTGTACATGAGTTACCATCCTTTTATCGTCCGCAAGTTCATGATCTGACCGACATGCTTCTCGCCGTGGTGCGCGTACGTGTTGAGCAAACTCTCCAGCGTTACATCGCCTCTTTCCGAATGAAGTCCCACGCGACTCCATTGGGCTTCGTTCACTGTGCCGAGCAGCGCCGTCCACCGTTCATGCAGCCCCGAAAGAATAGCCAGCGAGCTTGCGATGGCAAGCGTTTTCGTGTCCACCAACGTTGCCCATTCATCCTGACTGTATCCCTTGAGCGGCGGACGTTCTTCGGTGAGGATCAGCTTCATGCGTACGAAAGCGTTCATGTGAGAATCTGCAAGATGGTGGACAACCTGGCGGACTGTCCAGCCTCCATCACGATACGTGGTATCGAGTTGTTGATCGTTCAACCCACTCACTGCTTGCTTCACAAGCGATGGGAGAGTGGAGATCTTTGCAATTCTTTCTGCGCGTTCCCGTGATGTCATGCCAGCCCTAATCAAAATTGTCCGACCCGCCCTTGAACGGCCGGTCTCTATCCTCGAATTCCGGTTTGTAGTACTCCGATGCCTCGAACTCCTGTGCCCAGCCGTTTTCCATCCCGAGTGAGTCGAGGATGGCGAGCACACGTTCGTATTCACCCTGACGGATTTTTCTATCCAGCAACGGCATCTCCAATGCTTTGTGCGTCGGGAAGTACTGCGCCATGATACTCATGGTGGTGGTTTTCCCGAGAGTACCGTTTACCCATCTGAGCGCATCCTTGCTGCTGGCGATGTCATTGGGGAGAACAAGATGTCGGATGATGAGGCCGCGCTTCACCAAGCCGTCTTCACCGATTAACAACTCGCTCCCCACCTGCCGGTGCATTTCTTGAATAGCCGCCTTGGCGTGCCCGGCGTAACCCTTCACTTTCGAATACTCATATCCCATCTCGTCTTCCATGTATTTCAGGTCGGGAAGATAAATATCAATGATGCCATCAAGCAACTGTAATACCTCCACCGCATCATACGCATTGGTGTTATAGATGAGAGGAATATGCAGTCCCATGCCGGCAGCTATCTCCACCGACTTGACGATTTGCGGAACGAAGTGCGTCGGTGAGACGAAACCGATTTCATGGCATCCTTTGTCTTGCAACTCGATCATCATCTCTGCAAGACGCTCGAAGGTCACTTCGTTCTTCCGCTCTTCCTTCCAGTTCTGGCTGATGAGATAATTCTGGCAATAGACGCACCGGAGGTTGCAATTCCCGAAGAAGATATTCCCGACACCGTGGGTCCCGACCAACGCAGGCTCTTCTCCAAAGTGCGGAGTGGCGGACGAAACAACGGGAAGATAGCCCGAATAGCAACGGGCGATTTCATCTTTCAAACGGTTGTTCCCGCAGTCGTGAGGACAGATTGTGCATGACGCAAGCATCGCCTCAAGCGCTTCCACGCGCTTGTGCAGTTCGCCGGACCGATACAGTGTGAGATATGAAGGAACGAAGGGCAAGAGGAGGTTTCGAGTGAAAGAATTCAGTTTTGAGACGATCAAATATACTAAAGCATCGAGCAATGAGCAATATGAATCATCCACCAAAGATCGGTCGAAGTCATCCGAATAGTTGCTGATTGCCGACTGCTTTCTTATTATGTTTCCCATGCATACACACTTCTTTATCACGGGCGGCACGGGCCTCGTTGGCTCCAATATGCTGCCGCGGCTTCTTCGCGCATATCCCGGTTCGACCATGACGCTTCTCGTTCGCGGTGAAGACGAGCAGCAGGCCGGTGAACGAATCAGAACAATTGCACAACGGATCGCCGCCAAGGAGGGAATCCACGATGCTGTTCAGCGGATAGATGCCATGCTTGGCGACGTTGCGCTTGACCAATGCGGACTCACTCAGGCACAGATTGATCGGATAGCGAACGAAACCACGCACGTTATTCATGGCGCAGCGACTATCCGGTTTGATCATCCCCTCAACGAAGCGCGTGATATCAACTGTGGGGGTACACGACGCCTTCTCGCCATTGCACGCTCGTGCCGGAACCTTGAGCGGTTTGTGTATGTCGGCTCGTCATCAGTTTCCGGTCAGCGGGCCGGGGAAATTTACGAGAGTGAACTGGAAATGGGACAGACGTTCTTTAATACCTACGAGCAATCAAAGAATGAATCCGAGCGGATCGTACGCGATCACATGCACGAAATCCCGTCGGTCGTCTTTCGTCCCAGCATCATCATCGGCGATTCACGCACAGGAAAGACCAGTACATTCAATGTCATTTATATTCCGCTCCGGCTTCTTTATAAAGGAATGCTCACGTATGTTCCCGGCACACCGGAAACCACACTTGATCTTGTGCCCATTGATTGGGTGGACGATGCCATGGTTGCCATCATGCAGCAACCGGAGTCCATCAGTAAGGTCTTTCATATTACCGCCGGACCACAACGCGCGGCGCGACTTGGCGAAGTGGTATTGAAGGCACTTGAATACTTCGACCAACATGCACCGTTACGAAAACCGCGAACGATGGAGTTTATTTCACGGGAAGAATTTGAACGCCGCCGCGCCGCGATGGGCGGTCGCGAAGAAGCCCTGATGTCGCAACTTGATACACTCCTCCCGTATGTCAGCATCGACCGCCTGTTCGACTCCGCGAACACGGACGCTCTCCTTGCCCGGAGCGGGGTTGGCTTTCCCCTGTTCAAAAATTACTCAGAGAAAATCTTTGCCTACTGCATTAAGTCAAACTGGGGTAAACAGTGACCGGTCGGGATTTTAACTCGTTCCGTACCGATAAGCCGGGAAGCGGGATTAAGCTTGATTGCACGGTGGAGAGCAGCACGCTTGTTGTTTCCTTTGCAGCAATCCCGGGCCAGACCGGCAAATCGGAATTTGCGTTTGTGCGACTTCTCTCAGACCTTCCCGTCAAGAAGGCGTGGTTCCACGATCCGCACGTGCGCTTGTATCATTGCGGCGTGCCGGGTGTTGGTGATACGGCCGATGAGATCGTTTCTTTCATCCGGCAACTCCGCTCACGCGAGAATATCCGTCGGGTCATCATGCTCGGAAATTCAACGGGGGGATATGCGGCGATACTCTTCGGCATTCTCGCCGGGGCTGATGATGTCCACGCGATTTCTCCATGTACGCGCTTCACCGACTACGCTGATGTACAAGAGTCGAACAACCTGGATATTATGACCGAGGTTGCCGGTCGAGGCAGTGTGAGGCTGGACCTGCGAGCTCTTCACGAACAGAAGAGTAATGGCACAACCTCAATCAACATTTATTATGCACATGGAAATTCCATGGACAGGCGCCATGCATTGCATATGCAAGGACTCACAGGGGTCAGGTTATTCAGGTATCCATTTGGCGGACACACGCTTGCCCATTATCTCGCGAAGACACATTGCCTGCGACAGGTTCTTGAAGCGAGTATCGCGGGCGAACAAGCCCGGTTGAGGAAGTCGCCCACCGGAGCATTAGCAGGTCATGGTTTTCGAGCGAGGAGTTTGTATTCCTTGCCCGCAATCTGTTGAGAACAATGGGCATCAGGAAACATTCGAACCACGCCTGATTGATTACCACACACCGGTGTTGTTGATTGAACCTGTATTGTATATATTTGGCCGTATTAGACTGGCATTTATTTTTTGAATGAACGAAGGGAAGACATATTGAAACGTGTATTACTCTGGTCACTCATGCTCTCGGTCATGATCGTTGCTTGCAGTACCGTACCGATCACCGGTCGCAAACAACTCAGCCTCATCCCCGCATCCACCATGCTCTCCATGAGCTATCAGCAGTACGGCGAGTTCCTCAAGGGAAATAAACTCACTACGGACGCCGACAAAACTGCAATGGTAAAACGGACGGGGCTTAACATCCAGAAAGCGGTCGAAAGATACTTCTCTGAAAAGGGACTCTCGGAACATTTGAAGGGCTATCAGTGGGAAGTAAACCTCGTTGAAAGCCCCGATGTAAATGCGTGGTGTATGCCGGGCGGAAAGATCGTCGTCTATACGGGAATCCTGCCGGTCACGCAAACCGAAGCAGGTCTTGCCGTGGTGATGGGACACGAGGTGGCACATGCCGTCGCCGAACACGGCGGGGAACGAATGAGCCAGGGGCTGCTTGCGCAACTTGGTGGCGTCGCGCTGGACGTGGCGTTGCAGAACAAACCGGAACAAACTCGTGCACTCTGGTCAACCGCATTCAGCGTCGGGGCACAGTACGGCGCGTTACTGCCGTTCAGTCGTTTGCAGGAGAGTGAAGCGGATGAATTGGGACTTGTCTTTATGGCGATGGCAGGTTATGATCCGAACGAGGCCGTGAGCTTCTGGCAGAGAATGTCCGCACAAAAAGGGGGCTCAGCACCGCCGGAATTTATGAGCACGCATCCATCCGACGCGACACGCATCAATAATATCAAAAAGCATTTGCCCGAAGCACTGAAGTACTACAAGAAGTAACCACTGAATCATTATGGATTCTGCGATCGGCGTTCTTCTTGGAATCGGACTCAGCGCGGCGTGCGGGTTTCGCGTGTTTCTGCCATTACTTGTGTTGAGTGTCGCTGCTCTCTCCGGTGCCATTCCGTTGGCGGATGAGTTCGTGTGGATCGGCTCACTCCCTGCGCTGATCGTCTTCGGAACAGCAATGGTGATCGAGATTGCGGCCTACTACATTCCGTGGGTCGACAATCTCCTTGATACGATAGCAACGCCACTCGCTGTTGTGGCAGGCATCGTCGCCTCTGCGTCAATTCTCACAGAGCTTGATCCTGTTCTTCGCTGGTCCCTCGCGTTCATTGCCGGCGGAGGAACAGCAGGACTCATTCAGGGATCGACAGCGTTACTCCGCTTGAAATCGTCGGCACTCACCGGCGGGCTTGGAAATTTCCTCGTCTCTACTGTGGAACTGTTCGGAGCGTTGTTTCTTTCATTGCTGGCAATTCTTGTTCCCATCGTCGCGGTAACTCTTGTTCTTGTAGTTCTTGTTACAGCATATCGACTTTCCCGCAGACTCGTGTTCGGCAGACAAGCAACATCATCACCACATTCATAAAGGAGTATATCATGGGAATCATCTGGATGATCGTTATTGGATTTGTCGCTGGCGCTATCGCCAAATTGTTGATGCCCGGAAAGGATCCCGGAGGCTTCATCATAACAACACTGCTTGGCATAGCTGGCGCGGTTCTCGCGAGTTTCCTTGGACGAATGATTGGATGGTATGGCGAGGGGGAAGCAGGCGGGTTCATCGCTGCAATCCTGGGAGCAGTCATTCTTCTGGCGCTTTACCGGATGATAAAGAAAAAACAGGCCTAAACAGGTCTCTGGCGGCACATTGGGAGTGTTACGTCTCACAGACAACACTTCGGTGATGGGTTACATTGAAGGTGAATCAAGAAGGGGGCTCCTTGATAATCACACAATCACAAAGTATGCTTTTGGATCTGGCCGCAGACAGCGATGTATTGCTGGTCTCTTTTGCGGCAATTCCACTAACAGACAATAAGCCGGCCTTTGCCTTCAGAAGCTCGGTGATCGATTTACCTGTAAAAAAGGCTTTTTTCGTCGATCCATACTCCGCATTATATCACCGGGGAATACCGGATGTTGCCGGGAATATCTATGAGCTGGCCGACTGTCTATTCAGGATTGTGCAGAGTGAGGGCATCCGTCGGATTGTTTGTGTTGGTAATTCAGGAGGCGGGTACGCAGCGATTGCATTGGGCGCTCTTGCAGGAGCTCATGAGATTCACGCATTTAATCCGCCCACACGTCTATTCAACGAAAGCGAATACCACCGCAGGGATGCAGTCGCATCGTTTGCCGGGCTCGTTGATCCGCAGGATCCAACCGCAGACCTCAAGTTCTTGCTGAACCAAACGCAACGGTCTACGTTACATACCCACGTATATTATTCGATCGGAGACTCTATTGATCGGCGCCGGTGTCAGTATCTGCGCGACTCTCCGGGCGTCTCCCTGGTGGGTTACCCGGTTTCTTCACACAATCTTGCACGGTATCTTGCACGGGAAGGAACCATCACGCAACTTCTTGATGCTTCTTGTCGGACGGACACGGCTGCGTTTGATGCGGCATTGAAGAGCAGTTTATTGAGGGCACATTTGCTTGCGGGCCCGCGTGAACTTTCCAAAATCGTGGACAAGATTCGGCACCGGCTGGCCAGTTAAAGATGACGGCGCTTAAAAGCCGGCCACCTTTTGAACGACACCCATTTTTTCTCCGAGGAACCGCTCTCCGATTTCCGTGAATTTTGCAGGAACATCACTCACAAAAAATTGCAGATGTGGTTTTTGTGTGCTGGGATTGCGGATCCCCTGTTGATCCAGTACACGTGCCACCTGTATCGCCGCCGCCTCTCCGGAATCAATCAACGTTACATCATCTCCCATCGCCGCCATGATAGCGTTGCGGAGTATCGGATAGTGCGTACATCCCAGAATCAACGTATCAATTTTTTCAAGCTTCATCGGGAACAGATACTCCCTCGCCACCATCTCCGTCACCTTGTGGTCCGTCCATCCCTCCTCCGCCAGCGGTACGAAAAGCGGACACTCTTGCGAGAAGACCTGGATGGATTCATCGATCTGCCGGATCGCGTGCGCATAAGCGTTGCTGTTCACCGTTGCGCGCGTCCCGATCACCCCCACCCTCTTCTTGTGCGTCGCTTTCGTAGCGGCTTCAGCCCCCGGAAGAATCACTCCCACCACAGGCATCTTTGCCCGTTTCTGCACAACGTCCAGGGCAACTGATGATACAGTGTTGCAGGCAATCACCACCATCTTCACATCTTTTGAAACAAGGAAATCAACATCCTGAGCGGTGTACTCCCGGACTACCTGCGGAGATTTGGGGCCATATGGCACACGCGCAGTATCACCAAAATAGACAACGTTCTCGTGAGGAAGATGCGTCATGAGCGCGCGCACGACAGTGAGACCACCGATGCCGCTATCAAACACACCGATGGGTTTGGAGATGGGAATGGACATGCCTTGTGTTTTCACTGTTCCGGTATATCGTCGGGTTTTCCCGGCTGTTCAATCGGGATATCCTGCAAGCGGAATTTTCGCAGGCGATATCGCAGATTCAAATCCGAGACACTCAGCAATTGCGCAGACTTCAGCCGATCATTCTCCGCCCGTACAAGAGCCCGCCGGAGCAACGCCCTTTCCAACTCGTTGAGTACCAACTCGAGTTTCCCCTTTTTTCCGGAGAGTATGTTTTTGAGAATCCCTTCGACAAGAGCCACCTCATCAATGAATGAATCCGGAAGGACGAACACCCCATCACTTGAACGGGACAAGCCCTCTCCCACCACGATTTTCAACTCCCGGACGTTATCATGCCAGGCATGATTGGTCAGTTGCTTCATTGTTTCTTCGTCAACGGTCGGCAGCTTCCCATTCGGACCAAGAAGCGATCGAAGAAAATGTTCGACCAGCGATGGAACGTCCTCGGGACGGGTTCGCAACGGTTTCAAGACAATCTGCCTGAAACCACGCAGGTACTGATCGAGCGAATCAATGACAGCACGTTGGCGTGATTTTGGGGTCCAACCGGACGGCACAAGAAAGATCACCCGAAGCTGCGATGGTTTTGTCGTTGCGTGTGACTCCTGCTGGATCAGGAACCGGGCCACGCGAGTTTGTCCAATAATACTAAACTCGTAGACATTGCGGATGACAAGGGTCCCCCGTGAACCGAGAACCGCCACGGGCCTCCCAAGCATTCCTTCTATCCGCCGGCGCTCTTCCTCAAAAAGGATCGCACGAACCTCGTCCTCATGAGTCTGGGGGGCAATTCCGACAAGGTTTCCGGGAGACTTTCGAAAGGTCAAGGTGTTAATGACCGAGGCGATAAAGCGCTTACCTGTCCCCGGATCACCTGAAATGATAATGTGTTCACCGGTCTTTGAAACGGTTTGCACAACTTCGCGGAGGTCCTGTGCAAAAGCGCTGGTACCGGCAATTTCGCCGAGGGCGTCAACAGGCGTTTGCCCCTGCGGGGTTGAATGACTACGTGCGTACACGTGATGTGGAGTGTTGGAGATAATGTACCAGCCTGAAGAATGAAGTAATGCCGGGGTTTTTGCCCGTGTCTCCGGCGCGGTGAACCAATGTAGCAATAGCTCCAATGTTTGTCAATCGGAACTTGCATCTTTCTCAGGGAGATAATACATTGAGTCACAATTTTCCAACCAGTTTATGGTCGTTCTTCGTGAAAGGTCAGAAGAATGATCTGAAATCCATTGACCGCAACTATCTCACATCATACATCACAGATGGAGGTTCGCATGACACGAACTCTTACGATTCTGTTATTGTTGTCGCTCTATTTGCCATGCGCAATGTATGGCGCGGAAGGAATGAAGATTTCCTCGCCTGCACCCATTGCCGCGGATACAAGTGCCCCGGACTCCTGGGGCTACACATGGGTTCGCAGTACGGACCCGGGCGGTCCGACATTTAATTGGGTGGACATCACCGCAACAGGAACTTTGGTAGCGGGACTCGGTGACGATAACAGCGTCGGGCCGTTCCCAATCCAGTTTAATTTCCCATACTATTGGTATGACGTTACAACGTTCCGCATCGGATCCAATGGTTATGTGACTTTTGGAAACCAGACTGCAAATTTTGCTTCTCCGTTCGCACAGCTTCCAAGCACAGTTTCTCCGAACGACATGCTTGCGATTTGTACAGGAGATCTCGATTTCACTGTCCCCGCGGCAAACTCGCGATGCTATTACTGGACCAACGGTACTGATTCACTCATTATCAGTTTTATCGATGTCACCGAATGGCAGACCGTGGCGAACCCAAATCTCAAACACACATTCCAGGTGATCCTCAGCAAACAGGATAGTTCCATCACCTATCAATACGGAGTGCAACAGGGTCAGTACAATGTAACAAACAACACCACCTTGTGCATCGGGATGGAAAACCAAACCGGACAGATCGGGTTGAACTATACCTTCTCATCCGTAGGACCGCACGCGCTTATGCCGACGAATGGACTCGCCATCAAATTCAAACGAACAGTCAATACGGGCTTGCAGGTCACCGATGCCGGTATTCTCGGCGGATTCAACTCGGAGAACCTCGGAAAGATTGTGCGACAGAGCCAGGCCGATACCATCAGTGCAATCGTCCGGAATTTCGGGACGGCAGCACTGAACAACGTTCGCGTGACGGCGCAGATAACCCGGGCACTCCAGCCGACATATCGCGACACGGTATTTCTTGTATCAATGGCCCCTGCGACTCAGGTCCATGTGGTATTCCCGCGCCTCTTCACTCCCGCTGTTGTGGGAAGCTACACAACCACGTTCGCTACATTCGTAACAGGTGATGTGGGACCGAGCAACAACAGTCGGGTGGCTGAAGTACTCTCAGCGAATTTCTCCACCTCGGCAAATACGCCCCTCGCTTTTGAAGTAGGCACATCCGGTGGAAGCATTAACTGGACAGGCGGCGGCGGAATGGCGGTGGACTTTGAAGTACCGGTCGCCCAGGTCCGGATTGAATCTGTGTATGTCAACATTGCAACGGTTACCACCAACCCCATGACGGTGGAAATTCTCGACGGTTCAACGGGTGAGCCCGGAGCGATACTGGGAACAAGAGTGGTCAATGCCGTCGTCGGAAACAATGGCGTCAGTTTTGGCAGCGACAGCATCCGCATTACCGGCAAGAGGTTCTTTGCCAGCGCACGGGGCCAGATGGCATTCTCGTACGAAGCCACCACACCGATTTCATACCGGACATGGGAATACACAAATGGGTACGCCCCGTATCGATCGCGCGACGTAAACGATGTGATGATTCGTGCCGCTGTGCGGGAGGAAATCCCAACAGGTGTTGGTGAGAATCCGACCTTACCGCAGAGGGTCACGCTCTCTCAGAATTATCCGAATCCGTTCAACCCGAGCACGCTCATCAGCTACACACTGCCGGGGATAACCCGTGTGCGGCTTGCCGTTTATGACGTTGTAGGGAGAGAGATTAAAATCCTCGAGCAACGCCAGTCCAAGGAAGCCGGCACGTACACCATAGAGTGGGATGGCACAAGCAACACCGGTGTACAGATGCCATCGGGTACCTACTTCCTCCGCCTCGAAGCTGGAGCGTTTAATGAAACGAAGAAGCTGCTGCTCGTGAAATAGTCCGATGTTGAGGCAAATGAAAAAAGCCCCGGTCGAATAGACCGGGGCTTTTTGTTTTGTGGTAATATGAACTATGGGTCTTAGAACTTTGCGACAGAAGTCTTGATACGGTCCAGAGCGAGTTCAATATTCTCTACTGAATTTGCATACGAGAGCCGGAGGAATCCTTCTCCATGCGCGCCGAAGGCCGTCCCGGAAAGACAAGCAACACCGGCTTCATTCAGAAGGAGATCGGCAAGAAAGCGTGACGATTTGCCTGTGCCTGTAATATTGGGGAATACATAAAAAGCGCCCAGTGGTTTATGACACCGAAAGCCGGGTATGGCGTTCAGTCCGTCAACAATCACATCCCTCCTCCTCTTGAATTCCTTCACCATTGTCTCCACATCCGCCTGCGGTCCCGCCAGTGCTTCCATGCCGGCCATCTGCGTAAAGCTCGCGGTACACGAGTTGCTGTTGATCTGCAATTGCGAGATGAATGGCACCAACACCTCCGGTAGAATCCCGAACCCCAATCGCCAACCCGTCATTGCATAGGTTTTGGAAAATCCATCAAGGATTACTGTACGCTCGGGCATTCCTGGGAACGTGGTGATGCTCGTATGTTCGAACCCATCATAAAGAATGCGGCTGTAAATTTCATCGGAAAGGACGATCAAGTCGTGCTGCACCGCAAGCTCCGCAATATGCCGAAGGTCGTCCTTTGTGAGAATTCCACCCGTGGGATTGCCGGGTGTGTTGATGATAAGCATTCTCGTTTTGGGTGTGATCAATCGTTTCAACTCATCAAGGTCGACCCGGAATTCCCGATCCTCGCGCAACGGCAGCGGCACAGGTTTTGCCCCGACGAAGTTGATCACCGATTCATAAATCGGAAAGCCGGGATTGGGATAGATCACTTCATCGCCCGGATCGATACACGCAAGAATGAGATAAAACATGATCGGCTTGCCTCCCGGCGTCACCACAACCTGATTGGCCGTGAATGGCACTCCGAGCCGCCCCGACATATGAGCAGCAATTGCTTTCCGCACATCGGGTAATCCCGGCGCGGGTCCATAGTGTGTGAACCCCGCATCAAGCGCCTTCTTTGCAGCAGCCTTGATATTGACCGGAGTGTCAAAATCGGGCTCACCGATTTCAAGATGCACAATGTGTTTTCCCTGTGCCTCCAGCGCTCTTGCTTTTACCAGGACTTCAAATGCAGTTTCCGTCCCAAGCGTTTTCATTCGTTTGGCAATATGCATGTGCCCTCGTGCTGATTTGGAGATGTCGGAAGTTTGGTGGAAGGAAGATACAGCCGCTTTTACCGCCAGATGAAGGTAGCAAAAGCGGGCGTGAGGGGCAAGGCTCCGAAGTCGGTAGTATGCATCAATCGGGGGACAGAATACTGGCGGGCAACGAGTGATAACCGTGCGGTTGATTGCATTTCACCCCTCTTTTTTGTTCATATTCCACGGGGAAAATTCCAACTGCAACATCACCAATTGTCCCCAAAATTGTCCGTACTCTTTTTCCGTTTGTGCGAGGTTCATGACGTTTCTTAATCCACTTCTTCTTGTAGGGCTGGCAGCGGCGGCGATTCCCATCATCATCCACCTTCTCAATCTACGCAAGCTTAAGACCATCGAGTTTAGTTCACTGCAATTCCTGAAGGAGTTGCAGAAGACGAAGATGCGACGCGTCAAGATCAAGCAATGGCTGTTGCTGGCGTTGCGCACGCTGTTGATCATCGCTCTGGTGCTGGCATTCTCTCGTCCCGCGTTGCAGGGGTCGCTTGCCGGGACCATCGGGACACACGCAAAGACGACAAGCGTGATCCTGTTGGATGATTCGCCGAGCATGCAGGTACGAAATGAACGCGGTGTGTTATTCACCCAGGCACGCGACGCAGCAGCACGCATTGCCGCGATGATGCGCGAAGGAGACGAAGCATATCTTGTACGCGCTTCGGAAGTGGGACGGACCGAAACGTTCACGGCTGGCCACACTGCCGACGTTCTGAAGACTGCGCTTGCAGACATCCAACCTGCCCAGATTTCCACACCGTACCGGGACGCGCTTGCCGTTGCAGCACGATTGCTTGCAGAGTCCAACAACTTCAATCAGGAGGTCTATCTTCTGACGGACGCACAGGCAACGGCGTTCAGTATTCCCGCTGACGAGAACGATACGCTTCGCTTGTTCTCTGATCGGGCGCGGATATTCGTCGCTGACATCGAATCACCTGTACAATACAACACCGCCGTTACTCATGTAACGGTTACGTCTCGTATCATCAGTCCGAACAAGCCGGTCGGGCTTCAGATGGTTGTGCGGAATTTCGGTGCCACGGGAATCGTCAACGGATCAATGAGTGTGTATCTGGATGGCGTGCGCGTCGTCCAACAGACCGTTGATGTACCGGCAGGCGGGACATCAACGGTGTCCGCTTCTGTTATTCCAAAACGCCGGGGCGTTGTGCCGGGTAAAGTACAAATCGAAGATGACGCTCTTGAGATCGACAACACGCGCTCATTCGTGATCCAGGTCCCATCGGATCTCGCCGTGCTGTTCGTCGGGCCGACGCAGAACGACGTGCGATTGCCGTATCTTGCTCTCACACTTGATCGTGATACATCAGGGCTCCGTGCATTCCGCACACTGAGCATTTCTGAATCCCAGTTCTCCTCCACTGATATAGCACGGTTCGATGCCATAATTCTATGCGGCGTCAGGGATTTTTCCGCCACCGAAGCCGAACGTCTTGCGGGATTTATCAAGTCCGGCGGCGGCGTGATGCTGTTTCCCGGCAGTTCCTCGGATATCGAGAATTACAATTCAACGTTTCTGACCCAGGTGCGCGTTCCTCGTATCGCTGCGGCACCAGCCACACTTGACCAATCAAGTTTTGTGTCATTCTCCAAAGTCGATCTGGCGCATCCCCTCTTTGTTGGATTGTTTGAACAACCATTGAGTAAGAACCAGCAAGCCCCCGTTCTGGAATCACCGCGAGTGTACCGGTCCATCTTCCCTCAACTTGGTCAGAACGGTCAATCCATCATTACACTCTCCAACGGTGCGAGTTTCCTCACCGAATATCCGATTGGCGCAGGGCGGTTGCTGCTATTCTCCGTCGAGGCCGGACTGACGTGGTCTGACTTTCCCTTGAAGGGACTCTTCGTTCCTCTTCTGCATCGCTCAATATTGTACCTTGCTGCCCAGAACCAACTGCCACCGAGTTTTCTGGTGGGTGACCGCTTGAAGTTGACGGCAAGAATACCAGCCGGGCAGGAGAGCGGCGTGTACACTCTCCGATCCCCCGGCGGGATTGAGGAGAAAGTAGTTCCCGAGGTGGTATCGGCTTCGGGTGTGGCATCATTCACAGCTCCCTTTGCAACAGAGACGGGAATCTATGAACTCCACAAGTCAATCGGCACTACGATGAATTCACACAATGCACTACAAGCAATTCCTGTCAACATCAATCCGGGTGAATCGGACCTGCGGAGGATCAGTAATGACGAGCTTCGCCAATTCTGGGTGCGTGTCGGAGTTAATGAACAGCAGGTACAGCGACTTACCGCGACGCAGGAAATTGATACCATTGTTCAGGAGTCACGCTTCGGCGTGGAGCTCTGGAAACACTTTTTGATCGTCGCGTTGCTCTGTGCCCTCGCAGAGATGATCCTCGGACGGGAAACAAAGGAAAGAAACATCGCATGACGATGCACACAGTGGAAACATCCCGACAGGAGCGAGCGGTGCTCGTCGGTGTGGTGACGGGGAGCGCCCGTAAAGGCGCAGTGGAAGAATACCTCGATGAACTTGCATTACTCGCCGAATCCGCCGGAGCCATTGTGGAATGCCGGCTCATCCAGGAGCGACAGAACATCGATTCTGCATTCTTCATCGGCAGCGGCAAAGCGGAAGAACTGGCCTGGCTTGTGGAAGAGAAGAAGATTGATCTCGCTATTTTCGATGACGATCTTTCTCCCGTACAGGTCAGAAATCTGGAACGTATCATCAAATGCAAAATCATGGACCGGAGCGGCATTATCCTCGATATCTTTGCATCCCGCGCACGGTCGAGTGAAGCCAAGACGCAGGTGGAGCTTGCACAGTTGCAATACATGCTTCCCCGCCTTACACGTCAGTGGACGCATCTTTCGAAACAATTTGGCGGCATTGGCACAAAGGGACCGGGCGAAACCCAGATCGAAACAGATCGCCGGGCAATACGGGCGCGTGTGACCCATCTGAAAACAAAATTGGATCGCATCAGCACAGAGCGAGAAGTGCAGCGCAAGGGACGGGACAAATTTCCGCGCGTCGCACTCGTCGGCTATACCAATGCCGGCAAGTCCACCATGCTCAAGCTCTTCTCCGGTGCAGATGTGTTTATTGAAGACCGGCTTTTCGCCACACTCGATTCCACGGTGCGCAAGGTGGAGATTTCGTCCGGCCACAACATTCTCCTGTCCGACACCGTCGGATTCATCCGCAAATTGCCGCACCATCTCGTCGCGTCGTTCAAGAGTACATTGGATGAGGTGATAGAGGCGGACATCCTGTTGCACGTGGTGGACGTCAGTCATCAACTCTTCGAGGAACAAATTGCCGTCGTCAATGAAACGCTGGAAGACCTTGAAGCACAGGGAAAACCAACAATCATCGTCTTCAATAAAATAGACCGGATCGCAGATCGCAGCATCGTCCAGCCGCTCGCTGCACGCTATCCAAATTCCGTGTTCATTTCCGCGTCACGCGGCATCAACATCGACGCTCTGAAAGTCCGGCTCATCGAGGTTCTCGACGCAAACATTACCGAGCATACCATGACGTTCAGCCAGAGCGACCATCAAATCATCTCCCAACTGCACGATTTGGCTGAAATCCTTGAGACAAGCTATGAGGACGAAAGTATCACGATCCGCTTCAAACTTGACAGGGTTCACACAGAACGCCTCCAGAAAATTCTTGCGCGGAAACAAAAAACTGCTTGACAGTTTCATTGCCTGCTCGTATCTTGTCCAATAGCAATCCTGCCATTCTCCGAGAATTCATATTCTACAATAATCGGACGGAGCCATGAAACCAACTTCGTTTGCCGTAACCTTTACCTTCCATCTAATCTGCAATTCACTCAGTCTCGCTCAGGGAGAATCGGCTGTGCCATTTCTCCTGATCCATCCCTCACCTGAAACAAACGGATGGGGAAACGTCGGGACTGCAGTCATTTCCGACAACCCCATCGCAAACATAGCAAATCCCGCCCAACTGGGTGTATTTAGTCTTGGGAATTACTTCGCGGCATCTTCTTATGTTGGTGATAGGCAGTGGCTCCCTCAGTTTCAACAGAGCGATCTCACATATAGTGTATGGGCAATGAGCGCAGGATATGACATCAGTGAGAGCATTGATCTCCCTTTCCCCATCGGCATCGCCGTGGGTTATTCAAGAGTCGATCTGAACCTCGGGGAGTTCGTAATCACCAGTTCAAGCGGACCTGATCCGATAGGAACATTTAGCGCGTTCGAGAAGGCCGAAGCTGTCTCCATCGGTGTCGGTATCGACTACTATGTGCGGCTTGGTCTGGGGATGAGCTTCAACAATGTTGTCTCGTCCCTTTCCCCCGTTGGGACTGGGCAAGCAATGGGACCAGGCAAGGCCGAGGTGTCGGTGACCGACTTCGGTTTGTTGCTTGATGTACCTGTCATGGATATTCTCGGAAAGATAAACGATGAGCGTATGGCAATTGCGCCGAACATTTTTCCTCTGGCAAATATCTCTGCGGGCTACGCGCATAGGAATCATAGCAACAAAGGGATTGTCTATTACTCCAACCAGGCCGACCCGCTCCCTCGCAACGTCACTATTGGATTGAGTGTGGAAGCCGGGATCGCAACAATAGCCGGCAATCAGGATTGGAGGCTGCTGACATTTTCTCTCGCACGAGAAGCCGAGGATCTTTTGGTTGTGCGCAATGCTGATGGGACTTCGGAGTATCAATCCGGTTTGGGCGACATCGCATTCTTCAAGCATGTCATTCGGGGTGAACTCTCAGCCGACGAAAGAGTAAACCTGCATAAGGGGTGGCAATTCAACCTTGCTGAAATCGTGTACATACGCGGCGGCTCATTTGCTGAATCGCCGAATTTCGGCAACCGGCATTTCTCCACCAGTGGCATCGGAATCCATAGCAGCGGCGTGTTCAAGATGATCGAAGCGTTGAGTCCGGAAACTCTTGCAGGCGAAGTTGGCGCATTCATCAGAGATCATTTGGATATTGCGTACGATCGGGCCGAGTATACTGCCCCGTATAACCACCCGCTCTCCAACACCACTTTCCAATCCCTGACACTGGTGGTTCGATAAGCAGCTTCCTGGGCGCAAAAGTTCTTTTCGACATTTCCCTTTCTGCTCGTTGACCTTGTTTGCCGCATTCGATACATTGAATGCGACCTGCCACCAACAACATCCATCATCGCTCATGCCACACCTGGACAAGGAGCAACTTCTTGCAGTCCTGTCGGGGAGTTATACATCAACCCAACTCCGTGACTTTGCAGAGTTGTGTTACAGTCTGGCTGCGCCCATTATCAGGAAAAGAGTCGCAAACGGCAGACTGAAACTGCACGCAATGCAACTCTCCGAGCGCGACATCATCCAGGATGCACTCGGCGGCCTCTTTGCCCGAAAGCACGACAAGCAGTTTCATCATCTTATCACCTTCTTTCATCGCTGGCATCCGGACATGGACGCTGCCACGGATGCGGAATTGCAACAATCATTGCGTGTGCTCGTCGCTGGAAAAATCGGCAAGGAGATCATCCGCCTGCTTACAGATGCCGATCCGGTACTCGCCGACGTTCTCCGCAACATAAAGCTTGGCCTCCGGCGTACACGCCTCTTTTATCTCACCACACGATTTAATGACAAGTTCCTCATGCCATGCGAGGGAGATCCGTTGCTGGACAGGCCGGAGGTGCCCGATGACATGCTCGAACGTGAGCTCTGGCTAGTCTGCAGACCGAGCGACAACGTGCCGGAACTTCTGCGCAAACTGCACGTCATTGTCATGAACCAGGAACACTGCAGGCGGATTGTGCCGTTCATTCCGCTGGCCTTGATCTTCAGAAAAATCATTACCTTGCATGAATCGAATGATAACGTATCGGCTGATGAGGTCGAGAGTGGTATGGCGCAGGCACAACTCGCCCAATTGGTGAGGCGGGTGTTGAAGGAAGTTTCCACAAAGGCCCACAAGACTTATGTTGAGCACGGGAAATGTACCGAGGGCGAATTCGACGCATATGCTGCCACACTCAAAACTATTTTTGATCACCATGTGCAGCCCGGACAGTACTCTGACGAGACGTTTATGCAAACTCTGAGCGACCATCTGGGCGGGCTGACAATCGAAGAATATACAACGCGGCACAAGTCCATATTGGAGTATATGGTACGAATGACAAAAGAGCGTCTGAAGGGTCTGGACAATGAACTACGCGCGTAGTCTCTGCACGAGGTGCAGGATGCAGGTATATACATTTGGAAGCTGACATGAAGCATATTGACGAAAAAACACTCGAGCTGTACGTCCTCGATTCAGAAGGGATGGAAAATCGGCGCGAGGAGATTGTGGGACACATCAAGGAATGCGCGGCATGTTCGCTGCTCTACGATGAGATCCGTCAGTACTACGCAGAGGTAACAGAGGTTCAGGAGGAGCGCGCAAGAGCAGCTTCGCAGGCTCTGACTGTACAAGCTGTGGCGTTGGAAGCGGAGCAAGTTTACGGAACCGGCCTTCAAGGTGAACGGAAGCTAACCTTGCCGGCGCGCTTCTTCCTCTTCGTCGTCCGAAGGCCAATTGTTGCATCTGCAGGATTCGTTGCATGCTTCGGAGCGGCGATTTTGGGCTTCATGAATATGTTTGGCCCATCGCCCAATGTCGCCCCAATTACCGATACCAACCCTTTGTTTGCGCGGGCGAAGGAGGAGTTTCTCGTCGTGTTAAATAGTCAGGGACAGGAGTTGTGGAGGAAGCACGTGGGGCAAGGATTTGACGCGGATTATCTGGAGGCGCGGGCTCTCGATTTTCATAAGTATCTTGTTGTTACCGACGTCGATGGAGACAGGAAGAATGAAGTTGTTGCAGCATTTGGAGGGATGAATACATGGGACTCATCAAAGTCTGTCATTTGCTATAATGCTGATAAATCAACGAAGTGGTCGTACAAACTCAGCAGAAAAATGACATTTGGGAACGAGACCATTGAAGATGCCTTTTTCCCCCGGTATCTGCTTGTGGACGATTTTGACAGTAATGGCAGTACTGAAGTTATCGCAGTCGCCGCAAACACTCCGTTGTATCCCAATGTCATCATCAAACTTGATGGCAAAACCGGGGCCCTTCTCTCCGAGTATTGGAATAGCGGCGTTCTTGGACCCCCAAGAGTCGTTGACATCGACAACAACGGTGTGAAGGAAATCCTCATCACAGGAGCGAACAATGGATTCCATTATGCCCCATTGATTATTTTGGACCCTCGTCACATTTCAGGTCACTCGCCCGCCCCACCGAGCCATACACCGGTGGGCGTATCCAAGGGAGGTGAAAAATACTATATCTTGTTGCCTAAATCTGACTTGAGTGCATTCTCAACAACAGGGAACACCGAAGGGAATGGACTGAGTGTTGAGTCCGATCTCATACGGCTTAGCACGATTGAGACACTCGGGAAAGAACGCCCTTCCTTGGTTTACTACTTTGACCCTAATTTGAAGTGTAATCGCGTCGAAGACAGTAACGAGTTCACCGTCTTGCACAATAAATACCGATCAGAGGGGAAACTTTCAAAACCCCTCAACGACGCGTATTGGAAAGAACTACTCCGCGGCGTCCTGTATTGGGACGGGGATAAGTTTGTGAACACGCCGACGATGAACAAGCGATACGTCGAAGTAGCAAAAAGCTTCAAACCCCTGCCGTAGATTTTACAAGCCCATCCACCCAATCCGCAAATGACGCCTCTCCGGGTCGTTTCTACGCATATTTATGCAATTCAGAACCACCCACCCCACCCCAAGTTTTTTTTGCATGACTTTTCTGCACGGAGGGGGAAGTGTGGGTATATGTTAAAACAGATTGGTCGCTCACCATTCCGCCCATCCAGTGGAGGACACCATGAACACCAATGGGATCGGGACAAGAAAACACGATTTTGACAGCAGTGTTTAGCCCAGTGGTTTTGATGTCGAGTATCATGCAATGGTTCAGAGTATCTTATTGTTCCTACAAGCGACGCTATAGCGTGTATAAACACTCATGACATGCAAGCCCACTTTTGAGAATCTCTGGTAGGCCAATTGACAACAAGTCCCACGTTTTTGCCTTTAGGTTATGGTCGCAAAACCGCACACCATGGGGATCATATTTCCATTTCAAGAATACATTGAAGGACAATCGGAGAAAATCTAATGAAGAAGACCCCATTTGCCAAGTTCGTGAGAATGTTCGTTGAGGCCGGATCCCCGATACGATATATAGCCTTCTGTGCGATCATTCTTGAAGGCTGTTGGACATCAACCCCCTATGTCTGGCGACAAAGTGATGAAGATGGCCGCGAGAGAGCCGAAATGCAAATTGTATCTTTCGACTTCCAATATAGAGACACCGATGGGAGTCCTTTTGCTAGTTCGGCAGAGTTGCGTTTTGTACGCCTGTCAATATCTGACAGCGCGTGGTATAATTGTGAGATTAGTGTCAGCCGAGGGGAAGAACCCTACATCGAATTCTATCTAGCAGACTTCACCATTAGGACTGACGAAGGCAATAATGTTTTGTTGAAGCATCCACTAATATCTTACGACGACAAAACCACCTCTCAAACCATCTACGTTGGTGCCACATCTACCAAGAAATATTACCCCAATTTCGTGTCAACCTCTGCCTATTCGATCAGAAGAGAAGATATGGAGGTGCTCGCTCATGCGAAGCTAATCGAGACAGTTACCTTTCCGGCTAGAGTCATTCGTAACGGTTATCCAATGGAGCTTGTTGGTAAGATTGTTTTCGATGAAGGAGCTCGCGAGAGGATGCTCTCCTTCAAAGACAAGGTTCTAAACGAGCGGGAGTAATAATTGGGGGTCGGTTAAACAGCGACAGCATTTTCCAACCCCTCAGTTATCCGTAGTCAAACCTGAACGATACCACTCTTTCACCGCCCGTTTCAACTCAGGAGAGACCCTCCCTAATTAGGGTGTTCGATCCTTAAGGCTCGCCTTGCTTGACGACTTTCTTGTTCGGTCACGTTCGATCTGCATGGTTTGATAATCATAAGGAGGCTATATGTCAAAAATTCTTTTACTTCTTCTAACTACTTGGACCGTCGCGGCTATGCTCAGCTGCCGTGGCTCGTATTCGGGGAGGGTAGTAAGAGATTTGGGTATTGAGGAATTTGAACTACCCACCTGGAATTACATTAGTGAATACGACACTACTCTCACCCAGAAGAACATACGGGAAGCGATTAACGGTGGAACCGGGTTGTACTTGAATGATTGGGGAAGGCCGGCATTTTTGGGCGTAGGAACCGCACTCCACTTTTCGGATACTCTGTCTGAACGCAGTCAGGCGGAGATTTCTGCACGCACCAACCTTACCGATTTCTTTAGATCTCATATTGACGATCTCGTAAAGGTGTTTTCAAAACAAAACCTGGAGGACTCGTCAAAAATAAACTATCGTTATTGGCGAATGGATAAGGAGGAATTCGAACAACAGACGTCAATAGGCCTTTCAAACTTAGACCTTGGTGTGGCAAAAAGAGTGATTCATTATTATGATGCCCAGCGAAGCATCACGTACTATGTTGTGCGATTCGGTACCATCGAGTTCGAAAAGCAAGTCCGTAACGCTGAAGGTGCAGTGGGACGTCTTCATTTGTACGCCGATAAAGCGTTCACAGAACTAGCAACCCATCTTAGGGCGAAGAAATAATCGATTGATTTTATAACGTTGGCAATGCATCCACTTGTTTCTTCTTGTTCCGCATCCAATTTTGCCCTTACCGTGTGACTCCGCATCGTTTCCACACCTCTTTGCTGCAATTTGAGCTACCTAGACTTTACCACCCCTGTCCCATTTTTTTTGCCAGACTTTTCTGCACGGAGATGGATGTGTGGGTACTAGCTTGATGTAGCCACCGCTGCAAGGAATTTGGCAAATATCTGATAGCCACAGGAGGATCGATGAATCGTCTTTACGTTTGTGTTTTTCTCTGGATGAACTCTCTGGCTCTTGGCCAGACTTGGATTCAAACCTCATACAATGTTGGAGGACCTGTCCATGCTCTCGTGACGGATCAAACCAATAGGGTTTGTGCAGGAAGCAACAATGGTAGGATACACTGGACAACGGACCAGGGGGCGAACTGGACAATGGTGAACTTTGACTTCGGCTCAGTGAATGCCCTTGCAACAAGCATTAACACGGGTTGGGTGTTCTGCGGAACTTATGCACAGGGAGTTTACCGAACCATCAACAAAACATCCTGGACTGCCCCACCGACACTGCCGGGCCGCAATATTCGCGGTATTGCAGTCAAGAGTGGTTATGTCTTTGCATTGGTCCAAACAAGTTTTCTGGACACGCTATACAAGTCGCAAGACAACGGGGGCTCATGGAACTTTGTCCGCTATTTTGACAATGCCTTCACGTGTTACGTAGATGACGGAGGCGTTCTCTATGTGGGCTCAAATGAAGGCGTCTGGTATTCCCCCGACAATGGTAACGGATGGTACAATGCCGGCCTGACCAGCTACCGGACTACCGCAATCGTTGTAGGAGCATCAAGCCACATCATTGCCGGTACGGAGCAACATGGAATTCATGTCACAACTGATTTGGGAAGTTCTTGGACCCAGGCTCTCGGACCTGTCGGAGAAATCACCAGTTTCGTAAAGTGTTCAGTTAGTGAATACCTTGCCGGAACACTCGGAAATGGCGTGTTCAGATCAACAGACTCAGGATTGCATTGGACTCAATGGAGCGATGGCCTTGCTGATAACTTGGTCTATTCTATGACTCAGGATCTCAACGGATATGTGTATGCAGGACATACTAACACAATCTCAAAAAGTACTGAACCTTGTGATGTCGAACAGCTAAGCACAGAGATCCCTCAAACAGCGAGACTGTTTCAGAACTACCCCAACCCCTTCAACCCAAACACGAGTATCCAATTCCAAGTCCATAATTCAGGTTTCGTGGAATTGAGCGTGTTTGACATTCTCGGACATAAGGTGGCAACACTCATGAACGAAAAACTCCCAGTTGGTACGTATGCGCGCGAATTCGATGGAAGTGGATTGACAAGCGGCATATACTTCTATCGTGTTACGATGGGCAAATTTACAGAGACTAAGAAGATGATGCTCGTTCGATAGTCCTCAGCACTCAGGCAAATTGGAAAGGTCTTTTGCAGATTGCCTTCAATCCATGCAATTGCCGAAAAGCCCATCGCCTTCATTGGGCGACGGGCTTTCTTTCCGTTCCATCGCAATCATCCCGCCTTTTCTTCCCACGTCATTCGGACAGCACGGAGGATTTCGATTCGGATTGTGGCTTGGCGGTCAGGGTCGGTGATCTTTCTCCCTGAACGATCCAGCGTATAGAATGCATCGATGACGCCATCCATCCGTGTCGCAATCTTGGCAAAATAAATATCGAGGCCGAGACGTGACATTGCTTCTGTGACGCGGTAGAGCAGTCCGAGCGAATCCTGAGCGTACACGTCTATGATCGTGTGACCGGGATTATCTTCAAACTCCACATCCTGACGCACATTAGAATTGGACGCTCTTTGCGGTCGGCGTTTCCATTTCTTCTTGTGTGCTTCAAAGAGATGTGCTATATCGATTCTTCCGTCAATCACCTTGTCAAGGTCGGCGGCGATTTTCCCACACACTCGTTGTTCCAATTGCTGTCCGGTGGAAACATCGGACACCCGGAACCTGTCGATGATGATCCCGTCATCCCGCGTGAAGATGTTTGCATCGAAGATATTTGCATCGTTGGCGGCAAGAACCGCACAAAATTTTGCCAGCGCAAACGGTGCGTCGCGTGCAATAGTGGTGACCTCCGTGAATCCGTCCTGCTGGACGAAGATCGTCGAAACAGCTTCAGTCGATTGACTTTTGCGGATATGTTCTTCGATCTCTTGCTCACTAAAGAGAGCAAGGTAGGATTCATTCCTGATCTGCTCGAGATGCCGTTGCACTTCCTCACGCGGAAGGCGAGACCCGAGGCGTTCCACAATTCCTTCCGCCGTCATCCGGTGCTTTGAATGATGAAACGCATCAATCGCAGGACCGTGAAGATTCCGGCGCAATACTTCCGATGCGCGCTGATAGAGTTCCTGGAGCAACAGTGCCTTCCACTCTGTCCACACGTTGGTATTGACAGCCGAGAGATCCGCATAGGTAAGCAGATAGAGGTAATCAAGTTGCTCCGGTCGTTCGAAGCGGGCTGCAAATTCCTTGATGGTTTCCGGGTCATGAATGTTACGCCGGAATGCAATCTGTTCCATGAGGAGATGGTTGCGCACAAGGAACGTCACGTCCGGAATCGCATCGTGCATTCCCATCCGGTCGAGAATTTCTTCCGCCATTGTCACTCCGGTAATCTCGTGATCGGCAACTCCGCGCGGCTTTGCAATATCGTGCAGCAGGATTGCCAGATGGAGAATATCCCTGCGCTGCAAGCTACGGAAGACCTCACGCAACACGCCTTGTTGTTCCCGGAGCTTCTCTGCATTTGCCACAGCAAGCAAGGTATGTTCATCCGCTGTGAAGTAATGATAGACATTGTGTTGAAAGAAGGCGACGAGGTCGCCAAATTCCGGAATGTACTTTCCGAGTATGCCCAGGTCGTTCATCTCATGAAGTGTCTTTGCCACATTCTTCGACCGCAGAATGCGTCCGAATGACATTGAGAGTTCTTTCGATCTTACCGATTCGCCCGTTACCAGATCCAACGAATGTTCGATGGCAGCACTCAACGACGCATCAAGCGAGAGATCGTTTTCCGCACAGTACACAAATGCTTCAAACAATTGTTCCGCACGGCTAAACGGTGGAGCTGACGATGCAAGAGCAAGGAGATCGCGATGTGCAATAAACAGGCTGCCGACCGGTGTTCCCTTGTCTGCCGGGAGTGACGGCTCGATCATCACCTTGAACTTCTGACTGATGTGCATATGTAATCGGAACAACGTCCTTGCGTGGAGATAATACTCCCGCATAAACACTTCGACAGAATGCGTCTCCGCCTTGGGTCCAAAGCCCAGTCCTTCTGCCACTTCGCGCTGCAGAGTAAATTCAAGAGTGTCCTGCATTGACTGACGGAGATAGTGCATTTCGTGTCGTGTGCGGAGAAGAAACTCGAAGGCCGCGTTGACAGACCGAATCCCTTCGTGGTCAAGCAGTCCATCCTTTTGCAACAGATCCAGGAACGCGCGGGTTGCCGGCGTTGTCGCCTGGCCGGTACCGATGAGATGGGGTGCGCGTGTTCGGTAGAGCCAAAACAGAGAATGCACATCCCGCAGCCCACCGGCGCTTTTCTTCACGTTAGGCTCAAGAAGCTTTACCGAGTTACCATAGCGCTCATGCCGGGCGGCAGCGTCGGCGAGAATTCCTTCAATCATCCAACGATCAGGCGTCACATGCCCACGGAGCGCTGTGAACAACAACTCTGCGAGTTTTGCATTGCCATGTACTACACGGCCTTCCAGCATGGAGACCCACGCATCAAGCGTCTGTCCATGCAGAGCCGCAGCTTCATCCACTGTCCGCACGCTATGCCCGAGATCGATACCCGCATCCCAGAGAAGGTGGAGCAGTGCTTTCGCATATTCCTCTGCCGCTCCCTTGCCTGAAGCAACATCATAAAGTATCATGATATCGACATCGGACTTGGGACAAAGCTCTGCACGACCGTAACCACCGAGGGCAAGGATCGCGATGTAGTTATCGGCGCGAGAAGAGATATCGGGAGGAAGTGATGCACAAGCGTTTCTGATGAGTTCATCCATCCGTTGCGTAAGAGAGACGCATGTAGCAAGCCCGGACGCACCGCTACTATGAGCGGCCGCAATCTCCTGCTGGCGACCTGAGAGATATGATTTTAGCCACTGAGCCTGTTCGTGCATTTCAACAAGAATGGATAGGTGAATGAGTTTGAGTTTCTTGAAGCGAATATACCGAATGGTGCAGGGATTTCCAAAACTGGGTAGTGGGTCAGTTTAGTTTAGTTCAATTGTACGAACTCTCCCTCCTCGGATTGAACTTCTCCCCTCCCTTACGAAGGGAGGGAGCTGCGCTAGAGCAGAGAAAGGGAAGAGTCCTGAGGATCATCATGCGGGTTAAAGCTCAAAATGAGTCACTTCCCAAAAACTTTCCCACTTGAGGATGGAGAATGAATCTTCTATCTTGGTGAAACTTCAACATCCACTAAAATTGGCCGACGATGACAACTCCTTCTTCAATCAGTATTCGCAAAGCAACCCGGGACGATGCCGCTGCCATTCTCACTCTCGTTGACGCGCTCGCCGCGTACGAAAAGCTCGATCCCCCCAACGCCGATGCGAAAGCCCGCCTCATCAACGACATGACCGGAGAGCGACCGCGCATCGAGGCACATCTGGCCGAACTTGATGGCAAGGGCGTTGGGTATGCATTCGTGTTTGAGACCTACTCCAGCTTTCTTGCTCTCCCCACACTTTATCTCGAAGACCTGTTTGTCCTGCCGGAATACAGGAGCCGCAAGGTGGGCTATGCACTTTTCATAGCCATTGTGGAAGAAGCACATCGCCGCGGTTGTGGCAGGATGGAATGGACGGTACTCGACTGGAATCAACTTGCCATCGATTTCTATGAGCGGCTGGGTGCAAACCACATGAAGGAGTGGCAACTCTACCGTCTCGTGCGGGAGGAGATGACGGAGCTTCTTGGAGGTCGCGGAGACAGGTAGTTATCTTGCATGTGCCGGACTACGCGGCAGCATGGTGCGTTGTACGGTTTGGGACGGGCATCTCGTTCCAGGTTTTTCCATTCAGGATTCTTCCCGCCGCTTTCTTGCCAACCCGTTCGCCCTCCGCGTTGTGCGTGCCCCATTGTTTGAAGAAAAAGGCAACACGACTACGCTTGCAGGCACGTTGAACGTTGACAGCCCATTCAGGATTCATGGGGCGCGCTTTGTGTCCGCTTTCGCCGCCGACGATCACCCCAGGAATGCCTCGCAACATCGACGCGTTGAGCTCAACCGGACCAAGCAATGGCTCGATGGAGAGAAACCTGACGCGGGCCGGGACTTGCTGCAAGTGTTTGATTCTTGTCGTGTACTTCTGGTTCTCAATAGAAACACCAAGCCAGATGTGCTTCGGCAGTAACGGACGACCGTTTACTTTCTCGTTCGCCATTCGATAATTCTCTCTCGTCCACTTCATCAGCCTCTCTGACCGCTTCGTGAGGAGCTGAAAGATATGATGGTCGGCCTTGATCATCACATCGAAGACTCGCTGGATGAATTCGTCCGGAACGTCCTCATGAAAAAGGTCGGACATGGAGTTCACGAATATCATCTTCGGCTCTTTCCAGCGGAGCGGCATCTCAAGTCGTTCGGGCCAGAGCTTGAGATCAAAGCCTTGCTCAAACGGATGACCAGGTACTCCACGGAACCGCTCGGCAAATGTCTCGGCGTAGCAACGTTTGCAGCCCGGACTGATCTTCGTGCAGCCGGTGACGGGATTCCAGGTGGAGTCGGTCCATTCGATATTGGATTTACTAGCCACCGTTATCTTGACTTAAAACTGACCGATACAATCTTGGCTTCATTGAACGTTCCTTTTCTCCGAACTGCCGAGCTCTGGATCTCATCGTCTTCTTTTAGCTCCTTCATCATTGATTTAGGATTGATAAAGGGCGTTTCCAGCAAAGCGAAATCAACAAGGTCTGAGTACGCAACTGTTTTTCCGGCAAAACGCTGCAGCATGTTCTGTGCATACCAACTTGGATCATCAAATCGAAATAGAGTGTCCTGACCTATTCGGGCGTCACTAAAACAATACTCACCACTTTGATAAACGCTCCTCATGGCCTCTTTCATTTTCTCTAGCCCAAGCGGGTGTTGGCTTGCGAAGAGAAGGAAGTAATTAATGCTGTTTGCTTTCGTTCTCATTTCGAATGGAAACACGTACTTCACTCTTCCGACACTTAATAATTTTTCCTTGTACAACTCAAGGGACTCTCGACAGAGAGAATCAAATGAGTTGTTTTCCTTAAACCTGTCTTTCCAGCTTTCATCACCATAGATATCGTTAAGAATCAATTCATGGTTTGCTCGCTCTTTAGCTTTGTAAATCCTTGCAATACCGTCAGCATCAAAATTAAGGAGCATTTCGGTGGTTTGATTACGTAACAAGCTAATAACATCATTAAACGGAACACCAGTTGCACCACAAGGATCTATGAACGCAAACAAAGGCCATTGGCGAGCAAAGATGTTCGCTTGTTCTTTCTTGAATTGCCCTAGCCCTTCGGTAAACGGATCAGTGTAAACAAAAGTCTTTATTCGTTCTTCAGACAGAAATGGCTCTATTTGTGTTTGTAGGGAATCCGTTCGGTCTTTGTTTTCTTCAATGAAACAACAGTTTATTGCGCCGGCATTCCAAGAATTGCCGCACCGAGAGAGTGCCATCTTCGCTGCTATAAGAGCAGCAACAGGAGAGCCCTTACTGAAATTTTTTACTTTCCCGGGCCTGCAAAGCCATCAACATAAGTCAAGTCTTGGCCAATCCTATATCTGGAAACTCCCAGTATCTGGAACCATGCCACGAGGTAGGCTTCAAGAATACGAATCTTGGCGATTGTATGAGGAGCAGCTTCCCACAATATGTCCTTTTTATTTGAAGACATGATTGAATCGATTCCACGAGTAGTCGATTAGTATTAGTAAGCGCTGTTAACTTACTCAAACGGTAATGTAAGAGTAACCGTCTTGCAGGTAGCTTGTGCTGTGGTTTTGCGCTTCTTTTTCCCATTCAAATTAAAACCAGCCTTCAGCCTCTCCACATCCCACCCCCACGGTTGGAGCAGCGTCTCCACCGCCTTCAACGCCATCTCCGTGTACTTTTCAATATCGTATCCCTCATCGAATGAGTAGAGCGCAAGGGGAATGGCTTTTTTGGGCTTTCGTTTTCCACTTGCATCAACGATAATATATTCAATCGATTCGCCGGGCGCGAGTGCGATGCCGGCTTCGTCGAGCGCTTTGGTTACCTCAGCGCTGGCACTCCGGTTTTTATATTGATCCGCTTCCTGCGAGATATGGCGGCGGATGACAAGCTCCAACGGATCGGCCTTGCCAGAGCGGAGCAGGTCGATGAATTCCCTTGCCTTCTCCAAGGCTTGCGGCACGAGTGCCTCCACATCGGCAATGTTGTTCGCCGGTTCAAACACCTTGAGCATCTCCCCCTGCATCTGCTTGATGAACTTGGGCGTATCCCGCCGCCGCACTTCGATGCCGCGTATCTTGATCTCATGATCCATATAATACCCGACGTATCTGTTCGCCGTCGGGAGTTTCGGGTCCATCTTGCTCGCCGGGAACAAAATCCAGTTGTAAATGCCTTCGAGCGAGAGATCGATGTTGGTTGCCTTGCTCACCTCGGCGGCAAGTTGTTCGTAGTCGCTTTCCGTCGCGCCGGGTTTCTTGATCCACATACAGTCCACAATCGCGTGGATGAACTCGTACCCCTTCTCCTCGGCCATCTCTTTCGCTCTGAGAATTGCATCACGTGAGTATGCGTTCACCGACTCATGCGCCTCGATGCGTCCGAAGCGGGCATTCTTGTAACCGAGATACCCGAAGCATGTCACGAGCATCCACTTGAGCGCGTTCTGGCGATGGTCGTACATCTCCCAGAGAGGATCCTTCAGTTTTTTCAGCCGCTTCTTCTCTTTCTTATAGAACGCCCTCTTTTTGACTACCGCGCGTAACGTTGATGGAACAATGCCCTCACGTTTGCCGCAGATGGTGTACTCCAGTTCCGGAACAATCTCCTTTGCTTCCTTCTCGGTGCAGCAGCGACAGTTCACCGTCTCCGGCGAGACGTTGTGCTCGACCATGATCGTCGGATACATCGAGACGAAGTCGAGCTCTGCAACCTGCTCATGGTAGCCGATCTTCGGCTGAAAGATCAATCCGCCGCGGTCGGCCAGCAGCAGCGTCGCCGCCGATTTGAAGTCCTCTGGTTCGCGCTTCTTTGCCGGAATCAGGTAGTTGTTTCGCACTGCCCACGAGAGTTGCATGGAGGAAAGCGATGTGCCGATGGTCGAACGTGACTGACGTTGCACGGGAATCTGCGTCATGCGTGCGATCTCATAAATACCATCCAGGCTTGCTTCCCCCATTACAAACGAGTTCGCTGTATCGATATGCCATCGCCCGGCAAGCTCGAACGCTCCGTCCTTGTGTACGATTTTGCCATAGACAAAATAGCTTGATTCACGTGTGGTGAAATAGCCGGCGGCCGGGTCTCTGTTCAGCATGAGTGGCACGTTGTGTTCGGCGGCCAGTCGTGTCAGCATCGGCAGCAGAATGGCATCGCCATACTCTGTCTGGATAATATCCGGATCACAGCGTTGCAGGTGGCGGTTGAGCGCATTGAGCACATCAACAGGGTCACGCTCTTCCAGGCTGTACGTTTGATTGTCGTAACTGACTTCCAGTTGATAGACCTTCCGATGTTTTGGCGATATGAAATCGGGCATGTTGGCGAGTTTCATGGTCGCAAGAGGCGGAAGCGTATATTCCTCCGCGTCGAACTTGTCATTGATGTCCCAGCCAACAAGTCTGTTTTCCGCGTCGATAGAATATTCACCGTAGGCAAGCGGGAAGAGTCCTGAGGAATAGAGGAAGAGTTGCGGGACGAGAATGTCGGAATTGAAAAAGACATAGTGCGGGAATTGTCGCTCAAGCTGACGGACAACGGTGTTCAACTGCATGGCATCATGGACATTCACGCGCACGACATCCCACTCCTCGTTACGGTAAATCTCTTTTTGCATTTGATGGTCGAGCGTTACCTTGCAAGGAAGCGAGGAGAGCAGAATTTCCAACTGCCTCTCTTCCAACTTCGAGAGATGCATGTAGAACGAGGGAATATATGGATACAGGCAACAGTGCTTCTGTCCCGCGTCATCCATCAACCAGAACGTGAGTCCAAGCGGTGAGGGATAGAGATCGAAGAGCCAGGCTGTTATGGGCAAGACCATGGAATTTGAATCGCCAAGAAAACATCAGAGTAGGTACAGGTTTGCTCCGAGACGCAGTGGAAAGTCATCTTGAGAAATCGTATCTTGCCTCAACGAAATGGAGAAATTATGAAAGAGTACGAGTTTACAATTCTTCTTGAAAAAGAAGAAGGCGGACGCTACACAGCTACCTGCCCCAGCCTTCCGGGTTGTTATACCCAGGGAGAGAGCGAACAAGAGGCACGTGAGATGATCAAAGATGCCATACGACTGCATCTTGAGGAAAGAATTGCCAACAAAGAACCCATCCCCTCCGAAGTGGAGGTAAGTACGATCCGCATTGCAGTATGACGCCGAAGTTGCCGTCGATAACCGCGCGTGAGATCATTGGTATTCTCGAAAAGCGTGGTTACTCCAAGGCGAGACAATCCGGCAGCCACCTCATCATGAAACATCCCACCAGGAAGCGCGTCACTGTACCAGTTCATGCAAAGAAAGATCTCACGCCAGGTGTGCTTCGTTCAATTATGCGAGATGCTGAACTGTTTCTTGAAGACATCATCATGAGATAGTGTCACGCTACTCCATCGTCCAACTCTACATAGCCCACAACATTCTCCGCTGGATTCTCCACAGCCAGGGGCCTTTGCAACTCTTTGATCATCCGTTGCTGCATAATGAGCATGGACATGACGATGCTCTCGAACGGGATCGGACGCGCAGCATACGCGCTGCTGGCCAATTGCATCCGTGCTGAACGGAACAACTCATCCAGTGCATCCTGATCTTCCTTACGCAGTCCGCGCCGGAACTTTGTCCAGGTGTCCATCTCGGCCTGGACGACCATAGTGAATGTTGGTACTGTTCTGCCCATACAGCCTCCAGAAATTAACCGCCATGACGCGGAGAGCGCCAAGATGAAAAATGGTTTGAGCGATCCAGGTGTTTCGGAGGTACACTTAACAAATCATTTTTCTCCAAAGTCACGACATGATCCAACGCAGCCGCGAGCTTCGGAAAGAGTGCATTCCGTTCCTTCGATTCCAGCTTCATATCTTTTGATGCAAGTAATACGGAGATGTTATCCTGCTTCAATCTTTGCAGCGCTACAATAATTCGTTGTACACTGGCTTTTACTTCGAAGAGCGGGGCCTGTTCGTCGTAGAATGTGTCAAGCAGACCGAAGATAATGGCAACCGTTGCATGTTTCCGCTTAAGAAATTCCGGCAACCGTTCGGTGATTGTGGCTTCCATCTGGTAGCAGGTGAATGCGCGGGAGACATGGATATTCTTCAGTAATTGTTCAGGCGTTACCGGCCGTTTCCGCAGACGCCGGCTCGTTATCCGGCGCGCAAACTCGGCAATATAGTACACATCGAACCTGTTGGTCCCATCAACCAAAGCAATCGTGGCGCCACGCAGCAACGCATGCGATACCACATACATCGAAAGACGGAAAACACCGGCATCACCATGAAGACAAAAGAGCTTCCCCTCGGGCGGGGCCTCAAACTGACGGACAAGTTGTGCATACGACGTTACAGGAGTGGCCATTGATACATCCCATCGCTACAATTCCTTTATCATCTTCACTACTTTCCATACAAAGTTCACGTCCTTCTTTTTGACCGTTACCGGCTCAAACTCGGGATTGAATGGAATGAGATGGATGTAGTTTCCTTCGAACTTGACTTTCTTCAGCGTATCCTCGCCGTTCACACGGACAACACAGATATCGCCGTTGTGTGCCTCCTGCTTGGGGCTGACGATCACAATGTCTCCATTTTCGATGCGCGGCGCCATACTGTTTCCCTTTACCTTCAATGCAAACGCGTCGGGGTCTTTCACATCATCAACGGTCACGTAGTCGTCCACAAAGTCGGGATGGAACATGGTGGCAACCTTGCCCGCAGGAACGGAGGAGATCAATGGAAGCTCAACAAGGTTGACCTTGCGGCGGAGCGCACTCTGCAACGGGTACACATTCTCTGGTCGCGATGGCGACTGATACATTTCGCCTTCGCCGGTCAGCAACCAGTTGGGCAATACATTTGTTGCTTTGGCGATCTTCGTGATGGAAACGCCGTCGGGGATTTGCTCGCCCTTTTCCCAACGCTGGAGTGTCCGGGTGACCACGCCGATCTTGTCCGACAGTGTCGCCTGGTCCATCTCCTTGTTTTCGCGTGCTTCCCGTACCCGATCGCCGATAGTGGACTTCATGGAATACCTCGCAGACATATTTGTCTATTTTGGACTTGACAAGACGACATATATGTCATACATTGTCGTGAGCATAATACGGAATTGCATCGACCATGTCAAGCACAATTTTCAACGGAGGAACAATGAACACTCAAGGCGCACAGGTTCTGGTTGGCATCGGGGGATGGGAACACGAAGTCTTCGACACATGCTTCTATCCTCAGGCGGGAATGACCTCCGAAGACAAACTCAGCTACTACGCACGGTTCTTCGATGCTGTTGAAGTACGATCCACATTCTGGGATGAGACCCTGAGTGACTCCGATGCAGCACGATGGGTGGAGGCTGTCAATTTCAATAAAAGATTCATGTTCAACGTGAAACTGCACTCTTCATTCACACATAAGCAGAGTGTCAAGCCGCATATCACTCGCGCCATACGTTCCGTACTCCACGAATTACAACGACACGACAAGCTCGGCGCACTCATCGTGCAATTCCCCTATGCCTTTACCAATACCAGCGCGCATCGCTATCACGTGATCAAGCTGAGCGAGATTTTTTCCGGCTTCCCGATTCATGTGGAGTTCCGTCACGAATCATGGAACCAGGCAACCACAAACACCTTGCTTGCCGAACATGGGATGCTTGCAGTGAACACGGACCTTCCACGTATCAGACAACACATACCGTTTACCACCACGGTGATCGGCAATGCGGCATATATGCGGTTGCATGGACGCAACGATAAGGGCTGGCTCGTGAATGCCGACGATGTCCGTTACGACTATCTCTATAATGCCAGGGAAGTCCGCGAACTTTCCCGCCGCATCGATGTCCTGACACAGAAGTGCGACCGGGTGACCGTCATCTGTAACAACACCACCAACGGCAAAGCTCTTGCCAATGCACTTCAGCTTCGGGCAGCCGTGTTGCACGGAAAATCGCTGATAGCGCCTGCGGCGACCCTGGCGGCATTCCCGGACATCAAAGCAATCGCAGCTCCGGCCATTGAGCCTTCCCTGTTAACTGATTGGTACCGCAACGCCGTATAGTTTTCGATGAATTGACCCCGGGCTGCCGCGAAGAGACGTATTGAGGGAAGGCGGCGGTCCGGGCTACCATAAAAAATCCAGCCGTTCACCTGCAACCCCCGAACGCCAGCCCCCGTATATCATATCACCCAATTCACACCCTACCAATCAGATTAGAGGTCAGTCATGCTTCTGCTCGCAAGACTCCTGTGTACACTGTTACTGGTGACACTTCCAGCCTTCGCCGTCACACCCGCTATTGGTGACGACAATCCCATATTCAATGACTTTAACGAGCCCATCAAGTTTGACAAGATCACTGTCGAACACGTCAAGTCGGCGACCGAGGAAGGAATCAAGAGTTCCAAGGCGACCCTCCAGTCATTGTGCACCATCCCGGCCAAACAGCGGACATTCGAGAACACGATGCTCGCGCTGGATGATATGTACAATGAACTCTCCAGCACGTATGGCTGTATTTACATTCTCTCGAACGCGCATCCTGACAAGGATGTTCGTACAACAAGCAACGATCAGGTCACCGTATTTTCCAAATACTATAATGAGATCGGGCTGGATGAGGAGCTGTACCGTTCCGTAAAGGAATACGCCCATACAGACGAAGCAAAGAAACTGTCCGGCTACAAGGCGAAGTTTGTCACCGAGACCGTCCGCTCATTCGAGCGCAACGGTTTTGCGCTCCCGAAAGAGAAGAGAAGCGATCTGAAGGTGATTCAGGATAAGATCTCCGATCTGGGCATTTCCTTCAGCAAGAATATCGCGGACTATAAAGACAGTCTTGTCGTCACCGAAGCGGAGATGGACGGATTACAGGAAGACTATAAAACAGCGCACAGGCGACCGGTAGGAACGTATACCGTCGGCCTCACGTACCCCGACTACCAGCCGTTTATGAAATATTCCAAATCGGAATCGGCGCGCAAGGCATTGTACACCAAGTACAACAACAGAGCCAGCAACAAAAATCTCGACGTATTGAAAGATATGCTTGTTGAGCGGCAACGCATGGCATCCCTTCTCGGCTACAAAACCTTTGCGCAATATCAGGTGGAGGAGCGCATGGTGAAGAAGCCGGAAGTGGTGTGGAACTTTGAGAATACCCTGATTGACAAGGTAAAGATGAAGGCCCGAATGGACTATGATGAATTATTGGAGATGAAGCAGAAGCATGGGAATGATCCAGTCGCATCCGTTATCAATCCCTGGGAATCATCGTTCTACAATAACCTGCTGCTCATTGAGAAGTATCAGCTCGACCAGGAACAGGTGAAGGAATATTTTGAATTGAATACTGTGCTCGACGGCCTGTTCTCTGTTGCACAAACATTGTTCTCCATAAAGTTCAACGAGATCTCCAGTCCTTCTGTCTGGCACAAGGATGTCCGGCTCTTTGAAGTGACCCGGGACGGCAAGACGATCGGACGATTTTATCTTGATCTCTTCCCCCGTGAAAATAAATTCACGCACGCAGCATGCTTCAGGATTATCGGCGGCAAGGAGACGGCACGCGGATACCAGTTGCCTCAAGCCGCGCTGCTGTGCAACTTCCCACCCGCAACCGCTGATAAACCGGCGTTGATGCCCCACTCGCAAGTGGAGACATTCTTCCACGAGTTTGGCCATGTGCTGCATAATATGCTGACGACTGCACCGCTAAACTCCATGTCCGGCACCTCCGTTGCGCGTGACTTCGTTGAAGCACCGTCGCAGATCTTTGAGAACTGGACATGGGACTACGCATCGCTCACACTTTTTGCAAAGCATTACAAGACGGGCGAACCGCTACCGAAGCAGCTCTTCGATAAAATGCTCGCCGCAAAGAACGTTGGCTCCGGACTCGCAACCTCGCAACAGATTCTTTATGGTGTGTTGGATATGACGTACCACGATGGCTACGATCCGAACGGGCCGGAGTCCACCACGGAAGTCGTGAAGCGCTTACAGAATAAGATCACGCTGTATCCCTTCCTAGAAGGCACGAACTTCCAGGCTGCGTTCGGACATCTGACCGGCTACGCTGCGGGGTACTACGGCTATCTCTGGTCGCAGGTCTATTCCGCGGATATGTTTTCAGTATTTGAGAAGAATGGGATTCTCGATCCGAACACGGGGGGACGCTACAGGGATATTATTCTGGCGAAGGGTGCCACCGAGGAAGAACTCAATCTCGTCAAGCAATTCCTTGGCCGTGAACCAAACGAAGAGGCGTTTCTGAAAGGACTGGGATTAACCACCGGCGTGAGCGGAGGTTCCGGCGGCACGGGAACGAGTGGAGGGAAATAGACTAATCAACGCTGTTGGATCGTATTGTCAGTAGGGGTGTTCAGTTGAACACCCCTACGTGTTTTTAGAGCAGGCCCTTCACCAATCCGCCATCGACACTGAGCGTTACGCCATTCACATAGCTTGCCTTCGTTGAGGCGAGAAATACTATCACGCTCGCAAGTTCATCCGGTTTGCCGAACCTGCCGGCGGGAATCTCCTTGCTTGATTCCGCGACATAGTCCTCGAACGATATTCCCTTCTTCGCCGCCCGTGCGGCACCCAATTCCTGTTGTCTGCCCGTCATGATAAAGCCCGGTGCGACGTTGTTGATTGTGATGCCATCCTTCGCGTAGAGATTGGAGAGAACTTTTGAGAGTCCGATGATTCCGGGACGAACCGTTGACGAGATGATGAGATCATTTGATGGCTGTTTCACCGTGAGCGACGTGATATTGATGATGCGCCCGAACTTTTGTTTCTGCATGTAAGGCAATACTGCGCGTATGAAGCGTATGACGCTCATGAGATTCAGATTTATTCCGGTCATCCATTTTTCATCATCAAGGTCCATAAATCCACCTGACGGCGGACCGCCGGCATTGGTCACGAGAATGTCGATCCGGCCAAACTCCTTGAGCGTCGTCTGCACAACACGCGTAATGTCCTTCGCCTTGGCAACATCCGCAACGAGCGGCAGAATGGCAACGCTTTTCTTTCCTGCATGTTTAGTGATTTCCTTCGCCGCCGCTTGAATGCGTTTCTTGTCACGGGCAAGCAACACCACGTACGCGCCTTCTTGTGCCAGAGTCATCGCCGCAGCCTTGCCCAACCCCTGACTTGATGCCGCGACAATTGCGACCCGACGTTTCAATCCAAGATCCATTCCGGTTCAGTCCATTGTGATGAAATAAAGAAAGTTTGGATATCCTTCTACAACCTGTTAGTGTTTTTGACGGTAACAGCTTCAACCTCGAATCCGTATGGCGATACCAACAGCTCTACCCTACCTTCGCAAGGGAAGGGAAAAGTTCAATCCGATGAGGGAGAGTTCGTACAAAGAAAATAACCAACTAAACTGAGTCCCGTGAGCCGTGGCTTCCAGACCGGGAGCGTGGTTCATTGTCCGAGCATGGCTGTGATGCCGCTGCGTATCATCATCACGGCGATACCGGAAAGCAGCAACGCCGCCACTTTCGCAACAGCGCGTGAACCTGCCGTACCGATCACACGGGTGACATGGTGCGATTGGGCGAAGACAAGCCACACAATAAACAGGTTGACGAGGAGTGACACGCTCGTCCACAAGTAGCCGTAGGAATCCACAAGGATGAGGATTGTGGTGAGGGCCGCAGGGCCCATGATAAGTGGAATGCCGATCGGGACGATGCCGACGGTGGATGAAACATCCCTCTTCGTGTCCTTGGCAAACAGCAGGTCGTTCACGGCAAGAACCAGCAGCACAATCCCGCCGCCGACACGGAAGTCATTCTCGGAAATTCCGAGGAATGAAAAAATAAGTTTTCCACCCACGAGAAAAATCATCGAAACAGCAAATGCGGTAAGCGTGGCTTCAGCGGTGAGTTTCTTGCGACGGCGTTCCGGTATCCCATCCGTGAGCGCAACGAAGAGGGGCAGCACGCCGAATACATCAATCGCAACAAACAGGGGAATAAATGTGAGGAGAAATATCTCCATATCCATTATGGAATCTGGATGCCGTTCTTCTGCAGATGCTCTTTGATGCGCTGGACTGCTTCTTCGTCGCTGATCTTCAGCCGGGCACCGGCGGTTTTTACTGCAATGTCGAGCGGATCACGCCTGAGAGTGAGCCATCGCCAAACATTGTATCCGAGACGATCTTGATCGTGAGGATCCACCGTTGGAATACTTGCGACAGCGGCATACGCGAGTTTTTCGATGGCGTTCTCTGGTGCCTGCTTCACGGACGAAGGGGCTTTGGTGGTCATGTGATATTCACTTGAAGTGGATGATGGCATTGAAGAAAAGGAAATCAGGCGGGAATAACAACCCCACGCGGCCGATGGGGGGGTAGTGCTCAAGTTTGAATAGACCCGCATGACAAATTGTCCCCTTGCGTTTTGGTTGGTCAACTGGTATATTTCGCCGCGATGCAATCCAGCCCACCAACCCACACATCGGAGGCAAACCCCAATGCCTGAGACCGTTCTTGAAAAAACAATACGTTACATGGTTCAAAATGCTGTAGATGGTGTCTTTTCTGGCACACCACGCAAGTATATGGAAAAGATTGGCGGGAGTGGTGGCGGGTATTACAACAAAATGAAAGATATGGGGATTGAACAGGTTGGCAAGGGGAATAAAGCGAAGTGGCATATACCACTGGCTCTTATGAAACAATTCGGGAAGAAGTGAATGGGGACTGAAACGAGATCATTCGGCTCATCGGCAAGAGAAGGACACAACGCCAGCGCTTTTTATGCGCGTAGATTCACGGGTGAACTGAAGGGAGTCTCATCAGAGTCGCTGATGAACTGGGCGACTATCCGAAATCAGATTTTCCACAAATCATCAGAGGCAATGATCGAGTTACCAAGCAACTCCGTTGCCTTAATGATAACTTCACCGCCGTACAATGTTGGAAAAGAATACGATAACGACCTGAGTCGCGACGAGTATCTTGGTTTGCTGTTCAATGTGTTCTTGGAAACCTATAGAGTATTAGAGCCAGGGGGACGCGCTTGTGTGAACGTTGCAAACCTTGGGCGAAAGCCATACATCCCACTTGCAAGCTATGTGACAGAGTTGATGCAAGAGATCGGCTTTCTCATGAGAGGAGAAATCATCTGGAAGAAAGCGAACGGTGCGAATGGCTCTTGTGCTTGGGGGTCATTCCGTTCAGCGAAGAACCCAACAATGAGAGACGTGCATGAGTACATTCTGGTTTTCTCAAAGGGAAGATTTGATCGGGCACGCAAAGGAGAGAGTACAATTTCATCAAAGGACTTCACGAGGGACACGCTTTCAATATGGGATATACGACCGGAGTCCGCTAAGAAGGTCGGACACCCTGCACCGTTTCCCGTAGCACTACCTGAACGCCTCATTAACCTCTATAGCTACAAGAATGACCTTATTCTTGATCCCTTCCTTGGCGTTGGCACAACTTGCGTTGCGGCCAAGCAAATGGGGAGGGACTATGTTGGCTATGAGATCAATGAAGAGTATTGTCGCATAGCCAACCAGCGCCTTGCCAACACCCCCTATGCTGCTTTTGCCTCTGCACCCCAAGTCAACAAGTCCTCCCAAGACCAAAGCCGATTTGTCACCGCCGCTTCCATTGCTGGCGTGACCCTCAGGGTAGAGTGAATGCGCATGAAGTTGTAGAAAAAGAAATGCAGATCAACCGCTGCCTCGTGGTGCTTCACAGACTTTGAAAACCCATTTGTCAATCTTGTAAATCTTCTCATTTGCATTCTGACAGTCAAGTTTTGTCTTTCAACATAGCTCGTTGAAATCCTGTCGTTGTTCGGGTTTCCCATGATCGGATTCTTGGTCACGCGTATTATCCTCGCCGGACTGTAACGCTTCTGACCTTCATTCAGTTCTGCATACTCTTTGTGAATCTGTGCATAATCAATATCGGCACCCCACACACGGCTAACCGCATCAGAGTACGGCCTGAAAGCATCCGTTGACAACTGAAAGCGAGTGGGGACACGCAAGGATAGTTCTTTCATAACTGATACGGTTACGCTTGCAGTGCGTTTCCCGACACGGTAAACAGGAACGAGTTTTGTATCTGCATCCAAGCAAATGAACGTATAGAAATCTCCACATTCTCTTTCCTCCTCTTCTGACTTGACGCGCTTCTGTTTCTTCTGAATAAAATTCCAGATTTCGTCCGTCTCAATAAACTTGGATTGAATGTTCATCATCATTGCATCGTGAATATCGCGAGCTTTTGCGGCTGCATCCAATAACAGCTTGAGAATTGTTGGTTGACTGACGTTTGTAATGCGGGAGGTGGCTCTAATAGATTGTCCCTCGGTGATGAGAGAGAGAACGAGGGTTTTCTTTTCGTTGGATAGGACGTTCATGGCAAATTCCCTTTGGTTTCGATGTTGATTTTGGGCTTGCCATGAACTATATTGCAGGTGAGGTCATTGCTTGTTCACAGCAAGCGGTGATTTAGGGCTTCAAGGGTGCGGAAACACCTGAGAAGCCCGCTTGTAAGCGGGTTATTAAGCTGGTATTTTTAACGGCTTATTCATACACCCTTCCGATCTGGAGTGTTTCAGCACTCCGTTTGAGGTTTGGCAAATGGCGCTCTTAGTGAGCGCCTTTTTATTTAAGATCGTACACACCACGCTCAACCCGTCGAAGCCTCGCACTCTTCTTCGCAATCTCCTGTGAAAGCATCGCCGCAAGAGACGCTTCCTTGTTTTTGGTGTTTCCCAAACTTAACTGCCTCTCCTCTACGTAGGCAAGAATTTCTTCTGTTCTTACCTGCCTACCGCGTGTGTGAATCAATTCAATGATAGCGTCAACTACTCTTCCACTAACAGTAGACAAAGGGGGAGTGGATTTCATTGTTGCCGTTGTGAGCATGATTTGTGGCTGCCCCTTTTCAATTGCAATCAGCTTCGCCAGCGCCTCTCGCTGCTCGTCCACCTGGCGCAATCGCTCTTCCAGTATTTCTAAGTAATTTGCCTGATTCATATCTTGTAAACTCCCACGTTGTTACAAGGAATATAAGCATTACAAGGACACATGTCAAGTGGAATGTGGCAAAATTCCGTACCCTTTGATTTTGAATCTGGTATGTCTCTAACCACGCAAATGTTAATAACTTGTGAAAAATCCTATTATAATGTTGACATACGGGTTTGTCGTGGTGTATATTTACCACGTTAACTAACATGATAAGGAGAGTTAGTAAGAGGGAAAGCCTCTTCCCAAAAACACGTCAAACACGGAGGATACGACACTATGGGCACATTCGGTCAATTCGTACGGGAAAAAAGGCTAAGCGTCAATCTTAGCTTGAGGGAGTTCTGCACCCACGCAGGGGTAGATCCCAGCAATTGGAGTAAAATCGAAAGGGGCAGATTGACACCCCCAGATAGTTCTGAGAAAATGGAGTTCATTGCACAGCTATTGGGGTTTGAAAGAAATTCCAGCGATTGGAACAAGTTCTTTGAGTTGTCCGCAATGGAAAGAGGGAGGATCCCTGATGAGGTTTATTCTGATTCCGAAGTAATTGCGGCACTACCAGTTCTATTCAGAACCGCTAAAGGCGAAAAGCCAACAGAAGAAGAGCTTAACAAAATTATTGACCTTCTTAAACGTAGATGAGCGCATCTCTCGATTTCCAGAAAATGAATGTTCCCCGTCTCGAAGAGTCCGAGATTCGGGATATTGCCGATCAGGTAAGGCACAAATATTGGGGGGACGGAATTCCGGTAGATGTTGAACTAATCGCAGAAAAGGGGTTTGACCTGACTTTTACCCCAGTGCCCGGACTCAAACAACTTGCGAACACCGAGGCTTTTCTATTAAGTACTCTCGATGAAATCGTCTGTGAAATAAATTCCCCAGAGGTGCGTTTACGATTTTCTATTGCTCACGAGCTTGGGCACAAGGTTTTGCACCCCGCCCAAGTTGCATTGCTCCGCCCAACTTCCTATGAAAACTGGAAACAGATTCTCGATACTATTCCAATGTGGATATGGAAAAGAATGGAGTACCAAGCCAATGAATTCGCGGGGAGACTACTGGTTCCCCGCGGCAAACTGATAGATTCCCTAAAACACACGACGTGTCAAAAGCTATTGGATAAAGTACGTGAAACTCTCCCCGACGCGGACTCACAAGCCTTGTACCCATATATCGCCAAACATATTTGCAAGGACTTTAATGTCTCGGATAATGCAATGAAGATAAGACTCCAAGTGGAAGGTATTGATTTGTTCTCACTCTGACTAACTCTGTCTCTCTGTCACACCCACCTCAAACTTTAGCACTACCGATGGGGGCGTTACCTTGCCTTCCAAACCGCATTTGTGTACATTGGCGCTGTCGTTAAGCCATTTTTCTACAAGTCACTCATGCATGCACTGACCATCAATGATGTTTCCTTCAGGTACACGCCGTCCGTACCAACGCTCCAGCACGTATCATTCGACGTCATGCCGGGAGAATTCCTCTCCATTGTGGGACCGAATGGTTCAGGCAAGAGCACACTCCTGAGACTTCTGGACCGGATTTATGTGCCACATTCCGGAAAGATTGCACTGGATGGACAGTCGCTCGCGAGTTATACACGGGCAGAGTTGGCGCGCCGGATTGCATTCGTGCCGCAGGATTCCGGCATCATGTTCCCGTTCACTGTAGAAGAACTCGTGTTGATGGGGCGGGCACCCCACACGATGGGCAGGGCATTCGAGAGTATGCATGATCGCGAAGTTGCGGTAGCAATGATGTCATTGCTGGACATCGCCCATCTGGCCAACCAATCGGTTACGACACTCTCCGACGGCGAGAGACAACGTGTCCTGATCGCTCGTGCGCTCGCCCAGGAAGCACGCATCCTCCTGCTGGACGAACCCAACGCTCATCTTGATATCGCCCATCAGATCGACGTCTTCGCCATCCTCAAAAAACTCAATAAAGAAAAAGGTCTGACCATCGTCTCCGTTTCCCATGATCTCAACCTCGCCTCGGCATTCAGTAACAGGATAGCCATGCTGATGTGCGGATCGATTGCAGCCATCGGGACGCCGGCAGAAGTCCTGACGGAAGCGCGTATCAAAAATGTCTTTCGCACCGATGTCCTTGTTGATACACACCCAGACGAGGAGACGTTGCGCATCACCCTTCGAACAATTCACTAACGACACTGGGCTTGTATGCAGATTTTTGAACTCCTCGAACAGCGCGACCACGAGCAGGTGGTCTTTTGCTCCGACAAAGCCTCCGGACTACGTGCCATCATCGCCGTCCACAACACCACGCTTGGCCCCGCGTTGGGCGGCACACGTATGTGGATGTACGCATCGAATGAAGATGCGCTCACCGATGTGCTGCGACTCTCACGCGGCATGACATACAAAGCAGCAGTTGCCGGACTCAACCTGGGCGGCGGAAAAGCAGTTGTCCTCGGTGATCCGAATAAAGACAAAACCGAAGCGATGTTTCGTGCATTCGGCCGATTCGTTGAAGGACTTGCCGGACGCTACATCACTGCCGAAGACGTGGGCACAACAGTACGCGACATGGAATACGTGCGGATGGAAACCAAGTACGTCACCGGGATCGACAAAGCCCTGGGAGGAAGTGGCGATCCTTCCCCCGTGACCGCGTTCGGTGTGTATATGGGAATGAAGGCAAGCATGAAAGCCCTGACCGGCGACGATTCGTTGGTCGGGAAGAAGGTCGCAATACAGGGAGCGGGGCACGTCGCCGAATACGTTTGTCAGCACCTAAAGAAAGAAGGGGCACAAATCTTTATCAGTGACATTTTCCACGAGAAGGTCGAGCGCGTGGCAAAAGCCTCGGGCGCGACGATCGTGGACCCCGATGCCATCTACGATGTGGACGCGGATATTTTCTGCCCATGCGCTCTCGGTGCCATCGTGAGCGACCAGACGATCCCTCGTTTCAAATTCAAGATTATTGCCGGTGGTGCAAACAACCAGCTTGCTGATGAAACAATACAAGGCCCGATGTTGATCAAACGTGGGATCCTTTACGCACCTGATTACGCCATCAACGCCGGGGGCCTTATCAATGTCTACAACGAACTCGAAGGTTACTCGCAGGAACGCGCGTTGAAACAGGCCGAAGGAATCTATGACACCATCCTGACGATCTTCAACATCTCAAAAAAGGAAAACATTCCGACGTACGAGGCTTCCAACCGGCTTGCAGAAGATCGGATCAAATCCATCGGCCACATCCGGTCGATCTACGCGGGCAAGTCCCAGTTCGTGGGTCGTCTCGGTGAACATGATTTTGGAAAGCGGTAGCCATGCGCAGGAGAATTGTCAGGGAAAAGGTGTTGCAGGCGCTGTACGCTCACGAGGTCTCCGGCGATCCCGCAGACCACGTTATCAAGCATCATGTAACGGGGTTCGAGGAGAACAAAGTTGCATACGAATTCGCGAAACACCTCGTCAACGAAACGATCAAACACCGTGATACCATCGACAAGATCATCAAGGAAAAAGTTGCCAATTGGGACTTTAACCGCATCGCGTTATTGGACCGCCTGGTCCTCCGAATGGCCATTTGTGAACTGATGTACTTCGACGACATTCCACCGAAGGTGACTATGAACGAGGCCATTGAACTTGCGAAACTCTTCAGCACGGAAAAAAGCGGTCACTTCGTCAACGGCGTTCTTGATGCAGTACTTGGTGACTTGAAATCTGACGGCGGGTTGCACAAAAGTGGACGAGGACTTTATGACGGTGAGGAACCCACCGAGCCTGTGCCCCCGGTGAAGCAGAAAAGCAAACCCTGACAGGAATTTCCATGCCTTCCTCCAAACACACGGCGTGAACACACCCTCTTCCCTCCCCTTCCTTCATCGTCTCGGTCTTCACAGGCCGGAGCTTCGCAGATGGGCGATGTATGATTGGGCAAATTCCGCGTTCGTTCTCGTTGTCATTACCGCCGTTTTTCCCATTTATTTCAAGAATGTTGCCGCCGCCGGACTCGACGATGAAAGCGCGACAGCCTGGTATGGTTGGACAACAAGCGCCGCACTTATCCTGACCGGACTTGTGTCTCCCTTCCTAGGAGCGTTGGCAGATTACCTTGCGATTCGGAAGCGGCTACTCGGCACATTTGTGCTGCTCGGCGTCACTGTCACCGCGCTCATGGTATTCATTCATGAGGGTGACTGGCAACTTGCGCTCATATTATTTGGTCTCGGCAACATTGCGGTCACCGGCAGCTTCGTGTTTTACGATTCTCTGCTCCCCCACCTCGCCGACAAAGAGGAGATGGACCGCGTGTCTGCCGGCGGCTACGCTATCGGATACCTTGGCAGTGGATTGCTTCTCTTAATTATTGTCGTCGCCTTACTTTCGCCGGGGTTGATTGGCGCGAACGATAAGGGGACAGTGACACGAATGGCTTTCCTGGGTGTTGCCCTCTGGTGGGGAGTTTTCTCTTTGCCTCTGTTATTCGGCGTGCGTGAACCAAGAGGAACCGCGTCCGCGACTTCTGCCCGGAATGGTATTGTCGGTCCGGTATTCAGGCGGATGATGGAAACTCTGAAACAACTCCGCGGGAGGTATCGCAACGCGTTTACCATGCTGCTCGCGATGATGTTCTATAACGAAGGCATCGGTACGATTATTCGCATGGCTGCCATCTATGCCGCGTCGGTGGGCATACCCGAAGCCGACGTCATCATGGCAATCCTGTTGGTACAGTTCATCGGTGTTCCTTGTTCATTTATGTTTGGCAACCTCGCTGCCAGATGGGGCACGAAGCCCGCAATCCTCGCCGGCGTCGTTGTGTATGCGGTTACGTGCATCGTGGCGTTCCGGATGGATTCGTCTGCCGAGTTTTATCTTCTCGCTGTGCTCGTTGCTCTTGTGCAAGGAGGGACCCAGGCACTCAGCCGTTCACTCTTCGCCTCCATGATTCCAAAACACCTCTCTTCCGAGTTCTTTGGCTTCTATTCCATCTTCGAGAAGCTTTCAGGAATTATCGGTCCGGCGATTTTCGGGATGATGGTCTGGCTCACGGGTTCGAGCCGCGACGCAATTCTCTCCGTTATCGGTTTCTTCATCGTTGGTGCGATACTCTTGACCACCACGAACGTGGCGGCAGGAAGACAAGCAGCAGCGGAAGCAGAACTTGAGCGCGCCTAAAGAACACGGTCGTATTTACTTTCCATCGAGTTTTTCATAGATTCATCCCACCATGTCTGTTTTCTTCATTTCTGATGTTCACCTCGGCCTTTCCGGCAAGGAAGAGGAACGCGCCAAGGAGGACACGCTGCTTCGTTTTCTGAAGCACATTCTTCCGACAACCACTACGCTCTTCATTGCGGGTGACCTGTTTGATTTTTGGTTCGAGTATAAGACCGTTATCCCCAAAGGCTTCCATAGAACTTTGTCGGCGCTCCAGGAGTTTACCGACCGTGGAATCCCTGTACACTACTTGACGGGAAACCACGACTACTGGACACTGGATTTTTTTGAGACGGAGCTTGGCTGCATTGTGCATTCCGAGCCATTCGAGATTGCTGTTGACGGAAAGCGGGTATTTCTGCATCATGGTGACGGGTTGGCAAAGAACGACCTCGGTTATCGGCTTATCAAGCCCGTCTTGCGCAGCCGGCTCAGCATCTGGCTCTATCGTTGGCTTCACCCGGATCTCGGTGTGCAGTTGGCACGAGGGTCGTCGCGCACCAGCCGACAGTATACGGCACAGAAGCACTATGGTGAAGAAGAGGGAATGATTGAGTACGCGACGAAAAAGATTTCGGAGGGTGTGGATATTGTGGTGATGGGACACCGGCATCAACCGAACATTCAGCCCATCAACAATGGAACATACGTAAACCTCGGCGATTGGATCACTCACCACACATACGCAGAACTGGTGAACGGGAAGATTGAATTGAAGACTTGGAATGGATGAGTGAAGAATGACGGACAGCGGCTATACATCCGAGGATATGGAACGATACTTCAATGACCCGGAATATCGTAAACGGAAACGCTCAACACACGATGGCGGCGGCATGAAGAAGAAAAAACGTACTCGCGGCGGGACCATTTTCCTTTTGCTCTTCCTTGCTCTGCTTGGTGGATACACTGCGTATCTGATTTCTGGACTCCCTTCACTCGAGCGCATCGAGAACCCGAAACCGGAACTGGCCACCAAGGTCTATTCCATTGACGGTGAAGTGATCGACCAGTTCTTCATCAAAAACCGTTCGTACGTCGCTCTTCAGGATATCTCCAGCACCGTTATCGATGCATTGATTGCCACCGAGGACAAGAATTTCTACAGTCATTGGGGTGTTGACGCAATCCGTTTTATGAAGGCGATGGTCAAAAATGTTGTAATGTTCCGGTGGGAAGGTGCAAGCACAATCACGCAACAGCTTTCCCGCAATCTGTATCTCGGCCATGACGACCGGCATATCTTCGACACGGTGACGAGGAAATTCCGGGAGTTCATCACCGCCGTCCAGCTCGAAAGCAATTTTACCAAGCAGGAAATCCTCGAATTTTATCTCAACGTCGTGTATTTTGGCCGTGGGACATATGGCATTGCGGCAGCGTCCCAACGCTACTTTGGAAAACTCCCGGCCGACCTGACCTTGAGCGAAGTGGCCACACTTATTGCCATGTTGAAAGGGCCGGCGGTCTATGATCCGTTCAATCATCCTGAACGATCAGTAGGCCGGAGAAACGTCGTGCTTGGCCAAATGATCAAGTACGGCTACATCACTGAAGAACAGGCCGAAGAAGCGCGCAACGAGGAGCTTCAGTTGAAGGTCTCGGATGACGACGGAATCGCGGGTATCGCCCCACACTTTGTGGAATATGTACGGCAACAGCTTTCCCAGAAAGCAGAGGAACACGGGTTTGATTTATACAGGGATGGACTCTCTGTATATACCACGCTCGATAGCCGCATGCAGCGCCACGCCAACCGTGCCGTCGAAGAGCATCTCGCCGAATTCCAAAAATCATTCAATGGGTTATGGGATTGGACAAAAGCGAAGGATGCACTCGTCCGCGCTATTGATCAGGCCATAAAGACCTCAGAACAGTATAGGGGCGCAAGTGCGGGCAAGAGGGACAGCATATACAAATCCCTTTCACGCAACAACGCGTGGATAGACTCGATGAAAACCCGAGCGCAGACCATTGAAGTCGGGTTTGTCGCTGTCGACCCGCGCAATGGAGGCATACTCGCTCTTGTCGGCGGTGCAGAAGTCAAGAATTTCAAATACGGTCTCAACCATGTCACCCAGATTCGACGACAGGCCGGATCGGCGTTCAAACCGTTCGTCTATACAGTTGCCATTGATAATGGGTATCCCCCGTGTTACGAATTGCTGAATCAGCCCGTCACTATAATGCTCGCAGATGGCAAGCGCTGGACTCCCTCCAATTCTGACGGGACATTCGGGGGGAAGAGTACCTTACGCGATGGGGTAAAGACTTCCATCAATCTTGTTGCCGTTCGCGCTATCATGGAAATTGCACCCGTTACGCAAGTCATTGAATATGCACGCCGCATGGGGATCAACTCACCTTTGCCGCCTTATGAATCTCTTGCGCTCGGCACGGGCGAGGTTTCACCCCTCGAAATGACCTCGGCATTTGGTGTGTACGCAAACCAGGGGGTGTACGTGGAATCGATTTCCATATTGAGAATCGAAGACAAGAATGGAAATCTTGTCGAAGAGAATATACCCTCGCGCCGAGAAGTGTTGAGTGAGGAAACGGCGTTCATCATGACATCGATGTTGCAAGGAGTCGTTGATGAAGGGTCGGGCGGGCGCGTCAGGAATTACTTCCACTACCCTGCCGCCGGAAAAACCGGAACGACCCAGGAGTTTGCCGATGCATGGTTTGTCGGGTACACGCCGCAAATTTCCGCAGGCGTTTGGGTGGGATTCGACAACAAGAGCGTTCACTTTACGAACTGGGACGGGCAGGGTGGACGCGCAGCAGCACCAATCTGGGGACGCTTTATGGGATATGTGTATGAGGATCCGGCAATCGCGATGCCGGTGGAGTACTTTCAGGTTCCTGAAGGTGTTTTTCGGGAAACGATCTGTGACCAGACGAAAAAGCTTGCCACGGAATATTGCCCCAACAAGGTCGTTGAGTATTTCACGAAAAAGACTTTGCCCGGCAAGTGTACGGTGCATACAACTGCCCGTTGGCTCGAAGGAGAAGAGAACAAGGGAACTATCAGTTTCTAACCTGAAACGGAGACGCTACTCTGCAAAGAGCTGCATTGATGTCGGTGATGAGAACGAACGGGGGAAGAGCGCCACAACTGAGCATCAATCCGCTGAGAGTTCCGAATCAAAGATATGATCTGACTCGACAACTTCCGCAGGCTGGTGCTTTTCTTTCTTGCTGAACAGCAGCGGTAGTGCAGCAAGTGCAACCAGTGCAGCGAACTTAAAAAGTTTCATAAGACCCCCGTTGGAATATTAACCATTCTTAAGCTTGTTCAATAATACCTCTTCTACAGAACTTCCACAGTGACATCCAACACACGCACGACTGTCCGGGTCCACCTATAAAACAGTAAGGGTCCTATCTCCCTCAAGATAGGACCCTCGCTGCCATTGGGCTGTGTTTTGGGACAGCAACCCGAAATTCGTGGTTTTACTTCACAAGCACCATTTTTTTGAGGAATGACACATTATTCGTGGTCATTCGATAAAAATAGAGTCCGCTGGAAAATGCTGAGGCATCAAATTTCTCCTTGTAATACCCCACCTGTCGCACCTCATTTACGAGTGTCGCAACCTTTTCTCCGATGATGTTAAAGACCTCAATATTCACGTGAGCCTCTTTGGGAAGAGCAAATTCAATGCTCGTCGTCGGGTTGAACGGATTGGGGTAGTTCTGGTCTATTGAGAACTCCGTCGGCAACGGCCGGTCCTCCACGCTGCTTAATACATCCACCTGCACCGGATCGGAGAAGTGAATAGTCCCATCCAAATCCGTTTGCTTCAACCGATAATACCATGTACCCTGCCCGGATCCGTTATCTGTGAACGTATAATCGTGCGGTTCAACAGTTGTGCCATGACCCGGAATGAAGCTGTTGGGAATTGTGGAAAAGTTCTCGGGCTGATCGCTGGCCTTCTGGACATCAAATCCATAATTATTCGTTTCTGTGATCGTTCTCCAGTCCAGACGAACTCGCCCCTGCTCCAATGCTATGGCCGTAAAGCTCGCAAGCTGAATGGGAAGAGGACCCTCATCGGAGCCGACAAAAATCTGGCTCACAACTCCCCCCGTGGAATGAGTGAGTGCACTATTGACCGTATTCCAACTGAGCAAAGCACTTTGACTTCCATCAATAATGGTCAGGTTAATCGTACAAATTCTTTCGCCGTCAGGTGCTGAGGTAGATAAGAGTTGCGCCAAACCTGTGTTATTGCCTGTGAAAAGTACAGTGACTGCAATCTGGCCCGATATGATATCAACCTCCATCGAATCATAATCACCTATTCCATTTTGTCCGGTAAATTTCGGATTGATGTTTGTCAACACCGGAGAAGAAAGCGCAGCCGAATTATAATTGAAGTAGAATGAGCTCGTTCCCACCCGAATTGTTTGAACACCCGTGCTTCTCGCATACAGATCAAACGAATAGGTCCCATTTGCGGAAACAAAATCTGTAATGGTGCTCGTTGCCTGCCTTTGGGCAAACGTCGTGGAAATTGATATTGCCAGTACCGACAAAATGGTGGCGACTGTCTTCATTGATTCCTTCTCCTCGTGATGCTCTGATGACTCATTCCGGTACTTGGTTTGATTTATTCAAATTGCCAAAGGCCATATTCGCATCTGCAGCTGTAACCACTCCGCTCATATTTACATCGCGTATGTTATATCCTGTCGAGTTGATGACGGCGAAGGCATCGTTTGCATCGGCCGCTGTAACCACGCCGGACTGGTTACCGTCACCGGCGTACATAGCATAAACACCGGAAGACACTTGTTTCGTTGCATTCGTCCCCCAGGCACCACCCGCTGTTCCGACAAAATCATGACTCAGCGTAGTAAATGCACTCCAGGAAATTGCGTTCGAAGTCATGATCGGCAAGTGGTTCGCATGACGCACTACAATATACGCACTCGCGTCGGTCGTGTCAAAGTCCACATATCGTTGTGTTGTGTCGGCAAAGGCTCGGATGGTCCCATCGGCAAGGAGCCAGGCCGATCTGTAGCTTCTGAAGGAAGACCCGGTTCCGCTACTCGCGCTACGCATTTCAATCGCAATACTGTCAACCGCATCGGCGGGGATATTCGCACCGGGATAACGTGTTGCAAGATGGCCGGAAGTATTCAACGTTTTGTTCATTCTGGATTGGGCGACGTTAAATGGTCCCTCCAGCATTACTCTCACAGCAGTGCGAACATCGGTACTTTGATCAACAACTTCATTCTCATTGCTTGCAAAGACAACCGACCGGGGCAAGCCGCCAAATGTGCGATTCACAAGGAGAAAACTCTCGTTGGCGTTTGCAATGGGAAATCGGATCGTCGCGATATCAATGAATCTGGCGGGTACTGTCGTGCCACTATCGAGACTTCCGAGGTATTCGATGTTCAGGGATCCAACACTTCCGGATGGTGCCGTGACGATGAGCGGTGCGTACATTACTCCATCGCCAAAGTTATGTGATGATTGCAGTGTTGGAGCGTTGAGTCCGCTGCCATAGGAGAATGCGAGGTTTGTCGTCCCAAGCTTGAATGCCGACCCGTTTGCCTTGATCTGCACCTTCACGTCAAGGTTATTTCCATCGTTACCGATTTCAACGAACTGCACGCTATAAGAATCCGCAGACGCGTCTGAGACCGATAGTACGGTGCCAAGAAATAGACAGAAAACTATGGTGCGTTTCATAAGTAGTATTTTTGATGTTGAACAAGAACCGCTTGTGCGATACGTGCCAGCACCTGAAGATGCCGACGGATTGAGACCGTGGTGCAAATGGTCTCTGTGATAAGCTGGATTAACTTATTAAGATTGAAGCTGGAAAAATGTTATGGCGGTCACACAAGGAGCGGTCCCCACAGTCAACCCAACAAAATGTAGCGAAGTCGGCGCAAAAAAAAATGTAGATACTGGCCAGAAATGGCCTGATATTGGAAAACCGGCGGTGTGCAAACCTACACGCTGGGCCCTATTTGAGTAGAATTGCTTTCCCGCCGTCCGTAAAAGTCTGACCATTGGCCATTCTCGCAGAAAGACGGTAATAATACACCCCACTTGCAAGCCCCGTCGGCGTCCATATCGCTGTGTGGGCTCCCGCTTCAATCGACCCTTCAAACACCACTGCAATTTCCCTCCCGAGTACATCAAAAACCTTCAGCGTTACCTCGGCGCTGTGAGGGAGCCGAAAACGAATGGACGTTGCAGGATTGAATGGGTTGGGGTAATTCTGCTCAAGTCCGAATACAAACGGTTGCGGATCATCCTCGACCGAAGTTGTGGTGGAATCCACCACCTCAAAACTGTACGCGCCTGCAGCGCCGACGAGCGGTTTTGTAACCTCACGACCCGATCCCGCATATGCCTGGATGTAATACCACACGGTAGACCCAAAGGGCTGAGGTGCAATGGTTGCAGAGAACATCCCGGAACTATCGGTCAAATCGAGCCGATGGAATGTTGTCGCTGAATCGCTTGTCCAGAACACAACCGCAGAATCGATTCCGCTTCTCGCTTTGATACGTGCTTCAAAGCGTATTTCAGTGGTATCATCTACGGAGAGAATTCTCTTGTGTGCAAAATGGACCGGCTCTCGTACACCTATTTCCTTGGTAATGCAGTGAATCGCACCAAGCTGCGGAATGATTGAGTTGCAGTCAAAACCCAAAATCGTATATCCCGGCATCGCATCGGCATAGATGTCAAGAGCCAATTGATCCTGAGGCAAACTGTAGATGGGCACAAGAACAGTCTTGTTGATGATGACGGAGTTTGTGTACGTAAGGTAGTCCGAACCATTGTTTGGATAGCGACCCTGCGCATCGGGTGGCATGGGAATGCGGATGATTGTATATGGACGACCGTACGGGCCCACGAGTGTTTCAAGGTAATCAACCGTGCTCTCGATGACGGCATAGTCAGCCACGTTCACCGGATACTCACCGATCAACAGCGTCTCTTCATCAAGGAGTTTCATGTGCATATCGATATGATGAATGACGTCATACGGTAGCGGATCCATCTTGATGTATGAACTGAGCCCGGAATAACGCCGCATGGCGGAATCGATCGTAGCAGAGGTTTGATGGGGATTCTCATTTATTATAAGTTCTGATGAAAATCCGCGATCAAACCCATCCACCATGAAGTTGCCACCCGTGTGAACGAGACTATCGGGACTCTGAAGCGTCTGGTACAACGGCAGATTCCAACGCGAAGCAAGCGCAACCGGAATGAGATCGTCTTGCGGGCGCGGACGGTTGTAACGGAAATCGAGAATGCCGATGGAGTCATTGGTGACATCATACACGGTCCACGGACCGTAATCACGGCACCAAATGCTGTTTGTGTTGACGGAGACAAAGTCGAGGTTGGTCAACGGAATATTCCGGCCCGCCAGGTATGTCTTGATATTTGTTGAATCAGACGTTCCCGGTCGAACCATGATCCACACTTTTCCTTCTTCTTGGGCGGCATCGGTAATTTGACTGAGCAGGAGGTTCTGTGTCCCATACGCCCACCGGACGATGATACCATCTATTTCTTCATATTCCGCCATGGCCCGAACCGGATTGAGCGGCGGCATAATCGAGACCGCAGGAGGAGCAACATAGGTTGACCGCAGCAGGCGTTCCTGCACTGTTTCATAACGCGGGAGGGCATCCAGTTCCTGCCATTGCGCAGCGGCGGAATTGAACATCAACACGGCAAAAACGGCAATTAGGAGAAACGAGGAACGCATTGGGTGATGCCTGATGTGAGAAAATCTACACCAATATATCTGACCCCGGCTCGAAAGTCAAACGCCAGTCCGGCGTTACTTACTTAAGCAGTATCATCTTCCGTTGGTCTGCAAAAATATTCCCGGATTCACCGATAGCAACGATCCTATACACATATACGCCAGTGGATAATTGAACGGTTGATTGATCCGTCTGCCAGAATGTACTCTGGCGTCCGGTTTCGGTCCACCCCTGATGGAGAGTCACTATCTCTCTGCCAAGCATATCATAAACCTTCACCGACACCATTGCGGGTTCAGGAAGGTCAAAGCTGAACCTTGTTGATGGGTTGAAGGGATTGGGATAGTTCTGATGCAAAGCATATGTGACCGGAACAAATTCCTCTTCCGGATCAAAACCGACCGCACCTGTCGCTGGAAGCGGTGCGGCAGTGTTGAAAAAATAATCGATGACGCCCGTGAATGCCGGCACCGGATTTCCGGCATTGCCGAAGAATGGTCCGACAGAGTTCACCACAATCTGATGCTGGAACACCGCTGACGTTATCCATGTAGTGCCGTTATATGAAAACCGCTGTGTCCATGTACTGCCGTCTCTTCGTACACGAAGGAACAATGGATTTCCAGATGCTATCGCCGTGTCTTTTCTCGTCGTTGGTGTTCCATTGGCAAAGGTGGCCGAGTAGGCACGCGTACCCGACCCTCCCCTGACAAAATCAAAACGGATGAAGTTCCCGGCATCCTGCTGGACGATAATTCCCTGAATTTGTGATTTCGCGTTCAGAACTGATTGAAACTTTGCTTCAATTTCAAAATCCACATTATTTGCCAATTGCATGATGCGCGGTGCAAAGTTACCCGAGGTCCACACATCGTGCGAAGTCCCTGCCGGGACCGGGACCGTGAGTTGATTGCCATTCAACGACGCCGTCGCATCATTGCGCGGGTTGATAAACGTCCAAAGGCCTGTGTTCAGCGATGGACTATTGAAATTTTCCGATACGATACTTGACGGTGTTCCTCCACTAATGAATGTGGCCACAACCGTCTTGTTGGTATCCATCGCAATCGTTGCGGGGTTCGTATTTCCGGAAAGATCGCCGCTCCAGCTTTGGAATTGTGAGCCTGCACCAGCAATAGCCGTGAGCGTGACAAGCTGTCCCGATGGATAGTCCGGCAAAACCGGGTTGACTGTGACGCTACCATTGCCAGTCGTATTTACAGCAAGCGTGAAGCGCGAGTTGCTTACCGGCCGAATCATGACATTACCGAAACTCGCATCCACATGATGAGCAACGAGCAACAAAGATCCCTGTTGTGGATCTGTTATGGCAGCCTGTCCCACCACATCCCAATTCACCGGCTCCGATAGTGTATCAGCCCACACCTTCAGACTGTAGCGCGCTCCGCCGTTCTGCAGGGTTTCAACCCGTGCCTTGAAAATATATCGCACGCCACGCAGCAACTTGCGTCCGGAATTATCCGACGCAAGCGTTTGCAGATTGTTTCCTGCAATGACGAGATTCTCCGCACCGGTCCTGTAGCTGTACCATGCTAGGGCCCCGAGAGGGAGATAACCTGTTTTCGGTTGGAGTCCTGCCGTGCTTGCCGGACTGTTACTATGTCCCGGCCAGCGCAGTAAGAAACCAATTCCTGCACCGTTGCTCGGTGGAGCGTAACCGGAGGAATCGATCCGGTGAATAGTGATGGGAACCGTCACTTCATAGTCTGCCCAGGTTTGTTCACCAATTGCCACGAGACGATCATAGCCAAGTTGAATAGGTCGGAGTGTGCCTGCGGCGGTATTGATTGCCCACAATCCGTCGAGCACCTGTGCCGAGCTCTGCAAAGTACCGGTGGTTGACCAGTTGATGTCGTAATTCACCGGCCATGAGTTGCCGGACGCATAGTTTACACTCACGGTGTCGAAAGCAAGCACATTCGTGCTATCTCTGGCCCGGATTACAACCTGGTTCATTCCACTGGTGAGCGTAGCGTAGGGAATGTCAATATTGAAATCTCCTTTCGCAGCAAGCCTTCTTGTGTCCGGGCCGCGCGATAACGCCTTGAATGTTCCCCCATTAAGAGAATAGTGCAAGGCTAGAATTCCCTTTGCCGAAGTAACGTTCCCCGGAATATTGATATCCGGAACCGGATCGCCGACCACACCAAAGCTCTGGTTCTTCCCGTACCAAACCTGAATAATGATGCTGCGAGTGACGCGTAGAAGGGCTGATACGCTGGTATCCTTACCGACATAGTTCGTTACCATGCACCGAAACATTGCACCACTATCCGAAAGGACTGTTTGAGGAGTCGCATATGATGAACCGATCGCTCCGGGAATGTCAACACCATTTTTCTGCCATTGAAAAGAAAGGGACCCGGTGCCAATCGCCACAACACTAAAGGTTGCGGTTTGTCCCTGGGCAACAATTTGTGGTTCAGGGTCTGATGTTATGAGCGGTCGGGTTCCATTGACGAAGAGTCTCGCTTCATCGCTTGTATCGGTACCCACTGCGTTCGTCACAACGCACAGGAACAAGGCGCCACTATCCGGCATTGTCGCCGTCAGCAAATATGCTGGTGCTGTTGCACCCGGAATCGCCAGGCCGTTACGCAACCACTGATAACCAAGAGGCACCGTTCCGTTCGCAACAATATTGAATGTCGCTTGTTGGCCATCTTCCGCGCTCTGATTGATCGGGTGCAACACGACTTCTGCTGGAACGCCAATGATGAGCACCGCATGATCACTCGTATCAAGTCCGAGCTCATTCATGACAATGCACCGGAAGAGCGCACCGTGATCTCCGGGTTCTGCTGGCACAGTTACATACACGGGAGTGATCGCTCCGGGAATATCAACTCCATTCTTCTGCCATTGGTATGTAATAATCGGTGTACCGACGGCGAGTATTGAGAATGAAGCAGACTGTCCCACAAGGATGATGTGATCAAGCGGGTGTTGTGTAATAAGCGGAGGAGAGGCAACAACGCTCAGTACCGCTGTCGTGCTCGTTGCACTTCCACCTGCATTGGTTACGACACAGGTGAACGTTGCGCCGCTATCTGCCAGACTGACCGCGGGAAACATCAGAGAAGCTGATGTTTCACCTGCCACATCAATCCCGTCGCGTCTCCACTGGTACAAAAGCGGCATCGTCCCTGAGGCGGCTACAGAGAACGTCACACCGTGGCCTTCCGATATGTTCTGGCTCTGCGGCTGAAGAGTAATAAATGGCAGGACAATCGGGGGAACGGTCCGCTTCAATTCAACATCATCGAGAAAATACACGGTGCCGGCAGTGGCATACGGTGCAAGCCAGAATCGAACGCGCCCATCACTCACCGTATTTTGGAAGCCCGTCGTTGTAAACTCAATAGTGAAGGTCTGCCATGACGTCGTCAGGTTAACCAACCGGTTGTTCAGCCCATAATTTGTGTTGGGCGCACCCTGTTGGAGAACCGAGAGTGCAACGTCCTTGCCGTTGCTGGAATATGCAACGAACTTCAGCGTGTAGTTCGTATTCGGTTCGAGCGTCAAACCGGATTGGTACAACTGAACATTTGACCCGGCGCTGTTGATCGTCAACCGGGCAGTACGCGATCCCGTAAAACCGGGAGAGACGGATGCAAAGTTTCCTGATGCATTCGTGAAAAATGTCCATGACCCTGTGCCCGATTCAAAACCGGGATTCTGAACAATATTCGGCGAGGACGGGGGAGTGGGAATGACAGTCAACGTGGCGGGGTTACTTGTATCACTTCCAACGATATTGCTGACCACGCAGCGAAATACAGAGCCGTTATCGGAGAATGAAGTTGACGGGAGTGAGTATGAACTCGAGGTCGCACCGCCGATATTCACACCGCTTCGTTCCCACTGGTAGCCGAGCAAACCCGGGCCTGTTGCCACAATGCTGAATATTGCCGGTTGTCCTGCGTTCACTGTCTGAGACAGGGGTTGCGCACTGACCAACGGTGGCTCGTCGATTGCTGAGACAGTAAGAATCGCAGTATCGCTTGTGTCGCCACCGACAGCATTCGTCACCACACATCTGAATGTCGATGCATTATCATCAATTGTAAGCACGGGTGTTGTATGCGATGAACCCGTCGCATTCTGGATGTCGATATCGTTGCGTTGCCATTGGAAGGACATCGGCGTTGACCCCGACACTGAAACCGAAAATATCGCCGTCTCCCCCACCACTTTTGAAGCATGGGCAGGATGAGATGTAATAGTCGGTCCAACCGGGGCGGCGACAGTCTTCCTCAAATCAATATCATCCAGGAAATACACATCGCCTGCTGTTGCGTATGACGCAAGCCAGAATCGCAGTCGCGCATCGTTCACGACGCTCGCGAATCCACTCGTGGTAAACTGGATGGTGTATGTCTGCCACGAGGCCGTTAAGTTGACCAACTGATTGTTCAAGCCGTAATTCGTGAAGGGGGAAGATTGTCCATGAACAAACAACGACAGGTCGTGCGCCGATGATGAGTACGCGGTAAATGTGAGGGTGTAGCCGGTGTTGGGCTCGAGTGTTCGACCGGATTGATAGAACTGCACATTTGAACCAACCGCGCTGATCGTCAACCTTGCGGAGCGCGTTCCGGTGAATCCCGGAGCCACGGAGGCATAGCTTCCCGACCCATTGGTAAAGAATGTCCATGAGCCTGTGCCTGATTCGAAGCCTGAATTCGTCAGCACGTTCTGTGCATTTCCCGGCACATTCGTGCAAACCAACAGGTTGAGCGTGGCGATGAAAGCCAATGCCCGATGCGAGACCATTCTGTTCAGCGGTTACCTTGCTCTGGGATGATTGATTTGAAGACGCTAAAAAACCTGGGACACTTTTCGGGGATAGCAGTAGCTTCAACTTGAACTTACGACTGAACCAGCTCTGGTTATGTGACGTGCGTCGTACACTCCAAAATACCAAAGGCAACGCCAAAGTACAACCACGTCCAGCGGGATACTGACCCATTGTGCCTTTGCAAGTATGGGCAAAAAGGGGTATCATTTCCCAGTGGAGGCGAACCGTGCATATACTTGTTGTTGAAGACGAAAAGAAAGTCGCTCAATTTATAAAGAAGGCGTTGGAGGAGGACCATTACGTTGTGGATGTCGCCCACGACGGTGAAATGGGACTTTCCATGGCGTCCTCCGAAACATACGATTTGATCGTCCTTGATGTCATGCTTCCGCGAATGAGCGGACTCGACCTGATTAAAGCGTTCCGTAAACAAAAAGGCAATACCCCCACGCTCATGTTGACGGCCAAAACCACGACCGAGGACAAGGTGGCCGGCCTCGATAGTGGTGCCGATGACTACCTCACGAAGCCATTTGCCGTTGCAGAGTTGCTCGCCCGCGTGCGGTCTCTTTTGCGGCGCGGAACCAACGAGAAAACAACCATCCTCACGATCGCCGACCTCGAACTCGATACCATCAGTCACAAGGCCAAGCGTGCCGGAAATGTCATCGAACTCACAGCCAAGGAATACGGCCTTCTGGAGTTCCTTCTCCGAAACAAGGAACGCGTCCTCAGCCGGACAAGCATCTCCGAACACATCTGGAACTACAACTTCGACACCGGCACGAATATCATCGACGTCTACGTGAATCACCTGCGCAATAAGATCGACGGAGGGTTTGAGCCGAAACTCATTCACACTGTTCGCGGTGTCGGCTATGTGATGAAGGAGGGATGATCTGTGGGTTTTCCGTTGCAATCAATCCGGGCACGGCTGACGTTCTGGTACACGTTGCTCGTGCTTTCCACTCTGCTCGCATTCGCGGTTGTCTCCTATTATTACACCAGCGAAACCCTCACGGACAATCTCGATATCTCCCTCAGCAATGAAGTACGCTGGGTGAAAGACTTCATTCAGCCGCAAGCCAGCAGAGTGAAGCCGAGCAAGCGATCCATCGATGCTCTACTGAGCCGGCCGCCGCGCCAGCACAGCGCTGTGGCAGACAGCACCGGACGGGATTCGACGACGCAGGATGCGGACGAAATCTGGAACAGGATATTTGAACACACACTCCTCAGCCCGAAGAAAACCTACATCCAGGTTGCCGACAAACGCGGCAGCATCATCTACCGCTCCTACAGCCTCGGTATAGATTCGCTGGTGGTAAAAGATTCGGTCGCCATCAACTCAACGCTCCTCGCCACCGTGTATCACAACGGAGAGCCGGTCCGCACGGCAGTGACAAAAGACCGGAACTTCACCATCATGGTGGGCTATCCGTTGGAAGAGTTGCGCGAAGCGCTGGAGAATCTCTACTCCATCTTCCTCATCCTCATTCCAGTGGCACTTGTCGCATCGATCATCGGCGGGTTGTACCTTGCCCACAAGTCACTTAAACCGGTAGAGGAGGTCACGAACCGCGCACGACGCATTACGGCGGAAAACCTCGACCAGACCATTCCCGTCATCAATGCCAACGATGAAATCGGCAGGCTCACGATCACCATCAACGATATGGTCCAGCGCCTGCATGACTCCTTCGCCCAGGTCAAACAGTTCTCCGCAGATGCGTCGCACGAATTGCGTACACCACTGACCATCATGCGTGGCGAAATCGAACTGGCCCTGCGCTCGAACAAACCCTCCGAGGAATACAGGCTGGTGCTCGGCAGCGCGTTGGAGGAAATCCTCCGGCTCACGTCAATCATCGATAGTCTGCTCTTGCTTGCCAGGGCAGACCAGGGGCTTTACGAAGTGCATTTTAGCGAAGTGAATCTCGAGTCGCTTGTCGCCGAGTTGTACGACGACAGCGAAGTGCTGGCGGAACCGAAGAACATCCGTGTTACTCTACAGAAATCCGAGCCTATTACCATTGTGGGAGACAAAGTACGGCTGCGACAACTCCTTCTTAACCTCGTCGATAATGCCATCAAGTATACCCCCGAGGGTGGGGCCGTGACGCTCGCCGTCGAGCGACGCAATGGCTCGGCGATTCTCAAAGTCAGGGATACCGGAATTGGAATCCCGAAGGAAGATCAGGAGCGCGTGTTCGACAGGTTCTACCGGGTCGATAAGGCGCGGTCGCGGGAAATGGGGGGAACCGGACTCGGACTTTCTATTGCAAAATGGATCGTCGATCTGCACCGCGGTTCGATTACCGTTGAGAGTGTCGTGGATATCGGTTCGACGTTCACGGTGGAATTACCAATACAGTAGTTCACCATCATGCCATATCCAAGCGCCTCCGCAGTGTCCCTGCTCTAGAAATCCGATCCGAGAGAGAAATAATATTTCGGCTCCGAAAATCCCTTGACATTCCATGCCCAGCCAATGTCGAGACGGACGAGGAACCAGAGCATATAGATGCGCGCACCTGTTCCCATACCCATCAGCAGATCACGCGCAACAACTTTTCCGTCGGCATCGCGTGTGAACGCAACGAAGTCCCGTTCTTTGTTCCATGCTCCTCCCATATCAAAGAACATTGCGCCGGCAATACTCTGTAGCCCGATGGGAAGCGGGCCCGCCTGGAGAAACGCAAACAAGGGATAACGGAATTCAAAATTGAACATCCCATACCGTGAACCGATCGCCGCGTTGTAATTGTATCCCCGTAACGGCAGGCCAGTTTGAAGGAAGAGATAATCTTCGGCGTTCTCAAGCGGCACATAGCCACCTTCAAACGTCCTGTTGATCCAATTGTCAACCCCGCCGATGATGAACTTCTGCGGGTTATTACCGAAACTCCCGCCGCCTGCCATGCGCAGTGCAATAGTGTAGTTTCTGCCGAGACGAAGATACGTTCGGTAGTCACCTGTCACATTGAAGAAGCTCAACCCATTGGCGCCAAGCCGGGGTGTGCCGTAGAGATTGAATGCATAGCGGGAGCCATTCACTGGAGCAGTAAAACCCCACAACACGGTATCGTGTGTGTAGCCGAGAGAGCCAAGAAGCACTGTCCGCTTTTGGATCGCGTCAGCCGGCTCATCGAGATTCTCTTTCGACACGTTGAACCAACTCAGCCCGAAATCGACGCGGTCAAACCGGTCGAACGGATACGACGCGCCGAGGTTGAAACCGTAGGTCCTGAAACGGTAGAGGCTGCCTCCGTATGGATCGTCAATGATCACAAATCGAGCGCTGTGGAAACCGGAAAATCCATAGTCGATACGCTCCGGGAGATAGAAATACTGCAAGCCGTAGTCACTGTTCTTGAGATCAAGCAACAGGTTCGTGGCGAAAATTATCTGGTGATCGCCGAGCAGATCACTGAATGCCATGATGGTCGAACCCGTTACACCGTAGAATGTATCGTAGCCGGCATTGCCATAGATAATGTCGGGAGAGAAGTTCAGCTTGTATTTGCCGACTTTGAACTCCCCCTCGTCATTCAGGTTGCCGGCGATACGAGGGAGCCTTGCTATGGTTGAGTCATTCGGTACACTTTCAACGGATGTAACATCCTCAGCAAGTCCCCCAAAATCGATCTGCACGTTTTCGCCGTACAGTCCTGAGGAGTCAACGGGCTCCGCTGAAGCTGCTGCGACGACAGAATCCGCGACTACTTCACTCTTTACGCGCCCCTTGAAGAACTCTGTCGGCTCAAGATCGGCAAGTTTCACATCGCGCTCAAAGGGACTCCGGAGGAGAAAGAGATCGAATCCGGAGTTGTGAAGCGACGAGAAGACAAGCTTGCTACCGTCACGGGACAACGAAAGCTGATAGACTCCACTCAAGGAATTGGTGATTGGGCGTGATGTGCCGGATTCGAGATTCCATTCATGGATGTTATTGATCCCGTTACGATCCGAGACAAACAAGAGCTTCTTCCCGTCCGCGGAAACCACCGGGGAAGTCTCGTCACTTTCGGGCCATTCCGTAATCCGGACGATCTGACGTGACGCGATATCAAGGCTGTAGATATCCGCTTCACTGTAGTTCAAATCATGAATCACTTGACCAACATCCTTCAGGTTGGCCTTGCGATCAGAGGAGAAGTAGATCAACTTTCCATCGGGAGACCAGACCGGATCTGCATCGCTGAAGATATCGTTCGTCAGATTAAGCACCTGGCGACTATCAAAATCATAGACATATATATCCGACTGGTGTGCGGTATTGCCGACGAACGCGATTTTGTTGCCAAGCGGCGACCACTCGACGGAGAATATCCCATCCAGTCCAAAGGAGAGTTTTTCCATCTCACCGTCTTCCACGCCGATCAACACAATGGCATCTTCCGCTCCTGCCTTGGTGGCAAGTGCAATGCGATCTCCCTCGGGCGACCAACTGATGCCGGGAGTAAGAAGGTGAAGTTCTTCGAAGTCCGGGGTCTGCTGTCCGTCAACCACTTTGTCGAGGATCCGTCCATCGGTCGAACTCATCAGGAATACATCGAAGAAATCGTTACGATTGGAAATAAATGCAACGCGGTCTCCCTGCGGAGATATTGCCGGACTCGTATTGTAGAATCCTCCGTCCTTGCGGTGATCGGTCAAACGTCGCGCATAGTCCGGCGGTTCTTCACGTTTGGCGATGTCGGGCCAGTACATCACCTTCTGGTCCTTCTGCCACCGTTCGGTCAATTCCTCCAGCCCGATGCCAATGGCGCCGCGAAATCCGGCTTCGACGCTGCGTGTGCTCTTGATGCGATTGAGGATCTCGCCGATTTTTTGTTCACCATACTTGCGGGAGATGTACCACCAGACGGATTGACCGCCGCGGTAGGCAAAGTATCCATTCAAGCGGGTAATTTCGGGAAGGTTCTCGTGTACCGTTGCATCGCGCAGGAACATATCCGAGTTCGTGTCCCACTTCAATGCCTCATACTCCGCCAATCCTTCATTGAACCACAACGGCAGTTGCAGGGTAATATTGTTGGAGATGATGGATTGGATGGAACCGCCGTAGAACATGTCATTGATGATCGCGTGTACCAGTTCGTGGTGGATCACATGGCGGAATTTTTTGTAGTCTCCTTCAAACGGAATAACCACCCTGTTCTTGAATAATTCGGTAACGCCACCGATGCCTTCCTCCAGATATTCACCGATGACATTCGTTTGCTGGAAGTCGTTGTGTGAATTATAGACAACGATGGGGATGCGGTTGACAATATGGTACCGGAAGGACTTGCTGATGGATGTATAGGCGGATTCGGAGGCAACAGCAGTGAACTCCGCCAGATATTCGCCCCCATCACTGAAATAGACGTCAAAATGGTCGGACTGTATAAACGACCAGTTAAACTTCTTGTACTGCACCTTGTTCTTGCCAAACAAACCGTCCTGACTGGAAGCCGCGATAGGAAGCAGCGCCAACAGCACAAAAAGGAACAGACCCCTGACGTTCATGATCGCCTCACCCATTGAAGGACAGCTTTGGTTTACAGAATATCATAAGAAACTCACCCGCGAAATGCAATGAATGACGAAGACATGGAGTTCCATGAAATCATGGGGCCAATTCAAAATTGATCTCCCGTTCCTCGGGATTCACCGAAGCAACTCGAACGCGGATTTTATCCCCGAGCCTGAACACCCGACCACTGCTCCTGCCGCGGAGTGAATAGTGTTTTTCGTCGTAAAGGTAGTAATCGTCGGCGAGGTCGCGGACCCGTATCATCCCTTCAACCAACAGGTCGTTGATCTCCACAAAGAGCCCGAAATTGGTGACGCCGCCAATCACCCCGTCGAACACATCCCCGATGTGGCGCTTCATGTACTCCACCTGCATCACTTTAACCGAATCGCGCTCGGCCTCGACTGCGACACGCTCCCGTTCGGAGGATTGCCGACAGATGAGCGGCAACCGTTGTGCCAACTCCTTCCGGCGTTCCGGGCTGGTCTTTCCTGCATATTCCTCCAAAAGTCGATGAACGACGAGGTCCGGGTACCTCCTGATCGGCGATGTAAAATGGGTGTAGTATTTGAAAGCCAGTCCGAAGTGACCGATGTTCTTTTCTGAATACACTGCCTTCGCCATGGAGCGGAGTGCAACTTCGTTGATAACCGTTTCAACCTCCGAGCCGTGGACTTTATCGAGCAAGCGTTGCAGGGCACGGGCCGAAACGTCATTCTGAACATCAAGCGAGTACCCGAACTGCTTTACGAAATGTGCCAGGTCGGCAAGCCTTCCAGGATCTGGTCGATCGTGAACGCGATATACGAACGGCTTTGCCTGTTCCTCTTTCTTTACCTGCCCAATGTGCTTGGCAACGGTCTTGTTTGCCAGCAACATGCATTCCTCAATCAGACGGTGCGCTTCGATGCGCGTCTTCTTTATGATCTCGGTGGGGAGGCCGGCGGAATCAAAACGGAATTTTGCCTCACCTGTATCGAAATCAATACTTCCGTTCTTCCTCCTTCGCTTGAGAAGGACTTGAGTCATCCGATAAAGGGGGAGAAGCATTTCCGCATGTTCACCCGAGCCGCGCTCAATAATCTCCTGAACTTCTTCGTACGCAAACCGCCGGGCACTGTGGATAATACTCTTCCGAATGTCATAAGTTTCCACCTTGCCGTCTTCATTCACATCCATCAATACCGTGAAGGTATAGCGGTCGCAGTCGGGCTTAAGACTACAGAGGTCATTCGAGAGGTGCTCAGGAAGCATGGGAACGACCTCGTTGACGAGGTAGACGCTTGTGCCGCGCGCAAATGCTTCGCGGTCGAGTGCGGTGCCCTCACGGACGTAGTGGCTCACATCAGCGATGTGAACGCCGATACGATGAAGGCCATTCTCCAACACCTCGAATGAAACCGCGTCATCAAAGTCCTTGGCATCGACGGGGTCGATGGTGACGCACAGCTTGCCGCGATAGTCGAGGCGATCTCCGGCTGCAGCGCCATCCGGCGGAGCTTTCATTGCCGCCGCTTCCCTTTCCACTTCGACGGGGAATTTCAACGGAAGGCCGTGTGCATGCGCCACGCCGAGAACTTCAACGCGTACGTCTCCGGATCTGCCCAGGATTTCAATCACCTTCCCCTCGGGATATTCGAGAGGGTCGTCCCACGCATCCATCTCGACAATCACCTTGTCGCCTTCTTTGGCACCGTGGAGGTTTTTCTCATCAACATAGATATCCATCGGAAGGCGCTGGTCATCAGGAACAACAAGCGTAACATTCCGTTTACGCTGCAATGTGCCGACAATGACCCGCGGTTGCCGCTCGATAATGGCAACGACCTTTCCTTCGATGCGATTGTCGCCATCGCGACCATGGCCGACAGAACGTGCGGAGGGAATAACCTCCACCACATCACCATGGAACGCCGTACCGAGATGCTTCGGTGAAATGTAGAGATCTTCTTCCATTCCTTCGATGCGAACGAATCCAAACCCACGGCGCGTCATCATCAACTTTCCGGTCATTTTGTTGCGGCTGGACGGCTTCTTCCGTTCGGCGTCCTTGCTCCGGTATGCGAACTGGCCAACGTCATCCTGCACAAGTATGCCCTGACCGGCAAGAGCTTGCAAGAGATCAAGGAGGTGATGGTAGTCCTTGCGCGAGTTCAGCTTCAGGCGCTTGGTGATTTCCTTGGTAGTAAACGAATCTCCGGGACGCTCCGAGAGAAACGAAAGGAGTTTTTTCTTTATTGATGCGATGACGGTCTCCGTAATAATTGAATACGCAGGATGTGCCCTCTCCGGAGCTCCTGCAGAAAGTTCTAAAATGAAAAACGGTAGAAGAGTCGGGCGGAGTTGATCTCCTTCCTGTCGGCCAGTTGACCGACGGTGGTTTCCACGCGCCGCTCAAGTTCAAACATGAGATTCCTGAGCGACGGCTTGCGGAAGATATCCCCAAGAGAATAGATGAGACTGACGTTGGCATTATTGAACGGGTCGTTCAGGACTTTCCCGCCAATTCTCCATAAGCCGTCTCCTACCACACCACTGATACGAATATCGGCGGACTCACCGATGTTTCCCTCTGCACCATAGCCGAGTTCGATTGACGTGATGAAACCCGTCTCCCGCCGCAAAAATTCCGACAGGGTACTGGAAAGCAACGACGTCGCTCCGGTGACAAGCGATGAACCCACCGTACTACGGATATCGGAAGCGATGTCGTTCTTCTGCGATTCGGTCAACGGAAAACTGCCTGTAATAAGAAACTGAATGGCGTCAGAATTCACGTCGGAGGACTTTGGTCCCGTGTAGCTGTAGTAGTCCTGACCGTCAATAGTCATTGAGATCTCAAGCGACGGCTCGAAACGCGTACCGGAAATTTCCAGTATCACCACGATGGGCTCGGTGCGGCTGCCGAGAGAGTCCGAGAGTGTACGAGTTCCTCTGTACCGCGCCGTAATGTCAAGCTCGGGATTCAGGAAGTTGCCGGTGAACCTGAGCGTCCCTTCCGCGTCGAATCGCTTTGTGAAATTATAGTATGCACGATCAACCGTTACCACACCAATCCACTGGGTGCCATCCTCAAGAATGCGGAACCGGCCCTCAAGGTTCGCGACCAGTTCCTCGCCCGTTGTGGGATTGAAGATCATCCGTATCTCGGTGTTACTTCCCCGTGACTCGATCTCCAGATCATACCGTAGCCCGTCGAGAAAGGACTTCCCTTCCTCCACGACAACTGTTGCGCGCTCTTCGTTTAACCGGGAAGCCGAACTGAAATACAGTGCCACTGCCGAACGGTCGTCCTCCCGTACAACCACCGTACTCGTGTCATCTATAAGAAATACCGGGACAACCTGCCCCGATGTTTTTGCATTCGAACTTTCCGTCGGTGGGAAGACAAGGCTCGAGTTCCGCACGAGGACATATCCTTTGAGAAGCGACCGGTCAAGTGTTCCGCTGAAATTAAGACCGGAAGAATTGGTTTCTATGAACAAATCACCGTAGATCGAGAGCGAGGATTTGCGCGTGGTTTCCTTCACAACAAGTAACTGGCCAACGGCGGTCAGATCAAAATTCGTGGGTTTGAATTCACGCAGACCAAAGTCTCCGGAAATATTGATCTCACCATTCCGTCCGAGTCTCCGGTCACCCGAAACATTGCGCACAACGGCGCGCAATACTTCGATACGCTCTCCGGAGGGCTTGAATTCTCCCTCGAACATGTACCAGATATTATTGGGGACAAACTCGAACATACAGCTATCAATGCGAATTGATCCACTTGTCGTCGGATCATCAAGCGACCCCTCAAGTTTCACATCGCACGTGAGGCGCCCCGACAGTTGGCTGAAGGTAGGAAGGATTGGATCAAGAATACCCATTTGTACGCCCGTGGATGTGATGTGAAGATCCATTGGCGGAAGCACGGGTGCGGACGAGTCGCGGGCCATCGACAAATCCATCGGTATCAGACCGCGAACAACAAGTTCAGGTGCCGATGTTCTGTCAGCCCATTCATTCACGTCCATTTGGACGCGCAGTCCACCGGACTTATAGCCGAAACTCCCACGGATCTCTCCAAACGGGATCGAGCGAAAAGCAAACCTCTCCGCCCGCACAGTTGCCTCATACTCCGGATGAGCCAGAGTTCCTCCGGCGGTGAGATTGCAATGCGCCACACCTGAGAATGGATCTGTGCTGTTCGCTCCTTCGCCCGGACTCAAGAAGTATTTCAGCCCGGACAGATCGAGGTTCTTCGCGTCAACCGATGCGCTCAACAATCCATTGTTTCCAATCGATCCGGAAACCTGGATGATTTGAGTATCACGTTCGATGGTCAGGTCTTTCACGCTGATGCCTCGATTGCTAAACCCGACCGAGGCTCCACCCTGTGCTTTCCATGCGTAGTCCTTGTATGTCAGGCCGAGAGTATTCAGCGTAAACACAACCTGGTCTGAACTGATGCTTGCTATGCCTTGTACACCGAGCCGGAGGTCTTCATCCAGCTTCGTTCGAGCCCCGTAGCTGGAATACTCCTGTGTGTACTTGAACGTGAGTTCGAGACTATCCATACGTGTCCGGTTCAGATGCATCTTCGCAGCTTCAGAAAGGATCCACACTTCAAGTCCCTTCAGCGGTGCAACAGGCTTGAGATCGGTAATCTGAAACGAGATCTCCCCGTCTTCTATCAAGAGGCCGGAATCCGCGTTCCCGTAAAAAAAATCCTGAATCATCAGGCGACCGTCAAGAGACAGGTTCTTGTAGTCTCCGAGCACCGAACCGCGCAGAGTTCCCGTTCCATTAAATATTCTGTCACTTGCAATACGGGATACCGGCTCCAGATTTTTGAGTTGAAGCATGTACGACATGTCAAGCTTCTTATTCTGCGCGGCCAGGGTCTGAGCGTGTACGGTCAAGGCAGTTCGGTCGATGTCGGCAGCGATGGTAGTATCAAGCGCAGTGAACTTCTCACCGATCGCAAGTTGGATGTTTTGCAATTCAAAGCCGATGAGCGACGTCAGGTACTCAATGTCGAATTGTCCGCTGAGAGTGAAATCTGCGATGTTGGACTGGACCTTGAAGAGGCGCTTGTCCGGCATCTGTTGATCCAACAGAATACGCAAGTTGCTCGACTCGATGCGGTAGTCCGCATAGCTTGAGGAAACAATATCCAGATTGAATTCTCCGGAGAGTTGATCCCAGGAAAGTCCGGTTCCCTCCGCAACCACATCCATCGTCAGGTCACTGGTGTGAGCCGAATCGCGCACGAGGTCGGCAATGTTCAGTGATGCAATATTTCCCTGGATACGAAATGCAGAATTCTGTTGCTCAATGTCCGTAAACTGCGCCGAGAGTTTCGAGTGCATGGTGCCCAGACGTATGTCCATCGAACCCGCAATGCCGCCGTTCACCGCATCGAATGAAAAAGTAGTTGCTGTAACCGGCTGATTCAGAAACTCGGAAGAATCGATTTGGATCTCGAAACGGGAGGCAAGGGTTTCGAGGTCAACCCCTTCTCCGTTTGCTTGAATCGAGACGTTCAGATTGCCGTTCAACGACGGCGATCCGAATACCTTGCCGGGATTCACATTCTGCAATCGAACAACTCCCGAATACGCCAACCCGGAGACGCCACCGATCTTTAGGGCAACATCAGAACCGACGTTGCCTGCATCGGTTCTCGCAAAGAACTTCGTCTTGAAGTCCAGAGGAGTTCCCTCAAAGTCGAGGTTGAGCAACACCGTGCCCAGTGCATCAAGATCGGGAAGAGTGATCGTCGGAAGGAGGTTCTGTGCATCCGAAGGAACGATCTTGCTCCCGGTAAAGTGAACATTCAAAAGTAAGTCTTCCGGTTGATGGAGGTTGAACACTTCGCCTGTGATATAGAGGATGGAATTCCCGGTGCGGACGTCCAACCTGTCGAGCGTAAGCTCTTCCAACTCTCCCGACGTCTCCAGATGAATGGCAACAACACCATTGAGGAAGCCCAGTTCGGGAATAAACCGGTCAAGTTCATTCAGATCGATTTGGGTACTGATGAGCTTCAACGCAACGGAGTTGTGTCGTAGGGCCGGAAAGCTGACGCCCTCAAGTACGTCGAAGTCCGCAACGGAGATGCTGAGGCGGAGATTTGACCGCGATGTTTTTATCGCGAGGTCCGTTACTGTTGTTGAGTCCGGGGTCAACGTGAATGTACCGCTGAGGCCCTCGAGACCGATGGCTGGTTCATCGGCAGCGAACGACATGCGATCAATCGTCGCCCTCTTGAGGCCAGGCTCCAGAAGGACCGATGCTTGCAAGGCCAACTGTTGCACATTAAACCGGTGATACTCTACGCTGTATCCATCTGGTTCGACATGATCAGGTTCTGCCAGTGTAGCGGAGTCAATCAGCGAAAGGGTTCCATTCTCAATACTGAAGGTACCGATATCGATAAACCATGCAAACGGTCCAGTGGTTGAGGTATCCTCTGCCGACGGGCGGATCATCCGCGTGAAGTTCCACACACCATCCATACCACGAACCAGCGAAATCCTCGGACGAACAAGTGTCGCCGTTTCCACCGAGAGATGGTTTCCGGGGATTCCGAACAGATCGTACCTGAGATCCAGGCGGTCGGCAACCACCAGCGTATCATTCTCCACAATAATTGAGAGATGGTTAACGGAGAAACCTGTCACCAGATTCCCGGTAAGTTCACCAAGTTCAACCTCTGCGATGAGGAGAGAGTCGAGTGATGACAGGGCAGCCGAACGGAGCCGATCACGGAAGAATTGCGTTTGTGTAATTCCGGCGGCGAGGAGAATAAGCGCAAGAGTGCCAAGGACGGTATAGAGGACTATCTTGAAAAACTTCTTCACCACTCAACCTCTTCGTATCATCGGAACAACTCAGCGTCGCGCGGTGTAGGCATCAAGAACACGGCGAATAATGTTGGAGGTCGATCGCCCCGGAGTGAGCCTGATTGTCTTGACGCTCCCTCCGTGTTGCTCAACGATTTCTTTTCCCACAATGGCAGCGATCTTCCAGTCCGCACCTTTGACAAGAACATCAGGTACCACCTGCCGAATGAGACGCTCAGGTGTTTCCTCACCAAAGAAGCAAATGTAATCAACGGCTGCGAGCGCTGCAAGAACGGTCGCGCGGTCTTTATTGCTATTGATCGGTCGTCGCGGACCTTTTATGCGTCGAATAGAAGCATCGGTATTCAACCCGACGACCAGGATGTCTCCGAGAGAGCGAGCTTTGGCAAGATACTCGACATGACCCCTATGGAGAATATCGAATGTCCCATTCGTGAATACCACCTTCTTCTTTCCCCGGCGCCAACGGCGACGCGCATTCTCAAGAGCAACACGCCCTATCACCTTCCCCATCAGGACACGCGCTGGTTGTTGGAGACGCGAAGTGCCTCCGCAATGAGCTGCGCGGGTTGGACGGGAACAATCCCCACTTCGCCTACCACGATTCCGCCGGCACAATTGGCAAGAATTGCCGCCTCACGGACAGTCGCACCACCCACCAGAGCCATCGTGAGAGTAGAAATGACTGTGTCACCCGCACCCGAAACATCCTGAACATTGGTGGCCGTCGTGCTCATATGGGTAACCTCACCATTCGCTTCGAACAACGACATTCCTTCTTCCCCGCGCGTCAAGAGAACATTCTGCGCGCCAAGAACTTCAAGGAGATGCCTGCCCGCGCGAACGATGTCCTCAACTGTCCGCAACTTGCCGCCGAGCGCCTCTTCCGCTTCCCGCCTGTTCGGCTTGAAGACCGTGACGTTCCTGTACTCAAGAAAATTGTTGAACTTCGGATCCACGGTCACCGGGACGTTATTCTCTTTCGCCGCAGCAACGATCTCATGGATGATTTCTCTTGTAATAACACCTTTGTTGTAGTCTTCAAGGATAATCCCATGAAGCGATCGAATATTGCTCTTTATCGCGTCCACCATCTGCTTTTGCAGCGCAATGGGGCATTCCGCCTTCGATTCATTATCGATTCTGACAACATGTTGACCGTGGGCAATAACGCGCGTCTTCATTGTGGTGGGTCTGGATATATCAATCACGATTCCGGATGTCGTGAGGTTCCGTTCTTTCAGGATATCCGTGAGCGTGCTGCCTGCGTGGTCGTTGCCGATCATCCCGATGAGTATCGGCTCTCCACCCAACGCTTGGATGTTGTGCGCTACGTTCGCTGCCCCGCCAAGCCTCACTGATTCTGTATCGACCTCCACAACCGGCACGGGAGCTTCCGGCGATACACGATGCACCTTCCCCCAATAGTACCGGTCCACCATCAGGTCACCGACGACTGCAATCTTCTTACCGTGAAAATTCCTGAAGAGTTCCTTCAGATGCGTTTCAGTAAATGACACCGTGAGCACTCCGTCGTGTGAATTCCTGGGTCGAATATACCCATTAACCGATGGAGATGCAAGGAGTTGGAGGGATGGACTGAATCAGGGAGTAATGTATGGGGAGAGCTTTCGGATGATCTCATCCACCGTAATGCCAACTTTCTTGTCATCGGTGACGATGGTAAAGTCGGATCCGGCGTAGACGGGTTCACGCTCCAAATATAAACGCTCAACCCGTTCACGCAATTGTTCATCGGTGAGGCGTTTGCCGGTGGAGTCTTTGAGCACCGGACGGTCCTCCCGGTGATAGATGCGCTTGAAAATATTCCCGGGAGAGGATTTGAGATAGACCACGATTCCCGATGATGCAATGGTTTGAAAATTGCGTTCATCGAGTATCGTCCCTCCACCGAGTGAGATTACATGGCGTTGGTGGTTGGGCAGGCTCGCCACAAGTTCCCGTTCAATGTTGCGGAAGTGATCCTCGCCCGATTCAAGAAAGATGTCATTCACCGACATGCCCACAGCGAGCTCAATGGCGCGGTCGATATCCATGAAGTCATACCCCAAAACATTCGCGAGAATCGGACCGATGGTACTCTTCCCGCTTCCCATGAAGCCAGTCAAAAAAATTATCCCACTTCGTTCGTTCAGAGATTTCAACGCCTTACCTCGATCACAACAATATTTCTCTGTGCGTTGCGCTCCCATCGCGTCGACAGGTTCACGCGATATCCCCTCTCCACCGCACAAGGTGGAAACCGTTCGGCCACCGAACGGCGGGGATCGGTAAACAACGCAACACCATCTTGTTCTAAATGGGAATGGAGTATGTTCAAGAGTGGGTTGAAGTTTCGCTCTTCATACAAGAGATCGGCGCCGAGAATACACCGGAACCGTGCGAGATCCGATGGTGCTCTCCAATCAAACAATTGAAAGGCGCAACGCCCCAACTCTGCGGAGAGATTCAGCCCAGCATTGTGCTGCGCAAACAGCAGGGCATCATTTTCGTAGTCGGTGAATACTACCGACGCTCCAGCCTTTGCTGCCGCGATGCCGGCAAGCCCGAGGCCACATCCGAGTTCGAGAACGCTCGAACCTCGGAACTGGTCCTGGCACTCGATACATATTTCAGCAAGACAGGAAGAGGCCGGCCAAAGCTCTGCCCAGTAGGGCATGCGCTCATCAACGGAAAAAGCCTGCGGGTCTATTTTATCGAGAAGATCGTTGGTGTCCTTGACGGCAAGAATGGAGTAATCGTTGCCTCCAAGGTGCAACTGCTTGAGCGTGAGATCGTACCTGGCACGCAGGGATTCGGGGAAAAGGGTGAGGCGTGTGTTGGGGGTTTCCAATGGATGGATCAACGATTTACAGGCTGTACGACACACCAAATTGAAACACCACGCCATCAGTATGAATGCGTGCATACTGCGGTTCACGGGTCACGGAAACAATGGTGCCGCCGTACGGGATATCCGACACAGCGAACGCGTTCGTTGCTTCAAACTGCACGTCACGGAATTTCATTTCTGCATCGAGGGCAAGGTACTCCGTAAGCCTATAAACGACTCCGCCGAGAACATGGATGCCGTAACCATGTCCCTGATCAATAGGCACCGAATCCACTCCGGCAATCCTGTAAATGCGACGCCCGAAATACACTCCTGCGCCGCCGCCCATGAACACACCGAAGGTTGGGCCCGCAACAGGAATATAGAAATAACCGGTGATCTCAAGGGGAATAACACGGTACCCATCTTCAACAGGAATCGCCGTGGATCCGCGTGTGATCCGCTGATCTGCGGTCGCTCTGATATAGTCGACAGACATACCAACAGCAAGATTCGTCTGCGGGAAGTGATACCGTACTTCTGCACCGAACCCGAGAATATCTTCAAGCGGGAAAAACGAAGCGCGGTCGACGGAATTGGAGGAGTTTGCTCTTGGGAAAAGCTGGGAGCCCGTGGTAAGGCTCCCTTTGACACTGAGACTGAACAACCGCTCCTGACCACTGGCTGAAGCGTTAAGTGTGAATGCAGCGAGAACAAATGCAATGACGAGAGAACTTCGGCCCGCCATAACCCACCTCACAATGTTCGTCTATCTGAAGAAGGCATCCCTGTTATCTTCAATGGATGCTTCTGCTTTCAACTTCTCCAGCCATTCGGAAAGAAATCTGTTGCGTTTCTCCTGTAGAATCTGATCTCGAAGGGTCGGCTTTTGCGCTGTAAATGCCATAGAGTCCACCGCCATCCTTGAGGTCAACTGAATCAGGAAGGAGCCACGAGTCGATTCGATTGCCTGTGAGATCTGGCCAACTTCAAGCGCTGAGACAGCACCGAGAAATGGAAGATCCCGACCGATTCCGGGGACCGAAGAATTCAACAAAAAGGAGCCGGTATTCTGAAGGCGGAGATCGGGCCGAAGAGTAACCGCCTTTGACAGACTGTCGCCCGGAGAAAGTTTCGCACGCACTTCTGCAAGTGTCGTCACCGCTTTTTCCGCTTTCTTCTTCCGTAGCACAACGGGCTTCATGGATTCCTTCACTTCGTCAAACGGACGGACACCCGCTTCCGTTGCCTGGGCAATGGTGAACACCGCGTACCCGTTTGTGAGCGAGAAGGGATCACTGACTTCACCAACGCTTTTCTCGAAAGCCCACCGGTTAATGTTCTCATATGTTCCGATTCCGGGAATAACCCCACTCCCCTTCTGCACCTGCGCCTCGCGAGATTCTAGACCTGTTGAGGTCGCTTCCTTGGCAAAATCCGATTCCCGTGCATTCAGGGAAAAGTCGCGTGAGCGCTCAAAGATATCATTTTTTGTTTGCGAGCTTGGTGCAATGGGAATCACGATACTCGCGACTTTCAATTCACGCGCATCCTTTGCGTGAACCTTGATGATATGGAGACCGAACGGCGATCGCACGGGTCCAACGATCTGTCCTGGCTTCGCACCAAAGGCCGCATCCTCGAACGGTTTCACCATTCGCCCCTTTGCGAACCAACCAAGATCACCACCACGCTGAGCGGATCCGGGGTCCTTTGAGTAGGTCCGCGATAGTTCAGCAAAGTCCTTCCCTTGCTTGGCTTCTTGTGCAACACGTCTCGCTGATTGCTTGACTTCATTAGTATCGGCTGCACCATCAAACGAAAAGAGGATGTGACTGGCATGAATATACTCGGTACCCGACTTCCTCTCCTCCAGTATTTTCATCACCTGGTATCCACGGGAGTCCTGAATGGGGCCGATGATGTCCCCCTGCCTGGCAACAAAAACCTGTTTTTCGATTTCGGGGCTTAACTCGCCGTGTTTGAAGAAGACGCCGCTATCCGGTTTGTCGGAGTACGTCTGCACAAGCTCCATGAAATCAATCCCGCTGCGCGCCTTGCTCGCCACGTCTTCGATTTCACTCTTTACGGCAAGTGAGTCCGAGGCTGATGAAGTTTCGGTAAATTGCACAAACCTTAGAGTCCTGCTCTCGGGAACTTTGTAGAGTTCGAGGTTCTCATCGTAATAGGAGCGAAGGCCTGCGTCCGACACCTGCACTTCATCATCCTTGATTGTGTTGGCATCAAGAAGAGTGTACGTCGCTTCGTACCGTTGAGTTTGATCACTGAAGCGGGCAAAGAGTTCTCCGGGGGTTACCCGTACTGATGAGAGCACGAGGCTTTGCAGTTTTTCCTGCATGCGGCGCTGGCGGAGGCTCTTCTCATAGTTTGCCAGCCACTTCGTACCATACGCAGGATCGGCCCCTTCGGGGTCCTGAATAAACTGATTCGGGTTTGCGAGGAATTGGTCGTACATTTCCTTGCGGAACTGACCAAGCGAATCAATGAAATTTCGGCGCAGATCATCCGGCGGGTTTTCGCCGCGCACCCAGTCAAGAATTTCCTGGTCGGTAACAGTGATGCCCATCCGTTTCATTTCATCCTCAATAACCTGTTGTGTGACGATCGATTGCCACACCTGCTCTCTTGCCTGGCGCATCGCGTTCTCGTCAAGCTCAACTCCAGTCTGCGCTTTCTGGTTATCGGCGTAGTTTTTAAGCATCTCCGAGAACTCTTGGTACGATATTTTCCTGCCACTGACTTCTCCGACAACATCTGACCCGGCACCACGAGTGCCGAGGTAGTCCATACCCCACTCGAAGATAATGGTGATGATGAATGCAATGAGAAGTCCGAACAATATAATGGGCATGCTGTCACGCATGCGTGTCATGATGGGCATACTGCGAACGCTACCTCCAATGGGATCAGATACGCGAGATGAAATGCGTAGAAATATAAATGAATGACGAGGGAAAAGCAATGGTTTTCTTATTGACTTTCACCAAGGGCACGGTTATATTTGTAGGCTTAAAAGCCTGAATATACTACTCCCCCCTCATCTCTGTCTGATGAAATCTCAAACGCTTGACTTTGGAGGTTTGTAGTGCGCAAGAATCGGAACAAGTTATTGCTCATTGGAGCATCAATACTCATCTCTCTCTATTTCCTGTACCCAACGTACAAGGATTACAGCTTGCAGAAGGAGCTTCTTGGCAAAACCGGAGAAGACAGCCTCAAGTTCGCGGAAGAACACGAGCAGGACATCCGCGAGAGCAGACTCAAACGCATCAAGCTCGGTCTTGATTTGCAAGGTGGAATGCGCGTTGTCCTTGAGGTAAACGTGTTGAAGCTCCTCGAAGACCTCGCTAAGAACAAGGATGACGCATTCACAACGATACTCAACGAGGTCCGCCAGGAGTTGTTGACCTCGGATGAACCGGTTGTGACGCTGCTGCGGAGAAAGTTCGAGGAACGCCAGATCAGAATGAGCCGGTATTATCAGGGCCTCCGTGCGACGAACGATGAAATCGCAGCCTATCTTGAGGACGAGTCGACCAAAGCAATTGACCGCGCCATTGAAATCGTGCGCAACCGCGTAGATCAATACGGCGTTTCGGAACCTTCCATTCAGAAACTCGGCAGCGCCCGCATCATTGTCGAACTTCCTGGTGTCACTAATGAATCCGAAGTCCGACAATTACTTCAGGGCACAGCATTATTGGAATTCAAGTTGCTCAAGGACCCTGAGTTGACGTACCGGGTCATGGAGTCCATTGACAAGATGCTCGCTGCTCAATCAGGCGACACGTCGAGCGCAGATACATCCGCCGCCGATATGACGCCGGAAGAATTTGCAAAAAAACATCCATTCTTCGGCATTGCAATTGTTGATCCGCAGAATGCACCCGGCGACGCTTTCGTGCTGGAAGAAAATAAGGAGAAGGTACGCCGCATGTTGGAACGTGAGGATGTCCGACGTCTCATCCCCAGGGATATGCAATTTGTTTGGAGTGCAAAGTCGCGGCCGGGCGGCGAGGCGGGGCAACGCATCTTCACACTACACACCGTGAAGGCGACGCCGGAACTCACAGGCGGGGTGATTATTAACGCACGTGCAAATATTGATCCTAATTTCAATCAACCGGTTGTCACGATGGAAATGAACGCCGAGGGCTCGCGAGAGTGGTCACGTATTACCGGTGCGAACATCAACAAACGGATTGCGATTGTGTTGGATAATGGGGTATTCTCGGCACCGGTGGTGCGTTCGAAAATTACAGGCGGGAATTCCCAGATCGAGGGAATGGAAAGTATAGAGGAAGCCCGCCTGCTTGAGATCGTACTCAAGGCTGGAGCGCTTCCTGCTCCGGTCGAAATTGCCGAGCAGCGCTCCGTTGGTCCTTCACTTGGTGAAGATTCCATACGCAACGGTGTCCAGTCGTCGGTAATCGCCATGGCGCTCACAGCAATTTTCATGATCCTCTACTATCGCGTCGGCGGCGGTGTTGCAGATGTTGCGTTGGTTCTCTGTATGCTGTTCATTCTCGCGGTTCTTGCCGGGTTTCAGGGAACGCTCACACTGCCTGGCATTGCGGGCTTGATTCTGACTCTGGCCGTTGCAGTTGATGCGAACGTGCTAATCTATGAGCGCATACGTGAGGAAATGGCAACAGGAAAAACACTCCGGGCGGCAATTGACGCCGGATACGAAAAGGCTTTTTCCGCGATCTTTGATTCAAATCTTACCACATTCATCACGGGCATTATCCTGTTCCAGTTTGGCAGCGGTCCGGTGCAGGGCTTTGCGTTGACACTGATGATTGGTATTGCGGCAAGTATGTTCAGTGCGATTTTTATCACGCGCACCATCTTTGAAATTATGGCGGAAAAGAACCCGTCGGCCGTCACCTTCGGCTGACCGGCACCGTGTCGTTCAACGAACTCTCCAAATTGATTCTTCAGGAGTACCACTAACATGCGTATGTTTGGCAAAACGAATATTGATTTTATGGGCAAGCGGAAGATCTGGTATATGGTCTCCGCCGCTCTTATTCTCGCTGGCTTCATTTCGCTCGCCGTGAAGGGACTGGATCTTGGGATCGACTTCCTCGGCGGCACGGAGCTGGTAGTCTCGTTTCAGCGGGATGTAGAGATCGGCACTGTGCGCTCGACAATGGAACGGATCGGAATTGATCAGGCAGAAATCAAGACCTTCGGTTCGGATCGCGACATCCTCATCCGTACCACAGAACAGGGGACCGGAACAACTATTGGTGATCGCATTCGCGAAGGACTACAACAAAACTTCGCGGAGAATCCTTTCACCGTCATCAAGGAAGATAAGATCGGTCCAAAAATCGGGGCCGAGCTTCGCCGGGACGCAATTTATGCCCTCATCGCATCACTTGTGGCCATTTGTCTCTATGTCGGATTCAGGTTCAAATTCATCTATGGTGTTGGTGCCGTTGTGGCTCTCTTCCATGACGTCCTTATCGCCCTTGGATTCGTCTCCATTTTTGATGGATTATCGCCCAGTCTGAACCTTTCAATAGATCAGAACATGATCGCTGCTTTTCTTACCCTCATCGGCCTCTCCGTGAACGACACCGTCGTCATCTTTGATCGCATCAGGGAAAACCAGAAGATTTTCCGGAGCATGCCGTTGATTGAGCTGGTGAACAAGAGCATCAATGAAACGCTGTCCCGTACAATTATCACTCAAGGAACGGTTTTCCTTGTATTGATGGTTTTAGTGTTCTTCGGTGGCGAAGTAAACAGGGGCTTTGCCTTCGCACTGGTTGTTGGTATTGTTGCTGGAACATACTCCACTATTTATATTGCCAGTGCGGTTGTCATTGAGTGGTCTGAGAGAACACGCAAGAAAGCGCAACTAATCGACTAAGGCGCGACAGGAGAGGTCTGATGAACTTCAAGACATCACAACAGGGCGGTGCAACGGTCATTGAGCTGGACGGTAACCTGCTCGGCGGCCCGGATGCCGGCGCGTTGAAGTCCAAGTTGCATGAACTTGTCGAGAGTGGCAAAAAGCATGTGGTGGTCGACCTGAAGGGCGTGGAGTTCATGAACAGTTCCGGTCTCGCAATGCTTATCAATGCACTGACAACAATGAAGAACTCCGGTGGCGGACTGAAGATCGCCAACGCATCCGACAAGATCGCGGCTCTTATCAAAGTGACGAAGCTCTCCGGCATGTTCGAGAACCACACCTCCGTATCAGACGCGGCGGCGGCATTCAAGAAATAAATTGCTTCTCAGAAGTGAATCTCCGACCTTTCACCTGAGGTCGGAGATTTTTTTTGTCCATACACTCCAAGCGGAAGGAACGTAACGCTCTATGCCTGTGCAGGTCATCGTCGGTGCCCAATGGGGAGACGAAGGAAAAGGAAAGATCGTGGACATGCTCTCCGAGCATGCAGACATCGTTGCCCGTTACCAGGGAGGTGCGAACGCCGGACATACCGTCTGCATCGGAGAAAAGGAGTATGTCCTTCACCTCATCCCCTCCGGAATTTTTCATTCGCATATCACGTGTGTCATCGGCAATGGCGTCGTGATTGATCCCTCGGCACTCATGAGTGAGATCCGGCAGTTGCAGAATGCGGGCATCGACATCACCGGCCGTCTGCTGGTCAGTCACAATGCCCACCTCATCATGCCGTACCACAAGCTCCTCGATACCATCCGCGAACAAACGAGCAGCAAGATCGGCACAACAGGTCGCGGTATCGGCCCCGCCTACATCGACAAGGCAATGCGCACAGGCATCCGCATCGTGGATCTTCTGAACCGTGATGTGCTCGCCAAAAAACTCAAGGAGAATATTGAAGAGAAGAACCAGATCCTTGCCAAGGTGTATGGTGAAACAACGCTCGATGTGGACGCCATCATCAATGAATATCAGGAATTCGATAAACAGATTGATTCCTACATCACCGATACATCGCTCTTTTTGAATCAGGCTTTCGGACAAGGTAAGCGGATCATCGCCGAGGGTGCACAGGGTGCCCTTCTCGACATGGACCATGGCACATATCCATATGTCACTTCGTCCAATCCAACGTCTGGCGGTGCGTGTACAGGACTCGGTATTCCTCCAACCTCCATTACCTCGGTGATGGGAATTGTCAAGGCCTATTCCACACGCGTCGGCAATGGTCCCTTCCCGACCGAACTCAACAATGAGATCGGAGAACGCATGCGTTCTGTTGGACATGAATTCGGAGCCACGACCGGACGGCCGCGTCGTTGCGGCTGGTTCGACGCTGTGGCTCTTCGCTACTCCGCCATGGTCAACGGCATCCGGAATGTTGCCATCACGAAGATCGATGTCCTCGACGGGTTTGATGAAATCAATGTCTGCATCGGATACGAACACGAGGGGCGGAGGCTGAAAGCGTTTCCCACAGACGTGCAAACGCTGGAACATATTACGCCGGTGTATGAGACGTTTGCAGGGTGGAAATCAACGCTTTCTTCCATCACATTGTACAGTTCGCTCCCTGCCCAGGCGCGCACCTACCTTGATGCGCTTGCCCGTCTCACCGGCACGACGATCACGCTTGTCTCTGTGGGGCCACGGCGTGACCAAACCATTGTCATCTCCTGATCGTCAGGTGAACGCGTGAAAAGCAATTCCGCACTCTTTTCCACCGGCAACTTCAAAGTCTCCCTGCTTCTCGTTGCATTCGGGCTCGTCATCGGCATCCTTCTCTACTCACAGAGCATCATCGACCGCTTACTGGTCAAGCAACGCGAAGTTCTTGAATTGTACGTACGCTCCCTCGAATATCTTGCCAGCGACAAACCCGGCACGGGAGACCTGAGTTTCGTTTTCGACGAAGTCATTCGCTCGATTGATTTTCCATTGGTTCTCACCGATGCGGGGAATGAACCGATCCAGCCATTCGGTGCGTACGCACGGAACGTGCATCTCGACACGACGCTGAGTGCCGACGAACAGGAGCAGTTTCTTCGCGACATCATTGCCAATCTCGACCGCGAGAATGAACCCATCAAAGTGACGCTGCAAGACTCCATCATTCTCAACCTTGTCCATTATGGCGAGGCCGACCTGATCCGCCAACTCCGTTGGTTGCCGTTCATTGAAATCACGCTCGCATCGCTTTTCATCTTCATTGGCTACATCGGGTTCAGTTACATAAAGCGGAGCGAACAGAGTAATATCTGGGTGGGAATGGCAAAAGAAACCGCGCACCAGTTGGGGACTCCCCTCTCAAGCATCCTGGGCTGGCTTGAGTTGCTCAAGTCACACGCAGCCGACAATGCATCCACACAGGAAACCCTGCGGGAGATGGAGAACGACGTGGAGCGACTGAACAAGGTTGCTGATCGTTTTTCGAAGATCGGTTCAAAACCCGATCTGAAAGAGGAAGATGTGTACGAGGTGATCGCGGGCGTCATCACGTATTTCTCCCGACGCATCCCGAAATCCGGCCGCACAGTGGAGCTGGTTATTGAAACACCGGGTCGCTTTCCTGCCCAGATGAACAGAGAGCTGTTTGAATGGGTGATCGAAAACCTGATGAAGAATGCCCTCGACGCGATGGAAGGACCGAACGGAAAAATCTCCTTCGCTCTCAGTCAAAGCGGGGAAAAAACATGCATCGATGTTGCTGATGCCGGCAAGGGAATCGACCCGAAACTGCACAAGGATATTTTCCGTCCGGGATTCAGCACGAAGAAACGCGGGTGGGGACTCGGGTTAAGTCTTTCACGCAGGATCATTCAAGACTATCACAAGGGTAAGCTCTTTGTCAAACAAAGCGGAGTGGGACAGGGAACCACATTCAGGATAGTGTTAGTAAAATAGAAGGGTCGGGTGAAACGGGTCATAGGATAAAGGCGAGAGCAGGTTATTGGATTATCGGATGGCTGGATTTATGGAGAGACGTCATTCACTAACTCTTTGGCATCCTTTGCGTTTTATCTGCTCAACCCTCCTTATCAGAGATCCGGTTAGGGGCTTGAGATTTCGGATTTGTTTGGGATTTGTGTTTTGGGATTCGACATTTGAGATAGCAAATCGTTGAGCACCTCTTGGGCCTTCTTCCTTCCCATCTCAAACGTCTCCCCCAACTTCGGCTGCACAAACTCCGTATCCTGCACCGGAAGTTCTTCGTCCGGAGCGATGACTACCGGTGTGATGATGTGTTTATTTCCCTCCTTGAATGAAAGCGTGTTTTCCTCCTCCCGAAAGATCTCGTTCAGCTTCTGCCGTGTCTGTTCGTCCGGCGCGGCTCCAAGGATTTTTTTCTTCAAGCTTTCCCACGCCACGATGTCGTTGTTCACATCCTTCACAGCCTCCATGTCACGCAGGAAGTAAAGGTTCGGCAGCAGCTCGAGTGCAGTCCGCATCAGCATGGAGAACACATTGGGGAACTTCGCCCTGATGCTGTGTTCGGTCTTGTTCGGGTATGAAGGATAGGTGTTGATGACGTACAGCTCGTTAATGTCACCTGCCTTGAGAATGGTTTTGAGGGGCGTCTTGTTGGAAATGCCACCGTCGGCGTACAGTTGTGGAATACCCGCAAGATGCGCCGGGATTTCCGGATCATCCACAATCGTCTTGACGGGTGGATAGGCAACGGTTGTTATAGTTGATGCCATGATGAACTCCCTGGCCTTCTTCTCATCCGGCTCGTCGGTAATGGACTTCAGGTAGGCGGCACCGGTGTTCAGTGAACTGAGTGACACGTAGAATTGATCGACCGTATTACGCTCACGAATTTTGCCCATGTCTAAATATCCATACACAAACTTGTTGTACAGTGGTGTATTGTCGAAGATCGAATCGACACCCGGCACTGTTGGCCAGAGGTCCATCCGCGTCGTAGCGAACTTCAGCATGAGTCCGAAAATCTCCCAGCCGCGCACCTGGTAGATGTCGTCGTTACTGATGCGCTTCCATTGGTGCTCTATTTCCTGTCGCGCGGCTGCAAGGGACGACGCCTGTGCGATACTCATCCCGTTCAGCGCTCCGACGGATGTACCGGAAAGGATGTTGATGCGTCTTCCCGTCTGTTCAAAATACTCGAGCAACTCCATCAACGCGCCGGCTTGAAACGCTCCGCGCGCACCACCTCCCGAAAGGACCAACGCCAACCTGCTCATTACAACTCACGCGGAATTATTTGTGGGACATGTGAAATCCATGAACAAACAGATACCGGATTATTGTGCGGGAACAAGATAAGAAAGTTGAGGAGAGTTACAACCGGTACAATACCCGTTCAAGCGTGGTGTACGTTTACGATTCGCCGCGCCGCACTGAACACACGATCAAACATCGGTTCCGTCAGTCGTCCGGTAAACGTATTCTGCTGGCTTGGATGGAATGATGCAATGAATCTGTATGCTCCAAACTCGTAGGCAGCACCGTGGGCAAACTTCGGTTTCTTCTTGAATTCAATCAATCCCAATTCCCGATACGCGGCGAGCGCTGCCTCGAATCCGATTCTGCCGAGACCAACAATCAAACGCACATTCTTCAAGAGTGTAATTTCCTTCAGCAGGTAACGCCGACAATTGGTTATCTCTTGCGGCAGGGGTTTATTCAGAGGAGGCGCGCAACGGAGCACGGCGGTAATGTAGCAGTCTTCGAGTTCCAAACCGTCGTTGCGGCGAAGCGACGTCGGTTGATTGGCGAATCCGGCCTTGTGCAACGCGCGATACAACCAGTCGCCACTTCTGTCGCCAGTGAACATACGCCCCGTACGATTGCCACCGTGTGCAGCAGGAGCAAGGCCCACCAGCAACAACCGGGCTTTTGGATCTCCGAAACCTGTGAGTGGTTTCCCCCAGTATTCTTCGTCCGCGTGGCGTTTCACTTTTTCGCTCGCCACAGCCTCACGCCATTGCACCAGACGTGGACAGAGGCGGCATCCGGTAACACATGCGTTGAGTTCACTCAAAGATGAAAAAGTGAAGCTGTCCTCATTCATCTTTTACCTTTGCGTTCTTCGCTCTTGGCGTGAACTAAAACCTGTTGCTGAGCACATGCGGCAGCATTGCGCGCCACGTCGGCCAATCGTGCGGCACATCGTGACCCCAGAGGTCTACATGGTGTGGAATCGACTTGGAGGAAAGTATCTGGGAAAGTTGCATCGAACGCTCCGGCGCTTCGTAGTCCCCCTGACCGGAAAGAAGATAGATGTGATACTTTGAGCGAAGTGCGGAGAGAATCGCCTCATCATGTAGGTTCGGGAGATAATCCACCGGACTGTTGAAGTAGCAGTTATCGTCGTAATAGCCGTCCGAGTACGCCTTGATATCATACGAACCGCTCATTGCGATCGTGCCATTAAAAACATCGGGCCTCCTGAACAACGTGTTAGCCGCATGCAATGCACCAAGACTTGCCCCCGTGGTAATGATGGAGACGTCGTCACTCGTCATGTTCTTGATGAACGGCACCACTTCATCAACGATATACTGATTGTATTGCTGATGGCGCACGGCGCGGTATGGAGGCGGGACGTGTTCATTCAGCCAGCTCTCGCTGTTAATGCTGTTGATGGAAAATGCTTTGATCTTTCCTGATTCAATAAACGGCTTGATGGCATCGATAAGATAAAATCTCTCGTACTCGAGGTAATCCGCAGCCGCTGTTGGAAACATCAGCAACGCAAGGCCGTAGTGGCCATACACGGCAATCTCCATTTGCTTATTCAGGTTGGGACTGTGCCAGGAATGAATTTCACGTTGCATACGTTCCTCGATAATACTTCAAGAATGGGAAAATGTTTGAAAGCCGCGGGATCAGTAAAACTACGAGAAATAATACACAAGGAGGTTTTGAAAAGCAACCAGGCGGCATACCCGCCTGGTTCATTAGTTCTTTCAATTAAAATAAAATCTTCCCGTCACCAACGTCGAGGTACTGAACCGGATATCCGTTTCTTCCTTCGGAAGGTCCCGGCTCATCTCCATCGCGACGCCAAGCGCGTGTTTTATGCCAAGACTGAATTGTTCATTCGGGAAGTACTCACCCCCAAGAATTGCGGCAACAATGATCGTATTCTTCGCATCCGGCTCAATGGCATAGAAGCCCGCCTGGGTTGCATTCTGAAAGATTCCCTCCACACCAATATAAGGCGATACCTGGTCCTGTGTAAGATGATACAGCAGCGAGGCCCCGGCCCGCATGGTGATTCCCGTGACTTTTGTCTGCCCCGCAGGTGCATCGCCACCGGGCGAGTCAACGTCAGCGCCGAGTATCAACTGACCCGCAAACTGATTGTTGAAAAAGTACTTCAGAAGAAAATTCGGGGAACCAGTAATACCATCAAGTCCGAGGCCGATTTTGCCGGCATGCATATTGGGTCCGAGAGAGACCGAGACCTGCGCCCGACTCACACCGTGAATTGAAAGCAGCACTGCAACAACGATGAATGTTCGACGGATCATTATTCACTCCATGAATTTGATTGGGATTATTTCACCGCAACAACGTTCTTATAAACAACACCGGCTTTCATGACAAACGCAACATTCTGAAGGAGGAGAATGTTCTCCAGCGGATTCCCTGCAACAGCAATGATATCCGCGTATTTCCCGACCGCGATACTTCCGATGCGATCATCCAGTGCAAGCGCCTGCGCGGAGATGGTGGTCCCGGATTGTATCGCCTCCATGGGTGATTGACCTGCCTTCACATGAAGAGGAAACTCCTGCGCCGCCAAACCGTGCGGCATGGACACCATATCGCTTCCGAAGGCAACCTTCACTCCGCGTTTGACCGCCTTATTGATATTCGCAATCATCGTATTGAAGTGCTTCTTCGACAGCTCATATGCTTTACGCCGACCGGCAGAAGCGTCGGGCCCCGGATCATCGGCAAGGACTTCAATCGTGCGCATGGTGGGAACGAGGAACGTCCCATGTTTCTTCATCAGTTCAATTCCCTCGTCGTCGATGAACGTGCCATGCTCGATTGTCCGTACGCCTGCTTTGACGGCAGCTTTGATCCCTTGCGCTCCATGCGCGTGGACGGCAACGTACTTGCCGAGACGGGACGCCTCTTCCACCGCAACGCGCATCTCTTCATCGGAGAAATGTTGTTGTGTTGGATCGTCACCCGCGGAAAAGAATCCTCCTGTGCCGTACAGCTTGATCCAATCACACCCAAACTTCGCATCGCGCCTCACTGCCCGCCGCATTTCCTCCACCCCGTCAACGATGTTTTCGCGGTGAGTTTCCCGTTCCGGCGCGACATTGTTCCAGTCGCCATGTCCACCGGTGATGGAAAGGAATCTTCCTGCCGCAAATATCCGGGGACCGGGAAACAATCCACGATTGATCGCATCACGCACAGCAAAGTTTGCATAGTTTGCATCCCCGCCGCCCGGATCACGAATGGTTGTGAAGCCGGACAGCAGGACTTTCTCGGCATTCTTGACTCCGCCCAGTGCATTGTCAGCCGATGACCCCCGCCCTCCTTCATCCTCAAAACCGAGAAAGTGACAGTGAAGGTCAACCATTCCCGGCAACACCGTCGCGCTCGAAAGATCAATGATTTCCGCACCATCGGGAATTGCAACATCAGTACCAACGGCTGCGATCGTATCATCTCTGACGATGACAGTGACGTTCTTCATTGAACGCCCGCCGACGACATCAATCAATACTCCGCAGCGGATCGCTTTGATCGCATTCTGAGACATCACGCCCGTGGGCAGAATCGCAATAAGAAGACCAAGAACAACTTTATGTGCTGTGCGCATTAGACCCCGGTTGTTTGTGCCGGGGGTGTATTGGTCATCGTCGGCTTCTTCTTGTACACACTGTAGCCGATCAATCCGCCAAGCAGGCCGAACAACGGATAAATGATAAAGGCACTGATGATGTTGGTCATCGATAGCTCATCTGCCTTCATCGTCTCAAGCTGATCAAGCTGATCAGGCGACATTTGGTCGATGAGGCCCATGCTGTCATAAAAATCATAGACGAGACCGTACATCGCCTCGCCAGAGATATTTCCCACCGTGTATATCAGGATTGCGCCGATGAGCGTACCGACAACAGCGCCGATGACACCGGCAAGTGCGCCAAGCTGCAGAGCGTCGCCATTCGTAAGCGCCATGTCTGATGCAAGATCCTTGTTGTAGAAAAACACCGCAAGGAATCCGCCAAGCAGGACGCCTGCACAACAAAGACAATTAATAAAATTGAGGAACGGTATCCCCGAGATCACCCCCATCACAATTCCACCATATACCGCGGGCATGAGTTTGCTTGGCTTTTCAAGCATCGGAGAATCCTTTCATAGATTGAGGAGTGATTGTTTGTTGTCTGACACTGTATATTTCCTGCACAGCGCCAACGGCAGCAGGCAGGAGAAAAAATGGAAGTACAATTCCGAAAAGACTACCGGTGACCATGCGTGTTGTGAGGGTGACAGTATGGAGACCGAGAAGTCCGAAGAGAACATCCAACAGCATCGGCAGCGCGGCGACCGCCAGCAATGTACGCGACGGAAGTTGGATGGAAGAAAGATCGCGCACAATCGGATAGCAGAATAGCCCGAATAGAAAAGCAAAATATATTGCCGAACAGCGGGCACAAACAGCAAGCTGCTCACCTGCGATATGAAGGCTGTGTGAATCAAGTTGATGGCAGATGCGTTGATAGAACTCGTAAAGGGAACCCATATTGAATGCGGGTGCGGCAACAATGCCGAAGCACCACAACATTGCGCCAAACAGGAAGACCGCGTATGTCAGTCGGGGGATGTGCATTGATGGTCTGACTGCGATGAACATACCTCAAAAAGTGTGGATAGTCAAGGGCTTGCATTTCAGCCGGTGTGGCTCTATATTGGCGATGCATTCCCTCAAATTTCTTCATCAACGAGAACCTTCATGAAAAATCCGGGCGTTGCTGCAGTCCTCAGTTTCTTTGTCACCGGCCTCGGCCAGATTTACAACGGTCAGATTTCCAAAGGAATCATTCTGATAATTGTTTATGGTATAAGTTGGTGTTTGATGATTGTCCTGATCGGTTTCATCACCACACCAATCCTCTGGATTTGGGGGATGTACGATGCGTACCGGACGGCCGAGAGGATAAACCAGAGCGGGGCGCGAGTGTAATCCCCACTGTTCGGATTAAACTGTAACTCACTTTCGTTCTTACCGTATTACAAACCATTTCCCACTGGTCATTTATCATCAAAGGTGTATCCATGCGTAGCCCGATTCTCTTGTTGGCAATTGCCATGACGGCGTCATTCCTCTCCTGTAACTCCGAACAGAAACCCCAGGCACAGTCCGAGCGCAAATACCGACTCGAGATGGTCGGTCCGGCGCAAGTCGTCCAGATGTACGCCGATGGGTTCGATCAACTCTCACCGAACCAGAAGATCTTCTCGTACTACCTCTACCTCTCCGCCATTGCATCACGGGACATTGCCATCGACCAGCATCATCGGAACGCCCTTGAGGTGCGCGATGTGCTTGAGGAAATCTACAAACATCGGGCTTCAGTGGAGCCCGCCGTCATGGAGAAGATTGCCTCGTACCTCAAACTCTTCTGGATCAACAATGGCTTCTATGATAACTTGACCGCACAAAAGTTCGTTCTTGAATGCAGCTACGAAGAATTGCTCCGCGCTGCACAGGCCGCTCAGAAGGCTGGCGCACAATTCGACTTGAACAACGAGTCACTCGAAACAAAGCTCGCGGGTATCCGCCCGGTGGTCTTTGATCCGAGTGTCGATCCCGTCCTGACAAACAAGTCGCCGGGCGAAGATTGGATCAAGAATAGTGCCGTGAACTTCTACGGGCCGGGCCTCACCGATGTCGAGGTTGAGAAATGGGCAAAGGCCGGGAACGAAAAGAATGCGCTCAATTCCACGCTCGTGAAAGAGAATGGAAAGATTGTGGAGAAAGTGTGGCGTGCGGGCGGTGATGGTATTCCACCGGGACTCTATGCAAACGAGCTCAACGCAACAATCTCCTATCTTGAAAAGGCCATACCCTATGCATCATCAGAGTATCAGGCGGAGACCGTACGCAAGCTCATCAAGTACTACCGCACGGGCGAGCTGGAGGATTTCCGGCAGTTCAACTTTCATTGGGTGAGGGATAGTTCGCAAGTGGATTTTATTCATGGGTTCATCGAAGTCTATCTCGACCCGCGCGGACAAAAGGGCGAGTTTGAGGTCAGCATTTTCTATACAGATCCGGAACAAACGAAGATGATGCGTGAACTCGCGCAGTATGCCCAGTACTTTGAGGACAAGGCGCCCTGGAAAGATGAGTACAAGAAACAGATCGAGCGCTCTCCGATTGCCAACGTCATCAATATTATTGCAAGCACCGGGGGGACCGGACCCGTCTCCCCTGTCGGCATCAATCTGCCGAACGAGCAAGCCATTCGTGAATCGCTCGGAAGCAAGAGCGTGCTCTTGAATAACATCCAGTCCGGCGTGGACAAATCCAGTGGCAGGGAATTGCTCAAGGAATTTGCCTGGGATGAGGAAGAGATTGCCATGGAGGACAAGTACGGCTTGCTGTGCAACGGCCTGCATACTGCTATGCATGAAGTGATCGGACACGGCTCGGGAAAGACAAGCCCGAAGCTGGAGGGCAAAGACCCATCGGAGTTTCTGCCCGGCTATTATAACACGCTTGAAGAGGCACGGGCCGACCTCGTCTCCATGTGGAATGCGTGGGACCCGAAGTTTGTGGATATGGGGATTGCGAAAGATACGGCTGAGGCGCGGAAGATCGGCGAGACCCTCTTCCGCCAGCGCGTTCGCGTCGGCATTAATCAACTCCGCCGCATCAGCGCAACGGCAACACAACTGGAGCAGGATCACCTGAAGAACCGTCAGCTTGTTGTCACTTGGCTCATCAGGAACTCCACGGGCGTAAAGATTGAGCAACGGAATGGCAAGACGTATTATCGCGTCGTGGACTTTGATGCTGCCCGTGAAGGGGTGGGGAGACTCTTGGCGGAAGTCATGAGGATAAAAGCGGAGGGCGATCTTGCGGCCGCAAAAGCACTGGTGGATGGTTATGGACTGAAGATCGATACGAAACTGAGAGAT
>JBJXHC010000008.1:0-38452 GCA_046160825.1 Bacteroidota bacterium | reverse complement strand
CAGCTCAGGTCATGGAAGAGGGCAAGGAGGTTTTGCAGCCCCTCCAGACTACTCACGAAATATGTGCGATCGAAATGCTGTTGCACGTTTGACGATGCAGTGGAAATCAAGGTTTTGGTCAGGGCGGTTGCCTTCTCAAGATTCGCGCTGAACTCGGATGAAAGTTGGGCGTAGCCTTCGGCCTCCCGTCCGATTCGTTTCATGATGCCGTGTGCTTTGACGACAAACTTGGCGAGGAAGGCCAGTTCGTCGAGCGTTTGCCGTGCATTGTTCTGCGTCGCCTGCTCGATGATGGTGCCGAGGTCGTTTTTGCGAGTGAGCGTGTGTGCCGACAGCATATCGATAGCGCTCAGAAGTTCGTGGGTGGATGGAGTGAAAGAGGTCGTCATGGCGGGTTCAATATACAACGAACATGGGTGAAAATTCAAGCAGTGCAACTTTCGCGACGGTACGCGCTGTTTACATGGTACGCGACGTTCTCGCGTTGATTCTCAAGAGTCAAATGGGTACTTTCTGCACAACGTGTTTTTCACGGTCAGGTATATTTCATGATGATGTTCCGACGCTTGTCCCTCTCCCGCAAAATCCTTGTCGGCATAGTCCCGCTCTTTCTCCTCTTTGTGACCATCAGCGTGGGTTTGCACAATCATTTTCAGGAGGAGGAAATGATGAACCAGGCGCGCGTTTCGGCGGAAACGTATGCAAACATTATCAAAGAGTCGCTGGTGACGATGATGGTGAAGGACTCCAGGGTGGACGAGAGCTTCCTGGAACGCGTCAACGGCATTCAGGAATTTGATACTGTCCATATTCTGGTGAATGACCTCAGGCTCCGTGAGGAATTCCTTACGCCGCATTCTCTGGAGAGATTGACGACGAGGTATAAAACCCTTCAGCCGCACGACGAGGTTGAACGTGATGTGTTGCGCACCGGCCAGGCGAGCTTTCAGCGCGTCGGTGAGAGGTTTCGGGCAATTGTGCCGTTCAATGCAACCGAGGCGTGTCAAAAATGCCATGCTGTTCCACTCGAATACACCTTGGGAGCAACCGACCTCTGGATCTCCTTTGAGCGTGTTTCCGCATCGGCACAGGGGAACTGGAGGCGCTCATTCCTGATTTTCGTTGCATTCAGCATTCTGGCGATCACCGTTGCCACTCTCATGTTCACCCGCTACATCTCCAAACCGATTGATTACCTGGTTGATGCAACAAAAGCCATCAGTCAGGGAAAGTTGGATGATTCGCTTCGGCGGGTTGGCAACGAAGGCCCGACACAGGACGAGTTGGCATTTCTTGCCTCGCGATTCGATGAGATGCGTGAATCGCTGCGCGAGAAGATCGGTCAGCTTGACCTTGTAAACAAAAGCCTCTCCGAACGGAACAAGGAAGTAGAGTATACCCTTCAGCAACTCCGGCGAGCCCAGGAGGAACTGGTCCGCAGCGAGCGTCTTGCCGTCACCGGCAAAATGACTGCACAACTTTCCCACGAGATCAATAACCCGATCCATAACATCCAGAGTTTGCTGGAAACGTCGCTCCGCAAACTGAATGGCAACGCCACGGCGCAGGAACTAATCAGCGTCGCGCTTGAGGAAGTGACACGCATGGCCAAGCTCACCCGACAAATGCTGGAATTCTACCGGGGCTCGGTGGTGGAACTTGATCGCGTGCCTATTGACATGAAAGAATTGTTGATGGAGTTGGTTCGCACGCATGCGGAAACATTGGCGCGACAACATGCCCTGCTGGTACTGGAAGTTCCGCCGATGCTCCCCTGGGTACTTGGGTCAAGCGATAAACTGAAACAGGTATTTCTCAATCTCATCCTGAATGCTCGTGATGCAATGCCTTCCGGCGGTACGATCACCATCGGGGCGATAGAGATCCCCGGCCATATCCGCATTGATGTGAAGGACACCGGTACGGGAATTCCACCCGAGCACATCAATAAGATATTCGATGCGTTCTTCACCACAAAAAAAGAGGTGAGCGGCGTCGGACTTGGACTCTCGGTGACCTACGGAATTGTACAGCAACACAAAGGATCAATTAACGTACAAAGCACAGTCGGCCAGGGAACCACATTCACGATTCAACTTCCTTCAACAGGTCAAACAGATGGTTAAAGAAACTGCACCACCCGCACGTCAGGGCCTCGAACGCATTCTCGTCGTGGATGACGATAAGGCGTTCCGGCTTGCGACAAAGACTCTTCTTGTCGATGAAGGATATTCCGTTACGCTCGCATCAAACGGTGAAGAGGGGCTTACCCAACTGCAATCGGAGAGATTCGATCTGATGCTTTCTGATATGGTGATGGGAAAGATGAGCGGGATCGGTTTGCTGCAGGAAGTGAGGGTACAGTGTCCCGAAATGCCGGTGCTCATGGTGACCGGGTTCGGTTCCATACAGACCGCCGTTGAAGCGATGCGCATGGGTGCCACCGATTACCTGACGAAGCCGACAAACAATGACGAACTGTTGATCAAGATCCGTCGCGTGCTTGACGCGCAGAAGAAGGAACGTGAACTTCTGCATTTGCGCGAGGAGCTGCAACACAGGTACAGCTTCGGTAACATGATCAGCCGAAGCGAAAAGATGAAAGAAATCATCCGGCTCATTAAACAGGTGGCCGATACGGACGTAACAATTCTTGTGCAAGGAGAAAGCGGGACAGGGAAGGAACTGGTTGCGCGTGCGCTTCATTTCAATTGCAAGCGCAAAGGAAATCCTTTTGTTGCCGTGAATTGTTCGGCAATTCCGGAAAACCTGCTCGAAAGTGAACTGTTCGGCTATGAAAAAGGGGCATTTACCGGAGCAACCAAGCAGCGGGCAGGACGGTTCGAGGAATCGAGCGGTGGAACATTGTTTCTTGATGAGATCGGCGATATCTCAGCGAACGTGCAAACGAAACTCCTGCGCGTACTGCAGGAGAAATCATTCGAGCGCGTTGGAGGTAATGCCACGATCAGCGTGGACACGCGGGTTGTGGTTGCTACGAACCGTAACCTTGAAATGATGACACGTCAGGGAGACTTCCGCGAAGATCTTTTCTACCGGCTGAATGTCTTCCCGATAACATTGCCACCGTTGCGCGAGAGGTTGGAGGATGTACCGTTGCTCGCCGAGCACTTTCTTCACCGTCATGCGGATCTTGTTGCCGGACGCGTCAAGTATCTTTCATCCAACGTCGTCACCGACATGATGAACTATTCATGGCGCGGCAACATACGGGAGTTGGAAAACCTCATCAAGCGCGCGATGATAAAAACAGCCGGTGATACAATTACCGCGATTGAACTTCCGAATATCGAACAACAACCACCCACCCTGCAGCCGGAAAATACAATCCCGGTCAGTCTCGATACCCCGTTCAAAGATTATCTCGGCACCATCATTCACGATGCCGAGGAGAAGTATCTCGTCAGGATGCTCAAGCTATACAAAGGCAACATCAACCATATCGCACGATTGATGGATGTGGATCGGAAAACCATCTACCGCAAGATGTCCGAATACTCCATTGATCCGTCCACTTACCGTTGAGACTGTGGCAATCAGGCCACAGTGCATTAATTCCAGCCGTTGCACCATGTAGCACGAATTCCACAGAGAGTCACTTCACCTGCCATTTTCAAACGGCTTTGTTCGATTCCCGGTGTGGCATAGCCGTTGCTTATCGTGTGACTAACACCCACGGTCACTCTCACAATTCCACAACCTCTATGCTTACCAACTTATTTGAACGCGAGGCGCTTTCTCAGCTCGAGGCACTCCGACATTATGCTTTCCAATTGTGTCGCGAAGAGCAGCGCTCCAACGACCTTGTCCAGGAAACCATGTTGAAGGCCTGCCGGTATTTCCACTCGTATCGCGAAGGTACCAACTGTCGCGCATGGCTCTTTCAGATTTGCAAGAATACTTTTATCAACGAGTATAGACGCAAACAATATGAGCCGTTGCCCGTGGATTTTGGTGAGCCTGCTGCTGGTGCCGGGGAGGGTGGAGAGGAAGAACGTTATCCCCATCCGATACTCAGGGATGATGTTGTTGAACGTCGTGAAGGCGCGCTGTTTGGCGACGAGGTTATCCTGGCCCTCGGCGCCATTCCACCCGACTACCAAACAGCGGTATTGCTGAGCGACATCGAAGGCTACACATACGAGGAGATCGCTGCTTTTGCACGCGTGCCCATTGGCACCATCAGATCGCGTATCCACCGCGGGCGCAAAATGCTTGCAGGCCATCTCGCAGAGTATGCGCAGAGTTCCGGATACCGCTCTCTGACACTTGCTAACACTTAAACCCTGCGTTTGAAAAGAGACGGTGGCGATAACGCCGCCTCTGGGATCATCATTATAGACGTTCTCCGCTCATATTCGGCATTCTTGAATATGATTCGTTTCTATCACTTATCCGTCTTGACTTTCCCCCTTATCTGCCGTAGCTTTCCATTGCTAATCAATGTCGATTCTGCCTCCCGAGAAACCTTTTACCCGCTATTTCTGTATCAAACGGCTCTATGAAATCACATGGAAAGTTTTTCTTTATGAAAATTGTCTCAGCGCGCGCGCTCATCTCTCTCATCATTCTTGGTGGATTATGTGTTACCGTGGAATCAGCGGCGAATGCACAGTGTACGGTGCCGTCCAGGAATTCCCTCCTCATCATTCAGGATGCGGCGGCTCGCAAAGACACAATTATGTTCGGTCACCACCCATCGGCGACGCATGGGCGTGATACGGTATTCTGTGAACACGAACTGCCCCCGTTGCCTCCCTCGGGCGTTTTCGATTTCCGGTTTATCAATCCCCCGAGCCATGAGGGTCAGCAGCCGCCGGGAGGAATGGGACAGGGATTTTATTTCGATTTCCGACCGCAAGTATCACTCTCACAAATTGATACGCACCGCGTCAAGTTCCAGCCGGGACCGGGGGGATACCCAATGACGCTCTCATGGTCGATTGCTTCATTGCTCGCAATATGCGACAGCGCGGTTCTCAAGGATGAAATTACAGGAACACTTTTCACGGCGCGTATGCACACCGTTTCTTCTCTCGTTGTGTCCAATCCGGCAATCAGTTCGCTGCTGCTCATCAAGTACGGTGCGGCGGAAATTCCTGTCGCACCCGTTCTGGTTTCCCCGCCGGACGGTTCGCTCAATCAATCTCTCGCCCTCACACTCGATTGGAACAACGTTACAGGAACATCCTTTTACCGTGTTCAGCTTTCCACAGATTCTTTGTTCAGTTCAACCGTCGTCGATGACAGCAGCCTCGGCTCTTCTTCGCGTGCGGTTTCAAGTTTGATTCCCGGTTCCACATACTACTGGCGTGTTCGCGCGAAGAACGGAGTAGGTATCGGGCCATGGTCCGGGATATCGGACTTTACCACGCTTGCACTTCCGTCTGCACCCGTTCTTCTCTCACCGAACAACGGCGCAACCGGTCTGCAAACCACGCAACAACTTCAGTGGCAATCCACCTTGGGCGCGACCAGTTACCGTGCGCAGGTGAGCACCGATTCGCTCTTCAGCACAACGATCTACAATGATTCCACGTTGACAACAACCACCACGAACGTTGGATCTCTCGCGGGTGCTACAACATACTTTTGGCGGGTGCGGGGGAAAAATTCCTCAGGTTCGGGAGCCTGGTCGGCGACATGGAAATTTGGAACGGTAGAGTCGGTGACCAATCAGTATGGTTTGGATGCAGGATGGAATATGATCTCGCTGCCCCTTTCGGTATCAGACTCACGTGTCTCCGTGCAGTTTCCATCTGCAATTTCCGCAGCGTTCTCTTTTGGCACGGGTGGATACGCGCCTCAGGACACGTTGTACAACGGTACCGGGTACTGGCTGAAGTTTGCCGCCGCAGGAAACGTGGGTATCACGGGCGTGCCGCGCTTTGGCGATACGCTTGTCGTCGCCGCAGGATGGAATCTCATCGGCAGCACCACATCGGCAATAGACACAGCTTCGATCGTGGAAGTACCGGAGGGTGTTGTCATTTCAGACTACTTTGGTTTTACAGCGGGATACACTGCCGCCGATACCTTGCAGCCAGCGCGTGCGTATTGGGTAAAGGCCGGTTCTTCGGGACAGTTGATTTTGCCTTATCCAGGTCCGTTACCGGAGAAAATACAACCCGCACAAAAGTGAGTTTCAATACATAGATGGGAAAAACCGCTCAACTTCAAAACTGACTGATGTCCCGTCCAAAGATTTTCGCTTTCATCCAATCGAACATCACCAGGACTTTATTCTTCACACTCACAATCCGTGAGAGATACGCCGAGCGCCAGAAGAGCCACGTTGTCCAACCCCTGCCCTTAAAGTTCTCCAGATCTGCAAGCGCTTTGTTATTGCCGATGTATGCGAGCATGCCGAGATGGTTGTAGCGAAACGGTTCGACGATCTGGCCGCGTGCCAGCCGTGTCAGCGCTTTCCCAAGGTACTTCCCCTGTTGCTGCGCCACCTGTGACGTTGCAGGAAGCGGCGAACCCTCAATCACGCTTGCGTCCCCGAAGGCATAAATATCCTTCCGTCCTTTTACCTTGAAATACTGATCAATGATTACACGATGACGCGCGTCTTTTGGAAGGTTGATTGTGCGGACAAATTGCGTCGGTCCATTGCCGGTGCTCCAGAGTAGCAACCCGTATGCGAGATGCGATCCGTCTTTCAGCGAGATTGTCTTTTCATCGACCTTGATCACCGGAGACTCGGTGAGGACGCTGATACGCTGCCGGTGAAAAAGGTCGGTTGCATATTCACGAAGTTTGTCATCGAACGTACCGAGAATTTCCTTCATCGCTTCGACGATCGTGATCTTTGCTTCAGCAACGAGGTGCGGATATGACTTGTTCAAGTCTTCGATCATAAAATCATTCAGCTCGGCTGCGAACTCCACACCTGTCGGTCCGCCCCCGCAGATTACAAAATGGAGAAGCCGCTGCCGCTCTTCGGCGGAAACTCCCGGCAAATTGGCTTGCTCGAAGCACCTGATAATGCGCTGACGAAGTTCGCGGGCATCATGAAGCTCCTTCAGGAAGAGGGCATGTTCGGCCACACCGGGAACATTGAACGTGTTGCTCACCGCGCCTACACCAATCACAAGAATATCGTAGTCCACAGAAAATTCATGGCCGTTTGCCACACCTGCACACGATACTTTCCGATTTGCCGTATCAAGGTCCATCGCCGCAGCGTGGAAGAAGCGCAGGTCCTTACGGGCATGACGGATCGGCTCAATGATGCTGCGGAACTCGATGGTACCAACCGTTGTACTGGGGAGCAGCGGCGTGAAGAGAAAATGGTTGCGTGGACTGATAACGGTGATCTCGTAATCATCCTTGATGTGCTTGACGAGATTGAAAGCACCGAAGCCGGTACCAAGCACAACGAGACGGGAAAGAGGAGATGCGCTCATCGGGTGGAGTGATGGATTATTGGAGAAACGGAAGTGACTACTATGTGGAAAACTGGAGCTTTACCTCCACAGGTAAAACTTCATTCATTGAACCGGTGCGATATCCCTGCAAGTCAAGCGTAATGTAAGTGAAGCCGAGGTTCTTGAGATAGCCGACAATTCTAACCCGAAGATCCTCATCCATCAACCGGGGAATTTCCTGCACACCGACTTCAATGCGAGCGGTTCGTTCATCGTGGAATCTCACGCGGAAGAATCGGAATCCGAGATCGCGCAGCAATGTCTCCGCATTGTCAATGCGGCTGAGGTTCTCTTTTGTGATACTCATGCCGTAAGGGAATCGGGAGGAAAGACAGGCAAACGCCGGCTTATCCCACGTGGCGAGGCCGAGGTGCTTTGACAATTCCCGTACATCAGCTTTACTGAAACCCGCCTCAAGCAATGGCGAGCGTACATTCTTCTCGGACTTCGCCTTCATCCCGGGCCGGAAGTCCCCTATATCATCGGTGATGGTTCCGTCGGCAATCCATGCGAGGCCTTCCTGCGCGGCAATGTCGCCGAGTTTTCCGAAAAGCTCCGTCTTGCAAAAGTAGCAACGGTCCGGCGGGTTTTCCTGGAACTTGAGAACATCTGTTTCTTCAGTGTTGACGACGACATAACGTGCGCCCATTTGTGCGGCAAGGGCAACCGCTTCCTCAAATTCGCGCGTTGGATATGTTTCCGATCTACCGATCATCGCAACTGCGCGCTCGCCCAATTCATCGACTGCGACCTTCAGTAACAGCGTGCTATCCACACCACCGGAGTAGCCAATGGCAACGCTCCCCATCGTTTGCAGGGTCACCTGTAACCGTGAGTACTTCTCCTTCACTGCATCAGAAATCATCATTCACCCCAATAATAAGAAGACCTGATTCATCCAAGAACCAGGTCTAATATACAGAATCTGATTGCGCGAATCTACTTCCGCACGAGACTCTTGAATTCTTTCAATGACCGCACCCCGGGAAATTCCTGTTCGAAGACACGCTTCTTTTCCGGGTCGAGCTGGAATGCCCGGCGTAGCGCCTCCAGCGCCTCCAGTGTTCTGTTCAACACCAATAACACTTTCGCCTTGCTGTAAAAAACATCCGAACAGTTTGGGTTTGTCTCTGTCGCTTTGTCAAACGACTTCAGTGATTGCTTCAAATATCCCAATTCAAACAATGTGTCGCCGTAGTCCAGCCATGCTTCATGGTTTGTCGGCTCCAGTCTCGTGACCATGCGGTAGCTCAAGAGAGATTCCCGCGTTCGTCCCATATTGTAGAGCAGGTCAGCCTTTGCGTACCAGAGTTCGGGATAATCCTTGCACAAAACAATCGCCTTATTGTAATCGGCAAGGGCCCTTCTCCATTGTTCGAGGGAATCATAGCAACTACCACGTCCAAAGAACGATTCGTAGTGATCGGGGTCGTATTTCAACGCTTGTGTGAAGCTCTTAATCGCCTCTTCGTACTCTCCCAACTCTTCGTATGCATTGCCCAGGTTGTGCCACGCAGGGACATCTTTTTCATCGAGTCGGATGGTTTCCCTGTAACAAGAGATTGCATCGTGAAGGCGTCCCATATTCGCGAACGCATTTCCTTTGTTGTACCATGCCGCCGGGAAGTTCTCGTGAATGGCAAGGGCGGTGTCGTAACTTTCCAGTGCTCTCGTATACTGCACGAGCCGGTTGAGTACGATGCCCCTGTTATACCACGCATTGTAATTGTAGGGATCGAGCGCAAGATGCTCATCATAGCAACGCAGGGAATCCCCGGATTTGTCCAGATAGTCGTAGCAATACCCCAACTCGTACCATGCATCGCGATGCTCGGGGTTTCCTTCCAGGATATACTTGAAGATTTGTACGGCTTCTTCGTACTGTCCCACTTTTTCAAAGGTGATGGCTTTGTTGAACAGTGCTTCTTCGTTGGTGGGGTCGATCTCGAGCACTCGTTCGAAAGCCGCCAGCGCTTCATCAGTACGCCCGAGATCATCCAGGGCAATGCCCTTGTTCACGAGGATTTCAGGATCGACAGGATTGAACGACAGTGCTTTGTCGAAGGCTTCAACGGCATCATCGTAGCGGAAGAGATTGCTCAGGATCAGCCCCTTCTTCTGCCAATTATCGGCGGAGTAAGGGACGGTGGTCAGAAGTTGATTGATGAAATGAAGAGCTTCTTCGTACTTCTCATTCTCAAAATAGTAGTTGACGATCTCTTCGAGAGCCTCGACATTGGAGATGCCCGAGGAGTTATCCTTCAGCATATCCCTGAACTTGTTGAACTCGTCTTCGGAACCCTCATTCCTCCGCTCGTTGTCCTCCGGCTCGTCATCGAATCCGCCAAAATCGAGAGTACTCATCCTCGTTCCTCAGTAAGGTGCAGGGGAGCCGGCAGATGTTTATGTGCAATATTGCCCCCCTCTTCCACGATCAAGTAAACCAAAAACGCATGAGAAGTCAAGGAATAGCGTTTATCGTCACCGATGTTGCTGGCAGCCGGTTGCGGACTTGGATTGATTTTCTATGCGAATTCGCTTATATTAAGCCCTTAATTCTTAATGATCTCCGAGAACATAGCATCAATCAAGCAACGGATGGTGGTGGCTTGTACGCGAGCCGGCCGCAATCCGTCAGATGTAACATTGATTGCTGTTTCAAAAACATTTCCATGGGAGAAGGTACGGGAGGTGGTGGAGGGTGGGATCACGGATGTTGGGGAGAATTATGTACAGGAATTGCTTGAGAAACGCCCCCACCTCATTGACGCACATATTCGATGGCATTTTATCGGCCATCTCCAGTCAAACAAGGCCAGGTATATTGCCGACTGGATTCACCTCGTCCATTCCCTGGATTCCATAACCGTTGCAAACGAGCTGCATAAGCAGGCAAAGAAATCAGGCAGAATCATCGAAGTTCTGATCGAAGTCAACACTACCGATGAACGATCAAAGTTTGGTGTCCAGCCGGAACACACGGTTGCATTTGTAGAGAGCCTGGCGGGATTGGACAGTCTCTCCATCACGGGATTGATGACGATCGGGCCGTTTCTTCCGGACCCGGAGGGTTCACGCCCCATGTTCCGCCGGTTGCGGCTCTTGCGGGATCAGATTGCCGGACTTCATCAACCGAATGTTCGTATGAAACATCTTTCAATGGGAATGACGGGAGATTTTGAAGTGGCGATTGAAGAAGGAGCGACATTGATACGCGTGGGAACTGCGATCTTTGGATCGCGTACGAAACCCGCCTGACAACCGGAGGAAAACATGAGACTCACACCGTTGGATATTCGCAAGCAGGAATTCAAGAAGGTTTTTCGCGGGTATGACCCCGTGGAAATCGACACCTTCAATGACATGACGGCAAACGAGTTCGAGAGCCTGCTGAAGGAGCAACGCGAACTTCGCGACAAAGTCGTCGAGCTCGACACGCAACTCAAGGACTATCGGCAGATTGAGAAGAGTTTACAACAAACGCTTCTCCAGGCGCAGGAAGCAACGGGAAGAACCTACGAGTCGGCGCGGCGTGAGGCGGAACTTATCATCCGTGAGGCTGAAATGAAAGCCGCCAAAATCCTTGAACAGGCCAATGGTGATCTTCAGAGGATGAACAACGAGATTGTGCAGATGCAGGGACGAAAAGAATCGCTGGTCGGGCGGTTGCGCGTGTTGTTGAGTTCAGAACTTGATCTCTTGAAGACGTTGGAAATGGGCGAGCCCAGAAGCCCGATACAGCCGATCCAAACAAGCACCAATCGCGAGTCCATGGTGCTCGAAGACATTCTTAAAACACTTGATGATGACCGAGATGCGCAAGTACGTTGATGACGCGATAACATTTCTCCGCACCAAAACATCCAGCCAGCCGGCAATTGGAATTATTCTCGGCACGGGGTTGGGTGGTCTGGTCAGGGAGATTAAAGCCGAGGTTGTGGTGGACTATGGGGACATTCCCCACTTTCCACTTTCGACGGTCGAGTCTCATCAGGGAAAGTTGATCTTCGGAACGCTCGGCGGCAAGAAGGTGGTGGCGATGCAGGGTCGCTTCCACTACTATGAGGGTTACACGATGCAGCAGGTAACGTTCCCTGTGCGCGTGATGAAATTTCTCGGTGTGCAGACACTCTTGATCTCCAATGCTGCGGGGGGGATGAACCCGCAGTTCCGCAAAGGGAGCATCATGATCATCACCGACCATATTAACCTGCTCGGTGACAATCCGCTGATCGGACCCAATGATGATTCGCTCGGACCGCGTTTCCCCGATATGTCTGAACCATATAGCAAGAAACTATTAGCGCTTGCAGAACTTGCAGCACTCGAACTCAAGATCCGGACGGAACGTGGCGTGTTCGTTGCAGTACCAGGCCCCAATCTTGAAACGCGCGCAGAGTACCGTTTCCTCCGATTGATCGGGGCGGATGCAGTGGGAATGTCCACGGTCCCGGAAAACATCGTTGCCGTTCATATGGGTTTGCAGGTGCTCGGGTTTTCGATCATCACGGATGAGTGTTTCCCGGATGCATTACAGCCGGCGAACGTGCAAGAAATTATTGCAGTGGCAGGGGCAACAGAACCGAAACTGACCGCGATCATGAAAAGTGTTGTGGAGAGACTCTAGCGCAGTCACGGAAAAATTTCCCCGGCAATATTCTGTCAAAGGAAGAACTTCCGATTCCACCTCCCGACTTCGACCGGCATTGCTCTGAACGCGGTGGCAAGTGTATTGATCCGGTTTTTCCAACAATCAAAGGAATGAAAAACATGAACGCCTTCGCCCGTCTTTTTTCTTGTTCCCTGTTGATCATGGCAACAGCCTCAGCGCAGCCTCAACCGGAGAAAGCAGTCGTCCGGAGTGTTATCGTGAATGGCCAGGGAACCATCAATGTTCCGCCGGATCAGGTGCGTCTCTCCGTTCAGGTGAATACCCGCGGCGAGTCGGCTTCGGCAGCAATGACGGAGGCAAGCAAGCGTACCAATGCCATCCTTGCTTCGTTGAAAGAATACGGCATTGACGCAAAGGACATTCAAACTTCGCGCGTCACTGTTACCGCCATCCTTGATTACGAAAAGCGTGTGCAACCCCCGCCGATTGTCGGCTATGCCGGAACCAATGAGTTCACCATTCTCTTTAAGGGAAAGAATATGGAAAAGGTGGGCGGATTTCTTGACCATGCAGTCGTTGCCGGTGCATCCAGTTTCAGTGGTTTAACGTATGAGTCATCGAAGCAGCGTGAACTGGAACGCGACGCGCTCAAGCGGGCTGCTGCCGACGCAAAGTCAAGGGCTGAGGTGCTGGCGAAGGAACTTGGCGCAACGCTTGGCACGGTGACCACAATTTCGGAGTCCGTCTCTGGTGGCGGGCCAGCACCGATGCTTCGCGGCGGTTTGATGATGGAGTCGGCCAGCACGGCAGCACCCGTAATGACGGGCGAGCTGTCGATCAACGCACAGGTAAATGTCACGTTCGAGTTGAAGTAACGGAACGATGTTCAAAGAGCTTACAGAAAAAATCTCCTATCCCGAAGTTGAAAAGAACATCCTGAAGTTCTGGAAAGAACACGGGATATTCGAGAAGAGTATTTCGACGCGGGAAGGAAAACAGGGGTTCACATTTTATGAAGGACCACCAACGGCCAACGGCCGTCCCGGTATCCATCATGTGATGGCGCGTGCGCTCAAGGATCTCGTCTGCAGATATAAAACGATGCGCGGTTTCCAGGTACATCGCAAAGCCGGATGGGATACACACGGACTTCCGGTGGAGATTGAAGTTGAGAAACAACTTGGCTTCAAGCACAAGGATGAGATTGTGAAGTACGGGGTGGCGGAGTTCAACGCCAAATGCCGCGAGTCGGTCTGGAAGTACAAGACCGAATGGGAAGCGATGACCGAGCAGATGGGCTATTGGGTCGATCTCTCGAAACCCTATGTCACGTTCGAGAACGATTACATCGAATCCATCTGGTGGGCGCTGAAACGGTTCTACGACGAAGGGATGATTTACAAGGGATATAAGATTCAGCCCTATTGTCCCCGCTGCGAAACACCACTGTCTTCGCACGAAGTCTCACAGGGCTACGAGGATGTGAAAGACCCGAGCGTCTATGTGAAGATGCGATTGAATGACCAGCCCGACACGTCGTTCCTTGTCTGGACGACAACGCCATGGACGTTGATCTCGAATGTTGCGCTCGCCGTTCACCCGAATGTGGAATACGTGAAAGTGGAACACAAGGGCGAGAAACTGATTCTTGCCGAAGCGCGACTTGGTGTTCTTGATGGTGAGTATGTGGTGTTGGAAAAGATGAAAGGGAAGTTGCTCCTCGGTACGGAATACGAGCGTCTGTTCAAATACCATCCCGTTGACAAGAAGGCGTTTTATGTCGTGGGGGCCGACTTTGTTACGACTGAAGATGGCTCCGGCATCGTCCACATGGCTCCCGCGTACGGCGAGGATGATTATCAGACATCAAAAAAATATGATCTGCCCACTCTCCATCCGGTGAACCGGAGCGGTGAGTTTGGACCGGAAGTATCCGAGTTTGCAGGGAAATTTGTGAAGGAAGCCGATCCGCTCATCATTCAAAATATCAAATCACGCGGACTTCTCTACAAGAAAGAGACCATCACACACAGCTATCCGCATTGCTGGCGTTGCAAGACCCCGCTGCTTTACTATGCGCGGGACTCCTGGTACATCAGCACAACGAAGTACGCCGACAAGATGATCGCGATGAACAAGCAGATCAATTGGGTGCCGCCGGAAGTCGGGGAAGGGCGCTTCGGCAATTGGCTGGAAGAAAACAAAGACTGGGCGCTTTCACGTGATCGCTTCTGGGGAACGCCCCTCCCGATTTGGGTCTGCGAGAAGTGCGGAAAGCAGCAGTGCATCGGAAGCGTGGAGGGACTCAAGAGCGTTTCGGGATTCACAGGTGAACAGCTCGATCTTCACAAACCGTTCGTCGACGGAATCACTTGGTCTTGCTCGTGTGGTGGGACAATGAAACGCACGCCGGAACTCATCGACGTATGGTTCGATTCTGGTGCGATGTCGTTTGCGCAGTGGCACTATCCGTTTGAGAATAAGGAGCTCATTGAATCAGGTGAGCAATATCCGGCCGACTATATCTGTGAAGGCATTGATCAAACACGCGGATGGTTTTATTCACTCCACGCCATTGGTACGTTCCTGTTCAACAAACCGGCGTACAAAAACTGCCTCGTGAATGAACTGATCCTCGACAAGGACGGTCAGAAGATGTCCAAGTCGAAGGGGAACACGGTTGATCCGTTTGCAATCATTGGGAAGTACGGCGCTGACACCACGCGCTGGTATCTTGTAACGACGAGTCCGCCCTGGCGACCAACGATGTTTGATGAGGAAGGTCTCGGGGAAGTGCAACGGAAGTTTTTCGGAACGCTGGTGAATACGTACGCCTTTTTCGCGCTCTATGCAAACATCGACAAGTTTACGTATGCCGAATCGCGCATTCCGGTGCAGGATCGTCCGGAGATTGACCGATGGATAGTCTCTGAACTCAATTCGCTCGTCAAGCGCTACACGGAATACATGGAAGCGTATGACGTCACCAAGGCGGCGCGGAGTGTGAGCGACTTCACGATAGATCAGCTCTCAAATTGGTATGTTCGCAGAAACCGCCGCCGCTTCTGGAAGAGCGAAATGGGTACGGATAAGACCGCTGCCTACCAGACATTGTACGAATGCCTGATTGCGGTGACGAAAATGATGGCGCCGTTCGCACCGTTCCTTGCCGAGGAGCTATACAGAAACCTCGACTCAATCACCAAGCGTGAGCAAACAGAGTCCGTGCATTTGAGCTTGATGCCGGATATTGAGTTGGGTGCAATTGACACAGCATTGGAAGCGAGAATGAAACGAGCACAAACGATCGTTATGCTCGTGCGCTCGATGAGGATGAAATCCAACCTCAAGGTCCGTCAGCCGTTGAAGCGGATTATGCTTCCTGTGACCAGCGAGCAGGAGCGTGCCGAAGTGCAGCAAATGGAGGATGTGATTCTCGACGAGATCAATGTGAAGTCCATCGAGTATGTTACGGACGAATCGGGAATTATCAGCAAGAAAGCGAAGGCGAATTTCAAGTCCATTGGACCGAAGTTCGGCAAATCGGTGCAACAGGTGGCGGAGCGAATCAAGGAGATGACGGCGGCTGAGATCGGCGAGCTGGAACGGAATGCATCCTGTGAGTTGCGCGTGAATGGCTCGTCATACACTATTGCTGTCGGGGACGTTGAAATCATACGTCAGGACATTCAGGGCTGGCTTGTGGAATCGGATGGCGGGCTGACGGTTGCTCTGGACATTGAGCTTGATGAAACGCTGATTGCCGAGGGGAACGCACGGGAGTTTGTCAGCCGCCTCCAGAACATGCGGAAGGACGCAGGGTTCCTCGTAACAGACAGGATCAACATTTATTACAAGACATCTGAACGGATGGACAAGGCCATTCAAGAAATGGCTCCCTACATCAAGAGTGAGACGCTGGCGGTTGATGTGACAAACGACCTCAGGCCCGGAGAGTTCTCCGCAGTTCTTGATATTAACGGTGAGAAAATCGAAGCAGGCATCGAACGTACACGAACGCTGTAATGTACTTTCATTAAGGAGAAGTGCTCACATGGCGAAGGCGAAATCAAAAATCATAAAATCCGCAGTGGATATCATGAAAGAGAAGACCGCGTCCCGATCGAAGCAGATCAAGAAGGCCAAGGTAAACCTGAAGAAGGCCATCGCCGTAAAGAAGATCGAGGCGAAAGCCATGGGCCCGAAGACCATGAGCGATAAGGAGCTCAAGCAGTTCAAGGAGATGATTCTCGAGAAACGCAAAGAGACGATTGAAGAGCTTGATACGTTGAAGGAGAGCATGATGGATGTGACAACGGGAGAGTATGTGAGTGAGAACTCCACGTATTCACTTCACATGGAACAGGGCACAGATGCAATGGAGCGGGAGAAAACATTTCTCTTTGCCTCCCGTGGCAGCAAGTTTGTGAATCAATTGGATGACGCCCTGATCAGAATTGAATCCGGAACATACGGTATATGCAAGACATGCAGTCTGCTCGTTCCCAAAGAACGTCTCGAAGCAGTTCCCACGGCAACAACATGTGCGGAGTTCAAAAACACCAATGTCCCCTGTGAACGGGGAAAGATCGCCCTCGCGCGACGAAAGCACGATTAAGGAGAGGGGGCGCATTGCGAGTTCTTTTTCTGACAGGATTCATTGTCGTTGCCGACCAGATTACGAAGTTGATGGTCAAGGGAATCAGTATTCCATCGCTCGGGATTCATTTCGACGGTATGCGATATGGTTCCAGTATTCCAGTGTGGGGGGAATTCTTTCGCCTGACATATATTGAGAATCCTGGAATGGCATTCGGAATTGATATTGGAGGAAAGCTCTTCTTCTCTCTTTTTTCAGTGTTGGCAAGTGCTGCCATTCTGGTATATCTCTATAAGGCACGCACGGAACCTTTTGGGTTTCGTGTGGCTCTCGCGTTGATCCTCGGCGGAGCGATGGGCAACCTGATTGACCGTGTATTTTATGGCGTGTTCTTCAATGAGGCAGCGCTGTTCTACGGCAAGGTGGTGGATTTCTTTGACGTGGATTTCGTTGATATCTCCATTGGTAGCTATCACATGACCCGCTGGCCTGTCTTTAATATTGCCGACGCTGCCGTGACAGTCGGCGTGGTGCTGTTGCTGATTTTCCATCGCACAATACAACCGATTACGTCGGTATCCGGCAATACTATGGCTGCAAGCGAGACGACCCCGCACGCCGACCAACCATGAAGCTGTACACCCATGCCTTACGAGTTTGACATTGTCGTTCCACCCGGAAAGAAGAAGGAGCGGCTTGATGTCTTTCTCACCAATCACGTTGAGAACGCCACACGGAACAAAGTCCAGGCCGCGATCCGCGCCGGGAAGGTTCTGGTCGATGGCAAGGAAGTGCGGCCAAGTCATCAGGTAAGTCCCGGCGAGACAATTCACATCACCCTTCCAAAATCTCCGCCCCAAGAAGCACAAGGAGAGAACATCCCGCTCAATATTCTGTATGAAGACGATGCGCTGATCGTTGTTAACAAGGCGGCGGGTATGGTCACTCATCCCGCGTACGGCAACCATACAGGCACACTCGTGAATGCGTTGCTGCATCATTGCAATGTTCTCTCCGGCCTCACGGATCCCATGCGACCCGGTATTGTTCACCGACTCGACAAAGAGACCTCCGGCGTGATGGTGATTGCGAAGAGCGACGCGGTTCACGCGCATCTTGCACGACAGTTTGCCCGGCGGACTATCCAGCGCGAGTATTGGGCGATTGTATGGGGAATGTTCAAGGAGACGAAAGGACTCATTGAAGCACAGCTTGGACGCAGCAAATCGGACAGGAAGAAGATGGCCGTGGTTGCGGATGGCAAACACGCCGCAACGGAGTATGAGGTATTGCAGCAATTTGAGTATCTGTCTTTAGTCCGACTAAAACTCCGCACAGGCCGTACGCACCAGATCCGTGTTCACCTGGCGCACGTGAACCACCCGGTATTCGGCGACCCGACGTACAACGGGCGTCATCTGATCTGGGGACCGGGAACGCCGAAACAAAAAACGGAGGTTGACCGTCTCCTCAAGCTCATTCCGCGACAGGCTCTGCATGCAAAAACATTGGGGTTCATCCATCCGATTTCCCGCCAGCCCATGGTGTTCGATTCCCCGCTGCCGCCTGACATTGAAGCCATTCTCGCTTCTCTCTGATCCTGGCGCTTTTGTAGCGTTTTCTTGACAGTTGCAGATTTTGTTACCGAATGCTATATTGCTGGCACTTCGAATGAAGCAGGAGCGCCAGACTTGGAGGAAAGTGTCTTCATCGAAATAAAACGTTTCATCTCTTTGGATCGCGCCAGTCAGAACGTACGGTGCTCTTCCACTCACACACAACTCACGGAGGTTGTATGAAAGCTTGGCAACAGGTTGTCTCTGGAGCTCTCCTGGTTCTGGCTATTGCCCCGGGCTCTTTGCGGGCGCAATCGGAACTTGAAACAACATTGGAACAATTCAGCGGTGACGCGGTGAAGGGATACATTCAGCCGATCGCGGATTTCTTCGGCGCAAATATGAATGCGGGGTTTTATCACACGGCTGCGATCCCCAACTCGGGATTTCATCTCTCAGTCGACATCATAGGGATGGGCTCCATGGTTGGCGATGATAACAAGACCTATGATCGGGCATTGCCATCGGGCTTCTCGGCATCATCCTTCAAAGCTCCCACCATTTTTGGGGATAAAGACGGCGCCGTCTACGTTGATCCGAACACCAACGCATCCTATGGTTCTTCAGGGGGAATTATCAATACGTCCATTTTCCCGCTCGCGGTACCACAGTTGACCGTCGGAAACTTCTATGGGACAGTGGCAACCGTGCGTTTCATTGCCACGCCGGCACTCTCCGACGACAAATTTCCGAGCACCACTCTCTTCGGTATCGGCGCGCGCCATAGTATCAGTCAATACCTGCCCGAACCCCCGCTGGATATCTCAGCAGGAATCATGTACTCCAGCTTCACTGTGGGGGACATTCTCGATTTCAAGGGCCTGTCGATTGGTGCGCAGGCAAGCAAATCGTTCTCAGTATTGACGTTGTATGGTGGGCTTGCGTGGGAACAGAGTACTCTCGGCCTTTCCTACACCAGCACATCGGTAAGCTCCACACCATTGGTTGACATCGAGCTGGATGGCGAAAACAATTTCCGGTTCACGATGGGTGCGGGATTGACTCTCGGCTTCTTCAATCTCTTTGCAGACGCAAATTTCGGATCAGTGACCAATTTCTCGGGTGGCATCGGTTTCGGTTTCTAGGGTGGTGACCGGTTTCTACTCACACAAGGACATTCATAGGAGATATGGTATATGAAGATGAAGCTTGTACTCTTTTGTATCCTGATCAGCCTTGCGACCATGGGATCAGATTGTATTAACGAGGGTTTTATCGTTACTGTTGACCTTCCCCTTGAAGGGTGTTACGACATCAACGCCGGTTCGAACCTCAGTTTCGGTGGTTCACAGGTATATGTATTGGAGGATGAAATTGAGAGTACGTATCGTGACGACATTCAAGCTGCGCGTTACTACGACATTCGCGTAAGTGTTGTCGGCACCTACAACGGCAGCGTGGATGGGGTTGCACGGATTAATGGCATTGACCTCCTGGACTATCAGGGCAATTGGTCCGACTTTGCAACACCGCAGTCGCTTCTGGGAAGTTCAACACACATCACCCCGAATGCCGCTGGCATCAATGAACTTATCAGCATTCTGAATTCGCTTCCGGATCCGGGAAACACAACAGTCACGCTCTCGTCAAGCGGTACGCTTGCCGGGCAGAATCCGGTTCCCTCCGGCCTTTCCGTGTGCATAGAGGTTCTCGCCCAGGTCGACTCTCAAGTTGAGTGAGATGTTTCAACATCCAAAGCCCCTGTAGTTCATCACAGGGGCTTTTTCGTTTTTGTTCCTTTTAACGGACGATTCGAGTCTGTGCTTTTCCCGCCTATCCCAAATCATGCTTGATTGCTCGCTCCCACTTTCGTAGATTGATGCGAATGAACAGCGCCAAACAGAATCTCCTGGGCCTCTCTCTTCCTGAAATAGTGGAATTCGTTCAGCAATTGGATGAACCACGCTTTCGTGGTGAGCAGGTCTACCAATGGCTCTACGCCAAGGGTGCCATGTCATTTTCAGACATGAGCAATCTGGGAAAATCCTTCCGTGAACTGCTCGAAGCCAAAGCCCACATTGAATGCGTCACGCCGGTTACCCAGCAACTCTCTGCAGTAGACGGAACAATAAAGTATCTCCTCCAATTGTCCGATGGGCAGAAGGTCGAGAGTGTTCTCATTCCTCCATCATCGGCATTTCGCAGCAAGGAAGCATCGGGAGAAGATGAACAACGTCGCCTGACGATCTGTGTTTCAACGCAGGTGGGCTGTCCACTGGATTGCAAATTCTGCGCAACGGCAACCATGGGGTTCACACGGAACCTGACATCGGGAGAAATCATCGACCAAGTACGGCAGGTCGAGCGTCTATCCGGAAGGCGGGTGACCAACGTGGTGTTCATGGGTATGGGAGAGCCTTTGATGAACTATGAGAGTGTCCTCCGTGCTGCGGAGATCATGGTCAACGGCATGGGCATCGCCGCGCGGCGAGTGACAATCTCCACCGCTGGATGGGCCGACCGGATCAGGCAACTGGCGGATGAACCGTTGAAAATAAAACTTGCCGTTTCGCTTCATAGCGCCAACGATGCAACCCGCACAATGCTAATGCCGATAACCAAGAAATTCGATCTCGCCGCGTTGACTTCCTCACTTGAATATTACTATCGCCGCACAAAGCGACGGGTGACGTACGAGTACATTTTCTTTGACGGCGTCAATGATTCCGACAAGGATGTGCAACAACTGATACGGTTTGCACGAAGAATTCCATGCAAGATCAATATTATCCCGTATCACTCCATCTCGTCCGTTACGCCAACAGGATTCTCGGCAACACTCAAACCCTCGCCTCGCGCTGATGAAATCGTGGAGAAGCTCAGGAAAAGTGACCTCACCGTGATGGTGCGCAGCAATGCCGGGGAGGATATCGATGCCGCGTGTGGTCAACTGGCCGTTGCCACCGAACGAAGGAACCGTCCGCCCGCCCGCCGTGCTCAACAACGGAGTGTTCCCAAACGTGTCACCGAACGAGCATGAAAGAAGCAACCACCATGTCCCATCACACCACAGAAAGTACACCATGCGCTTAATACTCTTCGGGCCACCGGGAGTAGGGAAGGGAACGCAAGCCAAGCTCCTTTCAGAGGAATCTCAGATTCCGCATATCTCCACGGGCGACATGCTGAGAACAGCAGTCAGTGCGGGAACTGAACTGGGAAAAAAAGCTAAAGCCATCATGGACGCAGGCCAGCTTGTGCCCGATGACGTTATGATCGGCATTGTGCGTGAGGTGTTGCGTTCCGAGAGGACACGAAAGGGCTTTCTCCTCGACGGGTTTCCGCGTACACTGGAGCAGGCGCGTGCATTGACAAGCCTTTTCGAAGAGCTGGGCATCAACGACTTCAAAGTGGTGGTATTCGACGTTGACGACGAAGAGATCATCCGTCGTGTTACCGGCCGGCTTGTGTGCGAGAAAGACGGAAAAATATTCAACAAGGAAATTGACGCTGTGTCCACGGAAACACCGTGCCCCGCTTGCGGCGGTCGGCTGTATCAACGGGATGACGACAAGGAAGAGACGATCCGGAAGCGGTTGAAGGTCTATCATTCAACGACGGCCCCACTCCTTCATTATTACAAGGAGATCGGTCAGGTATATACGGTGGACGGGACAGGCTCGATTGACCTTGTGAATCGCGAAATCAAACTCCTTCTGGAGGGCTGATAGTGATCCAACGAAAAAAATCCGGCAGGCCATTCGTCGTTGCCCACAGGGGAAGTTCAGGTTCAGCCCCGGAGAATACTCTGGCCGCGTTCAGTCTTGCGATTGACGAGGGTGCGGATGTTGTGGAGTTGGATGTTCGCATGACGCGCGATTTCTTCCTCGTTGTGCTCCACGATGGGGATATCAAGCGTACGACGAATGGTGAGGGAGGAGTGTGGGATTTTACGCTGCAGGAGTTGCGCGCGTTTGATGCCGGAATGTGGTACGGACCGAAATTCAGGGGTGAGAGAGTCCCCACCCTGCGTCAGGTGATGGAACTTCTGCTGGCTCATGTCAACCTGAATATCGAAGTCAAAACAGACGGCGAACCCCGCCCGCGCAAGCACATAGCGATGGAAGAGGCGTGCATTCTGGCCATCATGGAGAAGAAGTTCGAGGATCGTACGATCGTCTCTTCATTTGACCACGACTATCTGAAAAGATTCCATCATCTCTATCCTTCCATAAAGACAGGCGCACTGTATCTTCCCAGCCGCGACGCTGCGGTGAAGCCTTCGCAAATGGCACGCGGACTTGGCGTGAGCGCGTTCATCTGCAGCAAGAACCATCTCACCGCCGCGATGGTGAAAGACGCGCATGACCGCAACATGGCGGTGGCAGGTTATTCCATCAACACGGAACAGGAATTGGAGCAGATGCTGGCGCTCGGCGTGGATACCGTCGTTACCGATCACCCGAAACTGATCATCAAGCTGCTGGGAAAATAGTATCCCCGTGGTGTTCGTCGGGCTCGATCCTTCCCTCAATACTCAATTCCAAGAAAATAGCAGCGCTCGTTACTCCTCAAAACCCTCAGCTTTCACGGCGATATCGGATGGCAGCAACGGCATGGAAAGCAAACGCTTGAATTCTGTCCATCGCTTTTCCGTGTTCCCGGACGTCCCACCGCGCGATTCAATATATCTCTTCACCATATCCTGGCCGAGGTTGTAATTGATCACGTAGCTTCTGTACTGCTCAATGAACTTCACCCGTTGTTCCGCCCGCTGTTGCGACATGAGAGAGTAATCCATGAGCCAACGTACCGCTTCCTCCCGCTCTATGACCTTGTTGAGAAACCGTCGCGCCGCTTCATTGCCGGCGTACGAGAGCTTTGCGACGAGTTCCTGAATGCGATAGTACTTCACAGCTCCTGCAGGATCAAGTCCGGCCAACGGAAACAGAACCTCCTGTTCAAATCGTAATCTCTCATCCGGCGTAAAGGCAACCTCGATGCCGTAGTTGCCGCTTCCTTCCGCTATTAATCCCGTCGGAGCAAAGAGGGGAAAAATCGAGAACTCAATCCATCCCCGCTCCTTCAGCAAATGCTGTTCATGCAGGAGATTATACAGATGGTGTCCGGGATATCCCTCGTGTGCCCCGAGATCGACGGCGCGCTCAATGTAGATCGGGAGGTCGGTGTTGATCTGGATGAGACTGCGCGAGTTACCCTGGTACCAGTTGTACCCGCTCCAGGATTTATTGTTGACGTACTCGAGGTTGAAGCTCTCATTCTCCGGCAGGGCAATATGCTGTAGTGTGCGCCGTCGGCATTCGGCAATGGCGGCTTTGAAGACGGTATCAAGTTTCTCTTTGGGGATGATAAACGCGGAGCGATAAGTCTCATAACGTTCCAGTACCGTACCAGCTCCCGGTATCTCGCGGTCCAGCTCGGCAATAATCTGTTGAAAATGGCTTTCAGGGAAAGCGGGTGGGGCGGCATCGTACAACACTTCGGCTTCCTCATCGAAGTCGAGGTTTCGTCCGAGCAGGATCTCGGTACGGCCGATCAGCGCAGCAAGCATCTTCGTGAGATGAGTGTAGCGAAGCTTGTCCATTTCGTCAGAGCCGGGCGCTTTCTTGAAGAGCGTCGTCCGCAGTTCGTTTGCCGACAGGAGAATTTCCTCCAGCGATTTCTTCTGCGCCTTTGCCTCGTCTCGCCACTCCTTCGGGCCATGATACGCATCGACGTAGTCGGCGTCGTGCTCGCCGAGCGCAAGCCCGAGTTTCACAAACGATTCAGCAATCTCATCCACTGTGGGTCCGCGCGAGCATGAAAGTGAGAGTGTGCATATGAGAATGACTTGAAGGAGGTATGATTTCATAATGTTCTCCGGAGTATTTATCACACAGATGAAACCATGGACTGAAGGTAAGGAATATCCCAATTCAGTCCGAACAATTGGCTGTACAAGAGCGACAATCAAAAACTCAGGCTCAACCCCAGCGATGGAAAAATCGGGATGCCGTTGATGGCACGTTGGCGCAGGTTTCCCTCCCCGTCAACATAATAATTGATCTGCTGCTGGTTGTCGTGGTTGTAAGCGTTCTGCACATCAAGATACACGGACCAGTCGAGCCCCCACCAGCGTGGATACGTGGTGATACGCACGTCGAGCGAGTGATACAGGTTGAGCCTCCCCGAGTAGGTTTCCTTTTCGTAGTCGACATCAAGGATCACTTTCCCGTTGGCGTCGGTTTGCACGGCGGGTGTTTCCTGGCCATTCTGGATGAGGATAATAACCCGCGGCTTGACCCCCAGCGCATCTGAAAACGGGCGACCGGAACGTAACGTGAACCGGAGTCCGAGGTCCCACCGTTCGGCGAAGCGATAGTTCCCCACAACATTCATGGCATGACGCTGATCGAAAAGGAATGCAGTCTTGATTCCATCGCGGTCACGTTCGGAGTTCGCGAGCGCATAACTGATCCAGCCGGTGAACCTGTCCATATCACGAGAGCGGATTTTCTGCAACATTATTTCAAAACCGTACGCGTATCCGGTTGCGTCATTCACGGGGCGTGCAGTCAGCGAATCGCCGGGAACAAGAGCAGGAGTCGTCCAGCCGCCAGGAGAAAGAATATCGCTCTCCGTCCGGTCTGATTGCCAGATGGAACCTTGCAGCTTGTCCGGCACCATGACGTTGGAAAAATTCTTGTAGTACGTCTCGGCTTTGAATTGCCACTCCGCAGTTACCATCCTGTCGAATCCGAGAATGTAATGGGTGGCGCGTTCCGCATCAAGTCGCGAGAAGTTCTCGTCCGTAAAGGAGAGACGAATGCGAAAATCCTGTTTCTCCATTCCGGGTGATTGATAATACTCGCCGACGGCAGCCCGTACCGTGGTCACGTCATCAAGGATGTAGGAAAGATTCAGACGTGGCGCAAGATAGACCTTCTTACGAAGTGTTGGATAGACGTCCATCCGGAGTCCGGGTTGAATAAAAAACCGGTCGCCGAGTGCGATCCTGTCTTGCGCATACACGTTGTACCGATTGTAGCGGACGCTCTCGACAGCATCCGTGGGGATAACCTGACCCCGTGAGCGAAGAAACTCCTTGAATGTCTCATCGACTTCAAAGTACCGGATAAAGTCGGTCTGAAGGATATCCACGCCGAATCCCGCCTCGACGGTGTGTCGTTCGGTTTTCCAGAGTGCCCGTTGTGCAAGGGATGTCTTCTGATACACAAAACTATAGTCGACAGCGAAGTTAAAGAACCGGATGCCCAGTGTATCATTCAGGCCAAGTTCCCCGGTGTTCTGTGCCGGGTCCACGAATGTGCCGTCGAATAATCCATCGCCGCTGTTTCGGTACCACGAGAGGTGGGTTTGTGCGACAACGTCACTGGAAGGAGTATACTGCCACGTGGCGCCCACCAACGTGTTGAATGAGGTATCGAAGACGTTGATACTGTCGGGCTGATCCCGTTCGGTGCCGGACACAAGCTGTACGCCATCCCGCGAAGTAAATGCGTTGAAGATTACCTTGTGCGATATGTCTATCGGAATTGCTACCTTCGCCTGCAAGTCGCGGAAGTTCGGCAGTGCGACATCACCACGCACCAGTTTTGCCGACTTGAGGACGGGACCAAGAATCAAATCATAATATGTTCTCCGTAGCGACAGGAGATATGAAGAGCCGCTGCTCAGGAAGGGAAGTCCACCCTCGAAGACAAGATTCATGTTGGTGAGACTCATGTTAATCTTGCCGGCAGAATACGTATCCGAGCGCCCCTCGCGGTTGCGAACATCAAGCACGGCGGAAAGCCGGTCGCCATACTGGGCCGCGAAACCACCGGTCTGTAGACTGATCTCCGTTGCTGTCTCCGGATTGAACATCGAAACAAAGCCGTACAATCTGTAGGGATTGAGGACTTCAAACCCGTCGATGAGCACAAGGTTCTGGTCGGGGCCGGAGCCACGAATGACGAGCTGCGACGAGCCGTCGCTCACGCTTGTCACTCCGGGTAATGCCTGCAATGAACGAAGAATGTCTTCGGCGGCACCGGGAAGAATTTTGGATTCACGTGGCGATATGGTGACAACACTGGAGCGTACATCCTCGGCGTTCTGTCGTCGGCTGCGGGTGACGACAACGGCTCCCATCTCCACCGCACTCTGACGCAGAGTGATCTCAACGACTGCAGTATCGGCCGATTCCACCAACACCGTTGTACGCTCCTGCTGCTGGTAACCGACCAGCCGCACTTCGAGTGTGTATTCTCCCGGAGGAACATTCTCAATGAGGAATTGTCCTTGCTCATCCGCTGCGGCGCCGAAACGCGTATCCACCAGCAGTACCGTCGCACCGACCGCAACCTCCACGCTATCGAGAAGGATGCGTCCCGCCACGGATCCCGTGCCAGTTTGGGCAAATGATGAAGAAGCAAAAATAAGAATGAAGAGAATAAATGTTGGGAATCGAGAACCCATTACGCCAATCCGAATCGTGGTCTTGAGGGTGAAAGTAGTTCGCTGTGCCAGTTGCAACATGCATTGCACGCTCACGGTTCCATGAAAGCCGATGCGATGACACGAACTCCGCAGAGCAGAAGACACGATTCGGAAAGCAAGCGTCTATTGGCTGGAACGGCGGTACCGGAAGCATGAAACAAGATGATCGTTGATCATGCCCGTTGCCTGCATAAGCGCGTAGCAGATCGTTGAGCCGACGAAACGAAATCCGCGCCTCTTCAGATCCTTGCTCATTGCATCGGATTCCGGTGAAGTTGCCGGAACATGTTGCATTGCTCCGGGCGAATTCAGCTTTGGTTTTCCATTCACGAATTGCCAGATGTATGCATCGAATGAGCCGAACTCTTTCTGGACAGTGAGGAACGCCCTGGCATTGGAGATCGTGGATTCGATCTTCAACCTGTTCCGGACAATTCCTTCATTCTTCATCAAGCGCCGGATGTCATCGCCGGAATATCGGCTAATCCTCGCGGCGTTGAAATTGCTGAAGGCCTTCCTGTAATTCTCCCGTTTCCTCAGAATGGTAATCCAACTCAGCCCGGCCTGTGCACCTTCCAGCGTGAGCATCTCGAACAGCTTGCGGTCGTCGTGGACGGGAACGCCCCATTCTGTGTCATGGTACTCAATGTACAAGGGGTCGGAGCCGGCCCAGTGGCAGCGGGTCTTTTGTTTTTCTTTCATTTAATCATGAGTCTTGAGTGATGATTGTTTAGGCGGCGCGTGCCCTGCTCAGGAGGAGATCAATCTCATCCTTGGTTGCATGTCGAATGCGGTGAGCGTTCGCCTCGTCGAATACATACCCGGCCAGAATCTTGTAACTGTCATAGTCGAAGCGGTGGAGGCCGCGGACGCTGAGTGAGGGGGAACGAAGGGAGAATGTAAAACTGTAGAGCAAACACCAGTTATCAACGACAAACACCTCGCCGCGCTCGTCGTCCTTCTCCTCAATGATCACTGCCCCTTTAAACGGCCAGGCCTTGATGCGCCGTTCTTCAAATGCTTGTTCGACGCGGGCATTGTACGATGCCGGGGGTTCCAGTCCCATGCACGCGCCGTTGCACTGATGAAGATGATAGGAGAAACAGAAGCGTGAAGTCTGCTCAAGTCCGAGGAGTTTTGCACATAGCCGGTGGGATTTTGTGGTGGAGGCAAGGTATTCCTTTGCCTGGGTCGTTGTTTTAAACACGCCCATGATCGGTTTGGCATCAGCGGGATCAATATGGCTGATTGCTTCAAGCGTGATGCCGAGATAACCCAGGGACGTTATGGCGCGCCGCGCAACGATAATGCGGTGCTTCTGCCTCGATCGTTTGTTGTACGATGGCTGGAGTTGCTTGATCAACTGCGATTCCAATAACAGTGCGCCGAGTTCACCCGCGGTTGCACGAGCCTCCACATGCCGGATCTGTTTGCACATGCCGCGCTCTTTGCGTGCAACGAAATGCGATCGCACGCGTGTACGTATTGCTACGCTTTTCCCAACATACAGCAGGTTTCCCTCGGTGCCGTAAAAAATGTATACACCGGGGGAATCGGGTAGGGCCGAGACGGAAGTACGAACCGAGGGTTCTACCGGACTGGTGTATTTTCTGTTCGCTCGCTTCGCCATGGCAAGGAGAAAATATGAAGCAAGCGACTCAAAACCAAACGATAAATACTTATTTGATGAGTAACATCTTCTTGGTCATTGAATATGAGGCACGGGTCAGATCCGTTGAAGAATTCGTCGATTGATTTACGAAGTGAAGCATCCCGGGCTGGTTTGCCTTTACCCAGTACGCATGACCGCTTTCCAGGCTCGCCGGTATATGATACCCGGCATCAAAACCATAGAACGGCGAAAGCAATATTCCGGAAGGTGTTGTGGTGATGGCTGCCGTGTCTACCGGAAAATCCAGCGGTCCAATCATGTTCCACCCCCGGGTGACCGGAATATCATACGCGAATGTTTGAACGCCCTGCATGTTCATCGTATCTGTAGACGAAAATTTGAGCCAGAATCCTTCTCCCAACGCGAATGATGAATCCGTGCTGTACCCGGAGGAATCGGAGTATTGATATGCCGGACTCGTTGCTTCAGGAAACAGAGAGCTGATACTATTGGGTCCGGAGAAGGGAATTGAAATAAGGTTCCATCCCGGGTTCACAAAAACATCAACGCTGCTCAACTCCTGCACTGTAAGGTGTTGATCAGCGGGGAAACTTCCATATTTGTTGACGGTCCCCGACGGCCATTCGACGATCATTGAATCGATCTGTTGCACGCCGCCAGCGCCGAAATGCAGAATAAGATTCTGGCTGCATAGTCCGCTCTGTCCGGAGACCTCGCGCATTTGCCACATGCTGCCGGTCTTGATGCGCGCCTTCACACCAATGCCGCTGCGGTTTGATGTTGTTCCGACAAAGCTGAGTTTCAGCCAATGGTTGCCGTTGGCATTGTCGTTCCGGTACAGCGCATTGTTCTCGCTCTCATTCAAAGTCTTTGCAACAAACGCATCCAGGTCGCCATCGTTGTCATAATCTCCCCAACTGAAGCCGTAGGAAAATCCGGTATCGTTGACAATGTCACCCGAGGCAATGAATTCGAACGACGCTGTTCCATTCTCCACCAACATATTTTTATAGAGAAGATTCTTTGTCGGACCCCCCGAATAGGCTGTTGTAACAAACATGTCAAGGTCACCGTCGTTATCGACATCTCCCCATCCACTGCTGGCGTGATAACCGGAGTGTTTCACCAATGTATCGGTAAGGACGCGCGCAAATGTCCGGTCGCCATTGTTTTTATAGAGATGATTATTACCTGGGAATGGCCACCCGATGCCGAGGAAGAGATCGAGGTCGCCGTCGTTGTCGTAATCCCCCCAACTGCTGCTCCAAGATGACGATCCGTCGGTCACGATGTTCTGGCCGGTGACCTTGGTGAAACTTGCCGTGCCGGTCTCCTTCAGCATGTTGCGGTACAGGTTGTTATGCTGGTTGCGTTCGTTGGCAACGTAGGCGTCAAGGTCACCATCGTTGTCATAGTCCACCCAATTGATGCATCGTGAAAAGAAAATGTCGTTGGCAATCTCCCCGGTGGTGATTTTTGTGAACGTCCCGTTACCGTTATTCTTATAGAAGAAATTCTTTGTAGCACCGGATGCCGCGTTGAACCCGGTGTTGGCAACATAGAGGTCGATATAACCGTCGTTGTCATAATCTCCCCAACTGCAACTCTCCGAGTAGCCGCCGTCGGTCACCTGCGCGCCCGTTGTCACCTTAGTGAAAGTACCGTCACCGTTGTTCAGATAGAAGTTGTTATCCAGATTGTACCAGTTCACCACAAAGCAATCCAGATCGCCATCGTTGTCCACATCTCCCCAACTCGTGCCGTCGGAAGGAAAAGCATCGGTGGCAATGTCACCCGTCGTGATTCGCGTGAAGGAATAGTCCGGCGGCCCGTCGTTTCTATAGAGGAAGTTCACCTCGCCACCTTCGAGACCGTTTGAGACGAAGAGGTCGATATTTCCATCGTTATCATAGTCCACCCAGTTGACACTGCGGGAAGCGCCGCCGTCGTTCACGAGATCGCCCGTGGTGATCTTTGTGAATGTCTGGGCGACGACGGATTGGTTCATGCAGATGAACAGGATGGTCGTGAGAATAATGATTGAAGGACGAGAGATGTTCTTGCGCATACGGACTCCTGAAATAATTGGAAGGATTCAATCCAGAATACGCAGGACGTGTGCTAATTCCGCTACGAATGCGACGAAGCGAGTAAGGAAGGGCTGAAACGTGTTACCGGAGCTATGGAGCGGCAGGGTTGCCGGATCGTTGAAGTGTCTCCATAACCTTCTGACGGTATGAACGACTCAGGGAGAGCTTGTGACCGCTATGCAGGATGACGGTGAAGTCGCCGTTAAAGTGCGGTTCAAGTTGCTTGATCCGGTCCATGCGGACGATCGTGGATCGGTGAATACGAACAAACTGCGCAGGGTCAAGTTCCTGTTCAAGTGTCCCGATCATTTCGCGGTGGAGATATTTCTTTTCGCCGGCGTGGACGTGTACATAATCGCCATCAGCAGCAAGCCAATCGATTTCTTCCATTCGCACAACATCGATCTTCCCGGCTCCTTTTATCGCAAGCCGTTGTAAGTATTGTCGTTCGGATTTCACCTCTTGCATCATCAGGCGCAGTCGATCAATGACATCGCCCAGGTTCTTACTCAGCAACAGCTTGCGCGCTCGATCCAGAGCGGCGGCGAAGTGTTCCGGCTGGACGGGTTTGAGCAGATAATCCACTGCATGGACTTTGAATGCCTGCAACGCGTGGAGGTTGTATGCAGTCACGAAGACCGTTAACGGCATGCGCTCTACGCCGACCTGTGCTATAACACCAAAGCCATCAAGTCCGGGCATTTGAACGTCAAGGAACACAAGAGCTGGTGCATGTGTTGCGATCATCTGCACGGCTTCAAGTCCATTTTCAGCTTCTCCAACGATGGTGACATCCGGCGAGCCTTTGAGCAGGTCACGAATGCCTTTGCGCGCAAGTGGTTCATCGTCGACAATCAGAGTACGTATGACGTTTGCTTTCATGCCGGGTGAGTTGGGGTTGAGCGGAATGGAATCTCGACGATGACTTCAACGCCTCCCGATACATTGCGCAATTCAAGAGCATGGTCGCTTCCATAGAGCGCGGCCAGTCGTGCGCGTGTGTTGGTCAGTCCGACCCCCTGTCTGCGGTCGTTTGCAGAGATTCCCGGGCCGCTATTGAATATCGTGAACGCGACGATACCATCTTTGCGCGTAACATGTATTTTGAGCGTTGCCGGTTCCGGAATCGTCGCGACACCATGCTGGACGGCGTTCTCCACCAGTGGCTGTAGCAAGAGGAACGGTACGTACGCATCGAGTGCAGCATCGTCAATGGATTGCGAGGTAGTCAGCCGTTCACCAAACCGCGTTTGTTGGATGGCAAGATACGGTTCCAGAATCGTCAGTTCCTTCCGCAGGGTTACCTCCTGAATCGTGCCATGATCAAGGGTTAACCGTAACATGTCGCTGAGTTGTCCCAAAGTCTTCCGTGCCGCAACAGGGTTATTGTCGATTGATACCGAAATGGCATTGAGTGTATTGAACAGGAAGTGGGGATGCAGTTGCATCTTCAGTGTTTGTAGTTGGGCGTTTGCCAGTTCACCCCTGAGTGTTGCTACGCGCGTCTGCTCATCTTTCATTCCTTCATAATACACAAGGGCATGGGTGACAAAGACGATGATGAAATATACGAGCACGCCGTAGTCGAATGACCCGATCACCGAATAGTAATATCGTTCCCACGTGAAGGGACGTTCAACCGTTTGCCGTAAATGCATGAAGACAAGATCGAATGTTGCCCGGTGTATGATCCCAACAATGATGCCGAGGAGAACATGGAGGCTGAAGTGGCGGAACGGATGTGGATGCTGAACGAGAAAACGTCTCGCCAACATCACTACGATCAGGGAAAACGGTGCCCACAAGAGAAAGTACGATCCGTCGTACAAGAGCAAACTCCACCACTCAACAATCTGACCGACACTTGTGCGGTAGTAGTATGATTGCGCCGCATAGAGCACCCCCGCCACTGTCCATACGAGTAACGAGAGACCCCAACGGATGAGTGTGGGGCGGGTAATATGGATAGTCGGCGAACCCATTGCGTTGAACATACCCAAAAGCCGGAGAAAAGAAAAGAGGTACGGGAACCAATGATGGTTCGCGGAGGTTTTTGATTGCACCTTTGAGCGGTTATTCTATTTTTGGTGAAGCAACTATCGAGGAATATGAAATGCCTGTGTTGTTCTTTTTCTTGATCTGGTTTAGTGTGTTGGGACTTGGATACTGGTATGTCGGTCGGAAATTGATTCGTCCGGCAAACCTCGGCACCAAAGGTCGCCTCCGCGTCTGGCTCTGCATGCTTGTTTTTTTCCTCCTTCCGCTTCTTTCATTCCTTCTCTTCATCAATCGTGTTGAGGGGGAGTGGATGGATGTCTTCTTGTGGTCCGGCTACGCAACTCTCGGCTTCTTTTCACTCGTGTTGACGGGAGTATTCCTGCGGGATATTACGCTGCTACTCAGGAAGGTAGTAGATAGGATCGGTGGGCTTATTACGCACGAGCAGATTCCATCACCACCTGATCAAGAGCGCCGCCGTTTCCTTCTGCACTCCACCAATCTCGGTATCCTCGGGCTTTCGGCAGTCGCAACGGGATACGGATTGTATGAATCGTATCGTCGGGCGACAATCGAAGAAATCGAAATACCGCTGCCGCATTTGCCGACTGAGTTTGATGGCTTTCGTATTGCACAGTTTTCGGATATTCATATCGGCCCGACGATCAAGCGTGCCTTCGCCGAAAGAGTTGTGGAGCAGGTAAATGATCTGCATGCAGACCTGATTGCGTTCACCGGCGACCTGGTTGACGGTTCAGTTCCGTGGCTGCGCGATGACGTTGCGCCCCTGCGCGCATTGAAAGCGCGGCATGGTCTGTACTTCGTCACCGGCAATCATGAGTATTATTCGGGCGTGCATGAATGGGTGAAGGAAGCGGGGAAGCTTGGTTTCGATGTGCTGATGAACGAACATCGCCTCATTGAACGCAATGGGTCGCAGATTGTTGTGGCAGGTGTAACGGACTACGGTGCGCATGATTTTGTTCCTGATCAGAAATCAGATCCCGCCGCCGCGCTGCGCAACGCGCCCGTCGATGCGGTGAAAATTCTGCTCGCGCATCAACCACGCAGTATTACCGCGGCAGCCCAGGCGGGGACAGATATACAGCTCTCCGGTCATACGCATGGCGGACAGTTCTTTCCGTGGAACCATTTTGCAACCCTTGCCCAGCCTTACATCAAGGGTTTGCACAAACACGGCAACACGTGGGTGTATGTGAATCGCGGAACAGGTTATTGGGGTCCGCCACTCCGACTCGGCATACCGCCGGAGATCACTCTCATCAAGCTGGTGAAGGTGTAACTCAACGACCCGCCTTGCGTAAGATCTGCAAGGAGGCACGTTATGATAAAATTTCTTCTTTGGTTTTTGTTACTCGTTGTTTGCTGGCCATTGGCGTTGCTGGCTCTTGTGTTGTATCCCATCATCTGGTTGCTCATGTTGCCGTTCCGACTGATCGGGATAACGGTGGACGCGCTGTTTCAGACCATCAAGTCCATTATTCTGTTGCCTGCGCGAGTGCTTGGTGGAAAGCCGTAGCGGGCGGCCTTCAAATGGTTCGTTCATCGTTCGATGGTGAGAAAAAAACGACGCGCTCTCAGTTTCAAGAACGCGTCGTTAATTGTTATTATCGGCTACCTTTTTGTCATAGACGAAATCATTGCATTCTTTCCAAACACCAGGGCAACAGCGATCCCCGCGAGCAGGAACTCAATAACACCATAGAGGAACCACTGCATTGCAAGCGTGTACGGAATAGGCATGGAACCATACGTTCCGTACCCCATGCCAACGGCGATCAATACGCCGACAAGAATCCCATAGCGGATTCCTTCACCAATGCCCTTCCCTTCATATCCTTTGGAGAAGATCAGGGTGAAAAAGAATGCCTGGATGGCGTACACCATATAAAACACCCCGAATTTCATCTCTGCTTCCGGTCGCCACAGTGTTGCTGTTTGCATATACAGCTCCTTTAACAGCACGGCGTGGACGAGAAATTGCCATATACATATCACGACAAATACCACGACAGCACCGATCCACACTTTTTTGTTCATTGCATACCTCCTGGAGTTGTGGGGGGATCCCAAGCGCCGTTTGCGCGCCGCAATGCTACGAAAGTTTGGGAGAAGTATCAAGGGTGAAGTGCGACACTGAATGCCCCCAGCTGGCTCACGTAATCCCTTCGAACCGGAATCGTTACCTCGTTGAAGTTCTCTGTTTATGTGTACCGTTGATTCGTTACTGTTTTGCGGATTATTAACTTGACATTCCCGTAAAAAGATGGTACACTCTTAGGAATCCTTCCTAGTTATTCTGCGTTTTTGTTGTTGGACGTGTTAGATGGGGCAGAAACGTAGCACTGCACTTGTCATAGAGACGTAGCGTGCAACCACATCTGCTCATATTCCTTCTTCTAGTTCCCCGCTCTCCAATCACCTTGATTGCACCGGAAAAGTTATGACCGTGCGAGACATGAGCATACTATGTGTTGCCGCAATTCTGATGGTTGCCAGCGCAGAAGCAGGTCTGCCGGATTCACTTCTCAGGAGAATTGGACGAGGTCAGGTGAGTAATCTTCCCCCATCGGTTGCTGTCGGCCTCTTCAACCCTGACCCGTTGTTGGATGTTGCTCAATACGCCGATGGTAAATTGGAAGTGCTTATGAATCTCGGCGACGGGACATTTGAATTGATATGGGAAGAGAAGAGCAATGGAATTGTGGAGAAGATGGAGTGGCGCAAGAGGAGGATGTTTTCTGAAGGGATTTCTGATATCTCCAGTTGGGGTGAGCTCTCTGTGTTCTACGAAGGCGGTCGCCATGACGTATTTCCCCACGAACAAATTCTCCCTCAAGAGCATCTCCCCGCGTTCAAATCGAACGGCCCTATGTTGCCGACGCTCGACTTTCGGGAAGTATGGCGGAGCCAGGTTCAGTTTCAACCCGTTCTCCGGATGGAGATTGACGACATAGATTCGGATGGGAAATTGGACATTGTTTACCCTTTTGTAGAGTTTAGTGATTCAAACCGTCAATTCGTAGTGTACGCATGCGTCGGGAATGATTCATTCGTTATTAGTTGGGATACTGTGATTGGTCGGGCATATGGACCTTATGCAATCAGCGACGTTGACAAAGATGGGAACAAAGAGATAGTCTTACTGAGAAACGGACAATTAGTCATCCTGGAATGTTCTGGACCTGGACGATACAAATACTACACAACAAACATCTCATATTCAGCACCACCGTTCAAGGTACTCGAGACTGATATCGACCATGATGGTATCGCGGAAATCTGTCTTCACACCAGCAACCCCAACCTGCCTCCCGGTCAGGATGCCACACACATTTATATAGCGGAGTTTGCGTACAAGGATACGTTGACTTCAACAATGTCGTTCAATGTCAGTATTGCTCACTACTATTGGTATACGTACGATATGGCCGTCGGGCAAATTGATGGTGTGGGGAGGGATGAAATTGTTCTCGGTGGAGGGCCTCCGATCGAATACCTCTGGCACAACGGGCCGGGATGGCAATCACGACGAACCGGGATCAGCCTTCCCGTGAGCGTGACGGCTCCGATGTTCGTCAACCTCGATGCGGACACAACCATGGAACTCTTCATTGGTGGCATCGGGCCGATTGGTCACGGCTCGTGCTATGCACTTGACCACGTGACCGATACAACATGGACAGTTCTCTGGGCGGATTCGTCATTGCGTAATACACCGTTGAGTGTTAATGCCGGTATGCTCAACGGGCAATTTGTTGTTGCAGGTGCCAATACGGTTGACAGAGGATCTCTTGACACGCTATACACGGACTTGAATGTTTACGAGCCTTCGGGCAACAAGCTGGGTATATGGAGACGTGATACAGCTTCTGTTCAGAACTTCCATTTTCTGGATATTGACAATGACGGGATCACAAATCTGGTTGCTCCACACATTCTGGACCAGAGTGCCCATCTGGCAGTGTACGAGTACAACGGGACGACCGATGTAGTCGATGGCGGAGAGATGACTCCGAGTGTATTTGAGTTATTCCAGAATTATCCCAACCCGTTCAACCCAACAACGGCCATAGAGTTTAGAGTCGGGAGCCGGGAGTTTGTGTCGCTCAAGGTATTCAATATGTTGGGACAAGAGATTGCAACACTCGTGAACGAAGTGAAGCAGCCCGGGCATTACACTGCACAATTCAATGCATCACATCTACCAAGCGGCGTGTATTTTTGTCGGTTGTGGGCCGGCGACTATGTTAGTTCCAAGAAACTATTACTGCTCCGATAAGCGAGACGTTGCTTGTCGGGAATGCAGGCTCCAGCAAAAACCATTTGCGTTTACAAATTCGCTAAGTGCATCACGAACAAAGGAGATTGCCATGAAACAAGCCCCTATGTTTATCGCGCTTCTCTTGGTCGTTTGCGCAATGTCCGTACCTGCGCAGACGTATTTGGATCCGACCGTACGTATCGTTCCGACGCCAGCAGATGTTACAACTATTCCGTGCCAACCGCCGGCGCACCGTTCATTTGTGTTCGACTTTGCTCCGTTGAGAAACGGTTGTACGGGTCTCGACCTTGTGGTAGCCAGAACGACTTGGGAGGTATCAGGGGATAATGACGATCCGCTCACATATTGGTTCACCTATTCTCACAACAACAGTGGACAGTTTGCAAACCACGGTATTTTCTGGCACGGATCCAAACCATGCGACTTTCCTGTCTATGTGAATAAGTTGTTGTTTGGAAACCTCCGCCCAGATGTTATTCCGTCAAGGAAAGACTTGGTTGCCATCATGTCGCAAAACGCTCCCTCTATTTGGCGTACCCAAGTCATCCACAATACACTGAACCCCCAATACCCACTTGCCATTATGCATCAGCTCGATATAAATGCAGTTGATGGTGCGTGGGGGGCGTTTACGGGCAACGACGTTCTTGAAGACCTTGCGCTTACTGATCCCTACAATTCAAACGGCCCTCGGATTAAGATCTACCCTAACAATAATGATGGCACACTCGACGAGGTGGGCGCTTATGTCTTTGAAGGGTACAGTGCACAGAAAATCGTGCTGGCGCAGATAAACGGACCAATCGACGCTGATCTGAATCTCAACAAGCTCGACTTAATCGGCGTAGACGGCACGACAATCAAGATCTGGAGAAACAACAATTTCAACGGCCTGCCAGAGGTCTCTCCTTATTATCAATCTTTTCAGATTCTTTTTGGTTTGGGGATAATACACTCGCTTGCAGTTGCAGACATCAATAACGACGGATACAATGATATCATCGTAGGGGCAAATCGTGGCGCAGCGATCTATTTGAATTCAGCCGATCAGAACGGTTGGTTTGAGCAAACCCCTGAATGGTCATACTCAATGCCTGTTGCCGAAGCCTCGCGATCTCATCTTGTGGCGGTTGGAGACATCGGTGCTGCTTCTGTATTTGGTGGTGCCAACGTCAACGATGGATGGAATGATGTGGTGATTGCTTCAGGAGTAAGAGCTCCGGGGGAACAACCAACTATTAGAGTTTTTGTGAATCTCAAAGGAATAGGAACCCCGCCTATCTACATCGCACCCAGTCCGCAGCAAGTATTCTCTTTCACTCCGACCACTAACCTACAGGCCCCATGCGATGATTTTGATTTTCAACAGATTGCACTCGCTGATGTACAAGGAGCGGGGGCACTTGCCTTGACTGCAACGTTAACACGATGCAAAGACAAGGACCTTTATATGTTCTTGCACACACCACAGGCTCAACCGTGGAATGGCGGATGGAATATCGCAGCAGTTTCAGTCACGGTACCGGATTATTCTCCATCTGCGGTCTTTCCTCAACGAGATCCGAATAGTGTGTTGTACAAATTCCAGGGCGGTAGTTATGTCCCAGTGACAGGCAACCTCACGAGCAACCGCGGGTACTTTGTCAAATTTCCAACATCACAACCAACATGGCCGGTAACATATACGGGAACGCCAATCAA
>JBJXHC010000007.1:0-18858 GCA_046160825.1 Bacteroidota bacterium | reverse complement strand
ACATTGCGCGCCAGGGGGTGGATCATGTCGTCATCACAGGCGATATTTCCGCCGATGCGGTACCGGGAGATTTTGAGTCAGCGCGGCAACTCCTTTCAAGTTACGGCCTGCTCGATTCGAGGAAACTCTCACTCATCATCGGCAACCACGATATTTACGGGGGCGTACACCACGCAGAGGATATTCTCTCCTTTCCACGGCGTTGCAAGCAGACGGACTACGAAGCGAAAGTGCAGGAGTTTCGGAACTGGTTTCCCGAGGCGTTTGAGAAGTGCATGTTCAACGAGGGTAAGGTCTTCCCGTATGCGAAGGTGGTGGGCGACATCGTGTTCGTCGGGATCGACTCCAACGCGCACTACTCACAACTCAAAAACCCGCTTGGCTCCAACGGCAAGGTGACTGACAAGGATCTGCAGAGAGTGAAGGGGATTCTCTCTGCAGATATGTTCAGGCATAAACGGCGCATCGTTCTTATTCATCATCATTTCAATAAAGTGAAAACGGTTCTTCCCGGAACGATGCACAGCGTGTGGGGCGCCATCGAACGGGAGACCATGAAACTCCGCGATAAAAAATCCCTCCTCAAACTTTTCCGGGAGAACGACGTTGCGCTTGTGCTTCACGGACATCATCATGTGAGTAGTGAATACGAACGCAAAGGACTTCGTTTCATGAATGCCGGTGGCTCCGTCGTCGGTCCGTCAACGGATAACCTCAGTGTGAATTTCATCTCCGTTACCGCGACGCGGATTGATACAGAGATCCACCGGATTCCTGTGGATGCCTCCGCAATAAGTCGATTGAAACCCCCACTGCTTCACACCTCTCCATTACCATCTTCCATCAACGAGCATTCTGCAGCTTAGCTTAGAAATTCGGTGGGTGATCAATTGACTAATCACTTTGAGAGTCTCTCCTTTCTGGTGATCAAGTCCTCCCCCCCCATTTCCTGTTTCGTTGACTTTCCGCCCGGCATTGCGTACCTTTTTTCAGCATTTACAGCGAGTGTTTGAACTAAAAGATGTCAGGAGCAGGGAATATCGAGGTCCTGCAAAGCGGAAAGACCAAAGACCTTCTGCAATCAAAGCAGGCAGGGCTTTTGATACAGCAGTTTAAGGATGGGGCAAAACCCGCGTCCCCGGGGCGTTCAAAGGCCTCCATTGCAAATGAGGTGTCGGCGTTCTTCTTCGCTTACCTGAAGGGATACAAGATACCGACGCATTTCGTGGAGAAAGTGTCCGAATCATCCATGCTCGTGCAGCATGTACAGATGGTTCCGCTCACGGTAACGGTCTGGAATGTGGCAACGAAGGAATTTGGCAAACGGTTTGGCGTCCGCGAATGGTCGGATCTTTCCATTCCGATTATTGAGCACTCATACACAGCACCGGGAAAGTCGCCACAGATGGTGAACGAGTTTCATGTGTATGCGCTTCATATTGCAACACCTGAGCAGTTACGGAACATCAACCGGCTCACTTCCAAAGCCAATATCGTGTTACGATCGTTTTTTGAGCGCCGCGAATTGCGTCTGGCTGGTGTGCGATTCCGGTTTGGCGTGGCAGGAACCCAGATGATGATTGCCGACGAGATCTCACCGGCCACATGCCGTGTTATCGACATGCGGAAGCGGCAACGAAACGCCACGCCGCTGACGACACTGAACGGAGCCACAACAATCACCACATATATTGATTTTCGCAACCGCGTGTTCGGTACCGCGTAGAAAAGGACATGAGTGATCACCCGATACGGTTATGACGTTCTGGCGGTTGTCGCAATCCTCGCACTGGTAGGCACGCTTACCTCGTTCTATTTTATAGAATGGAAACCGTTGAAGTACACCATTGCCGGCGTGCTCATCCTGTTTCTCATCTTCACAATAAACTTTTTCCGCGATCCTGAACGCACAACGCCCAAGGGTGATAACCTCATCATCTCTCCGGCAGATGGCAAGGTTGTGGTGATCAAAGAATTGAAGAGCGATGAGTATGTACACGGAGATGCCGTCCAGGTGAGTATCTTCATGTCGCCCCTGAATGTCCACGTGAACCGTTATCCCATCACCGGCGTCGTCGGCCACTACCAATATCATCCGGGTGAGTACCTGGTTGCCTACGAAGACAAATCCTCGCTCCGGAACGAACGCACTCACATTGGTGTGGAAAATGACAAGACGAAAGTGTTGTTCAAACAGATTGCCGGCTTTGTTGCCCGACGTATCATCGCCGAGGTGAAGGTGGGCGACCGGGCAGTTGCGGGCGAGCGCTTCGGGATGATACGATTCGGCTCACGTGTGGATATGATCATGCCTAAAGGTGTTGAGATAAAAGTGAAATTGGGTGAGATGACCGTTGCCGGTGAAACAGTGATCGCGGTGACATCGTAGTCTGCTGATGTTGAACAATTTGGGAACTCCATGAAGATTACCCGCGCCGTTGTACCGAGCCTGTTCACAGTGCTGAACATGTTCTGCGGCTTTCTCTCGATTATTGAGGCGAGCAAGGGAAGCTTCGGGTCGGCGTCCTGGTTTATCATCCTCGCCGCGGGTTTCGATTCACTGGATGGCGTGATGGCGAGGATCACCAAATCCTCGTCCGAGTTCGGTGTGGAAATTGATTCGTTGTCGGATGTGATTTCATTCGGTGCCGCACCGGCGTTTCTTGTCTATCAGATGTCATTGTACCAGCTTGGCGGACTTGGCATTCTTCTCAGTTCATTGTTGATGGTCTTTGCCGGTCTGCGACTGGCGCGTTTCAACACGCAACTTGTGGGTTTCGATAAGGATCACTTTGTCGGGTTGCCGACTCCGGCCAGCGGCCTGACCATCGCGGCCTTTGTACTCACGTACGGGAGTTCCACTTCAGGACTGCGGCCCGAAGCAGCGATGTTCCTGCCGTGGATTTCTCCGGCACTGGCCCTGCTGATGGTGAGCAAGGTAAAGTACGACACGCTGCCGAAGATCTCAAAGCGGGCAGTCGCAAAGGAACCGTGGAAATTCATCTTCCTTGCTCTTGCAATCGTTGTCGTGTTCGTCACCGGCGGCAATGCCATCCTCCCGCTCCTGACGTTGTTCATTCTTCTCGGCGTTGTCCGTTACATCGGCAGTACGATCAGGCATCTTCTCCACCATGAACAACGCGTGGAAGAGGAAGAATCCGTTGAACCATCAAAGCTCGATATTTAATCCGGAGCATTGCGTGTACCTTTCCCGTGTGCGAGTGACATTACGAAAATCCATTCTCGATCCGCAAGGCAAAGCTGTCGAGCACGCCATATCTTCTCTCGGCGTCAGCGAGGTGAAAGACGTGCGTATGGGGAAGTACATCGAAATGAAGGTGGAGGGTAAGACCGAGGAAGAAGCGAGGATGAAGACCGAGGAAGTCTGCAAGAGACTCCTTGCCAATCCGGTGATGGAAGATTATCATTTCGAGGTGGAGAAGATCGGATGACCGGAGAGAAATTGAAATTCGGCGTTGTGGTGTTCCCCGGATCCAACTGCGATCATGATGCGTACTACGCATGCAAGAATATCCTCGGCCAGGAAGCGGAGTTGCTCTGGCACAAGGATGCAGACCTGAAGAACTGTGATGTTATTATTCTTCCGGGGGGATTTTCGTATGGCGACTATTTGCGCTGTGGCGCGATTGCCCGGTTCTCGCCCGTGATGAAGGAAGTGGTGAAGTTTGCCAATGCAGGAGGCGCGGTCCTCGGCATCTGCAACGGGTTTCAGGTATTGGTGGAGGCAGGGTTGTTGCCGGGGGTATTGTTGCGCAATGCGTCGCTGAGATTCATTTGCAAGTTTGTCCACCTGCGGGTCGAGAATGCCGAGACGAGATTCACCAACCAATGTGCTGAAGGTGACGTGCTTGCCATTCCCATTGCGCATGGCGACGGAAATTATTTCACCGATGCCGGGACGTTGGCGCAACTGGAAGACCGCAGACAGATTGTTCTTCGCTACTCCGATGCTGAAGGAAACACTACACCGGAAGCCAACCCCAACGGGTCGCTCTCGAACATCGCGGGCATCATCAATGAACAGGGGAACGTGATGGGATTGATGCCGCATCCCGAACGGGCATCGGATCCGCTGCTCCGGTATACCGATGGACAGAAAATATTCCATTCCATTATTGACAGCTTCGTGTCCCGTACCACCGGACATTCATTCATCTCCGCCGCTGGCGGAAGGAGATAATTATGGGTAATCTCGGCGCAACAGAAATTATTCTCATCGTGCTCGTCATCCTCGTGTTCTTCGGAGCGAAGAAAATTCCGGAGCTGGCACAGGGACTCGGCAAGGGTATCCGTGAATTCAAGAAGGCCACACGCGAGATCGAGAATGATGTCTCGACCGACGTGAAGCACCTTGATGACAAGGCGGAAAAGAAATCATCGTAGGCCTTGCCCGCTTGATGCAGACTCAGTAATTATTCCGCACCCGTAAAATGCAGGGGTGCTGCCTCTCTGTGACAATATCGACCTTCAGGTTTCTTGCTTGAACATCCAACGAACGTTTACCGACACTCGCCTCGCTCTCGAAACAGGAGCGACAACATGTGAACGCCTCACCGGGGAGTTTCTCGACGATATTCGTGCGAAGAAGAAGTTGAACGCATTTCTCTCTGTGTTCAATGAGAAAGCCACGGACAAGGCGCGTGCTGTTGATAAGAGACTGAAGGACGGAAATGCAGGAACACTTGCAGGCATGGTGGTTGCCGTCAAGGATGTTCTCTGCATGAAAGACGAGCGTGTCACCTGCGGTTCCAGGATGCTGGAGAATTTTATCTCTCTGTACGATGCAACGGCAGTCCAACGGCTCGTCGCAGAGGACGCAATCATCATCGGCAAAACGAACATGGACGAGTTCGCGATGGGTTCATCGACCGAGAACTCTGCGTATGGCCCGGTTCTCAATCCCGTTGATGAAACCCGGGTTCCGGGAGGATCCAGTGGCGGTTCATGTGTTGCTGTTGCCGCGGGGCTGGCGCATACGGCGCTCGGTTCGGATACCGGTGGCTCGATTCGTCAACCGGCCGCGTTCTGCGGCGTGGTGGGACTCAAGCCTACGTATGGCCGCGTCTCACGCTACGGATTGGTTGCACTCTCGTCGTCGTTCGATCAGATTGGTCCCTTTGCACATTCGGTGAGCGATGCAGCGCGGGTGCTTCAGGTGATTGCCGGACATGATGCATTGGACTCAACTTCGGCAAAGGTTCCGGTTCCCGATTATCTTTCATCACTGACAAAGGATGTGAAGGGGATGAAGATCGGGTTTTCACGGGAAGCATTCGGTGAAGGATTGAACGACGAAGTCCGTTCTGCCATTGAACGATCCATCGACCGATTGAGAAATGCCGGAGCAATCATCTCAGAGATCCAACTCCCGCATTCTTCATATAACATCTCCACGTACTATGTGTTGATGACGGCTGAGGCATCTTCAAATCTGGCGCGCTACGATGGTGCGCGGTACGGCTACCGCTCGCCGGCCGCAAAGGATCTCACTGAGATGTATGTCAGATCGAGGAGTGAAGGATTCGGAGCGGAGACCAAGCGCCGTATCATGCTTGGTACGTACGTGCTTTCGGCCGGCTATTACGATGCGTACTACCGTAAAGCGCAGAAAGTCCGGAGACTGATTCAGAATGATTTTGTGAATGCGTTCAAGCGTGTTGATTGCATCCTGACGCCGACCACACCATCGACTGCGTTTGTGTTTGGTGAGAAGATGAATGACCCCTTGCAGATGTATCTCTCGGATATTTATACTGTCTCGGCAAACCTCGCGGGCATTCCGGGAATCAGCGTCCCGTGCGGCAAAGACAACAAGGGACTTCCTATCGGCGTTCAGCTTCTCGGGAAACAGTTCGATGAAGCGACGATCTTGAAGGTGGGGGATTTTCTGGAAGGTGCGACAGGGTGAAGCTGCATTTATGCTTGTGATTTGTCATTCTTAGTGAGGCGAACACATGGATACCATCGGTAATGCGGTACTCGGCATTCTTTTTCTGCTCCTCAGCGCGGCCGGCACGTTCCTGATGTACAAGCTGTGGGGCTATCCGTTCGACCACGAGAAGCTGAGAAGTTCGGCGCCGCGTGGGATGATGTTGCTCCACCGGATGATCGGGTATGCGTACGGAATTATCTATGTCTATCTCATGGCACAGATGATTCCGCGACTGTGGATGTACCAGGTGGAGTTTCCGGCACGCACGGTTGCGCACCTGATGCTTGGTATGGCAATCGGTGCCATCCTCATCGTCAAGATTATCATCGTCCGGTTCTATAAACACATGGAATCGGAGCTTGTGCCGCTGCTCGGCACGGGGTTGTTTATTTGCACGTTCATGCTCATCGGACTTTCTGTTCCATTTGCGTTGAAAGAGGTGTATCTTCATCAAAGCACGGTGGGAGGTACGGCGTTCAGCGATGAGAACATTGCGCGGGTGCATCAGTTGTTGCCGAAGGCAGGTCTCCCCGCCGATGCGAATCCGGACGAACTGGCTACCGTTGCAAGTCTCAAAGCTGGCCGCAATGTGTTGTTGACGAAGTGCGTGCAGTGTCATGATCTTCGAACCGTGTTGGTAAAACCCCGGACACCCGACAATTGGGTGCAAACGGTGAGCAGGATGGCGGAACGCTCGGTCTTCAATCCCATTGATGAAAGAGAACAATGGCATGTTGCAGCGTACTTGATTGCGATCTCTCCGGACTTGCAGAAGGGTTTTCGGGAAAAGCGCCGGCAGGAAAGCGAGGCGGTGCAGTCAAGGGCGGTAGCACACGAAGCGACAAAGCCGATCATGGTGGACGAGACGCAGAGTTTTAATCTGGCAGCATCGAAAATAGTGTTTGAGGAAACATGCACACAGTGTCACGGACTCAAGAACCTTGAAAAAACTCCACCAACAACCCCCGACGAGGCTGCCGAACTCGTCGCTCGCATGGTGGAGAACGGACTCGAATCGTCGGAGAATGATTTACAGCAGGTGCTGTTCTATCTCACACAAACGTACGTCAAGAATTGAACCCGGAATTTCCAATCAACAATCCCAACTACAGGAATCATACTGAATGAGCGTACTCGTTAACAAGAAAACACGACTCGTCGTGCAGGGCATTACCGGCGGCGAGGGAACATTCCACTCCAAGCAAATGATCGACTACGGCACGAACGTCGTTGCCGGTGTTACGCCCGGTAAAGGCGGTACAAAGTACAAGGGGAACGAGAGGGATACATTCTCTCGCGAAGTACCGGTCTTCAATACTGTGGCAGATGCCGTGAAGGCAACCAAAGCAAATGCGTCGGTGATTTTTGTTCCGGCTGCTTTTGCTGCGGATGCCATTATGGAAGCCGCGGATGCCGGCGTAAACCTGATCGTTTGTATCACGGAGGGGATTCCGGCCCGCGATATGGTGATAGCCTATGAATATGTGCAGAAGAAAGGTGTGCGGTTGATCGGCCCGAATTGTCCGGGCATCATCACGCCCGGCGAATGCAAAATCGGAATCATGCCGGGATTCATTCATAAGAAAGGCCGGGTGGGACTTGTCTCACGTAGTGGCACGCTCACGTACGAGGCAGTCTGGCAGCTCACGGAACGTGGCATCGGACAGTCAACGTGTATTGGAATCGGCGGCGACCCGGTGATCGGCACACGCTTCATTGATGCGATCAAACTGTTCAACGAAGACAGCGGTACCGATGCCATCATTATGATCGGTGAAATCGGTGGGACGGCGGAGGAAGAAGCGGCCACGTACATCAAGAAGTATGTAAAGAAACCTGTTGTCGGATTCATTGCCGGTCGTACTGCTCCTCCCGGACGACGGATGGGACATGCCGGTGCGATCATCTCCGGAGGGAAGGGAACCGCGGCCGAGAAAATGGCTTCGATGAAAGCGGCGGGTATTCATGTCGTGGAGAGCCCAGCCTTGCTGGGTGAGACAATGGAGAAGGCGTTACGAAAGAGAATGAAAAAGGAAAAAGGCAAAAGTAAAAAGAAAACAAAGGTGAATAGTGTGAAGAAAACCAAGAAGATAAAACGCAAGAGGGCGTAGGCCATTGTTTCACCATCAACTCCAGGAGGTTTTATGAAAACCGTGCTCATTGCTTCCATTGTTGCCGCAATCATCGTGTTTGTGTATCAGGCAATGTCGTGGATGGTATTGCCGATTCACGAGAACACCATGAAGTACACCGCACAGCAGGATGCAATCCTCTCGACGCTTTCAGAAAATCTGCCAGAGGATGGTGTGTACGCAATTCCCAATGTCCCGCCCGGCAGCACACAGGAAGAACACGAAAAATTTAACGAGAGCATGGTTGGGAAACCGTGGGCGCTTGTGCATTATCATCAGACATATTCCGATGCGATGGCAGCACAGATGGCGTACGGATTCATCATCAACTTCGTTGCCGCTCTCGTTCTTGCCTACGTCATGTGGAGTACCCGCGAGAAGTTGAATGGGTTCGGTGGAAGAATGGCGCTCGTTCTCGCGTTTGTCGCATTCACGCTCCTGCAGAGTTCGTTGCTGATGGCAAACTGGTGGAATACGCCGTGGCATTTTCTCTCCGGCGAGATCACTGACCATATCCTCGGATGGTTGCTGGGAGGTGTATGGCTGGCGTGGTTCATCGGGAAAAAACAAACAGCAACATCATAACATACACTCAGAAAGGTAACTCACAATAATGGCAGTCGAACGCACGCTCGCAATTCTCAAGCCGGATTGTGTCCGGAAGAATCTTCAGGGAGAAGTCATAGCACGAATCCAAAAGGCCGGGTTCAAGGTTCTGGGGTTGAAACAAATCCGGTTGACCAAAGAGACGGCTGGTGCTTTTTATGGGGTTCACAAAGGCCGGCCGTTCTATGACGGACTGGTTGAGTTCATGTCAAGTGGTGCTTGTGTCCCCATTGCACTGGAAAAGGAGAACGCCGTGGCGGATTACCGGACGCTCATCGGTGCGACGGATCCCAAGGATGCAGCGGAGGGAACCATCCGCAAACTCTTCGCGGACAATAAGGGTGAGAACATCGTCCATGGTTCCGACTCGGCGGAGAATGGGAAGATCGAAGTTGCATTCTTCTTCTCTGAACGCGAGCTGGTGGAAAGTATGTAGTTTTATATTGTTTGAATATTGAAGGCTGCGAAGAGTTGTTTCTTTGCGGCCTTTTTTGTTTTGTCTTCTCAAGTCGTATAACAGATATAATGGAACATTGAGTATGGCGCTTAAGTCCTGGAAGAAACTCTCTGAGGCAATCGTTGTCAAGAATCCGTGGTGGACGTACAAACGGGATGAGTATGAACTTCCCTCTGGCAAGAACGGCGAATACAACTATGTCCACACCAACGGCTCATCAATGATCGTTCCGATTACCGTTGACGGCAAGGTTGTTATGGTAAACCAGTACCGCTATCTGGCCGGCAAGGAGAGTCTGGAGTTTCCGTGCGGCAGCGTGAAGGACGGTTCGACATACGATGAAACCGCGTGGCACGAATTATCCGAGGAAACCGGTTACGCGTCGAACAGGTTTTTTAGGGCGGGGGAGTTCAATCCGTACAACGGTGTTACGGATGAAATGTGCCATGTGTATTTTGCACGCGAGCTGTATTATGTTGGCGGTATGCCGGATGAAACAGAAGAATTTGAGATTATCGAACTCTCAGCCGCCGACATTGATGAAAAGATCCGTGACGGCGTGATCTGGGATGGAATGACCATAGCGGCCTGGCACATTGTGAAATCAAAGGCGAGCCTGTGATACTTCATTGCCATCGTCTGCTCGTTTGTTGTATGCTGCTTTTGCATACTCATTGCAGCGGCGAGTCGAAAGTAAAAGTCGGTGCAGACGTTCTGATGGAACATCAGATTGATCTTGTGCAGGGGAAACGCGTTGGACTCATCACCAATCAAACTGGTCGGCTCTCATCCGGCGGATTTCTTGTTGATTCACTTGTTGCACGGGGAATTAATGTGGTCGCGCTGTTCGGGCCTGAACACGGTATACGCGGAGTTGCCGCAGCGGGGGAGGGCGTTCATGATACAGTCGATGAACGAACAGGCATCCCGATCATCTCACTGTATGGCAAGACAAAAAAGCCGACTGGCGAGATGCTGAAGGGCGTTGATGTTCTTGTCTATGATATTCAGGATGTCGGCGTTCGTTTTTATACGTACATCAGTACGATGGGATTGGCCATGGAGGCAGCGGCGGAGAAGGGGATTCCATTCGTTGTTCTCGACCGTCCCAATCCGCTCGGTGGAGTGAAAGTCGACGGACCAATCATTGAAGATTCCCTCAGATCCTTTCTCGGTATGTTTCCTATTCCCATCGTGTATGGTCTGACGTGCGGTGAGTTGGCAAAGATGATCAACGAACGTGGTTGGCTTGCTCACGGAATCAAGGTCGATCTCACCGTCGTTGCAATGGAAGGTTGGAAGAGATCGATGCCATGGGATGAAACAGGTGTGCAATGGATTCCGCCTTCACCCAACATTCCAACTCCGGCGACCACAGTTGTCTACCCCGCAACTTGTTTTATTGAAGCTACCAATGTCTCCGAAGGTCGTGGAACTCAGCGCCCGTTTGAATTTATTGGCGCCCCATTTATCAATGCGCGTCAGCTCGCAGATTCACTGAATACTCTGAATCTCACGGGAGTGCAATTCGCCCCGGTCAGCTTTGTTCCGCAAACCTCAAAATTCGCTGGCAATGAATGCCATGGAGTGGAAGTGATCGTCGTGGACCGGATGGAGTTTCGACCAATGGAGACAGGCCTTTCGCTGCTCAGAGTGCTGAAACGGCTATATCCGCAATCGTTCGAAATCAAGGCGATGGCTCTCCGGCGTCTGACTGGCTCATCGGGTGCGCTGAATTGGATCCAGAGTGATTCGTCAATTGAGAATGAAATGAGAGGATTGGTCCATGATCTCGCGGATTTTCAACGTGGCTCCCGGCAATTCCATCTTTACTCCCACCCCTGATCTCACGACGAGAAAATCGTTTCGCTCTTCCTTCTACATAATTCCTTGACTTTCCTGCTGTATTTGCTTAGATTTCATCGTTTTCCAAGTTGCCTTACCCATTAAGAGGTGGGAAATGTCTGATGGTGTCGGTAGAGCAACATTCACGGCGTTGCGTGCGAGGCTAATGTCTGTGAATGGTATTGTTGCGACTGCCGGTTTTGCAACACTCATCATCGGATTTTTTCTTGGTTCGCCGGTGGGGCGAATCATCTGCGGGACGATCTTCCTGGGGGCCGGCGCATATCTCTATGCGTCGTGGAAGAAGAAGGGACGAGCCATCTTGTGGTTTGGCGACGAAGAAGACAAAGAGGACTTGTATTCACAACCCCCCGAAGGCCATATGAAGAAACTTCTCTTCGATGATTTCCAATCATCGGGTCCGCAGTATGTGGTGAAGGAGATACAAGAGGAAGAATCAGTAGTGGTACCGTCAACAAAGACCGCGCAACCGGTCGCTTTGGTTACACAAGAAGAAAAGCAGCGAGAGTTTGAGATCGGTGATTTCTTTGATCTCAACTCGGATATCCTGCGCAGTGACGCGGAGCCACGGAGTGAATTCAATTTCCTGCTCGGCAAAGTGCTTCTCGCTCTGAAGGAAGTACTGTTCGCCCACTCGGTCGCTTTCTTTTGGGCGAATCGGGAAAAGCAACAGTTGGTGCTCGAAGCACTTGCAACAGATAGCCAGTGCTTTGTGGCAGAAAAACGAATGGACATTGGTGGCGACGTGGTGAGCCAGGTTGCAACGACCGGGAAACCGCAAATGCTCGGTCGCGTGAATCCGGTTTCGGAAAAAGAGATCATTCACTACTACGAGTCACCGGAGTACATCAAATCTTTCGTTGGCGTTCCGGTGTATTTTCTGAACGGTGCAAAAGAAGGCGAACCCGTTGCGGTGATTATCGCTGATAGTAAAGCGGAGGATGCGTTCGGGGCAGAGACGTTTGATCTGCTCGGCAATTTTACGAAGTTGGTGTCAGCCCTGATCAAGAGCTACACACAGAAATATGATTTGTTGTTGGATTCGGAGTTGCTGACGTCAATCCGCCGCATGCACGATCGTATCCGGTCGGATGTACGCGAGTCGACGATTATCAATTGCGTGGCGGAAGAAGCGAGCCGGCTTGTCAACTGGGATCATCTGACCATCACGATGTATGCAGAAGATCGGCGGGGTTGGATGGTGCAGAAAGTTGTCAATCGCTCCGGTGGGCAGTATGTGAGTCAGGGTGATATGGTGGATTTTCATGAGGGCATCGTTGGAAGAGCAATCATGACAAATCACCTTGAGTCGATTGACGACGTTGGAACCGATGCGCAGATACGGTTTCATTCGTTGGAAAAAATTGAAGTACACGGGTCGTTCTTGTGTGTTCCGATCAGCTCGATTAATCGGTGCTACGGAGCACTGACTCTTGAAAGCAAGAACACGTCGAACTTCGCCGGCATTGAAGTCGAGACGATCTATCGCCTCGTCGAAAGCGCTGCGTCGGTCCTTGAAGTGCTGTACATGAATGATCTCGTGAAGGACTTTGTTGTTGTTGATCAGTTGACGGGATCCTTCACCAAAAAGCACTTCATGAAGAAACTGGAAGAAGAAGTCGTGCGGTCGGAGGATTTCGGTACGGAGTTGGCCTACGTTTCCATTGCGGTCGATGGTATGCAGGCGCATGTCAACCGGTACGGTCGTGAAGGATTCGATACGATCCTGACGCAAGTAGCGAAGATCGTCAAAGGGAACACACGGTTGTATGACGTCATCGGCAGGATGGAAGCGGACAGACTCGGCGTCCTGCTTGTGAATACCGCAGCGAGTGAAGGATATCTCTGGGCGGAGAAAATCCGCAAACAGATTTCCAGCTATATCATCACACTGGAGACTTCGACCCTGTCTGTGACGGTAAGTGCGGGCGTGTGCGGGTTGACGGAAGGCATGGACAAGGAACAACTTGTTGCCGGTACGCTGCAGGTGCTGGACAAGGCAATGGAAGATGGTGGTAATCTGGTACGTGTTTTTTAGAAAATAATTATGTTCAGAAAGGAATAGTACACAATGGCAAAACAGCAGACATTCGCCGACAAAGCAACCAAGGCGGCGGCCATGAAAGGTTCCAAGTGCCAGGTATGCGGCACGATTTATCAGCCAATCCTGATGGTCTCGTCCGAACGCTCCAAGATCAGCACGAGCTGGAAATTCAACGAGCATCGTGTCCAGGTGTGCAAGTGCAACGAAAAAGAAATCTACGCATAACACTGGTCTTCCGGTTCAATAACTTTCCGCTTACTTCATCGTATCGATTGGGGGAGTGACGAAAGGTAGAGGCGCATCGATTCATGTTCCGTTTACGTTGAAGAGGAATCTCACATGCCGGGATTCCTCTTTGTTCTCTGAGGGTAACGACACTGGCTGCAAACAAAGTAGTGTGTATTGTGTTGGATGGAGTCGGCGTGGGTGAACTCCCGGACGCGCAACGGTATGGCGACGAGGGGAGCAACACACTGGCAAACACCGCTGATGCGGTGGGTGGACTTCATCTGCCTCACATGCAGGCTCTCGGGTTGGGCAACATCCTCCCCGTCAAGGGAATCCCACCGACTTCCTCACCGCAGGCAAGCTTCGGCAAGATGGTTGAAGTCTCAAGAGGCAAGGACAGCACCACGGGTCATTGGGAGTTATGCGGCCTTATCATAGAGCGCGACTTTCCGACGTTCCCGCATGGTTTTCCGGAGACACTGCTGCGGCGATTTTTGGATGTCAACGGGTCCGAGGGGTATCTCGGTAACATTGCAGCTTCGGGGACAGCGATCATTCAACAGCTTGGTGATGAACACGTACGGACCGGTTTCCCCATCGTCTATACGTCCGCCGATTCTGTCTTTCAGATTGCTGCACATGAGGACGTTATTCCTCTCGACCGGTTGTATGAGATGTGTCAGTTGACGAGGGACAAGGTTTGCATTGAGGAATTTGCCGTTGGACGTGTCATCGCCCGACCGTTTATCGGCATAGGTGGAGCGTACACAAGAACAACAAACCGGCGGGACTTCTCATTGCTTCCTCCGTCAAAGACAGTACTTGATGTTCTTTCGGATGCAGGAGTGGAAACTATCGGGATCGGCAAAGTGGATGACCTGTTTGCGGGTCGCGGATTGAAAACAACGATCCATACAAAATCGAATGCAGAAGGTATCAAACAGACAATCGATTCCTCGCGCTCTGTAACGTCCGGTTTTGTCTTCACCAATCTTGTCGATTTCGATTCGCTCTACGGCCACCGGAATGACCCCAGAGGGTTTGCTGATGCACTCGTGGAATTTGATGCTTCCATTCCCGCAATACTGGAAACGCTTGACGAGAAGGATTTGTTGATACTGACAGCCGATCATGGCAACGACCCCGTCACTCCAAGCACGGATCATTCACGCGAATATGTTCCTTTATTGTGCCTGACGAAATCAAGGAAGACAGGGGTTTCGCTGGGAATACGCTCAACGTTTGCCGATCTCGGCAAGAGTGTGGCGGAATTCTTCCATGTTCCGAACTCCCTCAGCGGTACGAGCTTCCTGTCCCAGGTGTTGTGATGCATACGAAAAGCGTGGAGTTTGAGGCGAGAGTGGGTGATGATGGAACGATTCGGTTGCCCGTTCCTGTTGTTGATCTGTTGGGAATTCAACCGGGGACGAAGTTGCAGGTGCGGGTCAGCAGCACGGAGTTATCGGCCGCACTCAATGGGCGTCAGGTGACGGAAGAAGAAATTGGCAGGATTGCAGCACTGCAATTGGAACCGAGGGAACAGGTGGTAAAATTCGTGCTGTCGGAAGGTGCGGCGGGGAAGAACTCTCCGTTCCGTTTACGGTTGAAGAAGGCGGGAACCGGGAATTGAGTGTTCCCAAGATTGTCATACACACAGATGTCTTTATCGAACACCTGGCCGGCAACAGCAGTCCTTCATTGCTTCGTCAGGCGATGGGGAAGTTTTTCTGCTACGCGTCTGTTTTTCACGCGATTGAATTGTTCTCGATGACCCGGACGGAAACGGAACGCAAAGCCGTCGAGGATATGATGGCTGCAATGAAAGTGCTCGGATTGAATCCGAAGAATGCGCCACGGTATGGACAGCTTGTTGCATCGCACCCGAGGAAGAATCGAAACCTGTTGTTGATTGCCGGTCTTTGCCTTGAGAGCAGGCTTCCGATTTTGACAGACCGGAGGGGCGATTTCAAAGGAATCACCGGACTTGTCTGTGTACCGACGGTTTCCCTCGGTCACAAACATTCCGGGATGGAAATACTCAGCGCCGCGCAACGCGGCTAACTCATTCAAGAGACAGCGAGCGAACTATGGTACTCGGTAAAGTTGTCGGCACCGTGTGGGCAACACGGAAAGACGAGGAACTCGTGGGCATGAAGTTCCAGATCGTCAAGCATGTGGGTGTGGATTATAGTGTGAGAGATACATTCGTGGTGGCGGTGGATACCGTGCAAGCGGGCGTCGGAGACATCGTGCTGGTATGCAGCGGCAGCTCCGCCCGGCAGACCGCTCAGACAAAGAACAAGCCGGTGGACGCGGTAATCATGGCTGTGGTGGACAAACTGGATATTGCGGACTGACCATGTTCTTTGCTCAGGTGATAGGAACCGTGTGGGCAACACTCAAGGATGAACACCTGGAGGGCTTCAAGTTGCAGTTCATCCAGCCGCTGAACAGCAAGCGTGAGAAGTTCGGCGACCCCATCGTGGCAGTGGATACTGTTGGCGCGGGTGCAGGGGAGACGGTGTTGTACATTACGGCACGTGAAGCAGTGATTCCGCTTCCCGTGGATTTTGCCCCGGTGGATGCAAGTATTGTCGGCATCGTTGACCGGATCGACACACAAGAGAGAAACTGATTTCGACACAATGAGGTGAATGAATGGTAAAGATTACCAAGCAGTATACAAATCGTGAGAGCCAGTCTCTCGATAAGTATCTGCAGGAAATTGGAAAGGTGGACCTCCTCAAACCCGAGGAGGAAATCGAACTTGCACAACGGATCAAGAAGGGCGACCAGCGTGCGCTGGAAAAACTGACGAAAGCCAATCTGCGCTTTGTTGTCAGCGTGGCGAAGCAGTACCAGAACCAGGGACTTTCTCTCGGCGATTTGATCAACGAAGGAAACCTCGGCCTCATCAAAGCGGCCAAACGATTCGATGAGACGCGCGGGTTCAAGTTTATTTCCTACGCGGTGTGGTGGATCCGCCAGTCGATTTTGCAGGCGTTGGCCGAGCAATCCCGTATTGTGCGTCTGCCGCTGAACCGTGTCGGCGCGTTGAACAAGATCGGCAAGGCATTCAGTACGTTGGAGCAGGAATTCGAGCGTGAGCCGAGCGCAAGCGAACTTGCAGAAGAGCTCGACATGTCGTTGTTCGAGGTGTCCGACACGCTCAAGATCTCGGGACGTCACCTTTCGATGGACGCGCCGTTTGCGCAAGGCGAGGACAACCGTTTGCTGGATGTGATCCAGGATGAACGCCAGCCTGCGCCGGACAATGAGTTAATGAAGGAATCTCTGAGCAAGGAAGTGGAGCGGGCTCTATCGACGCTGAGCGACCGTGAAGCCGAAGTGATCCGGCTTTATTTCGGACTGGGACGTGAGCATTCATTGACGCTGGAAGAGATCGGGGAGAAATTCAAACTCACCCGTGAGCGTGTCCGGCAGATAAAAGAAAAGGCCATCCGACGCCTCCGTCACGCCTCACGTAGCAAACAACTGCGGGCATATCTCGGATAACATCCTCACTAGGTATTTTGCATGAAAACAGAACAGCCCCGACGATGATTGTCGGGGCTGTTGTTGTTTGAGGCTGAATAACAAACGTTACTTTACCAGCAACATCTTTCGCGATTCTGTTCTCGTTCCGGCAGTCATCTTATAAATGTACACGCCGGTCGGAAGTCCTGTCGCATCGAAGCTGGTCTGATACTCGCCTGGTGATACAACTCCATCAACAAGAGTCGCAACTTGCTGGCCGAGTGTGTTGAACACCTTCAAGCTCACGCGTTCCTGTTGCGCCACCGAGTATGTAATCGTGGTCGATGGGTTGAACGGATTGGGATAGTTTTGTCCCAACTTGAATGACAATGGTTGTCCATTCTCGCCCACGGAGAGAGCGGTTGCGTTGAACGTATACGAAGCAAAGAAGAACTGAGCCTTCACTCCATTGTCCGGAGGATAGGTGTTGATGTTGGCCTGGTATGTTCGTCCGAGGAAGACCGTGTAAAGACCCTCGCCATTCGTCTGCAACACAGGCGCGGCATGGAGCAGCAACTCGGCGAAATTCGGAGTTTCCGTCAGGTTGACCGGTGTTGACCAGTTCCCGCCGTTGACAAGTCTATGGGAGAGCCAGATATCAGGGAATGAATCCGCGGGCGCGGTGGTTCCGGCATCAAGCCATACCAATGACATCACCTGGCCATCGGCACTGATCGAAGCATGGACGGCGTTGTTGGTTTGCTGGAGATACGGTGTTGGCGGATTGCCTGTTGCGCCCGGATATCCAAGTCCCGTGAATGTGTTCAGGTTCTGCTTCACCCACTTATTGCTCCACACGTTCGGAGCGGTTTCGTACACTTCGAGAATATGGCGCGGGTCGTTTGTCGTCCAGGGCGAGTCAACAATCACATGGAAGAAATGGCCGTGGCCATTTGCATCAATTGTCATGTCGCCGTTGTAGCTTACTGTTGTTCCCGGCGGCTGTACGTAGTCATAGAGATCATAGGTCTGCGGCAAGCCTGTTGCTGCCATCCAATCCGGTTGCGGGCGAACCCACTCGCTCCACGTTGCACCATGGTCCGTCGATTTTGAGTATCCGATGTTGAACGCAAACGCAAGTGAATCGTCGCCGAATACTCCATGCATACCAAAGTAGTTTCCGGTGGCGTTGCTCATTCCCGGGACGTACGAAATCGCGTTGAATATATAAGGTGCCGCATCAACCCAGGTGGGCGGGATCTGCGTGGGAATTGAAAGCCAATCCTGTGTGCGCCAGCTACGCGAATCGTTTGCTCCGCCGGCTGTTGTTCCCACGGTGGAATTCCACAAGACCCAGTCGGAGTTGTACTCGCCCCATATTGAGCCGGCAGCGGAATTATTGCCCATGTCCGTCAGGTCATGGATGCCGACTGTGGTTGCGCTCCCAAGCGGGAAATCAAGTCCGTAGGAATAATTCCCCCAGGTTCCTGCGGACTCAAGATTCGGTGCCATCCAAACAAACAGGGTTTGGGTGGTATCGTTATTGTTTGCCGGGTTGGAAATTCCTGCACTCGGGTAGCGGCAGGTTGTAGGTGATCCGGAATTGAGTTCGCCCACGCGGCGCCATGTTGCGCCGCCGTCCCGCGAGATACTGTACCACAATTGTCCACTCACTGAGAATGGAGATGCGCCACGATAAATGATGGCGAGTGTGTTGGTGGCAGCGTCGTAGACTATCGGTCTGGTTCGTGTGCTGGCCGGGCCGAATGCATTGGGCATGGAATCCACGACAACCCATGTAAGTGAGCTGGCGTTATCCAGTCCGGGAATGTACTGCCCGTTTTGTGTTGAAGAGACTGCGCGTCCAACGCCATCATCGGCAATGAGTGTGGCGGGTTTGGCATTCTTCAAATCTCTGCCGGCAAACACCGTGCTGAAAACAAGTATGCACACGGAGAGAAGAATCGGTATCCTTCGCATCATGAATCCTCCTTGAATATATAGTATGGGTGAAATGCAGAACTGCTGATGGTGAGAGCGATTCAACCACGTGTATCACGGGGTGACGGAGCAGTTGCCATTTGTAATATATCAG
>JBJXHC010000006.1:0-10381 GCA_046160825.1 Bacteroidota bacterium | reverse complement strand
GGATCCGGCAGATGTAAACAACTGATTGCGATAAAAATCCAGTCCACCTCGTACTTGCCCAACAATCAAATCCATATCTCCATCGCCATCAATGTCTGTTGCCGAAGGTGCGACCTCCTGTGAACGGACGATTCCATCGAACGTGTGACTGACAAAGCTGAATGAGGGGCTCCCGATTGGACCAACATTCTGGTACAGAAAGAGTTTGTCCTCCATTCCACCAATCAGAAGATCCAAATCGCCGTCGTTATCCATATCGGCAAATACCGGCTTTGCATTGAAGCCCACAATGATATTCTCGAAGGATGAACTTACCAGAGCAAAAGACGGCACCTGCACCGTCCCTGTATTGCGGAAGAATGAAATCCTTCCATCCCCTTTTCCAACGAACAAATCAAGGTCACCATCCACATCAATGTCGAAGAATGCCGGAGCAGCGTAAAGACCGACATTGACGCTATCGAAGAAAGACTGCTCACGTATGAACTGCGGAACGATTGCAGTTCCCATGTTACGATGAAACTCGATGTTACCAGCGAAGTGACCAAGGAACATATCAAAGTCGCTGTCGTCATCGATGTCCGCAAATGTTGGAGCGTAGGCAAAATTAACAAGGCTCGACACAACCGCGGAATCTTCGAACGAGAACGCAGGAGCTGTGACACTCCCTGTATTGCGAAGGAAGGAAACGTGACCGAATAAATCCCCAACGTAGAGGTCTTTGTCACTATCGCTGTCAATGTCCACGAGTGCTGGTACGGACTGAAGTCCCAGATCAAGAGTTGAGAGAAAATTTCGCGTGATCAACTGATAGGTAAAACTTGTTGGTGTGCCGGTATTTTCATAGAAGTACAAATTATCAACCTGCTGGAACGGAGTCAATACACTGACAAAAAGATCGAAGTCACCATCAGCATCGATGTCGACGAGTGTCGATTGGTTGAACCCACCCGTCGTCAGGGGAATACCCGGTGGGAAACGCACGTGTGCAGTATCCATCGACGGGACCTGAGGCGTCCCATAGTTTTCAAAGAATAACACGCCCTGATCAAAGAGATCACCGTAGAACATATCGAAATCAAGGTCTGCGTCAACATCCGCAAAATAGACAGTACCCTGGCCATGTTGCGGGTTCGACGGTCTGCCCCCGCATCCCGGACAAATCTGAATCCCCATCCAGAAATCAGTTCTGAATATCAGACGAAAGTTGGTGGATGAACCAACGTTCTCATAAAAATTGAGTGTGCCACTCCCCGGATTCAGAGAGAAGAAATCAAAATCATCGTCGCCATCAATATCGACCAATCCGGAGATGCACTGTTCCTGTGTATAGACGTGATTATTGAGCGAGTCGCGAAGGGCTGGATACAGAAGCGTGAAGTTCGGAACAACGGTTGATCCTGTGTTGGCAAAGACCGCCACAGTGTTGAGCGTATCGCCTGCCGTCAAGAGATCGATTTTTTTATCTCCGTTGATATCGGCAAAACGAAACCAACCGCGAATATCGGGCATAACAAAATTGACCGGCTGCAGTCGAAACACCGGTGCCTGAGGCGTTCCAAGATTCCGAAAGAATGTCACCGACCGATCATTGTTGTCAAGAAGAAAGAGATCGAAGTCCGCATCTCCATCAATATCCACAAACTGATGCACCGGGTTGTAAAATCCACCGCTGAAGGGATGGTCGATCTGCACACCTTCGGCGGAAATGGAAATTCCGTACGGCTCTCGGATGAAGACCTGCGCCGAAGACACCGATAACACCAATGGATGCGTGAGAATACCGGCACTAACCCATAGTCGCCACATCGATTGCCTCAACGTTGTACCACCACCTGCCCTGCCGGAGCGTACAGGGCAATCACATTTGTCATCGGAACTGCAACCAGGCGGCTTGCCGGTCTCTGAGCTCCGTTCGACAGAAGAGTGAAGAAAAATGGACCGGATGCATTGTCCGGGGACGGTTCCACAGTAATCATGAACCAGTATTCAAGCGATGAGAGATCGGGTCGCGCAGGGTCGCCTACAATAAAATCCTGGCCGGGGAAGTTAAGCCCGTTGCCCGGACCTTTTCCCGGTCCAGCACCATCGAAGTCTGCACTATCTGCCTTCGTAAACTTTCCAGTCGAAAGGAACGATGCTGCGTTCACAGCCCAGCCTTCGTATGTCCAGCCTTCCGGTAACGAAGGAAGATTCCGCAGGCCCGGTGTAGGTGCGGAATTTTGTTCGAAGAACCAGACGCCGGAGTTTGAATCCGCAGGATCAGAACTTGGTGCGGTGAGTGTATACGCTCCTGTTACCGCCGAGAAATTCGTCCCGAATGCATCCAGGTACGTTATGGAAATATCCGCTATCGCATTTTGTTCGTCACCCCGAAACTTCCCACCCGCAATGATCGGGCCCGGTCCTTCTACAGTGTCGATCCCGTGGCTATGCCTTTCAATGGAGACGACTACGTCATCAAGCAATTGTGCATCTTCACCGGCGGAAATCCGGAAATGCATCGGGTGGCCGTCAAGGTCAACAACGTCTCCACCCGGAGAAATATTGAACGCCCCGAGGCTCATAAATCCTTCATCGTGCATCAATCCGTCAGGACCCAAACTCTTGTTGAAGTCAAGAAACGTCGCCCACAACTCATAGTTGCCATCGTCATGATCAAGATGGGGAAGATTGGCGATGGACAACGAGAAAATTGGTTCGGGCGGACTGACGATCTCGGAATGCTCACTGCACGAGACCCATAGAAGAAAAGACACAATCAGAACACGGGAAGCAAACACGTTCATCTTCAATTCCCCTTTCCCGGAGACACAGACACGCCCGCGGCAAATCCACCCACTTCAATTCTCCTGATGACACGATTGCTATTCACATCAATGATCGCAACGAAACCCGGATCCCGGCTTCCGCTGATTGGGTGATGCGGAGGATCGCCTCCGACGATGTTCTCGCACGTCACGTAGACTGTTCGACTATCCTCTGTAATGTCGATTCCGTGAGGTTGCTTCCCAACACTATCAATGGTCGTATAGACCTCATTGGAGTCAGCAGAAATAACTGTCACGCTACCCGATGCTTGATTGCAGACGTAAACAAATCGCATATCGCGCGTTACCTCGCATTGCAGAGGATTCCTCCCGACCGGCAAAAGCTTCACGAATGAAAACGTATCCCCATCTCTCCTGAACACACTGAGCATTCCCGTATTAGCCGGCGCAATCGGCCCTTGACATGTGACATAAATAAACTGATCATCGTTACGTACGGCAATCTGGTATGGCTTGTACACAAAAGAACCCGGAGATGGAAGTCCGGTAGCGACGTGAAGGTTGGCCACCACCGAATCATTTGCCGTACGGATGATCGAGAGCAGATCACCGACATTGTTTCCAACGTACAGGTAGGTGCCGTCATGCGAGAGTCGTGCGCCGTGTGTTTTTCTCATGAGCGGATGTGTGATAATTTTCTGCACCGTCATAGTCGCTGTTGCAATCACAAAAACCTGTCCCACACCGTCATTGAAGTTTGTGACGTACGCCTTGCTGCCGTCCTGCGTGATAACGACATGTGCAGGAGATAGACCAACAGCCACTTCCCCCACCAGTTGGTTCGTAACAGCATCATATTTCTTGAGCGTATTGCCGGTGATCATCGTGACGTAGTAGTATTTGCCCTGGTCGTCAACCTGGACATTATGTGGCGACTGAGGGGGTTGATTAAGAGGCAGAGGGTGACCAACCTGAACGTAGCGAGTGACCAATCCGGTTTGAATATCAATGACGCCAACGAGGTCAGTGTACTGCGAGGAGAAAAAGACCTTGCCGAGCGGTCGTGGTTCAGGAAATGGAAGTTCACCATTGTCGTCCCTAGCCCCGGCGGAAATCCAGTCTGCAATTATCCTGACGTCTCGTTCCAGAATTGGATCACGGCTTGCAGGCATCGTTACGCTTGAAAGCGGACTGATTGTCGTATCGGACTGGTTGATCGTTTGAATGATGTGGCTCATATAAGAGCTGCCGGAGATCACCACGGGCCCGTACTTCGATCCACGCATCATCCCCTGATACGAGGTAAGATCAAGACCTCCAGCAAAACCTCGCGGCCCGCCGCCATGACAGCTCGATCCACCGCAATTCTGATCGAGAATGGGCTTGACCCGTATTGAAAAAACAGCGGACGGAGGAAGACTGGTGTTCTGCTGAGGCTCAATGACCTGATTGGGCTCGATGCATCCCACGATGGCCAAGCCAGCAAGAACAATGGAAACAATGGATTTCATAACAACGACCTCAGGCGATTTCTGATGAAAATGTACAAACAACGCCTGTGGTAGTCAACTTCACATGCTAAAAGAGAAACCCATGAACCGCATGGCGTATTGCAATCAAGTCATGTTTTCTTGCAGCCTTTGAGACTGGTTCTATTGTCTGTAGCCGCGCATTACTAGTCCTCGATAAGCCCCGAGATGACCAGCGATCATCACCGTGTTTCCGTAGATACTGATGTCACTATATGCGCTTGGTTCAGCCGGGAAGTAACTGTGCCACGACACACCGTTGAAATGCACTACCTCATGAAATGACCCAACAGCAAAGATATTATTGAGGTCACTTCCGCGGATTCCACCGGACGCAAAGCTTGTTATCACACCCGGAGGATAGCGAAACCAAAGAGAATCGCTTAAGAAGCGTTTTGTATGGACCCCGGCACCTACAGCGTAGTATTTTCTGCCTGGTACATACCAGATACCTGCCATATCAGGAGATAAACCTGAGTTGTCAATTCCAGTAGCTGAGTTCACCGTTACCTTGAGTATACTGCTCTCCTGAGTTTGGACAGTAAATGTGGATGCAAGGGCGAGTATTTGAACCTGACCTCCAGAATCTGTCGCTCCATAAATATCACGGACATCCAGCGTCGTCCCACTTTCCAGACGTTGCCAGTTGTTGCCATTGTAGTACACGATGAGTCCGTTGTTTCCGACAACCCAGAGGTTGGAAGATGAGCTCCCCCATATTTTGTTTGACTGCCCGACTTCCACAACTACTTTGTGCTCTGTCCAACGCGTACCATCAAAATGATGAATACCGCCAGCGGCTAACCAAATATCATCCGGCCCGAAAGAGAAAATGGCCCGGCCGGATGCAATCGCCAATGTCTCAGGTCCGCAATTCGGAAAATACAGACGGCAATTTGATTTTATTCGTATGAAATTCCATTGTTGTCCATTCCATTTGGCAAGGTTGTAGTATACCGGGTCCAACTGTCCTGTTGAATCCCTCAAGAACATTTCCCCTACCGCATAGGCCAATGTGTCGTTGACGATGGCAATGTCATACAAAACACTACTCCCGTCGCCGAGGGTATCTGTCTGCCAAAGAAAATCATGGTTTGTAGTATCAAGTGTTAGTAGAGCTGTCTCTGCCTGTTCATTGTATGAACCCGTCGGCCTCGTGCTTGTGTAAGTATAGGAGCGATTCGGCAGGAGTCCTTCGTCCACGACGATTGTCTCGGCGGCAACGAGTGTAGTAGAAAGGACAAGGTGTGTATCTCTACGAAGAGAGACTGAACCAGGTTGAATCCCGTCAGGGAGACTTATCTCAAGCCAAGCCTCCGTGCAGGAGGCATCTATCGCACGAAGCTGTATCTGCGTGGCGATTGGCGGTGGCGGTTCAGTGGTCTCGCAAGAGAACACACCGAGAAGGAGAAGCAATGTTGGATGCTTCATAGACTTGAGTAGAGTTGATTTCATCGGGATCATCGGAGTAGCAATAATTTCCTGGAAGTAACATAGTCGCCTGACCGCAATCGACAAAAATACATACCGCTTGGTAGATGTGATGCATCGAATTGAGCAGTGTAGTACCCGGGCCGCTTCACTTCGTTCACGAGAGTTGCAATCTCTTGTCCCAACATGCTATAGATCTTAAGCGACACGAATTCCCCACTCCCCACTCTGAACGCTATGACTGTTGTGGGATTGAACGGATTCGGATAGTTCTGAAACAACCGATTCTCAGTTGGTGTCCTTTGCAATGGTTCGGCGACATCAGTGTCAAGATCAAGAACATAAATCCCCATGGAATCACCGTCTGTCCAGATACCGGTAAATGCTCTTCTACGGAGCGTGTCAATAACAAACGCGCCACTATACCCATATGCAGGCAAACCCTCTATCAACGTGGACCAGCTCAGCCCTGAGTTTGAACTGTATCGAACCATTCCCCCGAAATCCGAATTTGACGCACCGACGTACATTTCATCGGGCTTTGCTGGATCGATTTTAATCCATCGAATATCACGGTTGTCCGGAGCGATGCCTACGTTCAATTCCTGCCATGTGAGTCCGTCATTCGTGGACTTGAACACTCCCCCCGGGTTGGATTGATACGGCAAGCAAGTCACATAGATTGCTCCGGTCAAGGGATGCACAGCGCAATACGTTACCGATCTTACCGGATACCCCAGGTTCATTTCCGTCCATGTTGCTCCCGTGTCGGCACTCCTGTAGAACCCGTGGGAATAAGCGGCAATCAACCGTCCCGTGTTTGTTGGATCGATTGAAAGACCATAGATCCCGATCTCGTCCGGAGTTGGCCTGTATGACCATGTTGTACCTGCATCAGTGGTCCGCAATATTGTTGAAGCCCCTCCGAAGCCGTACCCAACGCCAAAATAAACGGTTGCAGGATTCACGGGATCGATCTCAATCACTGCCCCCATTCCAAGGCCGCTGCCGGGATCAATGACCTGCCAGGAGCTGCCACCATCAGTTGACATCCTGAAAGCGTTGCTGCCACCCTCTTGAGTTATGGTGGTCGCATAGATTCTACGAGGATCCATCGGGCTAGTCTTCAATCCGCTCTCTAATCCCCTGATGATACCCCTCCCTCCCGCCACCGTGTCCCAATACTCTCCACCGTTTGTGCTTATCAGCAAACCGATATCGCTTATTGCATACATACTGTCCGGATTGCGTTGCACGATGTCGAGCGCGTTGATCCAGCGTCCGGCAGTGGATGGAATTTGTCGCCAGCGAGGAGGCTCGGCAAGGCAATGATGAGAGAGGAGTAGCGAAGTGAAAATCAACAAGCCGAAGGTTTTTGTCATGGATGACCGAGAGGAAAAAACCTGACCGTAAACGGGGAATGTCTCTAACCACACTGTCACTTTGAGAATCCCGCCCCTATGCATTTGCCAGAGAGGCGGGATCCAAAAAATGATTCCTACTTCGTGAGAATCATCTTCTTCACCGCAGTGAACTCACCGGCTATCAGGCGGTAGAAATACACACCGCTCCCCAGTCTGCCTCCGTTGAATTCCACGCGGTGGTTGCCGGCATTCTGCTTTCCATCAATAAGAGTCGCAACTTCGCGGCCAAGGATGTCATATACTTTCAGAGACACAACATCGTTTGTCGCTAATTGATAATTGATCATTGTCGATGGATTGAATGGGTTTGGATAATTCTGCTGCAAAGCAAATGTCGCCGGCAATTCCTGTCCGTCTTCGCCAACCGACACCGTACTCAAAATCTCATTCCACTTTTGCCGTGCTGCATCCGCGTTTGCTTGAAGGTCGGCCAGATTGCTGCCACCGAGAAGTGCAAACCCCACGGTTCGCGTTGTGGCCGAAGCAATACTGAAAGGACCGGAGCCGATAGCGTTGTGAATATCGGCCGGGCCCACACTCGCCGAGGCTGTACCGCCGCTTATCCAACCCCATTTTGCTGCGCGGTCAAGCACGATTCCTGTCGTGTTCACCAGTCCACGAACACCCGCAGCGCTGTCGAGTGCGCGCATGCCAATGTATGGCCGTGTAGCATTGCTATTATCCCAAGCATACGCGAGACTGCGCGTTGCGTCGTATCCCGTCCGGTTCGCACCATAATTGAAAACATCCCAATCGAAGAATTGACCGATATGAAGATTTGTGATGGCGGCAGCGGTGAGGTTTCTGATATCATATCTCACGATGATATAGTCTTCATCCGTTGGCGAGGAGTACACGTAGGAATACTGGTTCACCCGTATACCAATGCGATTGGCTAACGGAGCCGATGAATCACTGAACACCGTGGAGCCGTCCTGATTGGAAATCACTCCCGGAGATTGCAGCGAATATATCTGACGGGAAAGGAAATCATTATCCTGCGTACCACCAGCGTTCCTGATATTATTGACAAGCTTGGTTGCCGAGGTGCCGATGATCAATCCTCCCTCAAACAAATGATTTGTATCCGGTAACGCGTACCGGAAACCAAGTCCCTGCGTGTTGTTCGGAAAATCGTTGTACCCGATCCGTCCGTTGTTCGTCATCGTTACCTTGACGCCGTTCGCATTGTGCGATTGATACGTGGGATTGATGACAACCGTGAAGAACTGGACATCAGAGTACGACCCGTCTGTTACGGTAAGGCGGACAGTTGCGGCAAGACCCGGTGTTACGGTCGGGCTGAGTTGGATACGATATGGCGTTGATGTGTTACGGAGAGTATCCAACGTGCCAAGAGCGCCGAGGCTCACTGTCCCATTCGTGATGGTCAGTCCGGATGCAGTTGTTGTTATTGTCGCGCTTGCGTTCGTTGTTGGTGAGAGATAATTCTGGAATGTGAAATAGAGATCCAGGATCTCGCTTGGTTCCGGTACGCCGTTGTTATTTCCGTTGGCGGAGTCACGCACAACCATTGCTCTTGCACGAACTGCCGGAAGATTCACTGTCAAGGCACGGAATGCGTTGATGCGCCCTTTGCCAAGCTGTCCTGCAAACGATGGATTAATGCCGTCGATGTTTTCAGCAGTCACCCGCACCTTCTCTCCTACCTGGGTTGCGGTGAATCCGGGATTGAAAGCCTTGACGAGTCCCGCAGTGCCGGCGACAAATGGACTTGCCATTGAAGTCCCTGAATAAAAATTGGTATACGTTCCGGGAAAAATCGTACTCATAATTCCGTCACCCGGCGCGCAAACATCGATCGTGGTGCCGTAATTGGAGTATGAAGAACGAATGTCGGAAGAGTTCGTCGCTGCCACGGAAATAACGTTCGCGTATGCCGACGGATAGTGGAGTGCGCTTGTGTTTCCATTGCCGGCGGCGGCAACAACCAGTGTACCGAGTTGTGTCGCGTAGTTAATGATTTCCTGTTCAGCCTGCGAACCGCCACTTCCGCCCCAGCTGCAGTTCATAACATCGGCACCCATAAATGCGGCATACGCGATCCCTTCGTAGCCCGAGATAATGTACGCTGTTCCTCCCGGACCCCGTGTGTCATTGTCGGCGGAGGTCTTGATCGCCAGTAGTTTGCACTTAAAACCGGTGCCCGCAACACCGATGCTGTTGTTTGTTGAGGCAGAGGCAATGCCGGCGACGTGTGTCCCATGTTCGGTGTTTGCACCAACAGGACTCGGATTATTATCAGACACGACGTTGTTATAGTCTACGCCACCGAAGTCCCAGCCGCGCCAATCATCCACAAAACCGTTGCCGTCATCGTCGGTACCATTCGCACGTTTATCATTCCCTCCAATGTCGAGGCCGTTCTCACCGGGGTTCTGCCAAATATTCCCCACAAGATCGGGATGGTTGACTTCAACACCCGAATCTACAATCCCGATGACGACGCTCGTATCACCCTGCGTGATATCCCACGCCTGTGGTGCCTGAATTTTTGTGAGGCCGTATTGACTCCCGTACGAAGGATCGTTGGGAGTGAACGATGGATCAACTGTGAGAGGATAAATGAACGACGGCTCCGCATATTGGATAGTTGGGAATGCCGAGAGTTCCTCTGCAATCGAAAACGCATCGTGAGGAGAAGAATACGAAACGATATAGAAACGTGAGAGATCAACATCGGTGGAGTTGCGATCAATCATCTCCGCAGGAAACATCTGTCGAGCCGAGACGATGGAAAGCTCTGGTAATGCGGCGGTGATTTCATTGATGGAAGTATGCGGCATGAGTTTGACGATGATGCGGTTGCTGAGGTATTCACTATTCTCCCGTGTCTTGAGTTGCGCACCCGGCACAGCATCAAGGGGTAGAGATTTTTTCACATTCTCCTGGCGAAGCTGTATTGCAACATCAGCAGTGGCTTGGCTCCATGTACAAGCAAGCAATATGACAACGTGAACAATAAAGCGCATGGGTTTGAACCTTTCTTTCCAAGTGACTTTGGTGGTGGGAAGGAAATACGTGCGGACGGGATCCGCTGTATTGACCAGAACGACCGACCTGAACTTCAACTAAAAGTACGCGAGTTTCATTCGAGAAGCAAGGTCACAATCGCTTGAAGAGCAGAAAGAACGGCAGCAGACATGCGCCAACCACAAAGCCACCGGCGTGTGCCCACCAGGCAATCCCTCCAGCCTGGTCGGCC
>JBJXHC010000005.1:0-2954 GCA_046160825.1 Bacteroidota bacterium | reverse complement strand
TGTATTGTTCGAGACGTTTGAGTTCGGTCTTACCGTAAGCCATAGATTCACTTTCCAGTTTTTTCGTAAAGGAGTTCGAGGCGCTTTTTCAAGAGTAGCAAGAGTGAATCAGTACGGATGTTAGGAGCCACATTCGGAAAAGCAGGAAGGTCGGTTATCGGGTTTACTTGAACGGGCGGTGTAACGATACGAACATCATCACCATTTAGTTCGATGGTTGGACCAGGAGGGGGGTCTCCAGTTGCGCGCCGCGTCGTATCAGGAGTGCGCCCGTTTCCCTGTGAGGAGGTGACTTTGCCTCCAGGTGTTTTGCTGGCTACAACATTGGCGAAAATCCGTGGATTTGGAATATTCCCCTTCTCCCGGCATTGCCAATGCTTCACGACTTTGGTCATCTTAGTTTCGTATCTGAAGTCTGAACCATCGGGATGTCCAGCCGCGATTAATTTCTGGTCAGTGGTGTAATGACAGCGCACACACACCTTAGCAAGCTCTTCTGGCTTCATTTTCATGTCCACCATCCCGAGTGATACTGCCTTTGCGTACGCCGGACGAGGATATGCTTCTTTGCATTTTGGACCTTCTAAATGTGGATCTGTGTAGCCACTTCCTGCGCCATGGCAACTCTCACAACTAACACCCTCTTCAACGTCCTTTCCTTCTTTGCCTGAAACAATCGTTCCGTGACAACTCATGCAGAGGGGACTCTTCAGAAAATCCTTAACGCCTATGGCACTTGCATATTTTGGCGCGTTAGGTGCACTTGCAACGTTCAATGCTGATTGATTGTGGCCGGAAATCATATTCCCGTTTTCAGTAGGATGGCAGTTCGCAGTGGCACACTTCCCCGGACCGCGTGTCTGATATTTTCCTTGCGCAAAACCTGAAAACAAAACGGAGAGCAGAGTAATTGTAACAAACGCGATTCGTTTCATATGCATTGTTACTTTTTTTGACACTGAAGTATTCACTTTAGCAACAAGAATTTTTTCACTTCACTAAATTGCCCTGCTTGCATTCTATAATAGTAAACACCGCTCGCAAGGTTTCGGCCGTCGAATTCAGCCGCCTTATACCCTGCGGCTTGGACTTCGTCCGTAAGCACTGCGACTTCCTGGCCGAGTTGATTGTAAACTCTCACGCTTACATGCGTGGCCACGGGGAGCCCATAACGTATTGTCGTGTTCGGATTGAACGGATTAGGAAAATTTTGAAACAACACAAACGATGTAGGAATTGTCGACACTTCCGCGAGCTTGTTGCTAAGAAACGATGGTGTGCCAACAATGAGTCTTAGCTTTCGCGAATGTGACTCACCAGAATTCAAGAACGAGTACGATCGAACCAAGCGGAGATTGACTGTCGCCTTCAATAAATCGTCAATGAGAAAGATTTCCAGTTCACCCGGCACAGACTCCAACTGACTGAACTCCAAAGTTACTCTGTCACGAATGTTCGACCTAACCTCCATGTTCCATTCTACGCCATCGGTTGGTTCGGGGAGAGCGTCAACACAATGCTTCACCATTGCCCCATCCCTTTGAGAAGCAAAGTACACCGAAACGTACTCGCCGATCTGAGGAGGCTCGGGCATGTCATAGTCATCATCCTCTGCAGCGGCTGATGGATAGACAGCCGCGAGATTGTTTATGTCCAAAGCGTCCTGACAACGACCGATAATTCGAATTCTCCATTGCGGAACCTCATGAGTAACAGGGTTTTCACTTGAGGTAAGGCTTGTGTCAACAATTCGTAATGCTGTATCGGAGAATGTGAAAACTGCATAACCCTCAAACGGCTTCATTTCTCTAGCCGTAGTTGAATCCCACGCGCCAGCGTATGTATAAAGGAAAGGCTTGGCACTACCAAAATTGATTTTTGATTTGAGAACAGCAAAGTTGAATGGGTTACCGATGAGATTCCAACCTTGATACAGTGGAATCCGGAATGGAATGTTCGTTACATTCGTTCTTCCAGGACCCGTATCTATCACTCTGCCGGCATCCCGCACGATTAGCCAGAAGCCTTTGCCGGGCTCCATCTGCGCCGTGTTTGGATATTCGACAGACTGCTGACCTCGCGTAAACTCGTAAAAGCGCCAGCGCGTGTTATCATAAGCACCGAGGTTATCTTCCAATACCGATTGAGGAGTTCGGTTGTCAGCGTTGATCGGTATTGAAAATATCCGATATGCAGTTTGTTCGCTTCCGTTGTCTTGAGGAGTTCCTCTTGACAAGTTGGTTAGCCGAACCTGAAGAGAGGAGTATCCTGACCCGGGAAATCGTCCAATGTTATTTGTCGGGTCGGTTGCAGTTATGTATAACTCTGCACCTTGAGAAGTGATTGAAGCCGAGGGAATTGTTCCTTGGTACACAGTATCTCTCAAGGACATTGGAGTTAAAGTGAATGTCGAATCACCACCCTTGCGGTAAAACAAAGTTGCATTCGCTACCGAAGTATTATCTACTATTCTTGCGGCAACCTGATAGTCTTGCGCGGCGATCGCGAGTGGCAAACTCAGTGGTCCAACGATAGGAGCTTGTGTATCTAAGGAATCTAAGGTATAGAGAAAGCCAGACTGGATCCTCGTTAAGCCGACAGTCGCGATCCCGATCGGAGTTGATTGGCCAAAGGTTGCCAGCATTACGAGTGTTGTACCACTAAGGGATTTGCCACCTCCATTACTCAAGGCAGAAGTTTTTGATGCTACTTGTTGTGCTTGAAGCAAAGCAAAACAAGATGATAGCAATAACAAGATCTTGATTGATAATAGCGTTGAACTAAATTTCACGATTCTCTTACTCCTCTGAAAAGGAAATGCCTATCTGCCCTGATTAAGCTTGTCGTCAGGAGAAAGCATTATCGGTTGCTGAGTAGTATTAACGACCTTATCTCTAATTACTTGATAGTTTTCGAAGCCTTTTCTTGCGGCATGCACTAGAAAATCGAAATCG
>JBJXHC010000004.1:0-15838 GCA_046160825.1 Bacteroidota bacterium | reverse complement strand
GATCTATGACGACAGTACTGCACTCCAGAAGAACGGAAGCTTCCTAACATATCTATCTATCAAGTGGTGGATCAAGCCCGTATTTTTCATAACTCCGGTACTCCCCATCTATTCAGTTGTTGCGCAGGTCATAAACGACGTTAAGCCTATAACCTATGGAGGCGTCTTCTCCGTTGCTCTTTCTGTTGGTCTGTTTGTGTTCAACGGTATCTCAGTTCTAATCGCTTATGCGCTTCACCAACTTTCTGTACGAGAGGAACGCGCAAGGGTGAGGTCACGGGAGAATCTCAAAGTAGCCACCGACCTTGGGTTTTCAATCATCAACGTAATCAGAGCCTTCCAAGAATTAGCGAAGAAGCTTGATCTGCCAAGCAAGCCGCTCAAGCGCATAGCAGACGAGTTAGACCAACGGCTTGCAAAACATAAACCACCCGACTGATGGGGGGCAAAACCAACTTCGTAAAACAAACGGCACAACTCGCTCTCTTATTTGTTGAAGACTCTTAATTGTGTTCGCTAAACGGTTCATTCAATCCTACGCAAAGTATTCACCGTTTCGTTGTGCCTTGTACGTTAGCTGCAATTGCTGGCGTTTTGATGCTTAACATTAGGTAAATAGACAATATGCCAAATCCACAGTGTCCGACATGCGGTTCATCGACACAGTTACGAACTGCACGTCGAGGACGGAATGCAGGACAACAATTCTACGGTTGCTCACGTTATCCGACGTGCAGAGGAGTAGTCAACATTCAGGGGGGTCAGACCGAAACGACAGTCGATGCAACTCCTGTTGCTTCTTCGGCAAGGCTTTCTCTACCACGCATCTTCGTTTGTAGGCAACGATTTGAACGCCTTCAGGTTCGCTTTTTTCAGTCCGTTGCAGTTTCAGCCTCAGTCCTTGAGAGTCTAATCGACGACGGTGTTTCAGATCAAACGAAGCGAGCATTTGCCCAATGGCGACTGGACTTCCCGACACCAAGCCAGCCACCGAACTGGACTGAACGCCAGCGACAAATGTTCTCCATTGCTGAAAAGATTCTCACAAGAGGTAGGTTGACTCTTTGTTCCCCATCCGTAGAATCTACGTTTACGAAGAAGTTCATCGGCGCTGAGCCTCAGTCGATCAAAATCTCCGACGAGATGCTAACTCAAACTATCCAGCATATTAACACGGATTACTGGCTTGATAGCCCTCCAGAAAAGTTGTTCTACAAAGATTATCTTCCCGACAAATTCGGAATTGCTTTTCTACAATGGGTCACTCCTCAAGTCGAGCTAACGTCTCTGCTGTCAACTAACGCTGCACCGCAATTCAGCGGACGTGTAGATTTCCTCATATGTCATCCCGCCAACCAGCCAATCGTTATTGAGATAGATGGGGAACACCACCGTCAACAACAGGAACTTGACAACCTCAGAGATGAAGCCCTTTCAAAGGAAGGTTTCCGAGTCATCAGAATTCCGGCCAGTGAATTGGAAACATTCAGTGGCCCGAATCTCACTGCCTTGGAGGAATCTTTTGCTGTTCAGGCCAGTGAGCCCGATGAGACCATGCTACATAATCAAGGACTCTTAGAGTGCATTTACGCCATCAAGCTTTCGCATCAAATTCAGCTCTCCGCACTTCAGGCAATTCAGATCGGCAATCTTCAAATCGTCGACTCGTCTTCCTGGAACATCTCCACTGATTTGAATGCTAGTGGATGGTTGAATGACAATGACTCTCTCTTTGTTCTTAAGACTGCCCTCGACGACCTTATCCAGCTTCTTCGGCACCTCGGACAACTGTATTCAATCGAAGTTTGCAAAGGTAACCCAAAATTATCTCTTGGCTCTGGCTCATCAGGAATTCATCTTTCGTTCACCGGGGAAGTGCATCCGTTCCTACCGACGTTCTTTTTGCAGAACATCTCTGCACCGTTTGACATCGCCAATGCAGTTTTCACTTCAAGCTCGGCTATCCTCGATTCACCCACAGCAACAACGCTTGAATATTTCCTCAACTATGTTTTTCGAAAAGCCACCTTTTGGGAAGGTCAGTTCGACGCCGTTTCTCGAACACTCCAAGGCAAGGATTCCATTGTCTTGCTTCCAACAGGAGCAGGAAAGTCAATCGCATTTCAACTTGCCTCATTTCTGCTTCCGGGTCAGGCCCTAGTAATCGATCCCATTATATCCTTGATGGAAGACCAGATTGACAACTTGCAAATGGTTGGAATTGATAGAGCAATTGCCATCAGTAGCCAGATAACTGATCCACAGGATCGCTCCAAAGTGCTCTCCCTCTTTGGGCAAGGTGAGTACCTCTTCGCTTATATTGCTCCCGAAAGGTTTCAGACCGTCGAATTTAGAGAGGCCCTTCGTACGCTCACAACGCACACTCCCATTTCCTTAATCGCCGTCGACGAAGCCCATTGCGTTTCAGAATGGGGACACGACTTTCGAACCGCTTATCTGAATATTGGCCGAACAAGCCGGGCTTACTGCGAATCAAACGGAATTGCACCACCGCTTCTTGCTCTGACGGGAACGGCCTCCCGTGCAGTTCTAAAAGATGTGCAGCGTGAATTGCAGATCGAAGAGTTCGATGCGATCATTACACCAAAATCGTTCGACCGTCCGGAACTTAAGTTTCACATCCTCACTTCATCATCAGCGGAAAAGTCTGCACGGCTGCTTGGCTATCTTGGCCACACACTGCCAAGCAACTTTGCAACGACATCGGCTTCCTTTTTTCAACCAAACGGAAGGTCTACTTTTTCTGGCCTTGTTTTCTGTCCACACGTCAACGGAGACTTTGGAATCGTCAGCCAAGCCGACAATATACGGCGATCCTTATCCGTTCCAACAGGTCTGTACGCTGGACAAAAACCCAAGCATTGGGACGGCACAGACTGGGATGCGCATAAGAGAGCAATGGCAAAACAATTCAAACATAACCACCTTTCCATGCTCGTTTGCACGAAGGCGTTCGGGATGGGTATTGATAAACCCAATATCCGTTTCACAGTTCACTTTGGGATACCACCTTCAATTGAATCATTCTACCAAGAAGCTGGCAGGGCTGGACGAGATAGGAAACCTGCTCAATGTTGTGTCATAGTCTCCGACGACGATCCAGTTCGGTCACGCAGGCTGCTTGATCCAAACACCAAGCCGGAAGACGTCTTCAGCACGGTCAAGAACCTGGCTTGGGATGATAACGATGACGTTACAAGGGCATTGTTCTTTCAGACCAACGCTTTTCCGGGCACCGATGTGGAGAAATCACGAGTTGTTCAAATCATACGCTCTCTGCCCGACTTGTCAACAAGAAGTACAAGGTCAATCAAGTTTCCCGACCTTGAACGTGGAGACGCCGAGAAAGCTTTACACAGGCTTGTCGTCCTTGGAATCGTCTCGGACTATACAATCAACTACAACACTCAGGAGTTCAGCGTAAAACTCGCCGGAGCTACCAAGGAGTCTGTTATGGAGACCTACGGCAAGTACGTTGCCGGTTATTTGGGTGCAAGACGGCAAGCAGAAATCGAAAAAGCGACCAAGTTATTTCATCTTTCTCTCGGCGACTTTGTGCTCGGTATGGTTGACCTTCTTCTTCATTTCATTTACGACGTGATAGAACGAGGAAGGCGGCGTGCACTCTACGAAATGTTCCTAGCTGCCACTGAATCTCCAAATGATGCTGCCATACGACAACGCATACTTCGCTATCTTGAAGCCACCCAGTATTCTGAAGCACTCGAGGCAATCCTTGCTGAGAGTGATGCTGGGCTTGAGAAGACAATGGAAACATTTGAAGCCGTTCGCTCTCCAAACGAAGCCGCTGAACTGAGGGGTCAAGTTGCACGATACCTCGAATCCTATCCCGACCATCCCGGGCTCTTGATGCTTCGTTCGTTGGCAGAGGCACATTCACGAGATAGGAATACAACAATCGTAAAGCAGAATTTCTCGGCATCCATCTCATCCGCTTCACAAAACTATGCCGTTGAGCGGAACGACCTGTTTGAGTTCATTGCTTGGGCAATTGTCAAGGTTGGAACTCGAAATCTGCCTCTTGCGCAAGACCTGCAGGTCGACATGCTTCGGGAGTATCCTGAGCGCCCGTTCGCCCGCACACTCGTCGGACAGTCGCCAATTGAGATTGCTTCAACGCCAGCTTGGTTTCTGCTTAACGGTTTGACCAAGCGTTCCAAAGAACTAATTTCATCATAAAGGATCCCCAAATGTCTCAAGAAGCCGACAAATTCCTCCACGCGGAACAGTCCGCTCAAGAGTTACTACAAACGCTCGAACAACTCAAGAAAGAAGCAACCTCCTACAAGACCAGTGCAAACGAACTGGATGCCGTCAGGCAGAAACTTTCCGGGCTTATAGATTCCGTTCTAGCGGTTGCGAAAGATACTCACGAGGTTGTCAAGTTATTGAAGTCCATTGGTGGTCCTGAGATTCTCAGTCGAATTGGTGGGCTCTCAGAACAGTTGAACCGAATGAGGCTACTTGCCATCATCGGTCTTTCCGTTTCTGCATTGTCAGTAATCGGAATTCTTGTCTTGCTATTACGATGAACGCCAGCAACTGCAGCTAACAGCAGGCACAATCGACGCTCACGTCATTTGCCGAAGCGATGTTGAAGCTGTGGTTGGCTCAACGAATTGAGTTCGCTCCACGCCGCACTCAATCATAAAAAGCGTGGAGTGCGGCGCGGCGTTGTGCCTGCACACGTTATATGCAATTGCCGGTAGAAAGAATTAGAAAGGAAATTATCCCATGCGAGCCTTGCTTCTAGTCTCTTTGCTCTTGTGTGTCTCCCACGCTGTACCACAAGACGTGGCGGATACTCACAACACAATCGATAGCGTGTACCAAGCCTGGGTGAGCCACTACCCGATGCCTGAAACAAGCACTGAAGAAGTAACCGCCGATATGGTGACAGATCGCGCCGGAAATGTCTATGTAACCGGGACCGCCGGGAGTGGCGCGCTTCAGAATTATGTCACCATCAAATACAACTCAAATGGCATCCGTCAGTGGATTGCCCGATACAACAGTGCAAGTAATGGTGCCGACATTGCAACCGCGATCGCGGTTGATACTCTCGGCAATGTCTATGTAACAGGATCAGGTTTGGGCGCTGCAACCACTGATTATGCAACCGTCAAGTACAACGCTTTCGGACTCCAACAATGGGTTGCGCTGTACAACGGACCCGGCAATGGCGGTGACATCGCAAACGCTATTGCCGTCGACGGGTCCGGCAACGTATATGTAACCGGAGGGAGTGCTGGTTCGGGTACATTTAATGACTACGCGACAGTCAAATACAACTCTTCGGGCGTTCAGCAATGGGTTACGCGGTACGCTGGGCCAGCAATCGGTAACGACATCGCATACGCCATTACGGTTGACGGCTCAGGGAATGTGTATGTAACGGGAGCAGCTCTTGGTCAGGGTAATGACATTGCCACAATCAAATACAATACATCGGGCGTCCAACAGTGGGTTGGGAGTTACATGGGTCCCAATTCTGGAGGTGCTGATCTTGGGCGTTCCATCGCCGTTGACGGCCTTGGCAATGTGTACGTAACAGGAGAAAGTGAGGGCATGACTGCACGCTTTGATTTTGCCACCCTGAAATACAACTCATCCGGAATCCAGCAATGGGTGGCCCGGTACAACGGTCCCGCAAATCTTCATGACTTCTCAACTGCCCTCGTGATTGATGGCTCGGCCGTGTACGTAACCGGATACAGCGACGGCTCGGGGACATCTCAAGATTACGCCACGGTGAAATATAATACCTCCGGAGTCCAACAGTGGGTTGCCCGGTACAATGGACCCGCCGGGATATCTGATTTCGCATACGCCCTGACAGTTGACCTATCGGGAAACACCTATGTAACGGGGCAGAGTGCCGGGTCGGGCACATCCGGCGATTTTGCAACGATCAAGTATAACTCGTCCGGTGTAGAACAGTGGGTTGCCCGGTATAATGGGCCCGCCAACGGGAATGATGTTGCAGTGGCAATCGCTGTTGACGTGACCGGTAATGTGCGCGTTGCAGGGACCAGTGTTGGCAACGACAACACGAATGACTTTACCACGATCCTCTACAACAGCGCTGGAAGCCAGCAGTGGGTTATCCGACCGGGATTCGAACTAGTGAACTCGACCTCCGCTCACGCTTTGGACCGTCAGGGCAACACATATGTCACCGGGTCGGTTTCGGGATTCGGAACAGACCTGGATTACGGAACATTCAAGTACGACCCTTCCGGAAACCAATTGTGGTTGGCTCGATATGATGGTCCGGCAAGCTCAACCGATATCGCATATGCAATAGCAATTGACAGCATGGGGAACGCGTATGTGACAGGGGGAAGCAGGGGGTTGGGGACTGAGATGGACTATGCAACGATCAAGTACAATTCCTCCGGTGGGCAGCAATGGGTCGCCAGGTATAACGGCCCTGCGTTCGGGATAGATAACGGTGCGGCGGTCGCTGTCGACAATGCTGGAACCGTGTACGTCGCTGGCACGAGTATGGGCTCAGGCTCCGTGCTTGACTATGCAACGCTCAAGTATAATGCGTCCGGTCAGTTGCAGTGGTTTATCCGTTACAACGGCCAGGGCAACGGAGCAGACATTGTTTCTGCTCTTTCCCTTGATGGTGCTGGTAATGTGTATGTCGCCGGCACGAGCAACGGTACAGCTACGATGAGTGATTACGCAACGGTAAAGTACAACACTTCCGGTGTGGAGCAGTGGGTTGCCCGTTACAACGGGCCCGGGAATTCCATCGATTCCCTGCGCGCAATAGCCACCGATGCTGCAGCCAATATCTATGTCACCGGATGGAGTATGGGGAGCGGAACAAATCGTGATTTTGCAACAATCAAATACAACTCCTCGGGCGTGGAGCAGTGGGTGGCCCGGTACGACGACCCCGCGAGTTCAGTTGACGAAGCAAGTGCGATTGCTGTTGATCGCTTTGGCAATGTCTATGTAACCGGTTACAGTACCGGAGCCGGAACAGGGAATGATTTCACGACGATAAAGTATAGCTCCTCCGGAATCCAGGAATGGGTCTCACTCTATAACGGTCCAACAAACTCCGTTGACGAGGCGACTCATATTGCGCTTGATGGAGGAGGACGCGCGTACGTAACCGGTCGAAGCACTGGCCCGGGGACCGGCTATGACTTTGCAACTGTCAAGTATGGCAGTGGGGGCACCCAGGAATGGATGATTCGTTACAAGTTCGACGACACAGGCATCGACGATGTACCGGCTGGTATTTCTGTTGACGGCTCAGGGGACGTGTATGTGGCAGGCACAAGCGGCCAGTCTATTGGGAGCAAATTGAGTATCGTCAAGTACGTGCAACCGGGCTTTGTGTCCGTCGGCGATATTCCTGCACTGCCATCGCGTTTCACGCTCTCACAGAACTACCCCAACCCGTTCAATCCCGTAACCCGCATACCGTTTGGACTTTCTGTCTCCGGAAGGACCACCCTCAAAGTTTTTGATATCCTCGGTCGGGAAGTGGCCACGCTTGTAGACGAGCAATTGATGCCGGGAAACCACGAGGTGAGGTTTGATGCCGGGAAACTCTCGAGTGGATTGTATTTCTACCGGCTGAAGTCCGGAAGCGCTGTGCTAACAAGGAAACTTCTTCTCATCAGATGACTGGCAACGGCATATAACACGCCGCACCACGTCGCGCACTCAGTTGGTAGTTGCGAAAGTAAGTTCAGTCAAAAAGAATAATGGTGTGCGCTCAATCCCGCCACTCTTTCATAAGAGGATTGTGTGGCGGGATACTGCGTGGTGCGGCGAGACGTTAACTGCAATTGCCTTTGTCGACCCCTTTAGGAGAGATCAATATGTTTAAGAATTTACTACGGCTTCTCGGATCCATACTATATATCAGTGTGGCTCCGTTACCAAGTGCGGTCGCTCAATGGTCCGACAACCCAGATAGTAATACTTTTGTCACAGATTTCACTGTGACGCGATTTCCTCAGATTGTCAGTACCGATAGCCAAGGCAGCATTATATCTTGGTATGATGAGCTATTCGGCACCTTAAATTGTCAGCGATTGGATGGCTTTGGTTATCGTCTGTGGACCAGCCATGGAATTCGGGTTGCGGATATGGATTATCCGGCGTTCGATATCATTCCTGACGGTGAAGGGGGAGCAATTCTCTCGTTCGTAAACTACCCGCCTTCTACCCTCTCGGGAGAGAATATCTATGCCCAGCGGGTGGATGCATCCGGTGTTGTCCAGTGGACATCGAATGGAGTCGCGATCTGCACCGCAAGCGAACACCAACGTTCGCCAGCTATGATTCCTGATGGTGATGGTGGGGCAATCATCGTATGGACGGATCCCCGAAATGGGTATCTGGATATTTACGCCCAGAAGGTCAACGATTCCGGCGTTGTACAGTGGACGACGAACGGAGTTGAAATCTGCACCGAGCCGGGTTACCAAGAGTCTCCTCGGCTTACCCCTGATGGAGTAGGCGGGGCAATTATAATATGGATCGACAATCGCGAGACTACCTCCTATAAAGCGTACGTCCAGAGGATAAACCAATCCGGCATTGTACAGTGGGCGATAAATGGCATTGCATTATGTGATTCAGCAGGCGACCAAGTTGGGAGTCCGATTAGCGATGGCAGTGGAGGTGCCATCATAGCGTGGTCCGAATATCGCAGTGGCGTGAGTAAATTCTACGCTCAGAGAATTGACTCCACGGGTACTTTGCAATGGGCATCCTGCGGGATACCGATCTGCACCTTCCCATCCTCTAAGGGCGACCTTCGTATAGTTTCCGATCATTCCGGGGGTGCAATACTTTGTTGGCGAGATAGGCGGGCAGGAAGCGACGATCTCTACGCCCAGAGGGTGAACCATTCCGGCGTTTTGCAATGGACGACGGATGGAGTCGTTGTTCGGGCTTCGCCCAATCAAGAACGCTACCCGGATATGATTTCCGATGAAAGTGGTGGAGCGATTGTAACCTGGCAGGTTGGCGGCAACATCTACGCCCAAAAGATAGATTCCTCTGGAGTGACCCAATGGCCGAGTGCAGCCGTTGCAATTTCCACGGCATTATTTGACCAACTTGGTCCGACTCTGACAACTGATGGAAGGGGCGGCGCCGTTATTACTTGGGACGATTATCGATATGTATTACCCCAAATCTATGCGCAACAGGTGGACGCTTATGGCAATCTGGGCATGGTAACTGATGTTCAAGATCCATCTTCCCCCAGCGGTCAAAATTTATTCCAGCTTGGTCAAAACTATCCGAACCCCTTCAATGCGGGTACGACAATTGAGTATCTAGTGCCAAAACTGTCTCACGTCATGCTGAAACTATATGATGTGCTCGGTCGACAAATCGCAACCTTAGTAGATGAGAAAAGGCAGGTCGGAAGTTACTCAGTTTCCTGGAACTCGGCAGACACACCAAGCGGTGTATATTTCTATCGATTGCAAGTAGGATCATTTATTGCAACCAAGAAGCTGCTTCTACTCCGCTGAATCGGCAACTACAGTTAACAGCAACAAAAATGTGCTATAAACCATTGCCTCGCTCACAATCAATTTGTCAACAAGAGTTCGCTACGCAACGGCATTTTTGTTGCAGACGTTAGCTGCAATGTCACATACTTAACGAAAACTAATCGCAACGATGTCACGGAAAGCAATCCAAACAGGGGTAGGCCCGACCGCACTAGTCGCTATTGAGCAACATTATCCCAAAAGTCAACGCATCATTGAGGATGACCTATCCTATCGTGTGCTGCCATTGGGCATGAGGTCATTCGTATGGCTGGTATGGCCCAATTGGATTAGGGACTGGATGGTCCGAGCAACTGAGCGAGATGCGCCCGGCCTTTGGGCTGGTACAATGTGTAGAAAGAGATTCATTATCGAGAGAATAAGAGAATCGCTGAATCAGATCAAGGATATCGTAAACCTAGGGTCAGGCTTCGAGACAGGTATTTACAGGTTTTCACCCATCCCAGTATGGGAGCTTGATCAGTCGGAAAACATTGAACTCAAACGAGCCCGGCTGCAATGGTTATTTGGTACTGTTCCTGCCAGTGTTAGACTCATTTCCATCGACTTTGACCGGGAAAACGTTGCCACGGTCCTCACATCGAACGGATACTCCACTGCCAATCCGACGTTCTTCGTGTGGGAGGCTGTTACCCAGTACTTGACAGAAACAGGCATCAGAACAATATTTGAATTCCTAAGTGGAGCGGAGCGGGGAAGCCGTCTCGTTTTCACATACTTTCGCGAGGACTTTCTCAGCGGTCGATCCAAGTATGGCTGGGACAAGCGCTACAAAAAATACGTGAAAAAGGATAAGCTCTGGCTCTTCGCAATGGATCCAGAAGCATGGCCAGCCTTCCTCAGGGTGTACGGTTGGAATGTGTTGGAGCATTGTGGTTACGAGGAATTGTCTGAACGCTATGTTAGGCCAACTGGTCGAGAGCTTGCCTCCACGCCAATTGAGCGGATAATTTATGCAGAGAAACTTTGAATACACAGGACAACTACTAAGAAACCCTTTGGTGGCAATGCCGCCAGATCGGCAATTCACTAACATCTCAAGGAGAACAATTCTATGACAATCAAGGACATCACTCCAAGATCATTCAATTGCGGAGTTGGCGCCTGCCCGAGCATCTATGAGACTGACCGTGATAGCTACCTTATCGTTGGCAGTTCACTCGGTAGCGAGAATCAAGAGTCTCTTGCCCCATTGCGCGTTGGGATCAACGAAACGGTAGTGGAAGTGCCAAAGCGACTCATCCTCGATCTGTTACGGAAGGAGTGAATTCAAAATGGAGACCCTATTCTCGTTGCTTGGACTCATAATTCCATCTTTGATCTTTTTGGCAGTAGGCGTCTTGGCTCTGAAACATTTGCCAAACAATCCAATCGACTTTCTTTATGGAATTGCAGCCAAAAAACAATTTAAGAGCAGTCGCTTCACGCGCTGGATTCGCATTCTTAGTATAGCTGCGACCAACCTTTCCGTACTGTCGGCCATTATCTACCTGATTGACGGTGGAGCCAAGCAAGGCTATCTGATTCTGTTAATCCCAATCGCATTGATTGTTGGATACTACTGGCTTCGCCGGGCGCTTGACAAAGCAAACAAAGATGGCTCGCTGACATCCGCCGCAAGTGGTGGAATGCTTCTATCCATAAACAAAGGTGCTTCAGCCAAGACCCCTTCCAGTTTTGCCAAAACGCTTACGGGTTGTTGGGTAGTTGTTTATGTGCTCTTCGCCTTTTATGAACTCGTCATCTGTGGCAAACTCATTTCGCCACTTGTTGGATTTCAAGCCTCGAGTACCGGTGAGTTTGTTGTTGCAGGCTTCATATTTCTTATCGGACTCATTTACAGTCAAATAGGAGGTATGCGCTCTGTTGCTCGTACAGATTTCTTCCAGATTCTCATCGGTACCGGTGCAATTCTGTTCCTGATCGTGTGGCCCTGGGTTGACAACTCTCAACAAACCGTACCAAGCGACTATTTCCTTCTGCCCTCATCAGTATCTCCCTTCTTTCTCCTTGTAGCAGTGGTAGGTGCAATTGCAACTCAGTTTTACAATCCCTACAACTGGCATTCTGCGAGCATGATAATCGACCCTTCCAACACCGGTGAACAGAACCAAAAAGAGAATAGCATTGTGCTAAATCGGGCAGCTATTCTCTCAGCCATCCTCCTAGCCGCTCTAGGTATCACCGGGATGGAAGTTTCATCCCGTGCGTATCCGGCTCCAACCTTCGGACTGATAGATTCCATAGCTAACGCTGGCAACTCATTTGCAAAATTCATCGTTGTTGCAGGACTCTTTTCTCTTACAATTTCAACTTTGGATAGTTTGATGATTGCACTCGCTAGCAGTCTTTATCAATCGTATGTTCGTAATCGTTCCAATCCATCAACTGACGAGAAATTAGACCTGTTACAAATAAGAATCTTTCTGTTGGTTCTCTATTGTGCGGGCTTTTTGGCCCTTGTTGGTTTCTACTTTCTTGTTCCACCACAGAGAGTTATTGACGTTCTACTAACAATTGTTTCTGGTGTGGCAATTCTTTTTCCTTTTCTTCTGCTTGCAATGAAGCTGTATCAAAAGGGGCAACTAATCCTGCTCACTAACCGGGTTGTTCATACTTTTTTATTACTTTTCGTTCTCTGCTGGGTTGCCTCTACTGCTGCCTTGTTCACTATGCCAACACTTTACGACAAAGTCCCACCCGCATTTCTCCTTATTGCAGTCATCTACTCCTACTTCATCTATCAAAAGAGCGATTCTCCGCCAAATGTGAACTCACAACCCACGGGGGGGCGTTAGCATGGAAACGGCAACTAGACTAGACACTCACGTTCTCACAATGATAATCTTGGTTATCCTCGCCATATTCAATATGTGGCGGATCGTAGTTTCAATGAACATCATCCGACGCTTGCAAGGTCTTACAAGTGGGCTCACTAAATGTACAGCACCCGACGCCTGTGGTAAGACAAAGATCTGCCAGTTCATTGATGGAATAAAAGCTGCGTTTGAACCTTGGAAGCAGTTTACCTTTGCAGCAATAGCTCTTGTCGGGACACTCGTAATTGCTCTAGTAACCCTAGTTTTTCCACCTGAGGAACCGTGGCCGACAATCAGTTATCTAATAAGGGGGTTTGCAGTGGGTCTACAACTGGTAACAGCTTTAGTGACTGCTTACCTATCAATACAGCTTAAGAAAATTGTTCCGGTTGTGTAACGGTAACACTGCAGCTAACAGCACAAACCACGGCACTCGCTCATTTGATACCCAGGTAAAGCTCAGCTCAAAATCAGTTGTGCTCGTTCCATGCCGCACTCATTTGATAGAAAAGCATGGAGTGCGGCACAGCGTGGTTTGTGCACACGTTAAGCGTCATGGCCGCCCGCCCGAAGAATGAATGAGAGTGGGGTTGATGAAGCGCTCAGGTTTCCCGGTGGGTGAAGTCAAGCGGCGCACGGAAGAGCGCACGGTCGGAATCGAGATCAATCACCGCGCTGAGGAGGGAAAGAATGTAGTGTCGAGTGCAGTGCAGGTCAACGAGCGACGGTGAACCATTTGGTGAGCAGTGCAAGTCAAGGAGCTTTTCTTTGTGTTGTCGAATCAAGAACGGGCGGTGGCGTCTATCAGCAGTCGTTTCCTCCCTCCCGTGCGCTCTGCTCGGCGAGCAAGCGTGAAAGTCTGTTGCAGTTCATCGGCGGCGTACAGACTTCACGAGCATTGAATGGAGAATCTCAAGGGCAGTACAGGCGGGCGTCCACGAACGCTTAACAAACGCAAGCAACGACGCTCACATCATTTGGTAAGTCAGAGTTGAAACAGAGTTTGCATCACGAAAAGAGTTCGCTCAAGCCCGCCCGTTATTTGGGTAGAACAGAATCTTGGTCGGGCGGGCTTGCGTGCTTGCTCGACGTTATACGCAAGCCGATTCATTTCGTAAACAGCTTTGTGGCGCACCATAGCGATGGCCCCGATTGTGACCCGATGTCTTGATATGTCCGAATCACGGACAATTCTCCGTTTCTGGTGAGTTTTCAGCAAGTTCAATGTCTGGATATGTCTGGATAAACGTCTCCATGTCTGTTAGAACATCCATACACGCATCTACCCATCTTGCTTGTGCGTCGCTTCTTTTGCCTTCGGGCAAATGGCACAGAAGTTCTTGGCAACATCGACCTATCCTCTGGAGCAACACAATAAATTGCGGATCGTCCTTCACGCTCGAGCTGTCGGGGTCAACGATATATTTGTCGCACAGCCGCCCATCCAGTTCTCGAAGGTCTGGCACTACCAAGTTCATGCTTGCTTCCTTTCGTTGGTTATCGTCCAAGCACCAGCATAATCGGCCCTGAGTGTTATCGAGGCTACTACCTTTGATGGAGATGGAATGAGTATCGCATGGCAACCCCGCACGTTTGGTATCGTACAAAGAAGTTCTCTCAAGTCCTGCTCGTTCTCAGTCTCAAAATGTAGAACACAGAACTTACCATCTCTCTGGAATCGTATTTTCATGGGTACGCCACAAAGCTGTGAATATAAGAACGGCCAGCGTATAACACCGTCAAACTACGTCGTTCACTCATTTGGTAAAGTCCTTATTAGTTGTGTTCACTCAACACCTCACACATTTGTAAAGAGCGTGGAGTTCGGCGTTGCGTAGTTTGCGGGCACGTTATGTGGCATTGCCCTTAGTTGATAGAGGAAAGTCATGAAGTATTTCAAAGTTGTTTTGGTTTGCATCTACTATTTGGTTGTCTTCGGAGTTAGCTTTTCCCAAACCAATTTCTGGCAACCAACTGGTACAATCTCTGGTGCGTGGGTGTTCTCCCTCAGTGTCGATTCGATTGGCAACCTCTACGCTGGCACCGATACTAGCGGTCTATTTCGCTCTGCCAACAGTGGATCCAATTGGGTTCCCACATCCGTCACCAGTAGTCCTATCTTAGCAATTGCTGTAAGCCCAAACGGTGATATCTTTGTGGTCCTTACCCCAATTTGTAGACAAAGAGAAAAGCCAGTATCTTCAAACAAAGGAGGAGATCTGGCATGGTTACGGAACGAACCCGAAAGAAATACGAACGGCAGTTCAAGATCGATGCAGTGAGCATGGTTGTCAACGGAGAACGGACAGTTGCCTCGGTGGCTCGCGATTTAGGATTAGATCCAAACGTGTTGTACCGATGGAAGCGTGAGCTGAGTTCAGAGAAGACCGAGGCATTTCCTGGGAAAGGCCGTTTGGGACCACAAGAGGAGGAGTTGCGCCGTCTCCGTCGAGAGCTGGAACAAGCGAAGGAAGACCGTGAGATTTTAAAAAAAGCCCTGGCGTTTTTCTCGAAACACGGAAAGTGAGATATAGCTTTGTGGAGTCGCACAAAGGGCGATGGAATCTGGACCGGATGTGTACTCTCTTGAACTTGAGCCGTAGCGGGTTCTATGCTTGGCGCAAGCGGGGCCTGAGTAAACGTGCCGTGAGGAATGAATATCTGACTGAGGAAATCAAGCGAGTCTATGGTGAAGGGCGAGGAGAATACGGAAGTCCGACGATATACCATGCGTTGCGAGAGAAGGGATTCTTGGTTAACCACAAGCGCATTGTGCGTTTGATGCGCCAGATCGGCCTTCGGGCAAAGGTTCATCGAAAGTTTAAGAAGACGACAAGCCCTTGCAATGATCAGGAAGCGGCCCCGAATCTTCTGATGCAGAAGTTTCAGACCAGTGGGCCCAATCGGGTCTGGCTTTCGGATATAACCTTTATCGATACTGAGGAGGGATGGTTGTTCTTGACGACGATTGAGGATATGTGGTCGCGACGAATGGTGGGACACGCGATCACTGACCATCTCCGGGCTCTCGCTGTTATCGAGGCGTTGCAGATGGCTCTGGGCCGAAGACCAATAGTACCAGGATTGATATTCCATTCCGATCGAGGAAAGCAATACACCGATCATCGTGTTCGGACACTCTTGAGTACGTACGGGATAACGCAGAGCATGAGCAGCACCGGAAACTGCTACGACAACGCGATGGCCGAATCGTTTTTTGCAACGCTCAAAAAAGGACATGTGTTCTCACAGCGATTTCAGACAAAGGAAGAAGCCAGAAGAAAGCTCTTTGAATATTTGGAAGTATTTTACAACCGGGTGCGACGCCACTCGTCACTTGGTTACAAATCACCCGTGGCTTTTGAACATCATCAATTGGCTTTACTCACTGTCCATTAAATGGGGTGAATTCCA
>JBJXHC010000003.1:0-3457 GCA_046160825.1 Bacteroidota bacterium | reverse complement strand
TCTTTTGCTGATACCTTCTTCATGGGTGCTGTCTCCTTATGATAGATTGTTTTGTTGGTTGCACTACAAATCTAATCTATCGGAGCGGCACCTCCTAATTTTTACACAAAGATATGGACATTACCGTCCGTCCCTACCAGGACTTAGTAAAGGAACTTGCGACACGCGGCACTAGTGTCGCGTCCCAGAAATACTTTGACAAAGGCGTTCGACTTTTTGAAGAATTGAATCAGCAGTAGCCGTCCAGTTGAATGGATGGGCGTGTGAATTATACTGTTTGACGAATTGTTCGATCTTGGCAATCAGTTCTTTGACACTGGTAAAGGTACCACGTCGAATGGCTCTTTGCGTGATGATGTGAAACCATATTTCGACTTGATTGAGCCACGAAGCATATGTTGGCGTGTAATGCACATGCCAGCGCTTGTGTGTTGCAAGCCATCGTTTCACCTTCAGGTGCTTATGTGTCGCATAGTTATCGACGATGATGTGGATGTCGAGTTGTCGAGGAACGCTGGAGTCCACCTGCTTGAGGAAATTCAAGTACTCTTGATGACGATGCCTTCGCTTACAGGTGGTGATAACCTGGCCATTGGCAATGTCGAGAGCAGCAAATAGCGTGGTCGTTCCGTGACGCTCATAGTCGTGCGTGACACCCTCGACATACCCCAAACCCATCGGAAGCATCGGTTGTGTTCGATCCAAGGCTTGGATTTGGCTTTTTTCATCAACGCAAAGAACGACGGCATGATCTGGAGGACTCAAATACAAGCCAACGATATCACGCACCTTTTCTACAAAGAACGGATCGGTCGAGAGCTTGAAATGTCGCTGGCGATGGGGTTGGAGCCCAAACGCGCGCCAAATGCGATGGATACTCGACTTAGAAACATGAGTGTGTTCGGCCATGGACCGAATAACCCAATGCGTACCCTCTTTTGGTTTCGCGTCCAACGTTTTGCGAACGACTGTCGCAACCTTTTCGTCGGAGATCGACCGGGGTCGCCCGGGTTTAAGTTCGTCATGCAAGCCTTCAATACGGTGGTCGATATAGCGTTGACGCCAGGTACCAACAGAAGGCCTGCTGATGCCCAACTTATCTGCGATGGCGGTGTTCGAAACACCGTCAGCAGCCATCAAGACGAGTTGGGCTCGCATGACAAGAGCATGGGGCATGCTACGTGAACTGGCAACGGACTGCAACTGTACGCGTTCCTCCCCCATGAGGTTGAGCGATTGTTTAGGGCGTCCTGTTTTCATGGGTTCCTCCTTAAGATACATGACGAACCCAAGATACGAAAGCGCTAAGACATAGTAAAGTTATTTATGGGACATAACACTAGGAGATAGTTATCTATGAATACACATCGGTGTGCCCCCAACCAGACACGATGGAGATGAGTGTTATTGTCTGGTCGAGTATGTTGAGATCTCAATTTAGGCGATCACCATGGTTGCGGCCTCAAGAGAGTTTGGCTTCTTCCCATTCGGTCTTACCGATCAGTGTTTGCGGGAATTTGATGGCTCCAAAGTTCGGAAGACCCTTAAATGTGAACAGGCATTTAGGATCCAACTCATTTCTCCGCTTGGAGCTTGATTCTTTTTAACTGCATTTTTACATTAAGTGCAGTAAATTAGAACCGCTGCTCCATGAATACCGTCGTCAAATACCTTAGAGATCACAAAGGTTACGCTCGCATGAAAGACATGAAAGCGAGTGGTATCCACACACGAGAAATACAGAAGCTTGTTGAGGAGGGTCTGCTGGTGAAGGTCAAACCTGGCCTCTACCGGCTGGCCAAAATCCAACCTGACGAAGCGACCGGCCTTGTGGAAATCTGCCTTGCTATGCCGAAGGCCGTGATTTGCCTGGGATCTGCGCTGGCATTTCATGAGCTCACGACCTTTGTCCCAACGTCTATCTCCTTCGCAATTCCACGTTCTGACAAACCTGTGAAACTGGCCCACCCTCCAAACGAGCCATACTACTTTTCTGAACAACAGTATAAATCCGGAGTTGAGCGCCTAGAGAAGAAAGCGGGAACTATCCGGATCTATGGTCCGGAAAAAACCATTGGCGACTGTTTTCGCTTTCGAAACAAGCTGGGCGAAGATATCGCTCTCCAAAGCCTCAAGGAATATCTCCGCCGCCGCAACCGCGACCTCAACAAGCTCATGCGGTTTGCCGAAGTGTGCCGGGTCAAGGGGATTCTCACGCAGTATGTAAGAGCTATCATCGGATGAAGAAGAAGCCCACGAATATCTCGGCCTCAGTCCTTGCGAAACTCAAGGACATTGCCGACAAGGACAACTTCGATTTCAACTTCCTGCTGGTTCGATACATTCAAGAACGTTTTCTCTCTCGCTTGGCGGTATCGGGGCATGTGAACAAGTTCGTCCTGAAAGGGGGCTTTCTCCTGCTTGCGTACAATATTGAGAAGGCGAGGCCGACAAAGGATATTGACTTCCTCGGAATTAATGTCTCACGTGACCGTAAGGAGCTGGAGCGACTTGTGCGAGAAATTGCGCTTGTTGACTTGAGCGACGGGGTCAGGTTCTTGCCCGAGTCAATCAGAAGCGCGATAATCAAAGAGAACGCAGACTACGAGGGAATTCGGATCAAACTCGCCGCCAGATTTGGATCCGCGAAGAACGCAATTCAAATTGACTGCGGCTTTGGTGATATCGTTAGTCCTCATCCGCTCCAGATGGATTATCCCACCTTGCTTCACAACGAAGGGATCAAAGTTCTGGCGTATTCCAAAGAGACAATTGTCGCAGAAAAACTTGAGGCGATTGTGAAGCTAACAACATTCAATACTCGAATGAAAGACTTCTTCGACATAGTCTTTCTATCGAATGAATTCGACTTCGATGGCGAGGCTCTCCAATTGGCCATTCGAAACACTTTTGCTCGAAGGCAAACCAGTTTGAAGTCTGCCGAAGAGCTTCTCGATTCAGATTTTGGCAATAGAACCCATTTCCAGCGTCACTGGGATGCCTTCAAGAGACGGACTCGGCTAACAACACGGGGAGTGTTCAGTGAAATTTTCAAGGTGATTCAAGTATTCATCGCTCCAATCATAGAAGCTGAGATGGAGGGAAAGTCCCTTTCTTTGAACTGGGATCGAACAACCAACAAGTGGAGATCAAAGAAATAGTTGTTCTTCCTGCGATCCGATGACCTTCCAAGTCATGAGTTTATTCGTTGTATGTCTCTCGATCATATTATGTGTGGCTGAAGATCGATCGAACATGGCAAAATGACAACAGAAAAATAAAGCCATATGAAAATCGCTGAGGTGAAAAAATATGTCGAAGCTTGCTCAACCGATCAACTTCGCGCTATCATCGTCGAGATGTATAAAAACTTGCCGAAGGAAGCGCGGGAAGGGAAAGGGATAGACAACCTCCTGCGCGACCCCTCATTTGTACGTGCGACAAACATTCCGAAGAG
>JBJXHC010000002.1:0-4248 GCA_046160825.1 Bacteroidota bacterium | reverse complement strand
ATACCACATCTGCAACCACAGCTTGCTTAAACGCTATGCTATAACGACGAATTGTCTTTTCCATCGCCTGGTCCCGTTGATTGGTGAATCCTATCTGTCAACTTTTTCCAGGACGGGACACCAATTGTTTGTTGCTCATTCATCATTACTCATTATTCAAAGGAGTTCATCATGACAAACACAAACGCTGTATTCTCGACGATGGTCCGTTCCGGAAAGACGACCTACTTCGTGGACGTAAAGGAAGCGAAGAACGGAAAGAAGTATCTCTCGATCTCCGAGAACCGTCTGGAGGGAGAGGAAAAGAAACGGACGACGGTGCGCGTGTTCGGAGAGACTGTCGACCAGTTCCGTCAGGCGATAAACGAAGCAGCCGCAGCGGTTGCGGAATAGTCGGCACATCGCACGGAGGCGGTGGTCGCCTGCCCCGGCCATCGTCTCTGTGTCTTGTTTCCGAAGAGCTGTAACGAACTGTTGCTCAATCCAACGAGATCACGTGTACGGTGCCATTCGTGAGGGTAACCATGAGTTTCTCCCCACCATCAATCAAGCCGACACGATACACTTCGTTGGTAAAGTTTCGCAGAGTCAGAGTATTCTCGCCTGTCGCCATATCCCAAACTCTGACACTATAATCATAAGAACAGGTGATGAGCTTCTTCCCGTCCGGAAAAAATTCCAGGCCCGTAACGATATTTGAGTGACCGCCAAGAACGTGTACCTGCTTCTCTTTCGCCCAATCCCACACCGCAACCTCGCCGCCATTGCCGCCAACAGCCAGTAACTCTCCGTTTGGACTGAGTGAAAAATATACAAGCGAGGACAACGCCTGGATGGTCTTCACCAGCGACCAATCCGAGGTTTGCCATACTCTGATCTGTCCGTTTGTGGAACCACCGAGGACGTACTTTCCATCCGGTGTGAAGTGTACGGCGTAGAACGCGTTGCCGGGCGCCCTGAGGGTTTGGACGCTATCCCATGTTACTGTTGACCAAACACGAACAGAACCATCCGTGGATGCCGTGGCGATGAGCTTCCGCGGGTCATTGAACGAGACGCCGAAAATCGAGCGTGTGTGGCCGGCGAGGTTCTTGATTTCAATTTCTCGTTCCAAATCCCACACCCTCAGCAACCTGTCGTGGGAGCCTGTAAAGAGCAGCGCGTTATCACTGCTGAAGACAGCGCAGTTTGCATTGTATCCCGTTATCTGTTTTGCCCGCTGACCGTTTGAAAGATCCCACACACCGATCACAGTATCGGAACAGGCGGCAGCCATCCATCGCTGATCCGGACTGATCGGCGCATACCAAGGACCTCCATTGCATACCTTGAAAGCCAGTTCGCCAAACTGCGTCGTGTTCCAGAGTTTGACGGTACCATCTTTGGATACGCTGGCAATCCCCCGTCCTTCGGGATCGTATGCAACACCGTTTACCGGGAAGGCATGACCTCGAAGCGTTTGTACGCATTCAGAGGTCCCAGCATCCCACACCTTTACAAGCCCATCGCTTGAGCCGGAGATAACAAACTTGCCATCCGGACTGAATCGCACCCCATTAACATAGTGCTTGTGCCCGTCGAGTTTCTTCAACACTGCGCCGGTGTCTGCATCAACAATCCGTATCAGGTTGTCCTTTCCCCCGATCACGATGCGTTTCCCGTCAATGCTGATATCCGCCGACTGAATGGCCGCATAAGGTCTATCGGTACTAATATCAAGCAACCAGAGTTCTTTTCCATCAGCAATAGTGAAATACCGCGTCCGCATATTCCAACCTGAGAGAAGAATGTTCTTCCCATCCGGTGAGAAATCCACCGCGCTTGCCGGATGGTCATCAAGATCAAATCGTCGAATCTCCTTGCCATTCAGCGGATCAAACAGCTTCGCAAAGCTCGCAACGTTCTTCTCGGGATGTCGTTCCCACGAGGCCACAGCGACAAGGTCTCCATCAGGACTGAACTTGACTTGATAAACTCCCTGGGACAGACCTTCTGTTATGTTGGTATTCGTTCCAGTCGCAATGTTCCATAACTTCACCATCTTGTCCGTTGAGCCTGAGGCAAGGACTTTGCCGTCCGGACTGAAATCCAGCGTGCTCACCTGGCCGGTATGCCCAATGAGACGCCGGATAATCTCTCCCGATGCAACGTTCCAGAGTATGATTGTGCTATCCGCTCCTCCTGATGCAACCATGATACCATCCGGACTAAATGTAATGCTTACAACATTCCCCCGGTGTCCGACGAGTGTCTTCGCACTCCTGTCAGACATGGCATTCAGTAATTTGTACTCCCATCCTCGCAACTGGGGATTCGTTTCGCGCAGCAGTTCCTTTGCTTCGCCGGTGAGGTTGAGATTGAGGAAGGCTTCTGCCGCGTTCAGTTGTGTCAGATACAAGCGGCGTTCAATACTTTCCTCCGAAAGCGTTTGAGCTGCTGCCCAAGTTACCCCGGTCAATATAAGAGTGATCAAGAATGATCTGTGCATGGATATCATGTAAAATGCCTGTCGTGATGGATAGGTAGACCGACCTGAAGGTACTATGTGCGTCAGACAGTGTCAACTGGCCGACCACTCGTTCGTGTCCTTGACTTTATGTGCATGCCTGTGTACCATGAGCAAGATTGATCTTGTTCATGCTTCAACAACGAAAAGAGATTGTGGATGACGCGAAGAATCAGCGTGTTGTGTTCTTGTTTGATCCCTCTGTGTTTTAGTTTCCAAGGGCGGGCGCAATGGGTCAATCAAACCGTACCCGATGAAGTCACCATGCTGCTTTCAATGGACTTTGCAGGAACCTACGGCATTGCAGGCGGATATTCAGCCCCGGAGTTTGAGTTCAGTGGACAGGCAATTGCAACATCGAATGGCGGCAATACATGGGTGCTTGCCGGTGTGCCGGACTCAGCCCGCTCGTTGACTTCGGTGGAATTGTTCGATGCCGGCATCGCTCTGGCATTTGGCGCATGCAATATCCCGGCAGATAGAACAATGCGCACGCATATCCGTGCCGATGAAGATTTGACATTTCCCGTCGGCGTCGAACGTGATCTTGTCCGCATTGGAATCTCGGGGGGTGCAAGCTACAAAGCGATGTTTTTGCGAAGCAGCAACTCCGGACTTACATGGGACACACAGAATTCTCTCCCTGATAGCATCTACTATGTGCTCAGTTCTTCATTCATCAACCCATTGCTCGGTTATGTTACTGCAGACGCATCGCCGTCGTTCGGTATTGCCCGCGTATTAAAAACCACGAATGGGGGCGACGACTGGTCTATATTGCAAACACCGGATTCAATCATTCTTCTCCGAAACATTGCTTTCACCGACGCCGACCACGGAGTAGCAGTCGGGTACAGAATTCAAACAGGAGGATTTGCCGGGACAATTATTCGCACGATCGACGGTGGAGGAAGCTGGCAGTCGTTTGAATTTCCCGCCGTGGACAACTTCACCGACGTGTCCTTCCCTTCTCCACTCATAGGATATGTTGCCGGAGTGAGTAACCTTGCAGGAACAGGGGTCGTCTGCAAAACCACTGATGGCGGGGCGACATGGATTCAGCTTCTCTACTCCCCGGTTGATGTTATTGTGGAAGGGATAACGTTTGCGGAAGGCTCGACATCAATCGGAATGCTCCACGGCTTACAGGACGTGAATCCCGGTTCGCGGGAATTGAAGCCGTTTTTCGCCCTCACAACCGATGGCGGCCAGTCCTGGAGAGACACAACCATCGCGGGTCTCCCGAATGACACGGACCCGGTCGATGCTTTCTTCCGTTCACCGGCCGAAGGCTTTCTTTGTGGAGGAAATCTCCAGGAGGCAGTGATGTTGTACACCGACAACGGTGGCATATCGTCCGTCGAACCGATAAGCGACCAGCCTCTTCGGTCATTTCACTTGCAGCAGAATTTTCCCAACCCATTCAATCCGAGGACAGTCATCAACTATCATCAAGCAATGAGGAATCGGGTTACACTCAAAGTCTATGATGTGCTTGGACGAGAAATAGCAACTCTGGTGAATGAGATCAAAGAGTCTGGGGCCCATTCCGTTTATTGGGATGCGAGCGAACAACCAAGCGGTGTGTATTTCTACCGGCTCAAAGAGGGAAGTTTTGTGGAACAGAAGAAAATGGTTTTGATGAAATAAGAAATTCCTATTCCAACTTCTTTTGGAAACGCAAGACGCTTAACGACAAAATCGCAATACCGAATACGGCGAGCGCTGTGGATTGCGGCCAT
>JBJXHC010000001.1:0-63964 GCA_046160825.1 Bacteroidota bacterium | reverse complement strand
CACCGATGGCACATTCAACGTCTTTTTCTATCATGAACACATTGCACAAATCTCTCTTAACAACGATATTCTTGAAACCTAAACGTGTAAACCATGTCCCCGAACACCCGTTAACTATCTCTCCGGTCTATACATGTGAAAGAGAAGGGGGATGGGGGGATGAGTTCGAGTTGTAAAACGAAACAAGATCATAGATAATGTTCCAGCTCTCGAAGTACTCCGTCGATGTCAGTTTCCAGAGCTTCATTTCTGAACCTGACCACCTTCAAGCCTCGATCAACAATAACTGTAATACGTAAGGTATCCCGCTCTTTTTGATACTCATGCACCTTACCATCAATCTCGATGACCAGTTTCAATTCAGCGGAATAGAAATCGGCAACATAGAACGTCTCCCGGCCTGAGACATCAACGAGAATCGGATGCTGCCGGAGGAATTTCTTTCCATGAAATCTTCTACCACGAACCGCTTTCCAAAACAAGGCTTCGCCGTGAGTCTGATTTCTACGCAACTCACGTGCGACAGTCTTGGCAACGGTGATCAGCCCGGATGATCTACTCAGACTCATGGTGGATTCTGTGCTTCTGAACCCATCCCGCAGGCCCTTCTCCCGCCAAGCACCGGCGGGGATCTTCGACTTGCCCGCCGTAGATATTCTGTCGGAGGCGGGGGTTGAGTTCGTGTTCAGGATTTCTCCAACAGCCTGCTACTACTGCCGTTCAAACGTACGGACAAAATCATTCTGCGGCCCTTGCTCACGCGCATGACATCCCGTGCATTGAATCCCCGCCCCCGCCATAGAAATGAACGGCGAGCCGTCCGGTTCAAATTCGGCCCAAAGCCAGCCGTTACCCGCAAGCGGATTGTCCGTGTCCTTGTAGATCGCAGCGTACAATTGTGTCGTGTTTCCCGAGAGGATTTCTTTGAAGATGATTGATCCTTCCGGAAAAACACTGCCGGGAGGAAGCGTGTCGCCACGCAGCGCAGAGAATGCCGTTGCGTTCATCTTCACGCGCACCAGCGGTTGATGTGCCGTCGAACCGTTGAGTGTTCCACTTGTTATCGAATCAACTCCGGGAAACAACACGTACGCGCTGAACGGATCGGTCTGCGTAATGAGATGAAAGAACTCTTCGTCCGACGATATTCTCCCGTCCGGGATCTCCGAACCTTGATCATGACAGCTCAAGGAAGAAATGATGAGTACGAAAATCATAGCACGTTGCATAGTTCCCGCCATTATTCGACATACTGTGTATAATGCTCGATCACGGAATCAGGGATAGGAATGGCACGGCCGGTGCGCATATCAATCATGGTACTGATAAAATACCCCTCGGCAGCAACTTTCTCCGGATCTTTTTTTAGAATCCGAAACCCCACCCGTACATCAGACTTGTCGAATGATTCGAGCCAGGTTTGAATAACGACTCTGTCTGCGAGAGTGATTCCGCGTTTGAATTCGATATGAAACGCCTTCTGGTACCAGTTCCAGTTATTCTTCAGGAACTCCTCCATCGGCATGCCGTAGCAGCGCCCCATCTGATCGAACCGGGCAAAGAGCACGTAGTCCAGGTACCGCGAGCTGTGCAGGTGGTTGTTCATGTCAATGTCGTCCGGCCGGACGATCATTTCGGTTTCAAAACGTTTGTACATGGGCTTTGAGAATGTGAATGTTGTGGTTCATTATTGAATGCGTGCAGACTACAGAATATTAGATCGACAAACAAGTTTCACATTTGTTATGCGACGGGACGCATTCTCAGCATGGCAATCCCAATCAGCACCATCCACATCAACCATAAGATGCTGCCCAACAGTCTGGCAATCGTAATCACGGGAATACCCGGAATCACGGTGGCAAACAATTCCAGTTGAGCAAGGAGATAGATCGCCCCGCTGATGATGCCGAACCAACCGAGCCAGGGCCGGAAGGCAGGCGACTTCATCATTGCGGCACCGACAAGGAACATCCAGACCACGGTGAAGAGTTGACCAATATGCTCACCGATGACGACTCCGCCGTACTGATGTATGGTTTGAAATGCAATGACGGCGGCATCCCTGGTGGCCTGACTCGAAGCCGGATTGACGTACACCTCGGCGAGCGAAGGAACAACGAACGTCCAGCGCAACAATCCGACAAACTGTGCAACAAGCGAGATCACTCCGCACGCCGTGCCTGTCAACAGATACGGTGTGTCCTCCTGTTGGAGAAGAGAATGCAAGCCAATCACCGGGTAGATCAGCGGAATACCAATGAAGCCAAAGGCCCACCACGTGAGAATGAGACCGGAGCCCCCCTCATGAAACTTTGCAAGGATTTCACCCGCAGGCTGCCGGAGAATATCCGGATACTGAAAACCCGCGATGAGCATGCCGTAAGGAATGTTGATGAGAATTGGTACCACGATAAAAATGATGCCCGCCAATTTCCGGGACTGGTAATGAGCCATAGGAAAGACCTGCAAAGAAATGTGCCCGAATCTTACAGAGTTTAACGCGCATAATCAAGGCAGAGCAAAGTAACAACGCAGCGGAGTAATGGAGAAATGGATTGATGGAGGAATGAAGGCTCCAGCGCGCAACCAATCCAGCCCCGCGTTTGTTGCATCAAATAAGCCCCTTTACTATATTGGGCTCACTTTTATCACCAGTTCATCCCCATCACTCTGAAAGGAACAGCTCATGAAGACAACGCTGCGGAGTATCGCGTTTGTCGTTATGTTGCTTCTTGTCTGTGATATCGCCTCTGCGTTGCCGAGGTTTTCCGCCCGCACTGGCGCAAAATGCCAGGCGTGCCACGTCAATCCCTCCGGCGGTGGTATCCGCCAGACGTTTGGTGTACAGTATGGGCGCGACGAACTCCCCGTTCCCACCTGGTCCGAGGAGTATAACCTGGACGAGTTCAGCACGCAGATAACCGATTTCATCTCGGTGGGGGCGGACTTCCGTACGCTCTTTTTTTATCAGCAGCTTCCGGATACCGGTACACTCGGCAAGACGAGTAGCAATGCGTTCTGGCAGATGCAGGGCGATGTGTATCTGAACTTCCGTATCGCGAAGAAGGTGAATATTTATCTTGACAAGGGAATCTACAGCGGCTACGAGATATTCGGTTTGCTGAATATCCTCCCGGCAAATGGTTTTATCAAAGTGGGAAAGTTTACTCCGAACTTCGGGATGAGGATGGACGACCACACGGCATTCGTCAGGGAATACACCGGCTTTAGTGCTGAGCGCGGCCGGCCTGAAATTACCGGAGCGGAAGTCGGAGTCTCCCCCGGACCCTTCACTATCAGCGGCGGTATCTTCAACGCGGCAGACGTTCTCGGTGCCGGTGCCAGCAACCAGAAGGCATTCCTCGGTCGAGCAGAGGGAATGTTCAAGGCAACCGAAGAGATCAACGTGGGCATCGGCGCGAACATGTTTACAAAGAAGAGCGCCTCGGGTGTCCGCACCACGCTGTTCGGCGGGTTTGGTGCATTCAGCTACCAGAACTTTACGCTTCTCGGCGAAGTGGATATGATGCAGAGTAAATTTCTTGGAGCAACAACGGATGGCATCGTTGTCTACGTCGAAGCAAACTATGTTGTCACGCCCGGCCTTGATCTGAAAGCCGCCTACGACTTCTACGATCCGAATACAGACATTAAAACCGGCTCGCTTTCCCGCTACAGCGTTGGATTGGAGTTCTTCCCGATCAGTGGAGTGGAAGTCCGGCCCATGTACCGCATTATCAAGGAAGACCCGACGGACGTCAAGAACGACGAGTTCCATTTGTTGATTCACTTTTATCTCTAAGAGGACGACATGATTGTGCGACGCACAGGAGTTGTGCTGGCGCTGCTTGCTGTTGTAGCGCTCGCCTTTTATAGCTGTAAGGATATGGGGGATGAAGTCGGCGGCGGAGACGCTGGCGAACTGACTGCAAACACGTTCAGTGTTTCACTTGGTGCCGGCGGACAGGCAACAGTCACCATCAGCGGTGGAAGCCCGCCGTATGAAATCACCGAGCAGCCGGACCCGACTCTTGCATCTGCAGTATTGAACAACGCAGGTCAGAACCCTGCGACACTTGTTATTACCGCGCCGTCAGTGGTGAACGTCGGCGGAACGACGACGGTGGAGATCAGTGAGTCTCACGACGAAGATGCGAGTGATGCCTTGCTGCATGGTATCACGATTAGCATTACCGTCAGTCCGGCTCCGGCACTTGTCGCCAACCCGACATCAGTAACAGTCGGACCGTCGCAGGCCGTGAGTGTTACCATCAGCAATGGTACTCCACCGTATGTCATTGATACCGCGCCGAACGGTTCACTTGCAACGGCATCATTTGTGAACCCGAACATCAATCCTGCAACACTGACAATCACCGGTGTCTCGACGGCATCTGCTGCCGGCTCGACTTCAGTGAAGGTGAAGGATAGTTCTCCTTCTCCTGAGCGGGAAGTGACGATTCCGATTACAAAGAACCCGTAGCAACTTTTACCCGTCTTCGGGTGTTTACAAAGTACGATACGATAACAGTGGTTTTCATTTCAAGGAGGTAGAGTGAGAGTATACATATCGGCTATTGTCGTAACGGTGCTTGTTTTTACTTCTGCTCTGCTTGGGCAGGAAGTGAAGAAGGAAGCAAAGAAAGAGGAGAAGAAGACCTCAAGCACGGTATCGTTCAAGAACGATGTCTTCCCGATCATCAATAAGAACTGTCTCCCATGCCATGCAGAAGAGAATTTCAACCCGAGCGAATTGTCCATGGACAATTATGACTTGCTGAAAACTGGCGGTAAGAATGGCTCGGCATTCATCGCGGGAAAATCAAAGGAGAGTCCGCTGGTGGAGAAGCTGGGCGACGATCCGCCGTTTGGAGACAGGATGCCTCTGAACTCAAAGAAGAAGATCAAGGACGGGAAGGCAAAATGGCTGACTGATGAAGAAGTCAAGACGATTGCTACATGGATTGATCAGGGTGCAAAGAACAACTAATCTCACCCCGAGCCAAACACATGATGCCCCGTCCGCAAGGATGGGGCTTTTTGTTTAATATGTCATTGACGAGAACCATTCGGTCAAGCGGGGGGGACGCCCGCCTGATCGGACGGGCAGGCTTGACCTACCCCTCAGATCAATAGGTAGTAGGACAAACGTCCAGTTTGTCCGCCGCGCCGCATTTCAAACCTCGTTGATTCTCGCCGTCAATCTCCCGATATTGGTTTACATAATCTCACATCACAATAGACTCACATGGCCGACGAAAAGACAAGGTCGGACTCAACGACATTCCTGCGACATCGCTTTTCTCCCGATCTTCTCGTGAAGATCCTTCTTGCCGTGGTTCTTATTATCGCGCTTGCCATGATGTTTCCGCAAGGCGAAGCCCTCGATCTCGATTACAAAGTCGGCGCGGTGTGGGCGCGCAAGGATCTCATCGCACCATTCTCATTTCCCGTCCATCGGGATCAGGAGGAGTATAACACAGAGATTGAGACGGCAAAGAACAGGGCCATGCCCGTGTTTGACTACATGGCGCAGGCAGCGGATGAACAAACAGCGGCAATCAGTCATGTATTGGGTTGCATGCACGATTGGGCCGAGGCCAGGAGGCGACGGGGCGATAGCGTCAATGTAAATCAACTCTCCACTGAGAGTGGTGTGCGATTCTCGGAGCGCGACGGTAAAATTATTGTATCACTCGCGACACGACGCCTGGCGGCAATGGAGACATTGCTTCTCGGCGCGATGGACGAATACCTCGCAGCGGGATTCATTGAGCGCCCCAAGGATTCGTTGCGGCTTCCCGAGATTGCAATCCGCCGCGGAGCGATTCAGGAAACCGTGCCGGTGGATCGTCTGCTTGATCGCAAGGATGTCATCCGTCTGCTGGAATCGCGCTTGCGCGATGCGTACGGCGGTGACAACGATACGGTGGAGTTGGCGTACAAGATCGGCATCTCGCTGCTGAAACCCAATATTGTATTCAATGCATCGGCATCTGATCTTGCAATCGTCGCGGAGGTTGAGGCCATCCCGCGCACCACGGGCGTGGTTGAGCAGAACGAGCGCATCGTCAGCAAACATGAGCGCATCACGCCTGAAACCAAACTGAAATTGGATTCGTTGCGCAAAGCGCGGGCCGAACGGGGACCGGAATCCGGAGGCGCGTTTCAGTTCATCGGCATCATCCTTCATGTTGCCATTGTGGTGATGCTCTTTGGCATTTATCTGCATCTGTTCCGCAAAAGGATATTCAGCAACAACAGGCGACTGTCGCTGATTGCACTGCTGATGCTGTTTGAAGGACTGCTCGCCTACATCACCCGTGAGTTGAACGTCGCTGCCCCGATTGAATACCTGATCTTCGTCCCGACGGCGGCCATGTTGTTGACGATTGTCTTCGATTCACGCGTCGGGTTCTATGGCACGGTGATCATCGCCTTCCTTGTCGCCGGCATCAGAGGAAACGATTACTCCATAGCGCTTGCGTCACTGGTCGCAGGGGCGCTTTCCGTCTATACCGTCCGCGATATGAAAAACCGTACGCAGATCTTCCGGTCGCTCGGATTCATTTTCCTCGGTTACTCCCTGTCGATTATCGCCCTTGCCCTCGAGCGATTTGAAAGTCCCGGCATGGTGTTGGAACAACTCGTGTTCGCCCTGACAAACGCGATTATTTCACCGGTGTTGACGTACGGTCTCCTGGTCTTCATTGAGCGCTCGTTCAATGTGACTACAGATCTGACGCTGATTGAGCTTTCTCATTTCAACCATCCATTACTCCGCCAGCTTGCCGAACGCGCTCCAGGGACGTATCATCACAGCATGAATATGGCCAGTCTTGCAGAATCTGCGGCGTCGGCTGTTGGCGGCAATGAAGTTCTCGCACGGGTGGGGGCGTGTTTCCATGACATCGGCAAGATCAATAAGCCCACCTACTTTGTGGAAAACCAGCGCGGCACGCGTAACCGGCACGACAAGCTTTTGCCGCGGATGAGTTCGTTGATCATTGCCGCGCACGTGAAGGACGGCATCGCTCTCGCACGCGAACACAAACTTCCGCAGGAGGTGATCGACTTTATTCCAATGCATCACGGGACGACGCGCATTGAATATTTCTACAGCAAGGCGCTCAAGCAGGCAGAAAGTTCGCCCGACGAGACGAAGATCGACGAGATCAAGGAACAGGACTATCGCTATCAGGGACCAAAGCCACAAACGAAAGAGACCGGTATCCTGATGCTGGCCGATGCTATCGAAGCAACAGCGCGCTGCCTTGAAGATCCGTCACCGCAAAATCTCGAAGTCGTGATTGATGAACTGATACGCCGCCGGTTCGAAGAGGGTGAATTGGATGAATGTCCTCTGACTCTGCAAGACCTTACAAAGATCAAGGCAGCCTTCCTCGGGGTGCTCGTGGGTATTTATCACTCGCGCATCAAGTATCCGGATACAGAGGAGCGGGAGCGTATCGTGGCCGACGGGGTCTCGAATGAATCGCGGACGAAGAAGGCGGGACAATGACGCAGCACCGTGATCAATACCTTCATTTCCTTTCGTTGGAAAAAAATGCTTCTCGTAATACAGTGTCGGCGTATCGCCTTGACATTACACGGTATCTTGGCTTTCTTCAAAAGCAGGGCATACGCCATCTGAAGGCCGTTACCGAGGTCCATATGTCGGGGTTCCTCGGTTCGTTACGCAAGCAAGGACTCTCACCACGCTCGGTGAATAGAGCCTGTTCGGCCATCAAGGGTTTCCACAAATTTCTGGTCGGGGATGGGATTGTGAAGGCGAATCCCGCGGAATTGGTGGACACACAAAAAGTAGAACGCGCGCTGCCCGGTGTTTTGACTCAGCCGGAGGTGGAAGCAATACTGCAACAGACAGTCGCATCACCGCAAGACAAGAAGAGTCTCTGGGTACGCGACCGTGCGATTCTCGAAGTACTCTATGCTTCCGGGTTGCGCGTTTCTGAAGTGATCGGGTTGAAGCAATCCAGCGTTTTCCCCGAAGAGGGACTCGTGAGAGTCTTTGGCAAGGGATCGAAAGAACGGGTCGTTCCCATCGGCCAATCGGCGTTGCGCTGGATTGACCGGTATAAGAAAGAGTGCCGGTTGTTGCTTGCCGGAGCAAGGGAATCGGAGGATGCACTATTCCTGAATATGCGAGGGACGCCATTGACCCGGATGTCGATCTGGAACATCGTCCGCTCATACACACAAAAGGCGGGCATCACCAAGGAAGTGCATCCGCATACGTTCCGTCATTCGTTTGCCACGCACCTGCTTGAGGGGGGCGCCGACCTGCGTTCCGTGCAGGAGATGCTCGGCCACGCGGACATCTCCACGACACAAATTTATACGCACATCGACCGTGAGTATTTGAAGGAAGTTCACCGGACGTTTCATCCGAGAGCATAACCGGAGTTGCATCATGACACCACAACATAACGGCAAACGTTTGACAATCAATGATCTCCGCGGCGATATCATCGGCATTGATACGATGGTCCCGGTGCTCGACGGCAGCACGCGCCGTTACACATTTCTCGACAACGCAGCGAGTACGCCAACGTTCAAGCGTGTATGGAACCGCGTAGGAGAATTTCTTCCGTGGTACTCCGGCGTCCATCGCGGTACAGGATTCAAATCGCAGGTGGCAACCGAGGCATACGACCACGCCCATGATATCGCCGGGAGATTTGTCGGCGCCGATCCGATGCGTAACCAGGTGATCTTTACCAAGAACACCACTGAATGCACGAACAAGCTTGCAGCGAGATTCCAGTTTGCACCAGGCGACGTCATTATTACTACCGGCATGGAACACCACTCGAACGATCTTCCCTGGCGACGATATGCCAGGGTGGTGCATGTGCCCGTGAAGGAGCTTGGCAATCTTGATTATGAAGAATTGAAGAATGCGTTGCGCCTTCATAAGGGGAAGGTGCGATTGGTGGCCGTCTCCGGTGCGTCCAACATCACCGGCATCTGTTCACCTATTCATGATATTGCAGAAATAGCGCACAATGCCGGAGCGAAGATCTTTGTTGATGCGGCACAACTCGTTGCGCATCGCCCGATCGACATCCTTCCGAATGACGACCTTCGCCATATCGACTTCCTGGCATACTCCGCACATAAGGTCTACGCACCATTTGGTACGGGCGTGTTGATCGGGCCGACGGAGTTCTTTGCGGAGGGCGAACCGGATTCCGTTGGTGGTGGCGTTGCAGCAATTGTCACGCTTGATAGTGTGGAGTGGAATCCGCCGCCGCATAAGGACGAAGCCGGCAGCCCCAATGTTGTCGGAGGTATTGCGCTCGCAGAGTCATTGATCATTATGAAATGTGTGGGAATGGACGTGATCGCAGCGCACGAGCAGCACCTGTTGGAGTACGCACTAAAGAAAATGAAACAGATTCCGGGCATGGTGTTTTATGGACCGACGGAACAGCTACAGGATAAAGTCGGAGTTATTGCCTTCAACATGGAAGGCATACATCCGGGTCTGGTTGCTTCCATCTTGAGTACGGAGGGCGCAATTGGTGTGCGCAACGGATACTTTTGTGCACAACCATACGTGAAGCGTCTGCTCAATGTCAGCGCAGAGGCAGGTAAGGACACCGGGTGCGGTGTGGTTGCCACGGACTCCGCCACCTTCCCGGGAATGGCGCGTGCAAGTTTCGGCTGCTATTCGAACGAAGAGGATGTTGATGTGTTGGTTGAAATGTTGGAGCGCATCCGGCGCAAGGAGTACAAAGGGACATACATCCAGAATCCCGCCACAGGTGCCTTCACCGCCGAAGGGTTTGCGGTGAACATCTCCGACTATTATCCCATGGTGAGCGCGGCGGAAGACATTCCCGATCGTCAATATTCCGAATCCGCTTGATGTTTGATCAACTCTATATTCTTCCGATACTCCTGTTCTCCGTCGTCATCCATGAAATTGCACATGGATACATGGCATTACGACTCGGCGATCCCACCGCCCGTGACCTCGGTCGACTCACACTCAACCCGATTCCGCACATTGATCTGATCGGGTCAATCATTGTCCCATTATTTTCTCTCATAGCCGCAGGAAGTGTGTTTATCGCCTGGGCAAAGCCGATACCCATCAACCCGAATAATTTCTCAAACCTGCGTCGCGACGACGTCCTGGTCTCAGTTGTTGGCCCGCTCTCCAATATCATTCTCGCAATGGTTTGCAGTGTGGTTGTTGTTCTTCTCAGTCTTTCCGGCACGGCAGTCGTGGCACTTGATTCTCCGTTGGCTGCCGATGGATTGGAATTCCTGCTGAAAATGTTTTACGGTGGGGTCTATCTGAATATCGTCCTTGCGGTGTTCAATCTCATCCCCATCCCTCCATTGGATGGATCGCATATGTTCGCGGCCATATTGCCTGCTTCAGTTGCTGAACAATACCGCAAGGTTGGTTTTCTTGGCATCTTGATCGTTATCGGGCTTATGCGCATACCGGCGTTCAGCTCAGCGTTTTCGACAGTCATTGGAGGCATACTTCTGCCGTTCCGTTCATTCATCGCACTATTCTTGTAACCCCCCGACATGCAGGAATTCAATTATCGTGACAACGAGTTGGTGTGCGAAGGGACTTCGCTCAATGATGTTGCTGAGAGATTCGGGACGCCGTTGTACGTGTACAGCAAGCAGTCCATTGTGGATCATTGCAACCACATTGAACGTGCCTTTGGCGGACAGGATCACCTGACGTGTTACGCGGCGAAGGCCAATAACAATCCGGCCCTGATGCGCGTGATTGCTGGCGAGGGACTTGGTGCTGATGTGGTTTCCCGCGGCGAGTTGCACCTTGCACTCAAGGCGGGGTTTCCAACGGACAGAATCACATATAGCAGCGTTGGCAAGAGGGATGATGAGATTGTGTACGCGTTGGAGAACAATATCCTCGCCTTCAATGTTGAATCATTCGAGGAACTCGATGTCCTGAGCCGGATCGCTGTTGCATCGGGAAAAACAGCGCGCATTCTCCTCCGTGTCAATCTCGACATTGAGGCAGGCGGGCATTCCCACATCTCCACTGGAACAATGGAACACAAGTTCGGGATTGAATGGAGGAAAGCGGCGGAAGCGCTTCGTCGTGCAGGATCGATGCCCATGATTGAAGTGCGCGGGATCCATAGTCATATCGGTTCCCAGATTACCAAGGCGGAAACATTTATGAAGGCCGCTGAAGCCCTGGTGGCTTTAGTGCAACAGTTACGACGCGATGGTATTGATATCAAAGACCTTGACTTTGGCGGCGGCTTTGGCGTACAGTATAGAGGATACGTGCAACATCCGTTTCTTCCGGATGAGGCACTGGAAGAGCTGAACCTCTCCGCTGCGACGTTGGTTAGGACAGTCCTGCCAATCCTGAGAGAGTCCGGATGCCGTTTATCGATCCAGCCGGGGCGCTCGATCATTGCGCACGCCGGCGTGTTGCTTGTAAAGGTATTGTATAGAAAAGAAACCGGACACAAGGTATTTATTGTTGTCGATGGCGGGATGAACGATCTGATTCGCCCGAGCTTGTATAACGCCTATCATCAAATCGTTCCGTTGACGTTGCAGGAGTCGCCGGTGGAAACCGTGGACGTCGTCGGGCCGTTGTGCGAGTCAGGTGATTTCTTTGCCCTTGACAGAAAAATGTCGCGCGTTCAGCGGGGCGATTATCTTGCGCTGATGTGTGCAGGAGCCTACGGATATGTGCTTTCATCCAACTATAATGCTCGTCCGCGTCCGGCGGAAGTACTGATTGATGGGGCGACGATGACGGTGGTTCGTGAACGTGAATTGATAGAAGAACTGTAGAAGGAACGCTGCGTATGCGGTTGTACAAGGTTGCTGTTGTCGGCGCGACAGGAATGGTCGGCAGAAAAATGATCCAGGTGTTGGAGGAACGGAAGTTCCCCGTGGGCGATATCCTCCTTCTTGCCTCCGAACGCTCCGCCGGCAAGGAGGTGAGTTTCGCCGGAACAACCCACAAAGTGCAGAAACTGACGGCAGGTTCATTTAAGGGGGTTGAGGTTGCTCTTTTTTCTGCAGGAGCCACAGTAAGCAAGGAATTTGCACAACATGCTGTCAACGCTGGCGCGCTCGTTATCGATAACAGCAGCGCGTTCAGGATGGATGAACAGGTTCCTCTCGTTGTTCCCGAAGTGAACAGGAAGATGATCTTCCACCACAAGGGGATCATCGCGAATCCCAACTGCTCCACCATTCAAATGGTCGTCGCACTCAAGCCTCTGCATGACCGATGGAAGATCAAACGGATCGTGGTTGCCACCTATCAATCGGTGACCGGTGCCGGGTACAGGGGATTGGAACAGTTGGAGGCCGAGGTGGGAAAGCAACCCGTGAAGGAAAAGAAATTCCCCCATCAGATTGCCTACAATGTTCTTCCTCACGTGGATGTATTTTATGAAGATGGCTACACGAGAGAAGAACACAAAATGGTGAATGAGACGAAGAAGATTATGGGCGATGAGAGCATCAGGGTTACTGCGACCTGTGTGCGCGTTCCTGTCGAGGGCGGTCACAGCGAAGCCGTGAATGTGGAGTTCGAAAACGAATTCCAATTGGCCGAAGTCAAAGAAGCTCTGCAACATGCACCCGGAGTAATTGTACAGGACGACCCACTGCAAGCGTGTTATCCCATGCCCATCACTGCATGGGACAAGGACGATGTATTTGTTGGACGCTTGCGTCGCGATGAGACCGTACCCAACGGACTCAATCTCTGGGTTGTGTCGGACAACCTCCGCAAGGGTGCTGCAACCAACGCCGTACAAATTGCAGAAGAATGGATCAAAGGTCACTAACATCATAATCGTAAAGGACATTTAACATGACAAAGCGCTCTTGCATGTTCATATTCTCAGCAATACTTCTTCTTACTTCTCTTGCCACTGCGGCGACACTGCCAAAACTTGAGATCGGAACGACCGCGCCGGCTTTCGTGGGGAAGGACATTGATGGAGTGGAGCATTCCCTCGATAAGTACCTTGGCGAAAACCTCGTGGTGCTGATGTTTATTGCGACGGAGTGCCCCGTATCGAATGACTACAACGAACGAATGGTTGAACTTGCGAAGCTCTATACGGGGAAGAAAGTGACGTTCATAGGAATCAATTCCAACAAACAAGAGACCGTCGAAGAAATCAAAGAGCATGCGCAGAAGAATGGACTCCCCTTTGAAATTATCAAAGACGGAAACAATATTATCGCCGACCTCTATGGAGCGCAAGTTACACCGGAAGCTTATGTCCTTGACGCGAAAGGGATTCTCCGCTACCATGGACGCATTGATGACAGCAGGGATCCCGATGACATGACATCGCAGGACCTGAAGGCTGCACTCGATGCCTTGCTCGAGGGGAGGGAAGTCCCCCGACCGGAAACCAAAGCCTTCGGCTGCGGCATCAAGCGGATCAAGAAATAGCGAGATGAATGCTCTCGCATATATGTTGCTCATGGCGCGGCTGCTCATATTTTCATCCGATTCCACCGCTTCGCCGGAAATCCGGCCCATTGATGCCGCGGGTCTTCATCTGCTTATCGAGCAATCTGTTGGCAAAGTGGTGGTGGTGAATATGTGGGCGACCTGGTGTGCGCCGTGTATCGAAGAGTTTCCGGGACTTCTGCGGGTTCGTAAGGAATATGCGGACGATGGTGTTGAGTTTATCTTTGTTTCGATAGACGATCCGAAGAGAGTGAGATCTCTGGTAATGCCGTTCGTCAAACGAATGAAGATTGACTTCATGACATATATCAAACGCGCGGGTAACGACGAGAGTTTTATCAATGCGTTGAATCCGGAATGGGGCGGGGCACTCCCTACAACATTTCTCTATGACAAGAACGGACTGCTCGCAGAAATGCTGGTGGAACAACTGACGTATGAAGAACTCGAATCGGCTATTCTGCCTCTGCTGAAAAAGTGAGTGCCGACGTGGGATCCTATTCCGGTCTGCTTGAATGTCGGGCATGAATTCTCTAACTTGTATCCCGTCCTGACCAATTGGGACGGGATTTTTCTTTTACAGACAATGGATGTATGAAGAAACCATTTCGCGAGCGTATTAAAGAAGGCCCTATCCTTTGTGACGGGGCGATGGGAACCCTCCTCGATCTTTATGAATACGAGGAGATTCCGCATGAAATCCAGAACATCAAGAACCCCGACATCGTCGAACGCGTTCATCGCGAATACATTGCGGCCGGTTCACAGATCATTGAAACGAATACTTTTTCGGCGAACCGCCTCAGGCTTACACAGTATCACCTTGAAGACAAACTCAAGGAGATCAACCTTAAGGGAGTCGAGATTGCCCGCCGCGCCGCCGGTGAAGATGTCTACGTTGCAGGTGCGGTGGGGCCCGTAGGCAAACTGTTGGAACCTGTGGGAAAAATCAAGCGACAGGAAGCGCGCGACGCCTTCAAAGAGCAGGTCGGATGGCTGGTTAAAGGCGGCGTCGACCTGATCATGCTTGAAACGTTTGTGAGTGTGCAGGAACTTGATGAGGCTATTGCCGCGGTCAAAGAGCTTACCGACCTTCCACTCGTGGCACAAAAAGCATTTGCAGAAGATGGTGCGATTCTCTCCGGCAGTTATCCCATTGAGGTGGTGGAACACATCATCGCACAGGGCGTCGATATCGTCGGTGCAAATTGCACGGTGGGTCCGCAGCGGATGTTTGGCATTATCCGCAGTATGTACAAAGACGGGATTGTGCTTTCGGCTCAACCTGCGGCAGGAATTCCGACATTGCTCGACGGGCGTTCCATCTACCATACTTCCCCGGATTATCTTGGCAAGTATGCAAAGGAACTGGTGGAATCCGGTGTAACGCTTGTGGGTGGCTGTTGCGGATCAACGCCAGCACACATTGCAGCAATGGCTCGTGCCCTCAAAGGGGTGAGCGTTGGGAAACCCGCTCTCAAGGAAAAAGCCGTCCGCTCAGTAAGCATTCGCGAGGAACCCCGACACGCCATCCGGCTGGATGATCGCTCCGGTTTTGCCCGCAACATCGGCAAGAAATTCATGACTTCGGTGGAACTGGATATTCCGCGCGGACTCGACATGAGTTCTGTTATCGAAGGGGCCCGGTATCTTCACCAGCGCGGCATCGACGCCATTGATATTACCGACGGCGCCCGCGCCCGTTTACGGATGAACCCTGTTGCCATCTCGACGCTGGTGCAGCGTGAAGTGGGTATCGAAACCATGACGCACATTGCCACGCGCGACCGGAACATGATCGGCCTTCAATCCGACCTTCTCGGTGCGCATGCCTTCGGTCTCCGCAATATCCTCTGTATCACAGGCGATCCAACGAGCATCGGTGACTATCCCCAGGCGACCTCGGTGTTCGACGTTGACTCTGCCGGACTTATCCGGGCCGTCCGTTCGATGAATGAGAGCCGCGATCTCCTCGGCAACTCCATCGGTGAACCCACGTCGTTCTTCATTGCCTGTGCGGCAAACCCCATTGCCGACGACATGGATAAGGAAATGGAGAAACTTGAGCGTAAGGCGGAAGCCGGTGCACATTGTATCTTCACGCAACCGATCTATGAGATGAGAACCCTGGAAAGTTTCCTCAAACGTATCGAGCACTTGCATATGTTTCTTATGCTCGGCGTTCTCCCGCTGCGCGGTGCAAAGCACGCGGAGTTTCTGCACAATGAAGTTCCCGGCATGAAAATCCCGGAAGATATCCGCGACAAGATGCGCAATTCGGGTGACCGCGGCCCGGCGGTGGGCATTGAAATTTCAAAGTCCTTTCTTAAGGAAGCGAAGCCCCTTGTCGCCGGCGCGTACATGATGCCGCCGTTCCAGAAATATCATATTGTTGACGAGCTTCTGGAAGTGATTCGTTAGAAGCACTAACTCTCCCCGTACGGGCAAGATGACAGACACACAACTTCTCATCGATATCTGCCACCGTCTCTACAACCGCGGCATGGTTACCGCGACCGATGGCAACGTCAGCGTCAAGCTCCCCGGCGGTAACATTCTTGCCACCCGTTCGGGGATCAATAAGGGAATGGTGACGGCCCATGATCTTGTTGAAGTGACGATAGACGGTACACAGGTAAGTGGCAGCGGAAAACCTTCCACAGAAATCGATATGCACATGTTCATTTACAAACAGCGACCGGATATAGGGGCTGTGGTGCATGCCCATCCGACGTACGCTACCGGTTTTGCGGCCGCCCGGATTGCCCTCGACCAATGTGTCCTTCCGGAAGTTATTGTCGGCCTTGGATCAATTCCTCTTGCCGGGTATGCAACTCCTTCCACCGGTGAAGTTACCGAATCCCTCGCTCCGCATGTCATGACAAGTGAGGCGATACTCCTCGCAAACCATGGCGTTGTTACATACGGCGGGACGCTGCACGATGCATATTTCAAAATGGAGAAAGTGGAACATGCTGCGCATATTATTTTCGTTGCCCGGATGCTCGGCGGTCCACACGTTCTGAGCTCCGGGGATATTGAGAACCTGCGCGGCATCAGCGGACAGAGCTACGGTAAAGCCTTCACGGACATCCCTTGTTCCACCGACGATAGCGGGGACGATAAGATTTCAGATGAAGACGTACGGAAGTACGTTGCGGCAAAACTCCAGCACATGTTATCTTAAGCCACTCCACCATCAATCTATTTATCGTTTGACGGGCTTCATATGAGCAAACTCCGCATTGGAGTCATCTTCGGTGGTCGCTCCGGTGAGCATGAGGTCTCTCTCGTCTCAGCCGGTTCCGTCATCAACGCGCTGGATCGCGCCCAATACGATGTCGTCCCGATCGGCATCACCCAACAAGGACGCTGGGTAAGTTCCGGAAGGGCGCTGGATGTGCTGAAAGCCAAAACGGGAATCGACGGAGAGCCGGAACGTTTTCTCGTTCCCGAACCCAATCGGCGCGGACTTGTGTCCCTCGATTCCCGTGAAGCCCTTGCCCGGATTGATGTCATCTTTCCGGTCTTGCATGGAACATACGGTGAAGATGGTACGATCCAGGGACTGCTGGAGCTTGCAAACATTCCCTACGTTGGTGCGGGGGTGCTTGGTTCAGCGCTCGGCATGGACAAGATCGTACAGAAGCAGTTGTTTGAACAGGCAGGACTTCCCATTGCAAGATACCTGTGGTTTGTTTCGAGCGTTTGTCAAAAAGAACCGAAGCGTGTTGTTGCGGCGGCTGAGAAGAAACTGAAATATCCCATGTTTACCAAACCGGCCAATACCGGATCAAGCGTTGGGATCAGCAAAGCGCATCATCGCAGCGAACTCCTTGCTGGAATTGCAATGGCAGCGCAATATGACCGGAAGATCGTGATCGAGCAGGGAGTGAACAGCCTTCGCGAGATCGAGTGCAGTGTGCTCGGGAATGATGAGCCGTTTGCGTCCGTCACCGGTGAAATTATTCCCTCCAATGAATTTTATGACTATGATGCAAAGTACGTTGACGGGAAATCGGAAGCCGTCGTTCCCGCCGACCTCCCCAAAAAAGTCATGCGTGAGATTCAGAAACTTGCCATCGAGGCATTTCGCGTATTGGATTGCGCCGGCATGGCCCGCGTAGACTTCTTCGTCACAAAAAAGAAACATCGCATCTATCTCAATGAGATCAACACCATTCCGGGCTTTACCTCGATCAGCATGTACCCCAAGCTCTGGGAAGCATCGGGCATTTCCTATCCGGCGTTACTGGATAAGCTGATCTCTCTTGCGCTCGAACGCCACGCAGAGAAAAATAACATCAATACAACCTACAATCCAACCAGGGACTGGTACAAAGGATAGGACAAGAGCAGCGGCGGGATCAGTTCTGTACACGCCATTGCCTTGCAAACCCTTGAAATAAGTGCTACATTGTCCGGCCATGGACAACGTATTCTACCGCAAGATTCGAAAAGGATTCGACCTGCGTGCCGGGGTGAAGAGGCTTCTCGGCAACAAGCGCGTAGTCATCAGCCTTGTTCTCGGTGTACCCATTCTCCTTTTTGTGTTATTCGGGAGCCGCGGGATTGTTCAGCGTTTCCGACTGCAGAATCAGAAAACAGAGATCGAGCAGAAAATCGTTGAAGCTGAGGCCGAGAATCGCCGGCTGCAAGCAGAATCCAAAGCACTCGACAGTGATAAGAAGGCAATAGAGAAAGTTGCTCGTGAAAAATACGGGGTGATCCGCAAGGGAGAAACCGTGTACAAGGTCAGAAAAAAATGAAGCCCCGTACAATCATCGTCTTCATAGAGATTACGGATTACTGAGAATGGCGTGAACCTGTAATCCGTCTTCATGGAACTCTTCGACAGCACACCCCCCACAGTCCCACCATCATCGCACGCCCCATTGGCCGAGCGTGTGCGCCCCCGGACACTTGATGAATTTGTCGGACAGGAACATCTGCTCGGACCGGGCAAGCCACTGCGCGTGCTTCTTGAAGGCAACCTTCTACCGTCCATGATTCTCTGGGGTCCGCCCGGAAGCGGCAAGACCACACTGGCGAGAATTATCGCGCATCATGTTGAAGTGGAGTTCTTCCAACTGAATGCAGTTGCCTCCGGTGTGAAGGACGTGCGCGCAGTGCTTGATCGCGCCGAGATGAACCGCAAGAGAGGCGGCAAGCAGACGCTCCTTTTCATTGATGAAATCCATCGCTTCAACAAGGCCCAGCAGGACGCGTTGCTTCATAGCGTTGAAGATGGTCTCATTACGCTCATCGGCGCGACCACCGAGAACCCATCCTTCGAAGTCATCTCCCCACTGCTGTCGCGCTCGCGCGTGTACGTTCTGGAATCCCTCACCGGCGACCACCTTCAACGTATCGTTGATCATGCACTGACCACCGATTCCGCTCTTTCGAAGCGGCATATCGTCGTTCACGATGCCGACGTGTTGTTCCGGCTTTCCGGAGGCGATGCGCGGATGATGCTCAATGGACTTGAAGTCGCGGTGAGTCTGGCGGCTCCTGCAAGTGACGGCACGGCGGTTATCGGGAGAAAGGAATTCGAAGAAGCCTTTCAACGGAAGATGACACGATACGACAAAGGGGGCGAAGAGCACTACAACATCATCTCCGCATTTATCAAGAGCGTAAGAGGCAGTGACCCTGACGCGGCGGTCTATTGGATGGCGAGAATGCTGGAGGGTGGAGAAGACCCGAAATTCATCGCACGCCGGATGATTGTTCTTGCCTCGGAAGACATCGGGAATGCCGACCCGTATGCAATAACATTGGCAACGTCCTGCTTCACGGCAATCGACTACATAGGAATGCCGGAGGGGCGAATCGTCCTTGCGCAGGCGGCAACGTATCTCGCATCATGTCCCAAGAGTAATGCGTCATACAAGGCCATCAACGAAGCAATAAGCGACGTGCGTACCAGGCCCGACGAACCCGTTCCGCTTCATCTCCGCAATGCCCCGACAAAGCTCATGGAACAAATAGGGTACGGAGAGAACTACAAGTATAGTCACGACTTTGATGGCAACTTTACCGAGCAAGCCCATTTGCCCCAAGAACTACATGGTCGCATCTATTACCGTCCGACTGACAATGGGGCGGAGAAGAGAATCCGTGAACGGCTCAATGAATGGTGGAAGTCAAGGAAGAGATAAATGCTGCGCCGTATCCTTATCATTTTATCATGTCTTCTCACGGCTTCTGCGTTTGCACAGGTGTCCGACTTTCCTGATACCGTCTCCGTCGTTCCGGATTCGCTTTCTGTAGCCACAGATACGACTTCGACTGACACCACCACAACATCATCAGGGATTGATTCCGTCGTCACCTACTCCGCATCCGATTCGATCATCTATTCTCTTTCCAACAAAACGATGTTTCTGTATGGGAAGGCAAGCATCAAGCACAAGGCCTTTGGTCTGAAAGCTGAACGGATTGACATCAACTGGAACACGTCTGTGCTCAACGCACATGGTATACCGGACACCGCAGACACCACAGGAAAGAAGCTCACCGGCTCACCCGACCTGATTGACGGAGGGGAGACGTACAAAGGTTCGAAGATCACATACAACTTCAATACGAAGAGAGGGAAGATTACTCTCGGCGAAACTGAGATGGAGCAGGGATTTTATTACGGGGAGACGATCAAGAAAGTGGATACCGACGTCATGTTCGTCGGCCATGGAAGATACACGACGTGCGAACTCGAGCATCCGCACTACTACTTCGGCAGTCCGGAAATGAAAATCGTGGTGAAAGAAAACATCGTTGCACGCCCGGTGTATCTGTACATTTCCGATGTACCGGTGTTTGCTCTGCCGTTCGGCATTTTTCCGAATGAGCGGGGAAGGCGGTCGGGATTGATCGCGCCGGCGTATGGCGAGAGCGGCCGCGGCAGGTACCTGCTGCACCTCGGATATTACTGGGCGATGAGTGACTACACCGACATGAGTTTCCGGGCGGACGGATATACAAAAGGGACGTGGGTGCTGTATTCGGATGTGCGGTATGCGCTCAGGTATAATTTCACGGGGGGTATCAGTGGTTCATACGCGACCACAATCACCGGCGAGCGCGGCGATCCGGATTTTCGGAAGGACAAACTCTTCAACCTGCGGATGAGTCATAACCAAGAGTTCGACCCCACAACGCGTTTGGTGGTGGACTTCACGTTTACCAGCGGCAGCTATTATCAACAAACGAGTAACAACCTCAACGACTTGCTGCAACAGAACATCGTCTCCAACGCAACCCTCAGCAAATCGTGGGAGGGAACGCCCAACAGCATGACCGTGAATATCCGCCGCGACCAAAACCTCCGCACGGGAGAACTGCGCGAGACACTGCCAAGCCTGAGCTTTAATCGGGGACAGAGCTTTCCGTTCAGATTCGGAAAGAGTTCGTCCACTGACCTCAGCTCGTTGAAATGGTTCGAGCTGATTGGTTACACGTACAACGGGCAGTTTGTCAATACACGCAACAAAGTCCTCGGACTGGACAGCACGTTACATCTGAACGAACGCCGCGGCGTCAACCACGCCATCGCCATCAACGCTTCGCCGAAGATCGGCTACTTCACCGTGACGCCGTTCTTCAATTACACGGAGAAGTGGTACGATAAGAGCATCCGGCGCGACCTGAATCCCATTGATAGCACCATTTCCGAAACCGACGTCCGCGCAATTAAAGCCGTGCGTTTCTTTGATATGGGAGTTTCGGCCAGCACAAAGATCTACGGCATTTTTCAGCCCGGCATTCTGGGCATCAAGGGCATCCGGCACCAGGTGACGCCGGGTATTTCATACACGTACCAGCCCGACTTCAGCAAACCGGGTTATGGTTACTACGGCACATACTTCGACGAGTTCGGCAGGCCGGTGAAATACAGCATCTACGGGAGTGAACCATTCGGCGGCGCGCCTTCGGAAGAACGACAGGCGATCTCGTTCCGGCTGGGCAACGTACTGGAAATGAAAACGGAGTCGAACGACACATCCGGTCAGGATAACAAGTTCCAACTTCTCAACTTTGACATTGCCACCGGCTATAATTTTGCGCGGGACAGCTTGAAGTTCGACGAGATTGGTCTCGGTTACCGTACAAGTATCGGGCAGATTCTGAATATCGGTGGCAGCAGCCGGTTCAATCTGTACAAGTTTGAGCCTGATCCGCTGAAGCCGACGGTCGGCAGGCGCGTGAACAAGTTTCTTATCAACGAAGATGGCCGGCTCGCACAGTTGACGAGCTTCAACATCAGTATCTCCACGTCGCTGAGTGGCGAGAAAAAAGAAACGGACGCCGGACCGATTCAGTCGATGGAGGATTCATTGCGTCAGGCGGAGAAGCGCGGGTTCGTTGGTGTGTATGATGAGCGGCCCGCGGATTTCAGCATTCCCTGGAACCTCCAGCTCTCATGGAATTTCAGTCAGAGTCAGGTGGACCCGCGCGTGGTGACACGCAGTTCCAACATCTCGGTTGCACTCGGCTTCAACCTCACGGAATATTGGAAGATCAGCGCCAGTACGAGTTATGATGTGCTGAACAAGGAATTCGCCGCGCCCCAGATCACGGTGTATCGCGATCTCCATTGCTGGGAGATGGATTTCAACTGGGTGCCGACGGGACAGTACCGTAACTTCCGGTTGGAGATTCGCTTGAAGGCTCCGCAACTGCGGGATGTGAAGGTGACAAAGCAGCGGAGCGCGCGGGATATATTCTAAACAGGAATTACCGATGCATTATTCTGAGACCCGCCGCTGTTTGGCGGGTCGAAAGAATCCGCTACCGTTTAGCGGGCCGAAGAATCTGCAAGAGAGCTACCGGCTGCTACGCCGACTTGCGCTCTTCGTACGTAAGGATGGGTTCTTTCTTGCGGGTGATAACGTCTTTGTTGATGACGCAACTGGAGACATTCTCGCGGTCGGGCAGCGCATACATGATTTCGAGCATCACTTCTTCAATGATTGAGCGGAGTGCCCGTGCCCCGGTGCCGCGTTCCATCGCCTTTTGAACAATCGCACGCAACGCCGCCTCTTCAAAAGTCAGTTCCACCCCTTCCATCCGGAACAGCTTCTTGTACTGTTTAACGATGGCATTCTTCGGTTCGGTGAGAATATTGAGAAGCGCTTCCTCGTTGAGCGAGTGCAATGCCGCAGTGAGGGGGAGGCGGCCGACAAATTCGGGTATCATACCGAACCGGACCAGATCTTCCGGCTGTACCAACTGAAGGATATCGTCGGTGTGCTCATCCTTCTTCCCCTTGATTTCGGCGCCAAAGCCCATCGGGTTCTTGTTCACGCGGTGCGCGATAATTTTATCGAGACCCTCGAACGCCCCACCGCAAATGAAGAGAATATTCTTTGTGTTGATGTTGATGAGGCTCTGCTCGGGATGCTTGCGTCCGCCTTTCGGTGGAACACCGGCAATGGTTCCCTCCAGAATCTTCAAAAGCGCTTGTTGCACGCCCTCGCCGGAAACGTCGCGTGTAATGGATGCGCTGTCGCTCTTGCGGGCAACCTTGTCGATCTCGTCGATATACACAATGCCACGCTCTGCCCGCTCGATGTTGTACTCGGAGTTCTGCAAGAGGTGAACAAGAATCGTTTCAACATCATCACCGACGTAGCCCGCTTCCGTCAACGTCGTGGCATCGGCAATGGCAAAAGGAAGATCAAGGATGCGGGCGAGAGTTTGGGCAAGAAGGGTCTTGCCGGTACCGGTGGGTCCGATCAGGAGAATATTGGTCTTCTCAATCTCCACATCATCGATATCATACAGACGATCTTTGGCTTCGATACGCTTGTAGTGATTGTACACGGCGACGGCGAGACTTTTCTTTGCCTGTTCCTGTCCGATCACATATTCATCGAGCGATTTTTTAATTTGAATGGGGGTGAGGCCGGCGCGCGAACCCTTGCGCGCAGTAAACGCAGCGAGGTTGTTGCGGATAATATCGACAGAACTGGAAACACAGATGTCGCAGATATAGACATCCGGTCCGGCAATAATGCTCTGTACTTCCTCCGGACTCCGTCCGCAGAACGAGCAATGGATTTTTTCCCCGCCACGCTGCTTTTGTGTCATGCTGGTTTCTTTGCTTCCGCCTGGTTTTTAACGTACAAGTTATCGATCAATCCGTAGACCCTTGCTTCTTCCGACGACATGTAGCGGTCGCGGTCCGTGTCCTTCTCGAGTTGTTCGACCGGCTTGCCACAATGGAATGCCAGAATTTCATTGAGACGCTTCTTCGTCCGAAGAATTTCTTCCGCCTGGATGCTGATATCGGATGCTGTGCCCTGCACGCCACCCCACGGCTGATGAATCATGATGCGCGAGTTCGGGAGTCCGGCGCGTTTTCCTTTTGCACCACCCGCCAACAATACGGCACCCATGCTGGCCGCAAGACCGATACAGGTCGTTGCAACGTCTGGCCGAATATACTGCATGGTATCATAAATCGCAAGGCCGGCGGACACACTTCCCCCTGGTGAGTTGATATAGAGGTTAATATCCTTGTCCGGGTCTTCGGATTGCAGGAAGATCAATTGCGCAATCGTGAGAGTCGCAACGCCATCGTCAATGGGCGTGCCGATGAACACGATACGCTCTTTGAGCAATCGTGAGAAAATATCGTATGCCCGTTCCCCGCGTCCGGTCTGCTCCACAACCATCGGCACCAACTGATCCTGTATATTCATTGTCATCCTTTTTATTCTTGAATGCGTTACTTGTACCTGCGAGGAAAACCTATGCTATATTCCCTTGTACCGGTTCATCCACTTCCTTGATCTTTGCGTGTGATTTCAAAAGCGCCATAACCTTATCCGACAGTAAGCGCTCCGCGACTGCCCCCGAGCTTTTGTAGTATTCCAACAAGCGCTCTTTGTCGATCCCCACACGTCCCGCTTCTGCGTCAGCAAGTTGGTCAATGTCCGCCTCTTCAACAGTAAGGCCTTCCTTTTCGGCGATGGTTTCTTTCAGCAACATCCACCGGGATTGCCAGATGGCATATGAGCGACTCTCTTCACGGAATTTTTTCTCGTCGAATCCTTTCGGCAGCGTGCGCTCCCGCGAACGGTTCTTCACATCCTCCACGAACGCGTCGAGGAAACTGTTGACCATGGATTCCGGCACATCGAACTCATGCGTGCGGACAATCTCCTCGGCAATCGCGTCACGCAGCTTGCGCTCGGCCTGGTCCTGCCAGTATTTTGCAATGTCCTCACGGACGTTCTTCAGAAACTCTTCAGCGGAGGTGATCTTGTCTTTCGTGATCTTCTTGACGAGTTCATCATCGAAAGGAGGAAGAATCACTTTCTCGATCTTCGAGACGGTCAGAGCGGCATGCATTGTATGGGAATGATCGCCGTGGCTGGTTTCCAGACTCACACGGTATGTGCCGTCGACCTCGGCATTGGAAAGCGCCGCTTTGATTTCCGGTGCGAGTGATGTGTCGGAGAGAAGGAACCGCGTATTGCCGCTTTTCTTGCCGACGAGTGGCGTTCCGGCGTCGTCAAGTTCCTGCACATCCGCGGTAACGATGTGCTCCTCGTCTGTTACGGCTTTCACTTCCTCAGTGGTGCTATTCGTGCGACGAAGGTGCTCGATCTCCGCGTTGATTTCTTCTTCCGTGATCTTGTGGACGGGTTTCTCAACAGAGACGCCTTTGTATTTCTTGAGTTCAATCTCCGGTCGTACTTCGTAGGCGATCTTGAACTTGAACAACTCACCCCGCTTGAAGTCCATGTCCACCATTTTTGGCTGACCGACCGGGCGGATGTTCTTCTCCTGCATCGCCTTTTTGTAAAACTCGTCCACCACGTCGTCCAGCGATTCGTGTTCGATTGCCTCGCCGTACATCCGCTTGATCATCTCCATCGGGGCTTTGCCCTTGCGGAAGCCTTTCAGCTCGACCTTCTGACGGTATTTCTCGTACGCGCGTTCAAACACCGGCTGCAACTCGGTTCCTGTTACTGCAATTTCCGCTTCCTGCTGTACGCCGGATAGCGTGTTAATCGTTACGTCCACGTGCCATTCCTATGTTGTTATGCTGATACCAAGTGCCGAAGATCTTGTGGGCTTAGAGGGACTTGAACCCCCACGGGTTTCCCCACCAGATCCTAAGTCTGGCGCGTCTGCCAATTTCGCCATAAGCCCGGATTCTTGCTGGATTGCGCTTTGGGCTTCACCCAAAAACGCCCATCAAATTAAGAAAATAGAGGTAGAGTTGCAAAAGGGAGCCTTTGGCTTTAAGCCCGCGGTGTTTGGTTGAGGCTTATTCAAACAAAAGCCCCGACCAACATACGGTCAGGGCATTCATTTTCTGCGTAGAACTCATATGCGACGTGCTACCTTCCAGGTCGACTTGGATTTCTTGAACGCTCTCTGTCGGATGCCCCACGATGATTCCCAATGTCTCGGACCGCTGATTGGACTACGGAACTTGGTGATACAACCACAACTGCGGGTTGAACTGGGCAATACACGGGTACAACCGGAAAGAAGACGGGCTCTACAATAATTACTACAGATGGTGGAGCATGGGTTACCACTGGCACGGCTTCGACGTCTTCATCGTTTGTTGCCAGTTGTGTGTAGCAACCAGCGGCGAGCATCGAAATAGATAGAATGAAGACAAGTCCAATTGTTTTCATGATTACTCCTTTTAGCGGGCACCACAATTGAAAGCAATAGTTGTGCCGTTTAATAAAGGGCGAAAACATCTCATTTGAATTGTGGTCATTGTTCAAATAATTGGACTACTGTCGTATGGAAAGAACGGTTAAATTCTATGCTACCCAGCTTTTGGAATTGAAATCGTAATCGTAGTTCCCTTGCCCGCCTCGCTCGCAAGTTCTATCCGACCGTTATGGTCTTCAATAATCTTCTTCACGATCGAGAGTCCGAGTCCGGTGCCGCGTTTCTTGCCGTGTGAGAAGAAGGGCTCAAACACCTTCGCACGGACTTCGTCGGTCATTCCAATTCCGGTATCTGCAAATGTCATGACGATGGAGTCACCCTTCTCGGCGGTACTCACGGTCAGTCTTCCTCCCTGGGGCATTGCATCTGCGGCGTTGCTTGCGAGGTTGTAAAACACACGCACAATCTTCTCGACGTCTATCGTTATCGGCCCGCGATATTCTATCTCACGCTGGAGAGCAATGCTCTTCTTGGTGAGATCAAGCCGGATGAAACCGAGGACGTCATCCAGAACATCGCCAAGGGCCACGGTGGTCCGCTTCATCTCGCTGACGCCACGGGAAAAATCCAGGATGTCCTGCGACATGTGAACAAACCTGTCCACCTGCCGGATCATTTCGTCGGCAATCTGCGCGGCTTCCTCGTTGCCCGTGGTTTTTATCACCTGCGCATACATCCGCAATGTTCCCATCGGGTTTTTAATGTCATGTATAATGCTGCTGGCCATGCGACCGACAGCGGACATCCGCTCGTTGTTTACCATATCGCGTGCAATGCGCGCATTCTCAAGAGCAAGCGCTGCGTGGACAGAGAATGCATCGATGAATGACTCATCTTCCGGAGTGAATGTCCCGCCGGTCTTGTTCAACAACTGGAACACACCGACGATCTTGCCGTCACGGTCGCGCATGGGCATGCAAAGCACATTGTGTGTCTTGTATCCGCTTCGCTTGTCAATCTCAGGATTGAAGCGCGGGTCCGCATACGCATCGGGGATGTTCACCGTCTCGCCGGTCTTTGCCACGTAGCCCGCCAGCCCCTTCCCTGGCGGCAACCGGATTTCGCTGGTACCTTGCGCGGTCTTGGACCAAAGCTCACCGGTTTTTTCATCCATCAGATAAAGTGTACCGCGGTCGGCGCTGGTGCTACGGGTTGCCGCATCAAGAATTGCAACAAGCAATACATCCAGATCGAGTGACGAGTTGACCGTTTTGCTGGCATCCACAAGCAGATGGAGTTTATCCAGCTTGGTTCTTGAGGAAAGCTCGTTGCGTTCAAGCTCAAGGACGAAGGTTTGATCCATTGTCCGGAGTCTGCGTGCGAGATTCTGCAGAACGTTGAACGTGAACGCATCTTCGTTCTTGATAAGCTGACGAAAGTGTTCGGCATCGAACCGGACGATGGCGCAGGGATGTACGGCTTCGGCGCGCGCAGAGCGCGGCAATCCATCAATGATCGAAAGCTCTCCGAAAAAATCCCCTTCGTGCAGCACGGCCAGCAGAGATTCAACGCCGTACTTGGTGAACTTCTTTATGCGAACGACGCCTTCGATGATGAGGAAGAGCTCCTTCCCCTGACTGAACTCATTGAAGATCATCTCCCCGGGTTTGTAGCGCTGGAGTTTCAGTTTGGGGAGTAGCGCGGTGATGCGGCGCGCGTTGACGCCGCTAAAAAGCACGTTGCTGCGAACCTTCTGAAGAACGGGACGAAGGGGGGATGTGCGCTTCGGGACGCTGCGCGAGGGTTTACCGGTTGTGGGTTTCTTTTTCTTCATTCCGTTGATGAATACGGGGACGCCCAAACGCTTTGCGGTGTGCAACATCGTTGGAAAAAGTCCGTGTTATGATAGGTAAATCATGCTGGAGATGCAAGAAAACAGACGGTGACTCAGTTTGTTTGTAGGATTGGTACGAACTCTCCCTCCTCTGAATGAACCGTTCCCCTCCCTTACGAAGGGAGGGAGTCGCGTTTGAACAAAGGAAGGGAAGAGTACCAGAAATCATCGGTGCTTGCACCTCAAAGAATTTTCTGATATATACAGCCACTCATGTCCGCCGAACTCATTCTTCAGACCATAGATCTTGGCAAGCGTTACAAGAAACGCTGGGCCGCGCGCGGTGTGAACCTGCGCGTACACAAGGGCGATGTCTTCGGATTCCTTGGCCCGAATGGTGCCGGCAAGAGCACAACGATCCGGATGCTTCTTTCGTTGATCGCACCGACGACGGGACGTGTTGAGCTCTTTGGGAAGGATATCAAATCAAACCGACAGGCGGTCCTCTCTCGTGTCGGTGGATTAGTGGAGCGCGCAGATTTTTATCTTTACTTGAGCGCCCAACGGAATATGGAAATCGTTGCCGGACTGATGGGGGGCGACAAGCGCGCATCCATCGCGCGGGCGTTGGAAATCGTGGGGCTTGCAGACCGAAGGCATGACCGCGTTAAGACCTACTCCCATGGAATGAAACAGCGTTTGGGAATAGCCCAGGCGCTGATCGGCAATCCGGAGATCGTCATTCTGGATGAACCGACCACGGGCCTTGACCCACAGGGGATCAAAGAAGTGCGCGAACTTGTCCGAAAGCTCTCGGTTGAACAAGGCATCACCATTTTCCTTTCATCCCATCTTCTTGCTGAGATTGAGCACACAGCGACCAGCATGGCGATTATCAATCATGGAGAGTTGGTGGTGCAGGGGAAAGTATCGGATCTGTTGAACGCGAGCACGAACGCTGTCCGCGTCGACGCCCGCCCGCTCGACAAGGCGGAGGAAATAATCCGAACACTCTCGTTTGCGGGAGACATGGTTCGCCGTGACCGGTTTCTTGACGTCAATATGCCGTTTGAGAAATCCTCTGCACTCAATCACGCGCTTGTCACTGCTGGAGTCGAGGTTCACGCTCTCATTCCCCGTCGCTCACTCGAGGAATATTTCCTCTCCATCACCGAAGGCATGTCCGATGTAACACCGCCTTCTCACTCAACCGATAAGCATGTTGCGCGTCCTCTCTAACGAACTCATCAAGACGTATCGCAAGTGGCGAACCTACATCGGGTTCATTGCCATCGCGGTGCTCGTGCCGCTGGTGCAGTTTGCGATCAAATGGCAGGGATCAGGAGGGATGGGTGGTATTCGTCGCTCGCTCGAACAGGATTTCTTTCTCGTCGGCAACATTTTCAACGGCTACTTCATCACACAGATGATCATGAACAGTCTCTGGGTTCATGTGCCGTTTCTCATCAGTCTCGTCGCCGGTGACCAACTTGCTGGCGAAGCAACCGGTGGGACGTTCCGGTTGATGCTGATCAGGCCGGCATCGCGCTCGCGCATTCTTCTTGCCAAGTATGTTACCACGCTCTTCTATACGTTCACATTGATTTTGTTTCTCGTTGGCCTGAGTATCGGACTGGGCGTTTTTCTGTTCGGCACCGGCGATCTTGTTGTTCCGGGCGAAACCATTGTTGTCATTCCTCAAGCTGACGTTCTCTATCGCTTTGCGATTGCCCTTGGACTGGCCACATGGAGTATGTGGTGCGTTGCTTCACTGGCGTTCTTGTTTTCTTCGCTGGTGGAAAATGCCATTGGTCCCATCATCGGCACCATGACAGTGATTATTCTTTTCCTCATTATCTCGAATCTGCCGGTGGAGTTCTTTGAGAATATCAGGCCGTATCTGTTCACGAGCTACCTGGATGTCTGGGGGAAGGCATTTGATGAACCGATTCCCTGGGCTGAGATCGGCTCCCACATGTTGAAGCTCGGCGGTTTTAGCATTGGTTTTTATGGGGTTACTTGGTATATTTTCCGGCGCAAGGATATTCTGAGTTAGGCGTTTCACCTCTCACATCAATCATTCTGGGTAATTCACACATGCAACTCGAACAGATACAGGAAGAACTTCGCGCCCGAAAACTCGGCGGCTGGCTGTTGTGCGATTTCCATCATCGCGACCATCTTGCATACCGTGTGCTCGGACTTGACTCAACGAGAATGACAACGCGACGCTGGTTTTATTTCATACCCGCGAAAGGCGAGCCACGTAAGCTTTGCCACACTGTCGAACCGGGGAAACTGGATTCACTCCCCGGATCGAAAACCCTGTTTCTCGCCTGGGAGCAATTGCACTCCTCATTGAAGAAGATCCTCGGTTCCCCCAAGAAAATAGCCATGCAATATTCGCCCAAGAACAATATCCCGTACGTCTCGCTCGTGGATGCCGGAATTATTGAACTGGTGAAGAGCTTCGGACACAAGATTGCTTCCTCTGCCGACCTTGTCCAGAGGTTCGAGTCGTTGATCAGCGAAGAGGGATACCGGTTGCACAAGGAAGCCGGCGTGGTAATGGACAAGATTCGCGCAGAGGCGTTTGACCAGATCCGCCAAGCCATCGCGTCCAACAACGGCATGACGGAATACGATCTGACAAACTGGATGATGCGACGCTTCAAAGAGAGCGGACTTATTACCACAGACGCACCGATCATCGGAACGAATGAACATCCAGCAGACCCGCACTTTGAATCAACGCCTGCGAACACGCGACCCTTTAAGAAGGGCGACACCGTTTTGATAGATATGTGGGCGAAGAAGAATGTGCCCGGCGGTATCTACTATGACATCACCTGGCTCGGCTTCATCGGTAACGATCCACCAAAGAAGTATGTGGATATCTTTGAAACGGCCCGTGATGCGCGCAACGCAGCGATCAGTTTTGTGAAGGACAAGTTCGCAAAGGGCAAGCTCTGCTACGGCTGGCAGGTGGATGACGCGAGTCGCAATGTTGTGAAGAAGCGCGGATATGCAAAATATTTTTTGCACCGGACGGGTCACTCCATCGGGGAAGAGGTACATGGCAACGGCGTCAACATCGACAATCTTGAAACACGCGACGACCGGCAGTTGATGCCGGGAAGTTGTTTCTCGATTGAGCCGGGAATTTATCTTGCGCATGAATCCATGGCCGTCCGCTCAGAGATCAACATGTTCATCCGCCATGACGGTGTGCCCGAGGTAACGGGCGAGATGCAAGAGAAGCTGATATTGATTTGACATTCCGATATCCATATTCAACCATCCATTCATCCCATTCAGGAGCGTGCCTGTGAGCTTCTCTCAAACTCTGCGCGATATCCGCACCGGATTCAGTCCAACGTTTTGGGTAGCGAATATTCTTGAGTTGTTCGAACGCCTCGCGTTCTATGGTTCGAAGGCCGTGCTCGCGGTTTACCTTGCCAACAAAGTGGGGCTCGGTGTTGAAACGGGTGGTGCTCTCGTTGGCCTGTATTCCGGGCTCATTTTCTCTCTACCGATTCTCGCCGGAGTATTCGTTGACCGGTATGGTTTCAAGAAGTCATTGCTGGCGTGCTTTGCCGTCTTTGCAATCGGTTATTTCCTTGTCGGTCTTGCGGGAATGGATATGGCGAAGGGGATGGTGGAAGGAATCGGGACGACAACCTACGTTACGGGAGTGCTGATCTTGACGGCAATTGGTGGATCGCTCATCAAGCCCTGTATTGTGGGAACCGTAGCGATGACGTCGAAGCAGGAAGTGAAGTCGCTTGGATTTTCGATCTACTACACGCTGGTTAACCTTGGCGGAGCCATCGGCCCCATCCTTGCACTCTATGTCCGCGAAGGTCTCGGCATCGAGTATGTGTTGATGATGTCGTCGTTGACGTCGTTGCTGCTCGTGCTTGGTACGTTCATCTTCTTCAAGGAGCCTGAAGTTCAGGGCGGGAAAGGGGAACGGAAGACATTCGGCAAGGTATTCAAGGACATGCTTCTTGTGTTTCGCAATGGGAGGTTCATTATCTTTCTCGTGATCTTCTCGGGGTTCTGGATAATGTTCTGGCAGATCTTCTTTTCATTCCCCTTTTATATTATTGAGGTGTTGAAGTTTGAGAGATTTGAACTTCTTGAAACAGTGGACGCCTGGACGATTATTCTCGTCAGCGTTCCCATCACGGCGCTGGTAAAGAAGTGGAGTCCGATTGCTGCCATGACTCTCGGCTTTTCCATTGCCAGCGTTTCCTGGTTGGTCATCGCATCCTCGGACAGTATTATGTTCTCCATTATCGCAATGGCGTTGTTTGCCATTGGTGAAGCAACACAGGCCCCACGCTTTTATGAATACGTGAGTTCCCTGGCACCAAAAGACCAGGTAGGAACATTCATGGGTTTTGCGTTCCTCCCGGTTGCCATCGGTTCGTTCGTTGCCGGACCTCTTTCCGGTTGGCTTGTCCAGACATATATCCGCGAGACGTTCAATCCTTCCATGATGTGGTATATCCTCGCCGCAATCGGCTTTGGTTCCACCGCCCTTATGCTGTTATACAACACGTTTCTTGTAAAGAAGGCATAATGACAAAGGGGAGACCTTCGGTGAGACGGGTCTGTATATTTCTCTTTTGCCTTTTTCCCGTACTTGTCGCACACGGCCAGCTTTCCGGTGAAGATGTTCTGAAGAAAGTGGAGGAACATTCCCGCGGTGTTGAAGACTATATTGTTCAGCTCGACGTCACGGTGGATCTTGAACGTCTCAAAGTACCTTCGATGAAAGTGAAGATGTATTTCAAGCAGCCCGACAAGGTACACTACGAATCCGGCAGCTTTGCCCTCCTGCCGAAAGAGAGCATAGCGCTCAACCCTTCCCAACTTCTCGAGCGATATACCATTGAGAACACCCGGCAATTTTCCGATAGCGGCAGGAGTTACCATGAACTTTCCCTCAGACCAAAGCGCCAGAATACTGCGTCGCGCGGTCTCACACTGACGGTCGATGCTGAACGCTGGGTTCCGGTGCTGCTCAGTTCATCGTTGCCAGACGGCAGGCTGATGTCGGCCGAATTCACCCATGAACAGGTGGAAGGACATTGGCTCCCCGCGTTGCTCAACGTGAAGTTCTCTTCCGATGCCAAAGATGAAGATGTCGAGCAACCCCCGACTCCCACACCACAAACCCGCCTTCCACGCAAGGGCTCCATCACCATTCGTTACAGTGAATATAGGTTAAACACCGGCCTGAGTGATGAGGTGTTTGAGAAGAAGGAAGAGTGATTCCCCGCGCGAGGATAAATCGTGCGACTCGTCCCGCGAGCGAGAATCGACGCCACCCAAGGATTCATTTGACCATCAGACCGTAGGCCGCATAGCCTTACCGTAGCGCCTTCTCCACGGATTCCGTAATCCCAAGAAATAGTTTCTGCATCCCTTGACTCTTTCTTGGGAATTCCCATCTTTAGGTATACCTAAAAATATCTTTAGGAATCCAAAGAGTTAAAATGCCAAATATTTCGACAGAAGACTACATCAAACACATTTACAAACTCGAGCAAGAGCGGAAAAAAGTGACCACTTCCGCCCTTGCCGCAAGTCTGGATCTCTCCGATCCTTCCGTTACGGACATGATCAAGAAGCTCTCCGAGAAGGGCTATGTGAGTTATGAGCCCTATAAGGGTGTCGGGTTGACCAGGCAGGGAAGACAGATGGCGTTGAAGATTGTGCGCCGCCACCGGCTTTGGGAGATGTACTTGATGAAGTTCCTGGGCTTCTCCTGGGATCAGGTACACGACGAAGCCGAACGTCTTGAACATGTGACATCGGACGATATGGAACGAAAACTGGACGAGGCGCTCGGCTTCCCCAAAGCAGATCCGCATGGCGACCCGATTCCCACCGTGGATGGCAAGTTGCATGCCCCGGAATATGCGCCACTTACCTCGTGTACCGTTGGTGAAGTGGTAAAGATCTTGAGGGTCAGTGATGAAGACCCCGCGATACTGCAACACGCAACAAAGCTCGGAGTCAAGCTGAATACGAAGATGACGATCCGCGAGAAGACGGAATTCGATGGAGCAATGAAGGTAAAGGTGGGATCGAAACACCAATTCATCAGTCAGCAAGTGGCAGAGGCAATTTTTGTGGAGAGGGTATGAACACTATTGATCCCGGTACAGCGCTGCTCTTTGGCCTGATTATTATCGCCGTCCTGTGCCTTGTTGCCTGGCCGCGCATCGGGCTGTGGGCGCGTTGGCAGAAAACACGTCACATGACCCACCGTGTACTCATTGAAGACGCACTGAAGCATTTGTACGACTGTGAGTATAAGAACCTGGCTTGCACGCGACAGAGTATCTCCGGTGTTTTGAGAATATCCGGTGATGAAGTAACGCAATTGCTTTCCGGACTTGAATCACATCGATTGGTGAAGCTCGAAGGCGACACGTTCGTGTTGACGGAAGACGGGCGCTCGTACGCTCTCCGCGTCATCCGCACGCACAGGTTGTGGGAACGTTTCCTTGCAGATGAAACCGGTGTGAAGGAAACCGATTGGCACCACGAAGCAGAGCAGAAAGAACACCAGCTCACACAAAGCGAGGTGGACGCGCTTGCCGCACAGATGGGAAACCCGCGGTTCGATCCGCACGGTGATCCCATACCGACTGCCACCGGTGATCTGCCGGTGCGCAAGGGTCAGCCGATGACTCAGCTCCGGCGCGGTGAAACGGCACAGATCGTCCACATTGAAGATGAACCCGACACCGTGTATGCCCAACTGGTTGCGCTTGGTCTTTCTCCCGGTGTGATCGTGAGAGTGCTCGATACATCGCATGACCGAATTCGCTTCGAGGCAGACGGTACGGAATCGGTGCTCGCGCCGATTGTCGCGGCAAACGTTACCGTGACGGCCCTCCATGAGGAGGCTATCGTAACAGGTCCACATGAAACGCTGGACCAGCTCTCGCTTGGCGAGTCGGCACGGGTGACAGGTATTGCACGCAAATGTCGCGGTCAGCAACGCCGCAGATTGATGGACCTTGGCATCCTGCCCGGAACCCGGGTAACTGCAGAGATGCGGAGCGCAAGCGGTGACCCGACTGCGTATTCGATTCGTGGAGCGACAATTGCACTTCGCCGCACCCACGCAGGAATGATCAATATTCGAAGAGAGAACGAGGAAGGGAAATGACTCAGCACACTTCAACAGGATGTGAAGCATGCCCCTCCCACAACAAGGGAAACCTTGTGAGGCTGGGAGTGAACATGGAAGGTTCGGATTTTGTCGTTGCCCTTGCCGGGAATCCGAATACCGGCAAGAGTACCGTGTTCAACGCGCTCACCGGACTTCATCAGCATACCGGCAACTGGCCGGGCAAAACCGTGACCAGGGCAGAGGGCGGTTTTATTTATAATGAGAAACGATACAAGATCGTTGATCTGCCGGGGACGTATTCGCTGCTTTCAACCAGCACGGATGAAGACGTCGCCCGCAACTTCATTCTTTTCGGACAACCGGACGTGACGGTAATTGTCGTGGACGCAACCCGACTTGAACGCAACCTGAATCTCGTGTTGCAGGTTCTGGAAATTACCGACCGGGCCGTGGTGTGTCTTAACCTTGTCGATGAAGCAAAACGCCATGGGATTACCGTGGATGAAAGACTGTTGTCCAAGCAGTTGGGTGTTCCCGTTGTACCGACCGCGGCAAGACAAGGAGTTGGTATCCAGAATCTGTTACAGGCGATCAATGATGTTGCGACGGGTGCGTTCGTTTGCAAACCTCACCGGATACGGACGCGTTCGACAACACTGGAACGCTCGATCACCCAGCTCGCAGAACAGGTGGAACAGATGTACCCCGGACTTGGTAACGCGCGGTGGGTTGCGCTTCGATTATTGGAAGGTGATGAACGCATTAGTGAGGCAATACGCAACGGCGAGCTTGCAGGCCTTGTGCGGCAGGATGAGAATCAGTTTGCCGGAATGAAGAGAGAAGAAGGACTTGGAGTATGAACATAACAGGTGATGAAATAATCGCGAGAGCGAACGCCCTTCGTTGGGAAGCAGGTGAGGGATTCCATGACACATTGATGGAGTCCATCTACACCGATGCCACACAGATCGCTGACACGGTGGTGACGCGCTCCAATGAAAGGCCGAGGTTCAATTGGGATCGTGTACTCGATCGCGCGCTGACAAGCCGCTGGACGGGTTTCCCGCTGATGCTGTTGTTGCTCGGTATCGTCTTTTGGTTGACGATTGCCGGAGCGAATGTTCCATCCGCGTTATTGGCGGACCTGCTCATTGACACGTTGCATCCCATCCTTAAATCGCTCGCAGATGGTGTCGGGATGCCGTGGTGGTTATCGGGGTTCCTGTTGGATGGCGTATATCTCGCTGCAGCGTGGGTTATCAGTGTGATGCTTCCGCCTATGGCAATTTTCTTCCCGCTCTTCACACTGCTTGAGGATTTCGGCTATTTGCCGCGCGTGGCATTTAATCTCGACAATCTGTTCCGCAAATCGGGTGCTCACGGTAAACAGTCGCTCTCAATGGCCATGGGTTACGGCTGCAATGCTGCAGGCGTTATCGCCACCCGCATCATCGACAGTCCGCGTGAGAGACTTATTGCCATCATCACAAACAATTTTGCATTGTGTAATGGCCGCTGGCCGACACAGATCTTGATTGCATCCTTGTTTATTGGTGCGCTTGCTCCGGCTGCGCTCGGCGGTCTTGTCTCCGCTGCAGCAGTGGTGTCGATTGCACTCTTTGGGATAGCCTTGACCTTCATAACCTCATGGTTTCTCTCGCGTACTGTGCTCAAGGGCGAAGCCTCGTCCTTCAGTCTGGAGTTGCCGCCATACAGGCCGCCAAGAATATGGCAGACGCTGTACACGTCCTTGATCGACCGGACGATCATCGTTCTCTGGCGCGCCGTCGTCTTTGCGGCTCCGGCCGGCGCGGTCATCTGGTTACTGGCAAATATCCACATTGGTGATGTAAGTCTTGCCGAGCATACCATTAATTGGTTGAATCCTTTTGGGTTTTTTATTGGATTAAACGGCGTCATCCTGCTCGCGTATATCATCGCCATCCCCGCGAACGAAATCATCATTCCCACCATATTGATGTTGACGGTGTTGAGCTCAGAAGTGGCCGGGGTTGGTGCGGGAGCAGGCGTAATGTTCGAGCTTGAAGATTCACTTGCGTACATGTCGGTATTTAACGCCGGGGGATGGACACTGTTGACCGCCGTGAACCTGATGCTCTTCAGTCTCGTGCATAATCCGTGTTCGACCACCATCTATACCATCTACAAAGAAACCGGCAGCATGAAGTGGACCCTTGTGGCATCTCTTCTTCCCGTTGTCATGGGACTGGCGCTCTGTTTCTTCGTTGCACAAATCTGGAGATTGATAGGAGGGATGGGTTGATGAAAGTCTATCTACGAACACTCCTCACTCTCGGTTTGGCCGGGATTGCGTTGACATTCGGTGTTGTCGGTTGCGACAAATTACTGACCGAAACGCCACCGGAAGACCAATCATTTGATGGTCCTATAGACGGACTGACGAACGAGCAGCGTGCAATTTTTGTCAGAGGTGATGAAGCGTTTGGCGAAGTCTTTACGTTCCAGACCGGGTTGGGGCCGTTGTTTAATCAGGCATCATGCGAACGATGTCATGTCGGTGATGGGCGAGGTCATCCAATCACCAATCTGAAACGGTTCGGATTCAATCGCGGTGACGGAACATTCGATGTAATGGCCGAATACGGGGGCCCGCAACTCCAGGAACGAAGTATGCCCGGATATCCGGCAGAAGAAATTCCTGCCGGAGCAAATGCGATTTCTGTCCGGGGCGGACCTCTCGTCGTTGGGTTGGGTTTGATCGAAGCAATTCCCGATCAGACAATTCTCAACCATGCAGATCCCACAGATGCCAACGGTGACGGTATTTCGGGTCGCCCAAATCTCATTGCGGCACCCGAGTTTCTCGGACTCGAACCGGGTCCATACAACGGCAACTACCTTGGCAGGTTTGGCAGAAAAGCCGGCGCGATGAATCTGCTTCAGCAGGTTTCGACGGCCTATCATCAGGATATGGGCATAACCTCTGATTTTCTTCCAGTCGAGAATCATAATCCCGTGGTAGGCGGCAATGGCGGCGATCCTGTTCCCGATCCGGAAGTCTCAGCCGCAACAGTTCATGACGTTGTGTTCTATCTGAAGACACTCCGGCCTCCGTCACGCCGAAACGAGAACGATCCGACAGTTTTTCATGGACGCCAGGTATTTCAAACCATTGGTTGCGCAAAATGCCACACACCGCAAATGACTACCGGGCCGAATTCCATCGCGGCGTTGGCGAATCGCGATGTGTACCTCTACTCGGATCTGCTTCTGCACGACATGGGTCCCGATCTGGCAGATAATTTTATTGAAGGGGAAGCCTCAGGGTCGGAATGGAGAACAACACCGTTGTGGGGTTTGGGTATTGTGGAGAATGTTCTTGGTGGAACACCGCATTATCTTCACGATGGCAGAACATCGGATCTTCGCGTTGTGATTGATCTTCACAAGGGTGAGGCGGATGCGAGTCGGCTGTCTTTTCATCAACTTTCCGTCAGCGACAAGGATGCCCTGCTTACATTCTTGAAGTCACTATGATATCAAGACGAACCTTCATCAAGTCAACTGCGGTTGTGGCCGGAAGCGGTGCCATGGCGCAGTGTCTATCGACCCTGATCGGATGTGCGCCCTCAGCGCGGACGATTACTGTTCCGGCTGTCAACAACAAGATCGTGCTGATGCTTTCAGAGCTTCCGGAACTTGCTGATCCGGGTTCCTATGTGAAGATCATGGTTCACCAGCATCCGCATCCCATTTATATATTTAGCATTCAGAACGAATATGTCGCAATTCTCAGTACATGCACACACAATGGGTGCGAAGTGAGGAAACTACGCGGCGGATTTGAATGCCCGTGTCACAGTTCAGAATACGACCTGTGGGGCAATGTTAAAGGAGGTCCGGCACCCGCACCATTGGAGAGGTTTAATGTGGAGAGGGTGGGTGACAGATTGGAATTTTTCCTGGAAGGCACAACATGAAATTGATTCTGTTTGCAGCGGCGATTCTTCTGTACCCTTTGACGAGTCATTCCCAGGACACAACCGCGCACCCTGCGGTGGAGGGAGGCATCTATGATCGTCCGTATCTCTTCCAACCATCATCACGTTTGGCCATCGGCGGTTACGCGGAAACAATGCTCAGGTCGGAATACGCCGACGGAATCCATGAGAATATCTCGTTCGAGGCGCGCCGGTTCAACATCTTCTTCTTCTCGTCCATCTCACAGTTCATCAAACTGACATCCGAACTGGAGTTTGAACATGGCACCGAAGAGATCAAGCTGGAAACGGCGTTGATTGATCTCCTCTTCCATGAATCACTCAACGTACGCGGCGGCATCATCCTTTCACCTCTGGGCAAATTCAACATAGCGCACGACAGTCCTCGCAATGAATTCACGGATCGACCACTCGTCTCGACACAGATCATCCCCACGACACTTTCGGAGGCAGGCTTTGGCCTTCATGGTCTGTTCTATCCCATCAATGACAACAGAGTGACGTATGAGATGTATCTCGTGAACGGCTTTACCGACGACCTGGTGCTTTCGGGGGACGGAACATTCATTCCGGCGGGAAGACCAACAGCATTTGAAGAGGATAACAACGGGAATCTCGCATTTGTCGGTCGGGTTGCCGTCCATCCGCAGTTTGGTGGAGAGCTTGGCGTCTCAATGCACACCGGATTTTACAATTCGTTCATGAAGGATGGCCTTGACGTGGATGTGGCGCGAAGGCTGACGATTACCGCCATCGACTGGGGATACGACTTGGGAGATTTCTCATTCTCAGGAGAGTATGCACGAGCACACATTGAGATACCGGTTTCCTTGCAAGGTCTTTTTGCTGAGCGGCAACAAGGCGTCTATCTTCAACTGATGTATGATGTACTTCGCGATCTGTTCCCGATGTTCCCGCAGTCCGTGCTGGCGATCGGTACGAGATACGACTACGTTGATATGGACGCAGATGTGAGAGGCGGCGACACGCACAGGTTCAGTGGTGTTGTTAATCTGCGGCTGGTTCCGGAGATGATCATCAAGTTGGACTATCAGCACAACTGGTTATTCGACAGGATCAACAACGAGTCACGATCAGCAGTGATTCAATTTGGGATTGCCACATACTTCTGAGATGAGCGACTCGCTACACGTTATCGTTCGCCCAACCCGCTCCCCTCCTTCAGCAATTGTTCGTATGCAACCTTGTAGCGTTTGACGGCACTGAAGAGTGCCTCGGCAATCTTCTTTTGTCCGGCCTCGCTTTTCAGGAAACGCTCATCTTCCCGGTTGGAGAGATATGCCGTCTCGACGAGGACATTGGGCATGGATGCACCGACGAGAACAAGGAAGCCTGCCTGCCGTACTCCCCTATTGGGAATACTCAAATGGTCTTCCATTTCCTGCTGGGCAACGTCGGCAAATAATTCACTTGCACGCATGTAAGCGCTCTGTGCCATCGTGACGAGAATGAAGTTCTCATCCGTGAGTTTCTGGTACCGGTCTTCATATCCTTCTTCCAATTCAATAACGGAATTCTCCCGTTCAGCGATATTGATTGCTTCATCGGTACGTCCCGGGCGGAGCAAATACACTTCGAACCCGCGTGTCGGGCTGGGTTTCCGGCGGAGCGAGTTGGCGTGGATACTGATGAAGAGCTTTCCGCTTGCTTCATTCGCCATTTGGCCGCGACGGTACAGCGGAATGAATCTATCGTCCTTGCGTGTATACACTATTTTCACACCGCTCAGTTGTTTTTCGATGAGCTTGCCGAGCTTCAACGTGATACCAAGCGTGACGTCTTTCTCTCTGACGCCCGAGACGCCGATTGCCCCAAAGTCAACCCCGCCATGCCCCGCGTCAAGCACAATCACATCAAGTTCCCAGCGCTTGCGTTGTTGGTCCAGCCCCGTCTGAATTTCGCGACGCTTCTTTTCCAGCAGGACCTTGTCCTCAACACCCGGCGTGCGGAGTGAAATCAGCAAATCGTTCGAACCGGCTTGCCGGACCACTTCAGAGGCGGCAATCTTCCCGTTGAGTTTAAATGTCAACTGGACGGAGGATGGGGACTGGATCGCGACAATCTCTTTGACGAGGCCCGTTGGCTTCACACGATTGATCGCTGCAATATCAGCTTTGGCATCGGCGATGGTTACATACAACCAGCCATCGTTGCGTAGCCAGTTTTCATATTCCGTGAGTGGTCGCGAGCAAGAGACCCGGATGAGCAGCCCGTTGGCCTTTGGTTCAAGCGTGAGTGAGGGAATATCGATTCCGGGCGCGGTTACGGCGGATGATACGCGCAGAGTATTGGCAGACTCATCGAATACCAAAGTCTGGTTGAAGACCTCGTTGAAAATGGGAATGAATGATGGAAGAGGCGCGTAGTAGATGCCGTCAGCAAAAACGATTATTCCGGTGGATTGATACACGCGCTCGCGTTCCGACTGGTCGGTAATGACAATGAATGACGTACCAGCGGTAATCTTCATCCGCATGGGCGGCAATTTCAAGTCAAGTTTTCGAACGTCATTGTTCTCGAATGTCTCCAGGGAAAAAATTTCAGCCATATCGTTGATGGAACCGTAGGGCGTTCCTTGTAACCTGAGGGCATTGATAGCACTGTTGCGCGAAGGATTGTCCTGAAACTCCACACGAATGGTATTTTGGGGAAGAAGAAAGGAGGGGAAAAGGAGAACCATCCACCACACATAACAGATCCGCCGAGTGTATGTGCCTTGCCTCGCCAGAAGTGTTACCTGTAGTTGGTAAACTGCATCGCAAATTTCAATTCGGCTTCGCGCAGCATATTCATTACGGATTGGAGATCGTCTTTGCTTTTTCCACTCACCCGCACCTGATCGTCCATGATCTGCGCCTGGACTCTGAGTTTCGTCTCCTTGATCATCTTTACGACAAGCTTTGCGTTTTCCTTGTCGATCCCGACACGGAGAGTGACGACCTGCCTGACGGTGGTATTTGCCGCCGCGTCCACTGTGCCATAGTCCAATGCTTTGATCGGGACACCGCGCTTGATGAGTTTGTTCTGCAGGATGTCTACGACGCTTTTGAGTTTGTAGTCGTCATCAGAAATGATGGTAAGTATCTTCTCTTTCTGGTTCAGATCGATAGAACTTTTTGAGCCCTTGAAATCATACCGTTGAGCGATCTCTTTGCGCGCCTGGTTGATCGCATTGTCCACCTCCTGCATGTCCACTTCGGAGACGATGTCGAACGATGATGTGTCGGCCATAGGGGAAGATCAAGAAAAGGCAAAAGTTGAAATGCAAAAAGTAAAATTGGACTAGCGAAACTTCATATTGAAGACTGCATGAAACATAATTTTTATCAGTTGCCAGCGGGGGTGACGTGTTTCCAGCAGATATTCCTGCCGGACCTCCCGTTTTTCCGCGCCGTCACGTGTCGTGATTTGAATGGAAAGAGGATGCATGGTCAACCCCAGGTTTCTGTGACACGTTTCATTATGTGAACATTGCGTTTCCGCAGTTCGGTGATCATGAGATCGCCCGGTACACTGATCTCAGGCGGAACAACACCCCGTGTTGTGATCGTGCCGTTTGCCATCATCTGTGCCGTGATGGATGCCGGGAACGCCGTCGTCCGCATCATTGCCGTCATCTGCGTGGCATCATCATAGTAATCAATGAACTCATACACAAGTATTTTCTCGGCGCCGTGGGCAAGTCCGGTGATGGTGGCTCGCGCGAGCACCACATCCTTGTCGTCATGGTCAAGCTTCTTGCGCAGGAGATCGGCAAAGAATTCCCGGTTTGTCTTCACACTTCCACCGACCATCATAGGCTCCGAGGTTGCAAAACCGAGGTCGATCAGGGTTTTGAACTTCTCGCAGTGCCCTTTATAACGGATCGTCTTGTAGTCAAGATTCTTGACCTTACCTTCCAGTAACTGCGTCAAAGTGGAAAGTCCGCCCGAAGTATTAAACGCTTCCAGCGCTCCGAACGGCTTGCGAAATTCGATCTCCTCCAATCCCGACATCGGGTCGATGTCCATCAACTCCCCATCTCGGATGACCGTCGCCTTTTCAACGTATTCGTTGATAAGCCCGTCCACCGAGAACACTATCTGATAATAGAGAGGAGGACGCGGGTTTTGAGGAAGGCCACCAACGCGCAGATAAATGGAATCGAGTTCATCGAATTCCTTCGCTGCCGTCATTGCGAGAATATTAATCAAACCAGGGGCGAGTCCGATATTTGGAATGATGGTGATCCCCTTCCCCTTTGCCTGGCCATCCAATTGGAGCTGTCGTGCGACGGCATCGTTGTTTCCACCAAGGTCGCACATGTGTACGCCGGCTGCGATTGCTGCGCGTGAAAGCTGATAGTTCACCGAATACGATACTGCGCTGACAAACGCCCCCGCCCCTTCAAGAAGTTTGGAGACAGCGTGGAGATCGTTCACATCAATCCGCACCGGTTTGACGTTTGGCCCGATCATCTTTGCCGATTGTGTTGCCCGCTGCAAGTTAATATCGCCAATGACCACCTCGTCATTCGGGTTTGTCCGCGCGAGGTCAAACGCCGCCGCGCTTCCCATCATACCTGCTCCAATGACAACATATTTCATCGTATCCGGATTCCTCTCTTGTTGTTTTCTATTTCAATATCTCGCCGGTTTCATTACTCCAGAATAAAAGATCCAGCTCATCCATCGGAATATTCAGCGCCTCTGCAAACCGGGCAAAGCTCTTCTCAATTGTATGATACTTCTTTGTCGTGAGTGATGTTGGAAGAGCCTTGATCACTCCGTGTCGCTTCAGGTTTCTCAGGATGTGTCTGTCGAGGATAGCGAGATCACGGTGCCCGACGTTGCGGAGGAAATGCGCGGCTTCTTTCCATCCGAGACCCTTCACATTCTTCACAAGCCACTCGCGCAGTTGCTGACTTGACGCGCCATTGGAAAGATGCGACATGATTTCCCAAAACTGCTCTTTCGCGAGCAGCAGGTGCCTCCCCTTGGTGTTGTGGAACCTGATATAGAACGACTTCTGGTGCAACAGCGCCGCCGGTTCTATCTCGGACCCGAAGAGATCGGCGCGCCTGAGAGCTTCGACCGCTTTTGTCGCGTTCTGCGCGCTCGATTGTGGGGTCAGCAGACAGTAGACCAGCTCATAAAAATAATCCTCTCTCGGCACAGCGGCAAATTCGCGTAGCCGTTGCTGTATTGCACCCTTGCGTTCATCATGAGCGGCAATAAGCTCTTCAATATGGACGTACTTCCGTGAGCGAGTCTTCATGCAAGAGATACACGTCGTTGTGCGAGGCTTCCCGTACCTCGCGTGACAATGATCCCGTCTCTTTGCAAGCCCTGAAGCAACGTCCAAAGCCAGGCGTCGTTGCCTTCAGTTTTTATCTTTTTCCCCAGGACGTTCGCGGCAAGGCTTCGCGTCCCTCCGTTTCTCCTAAGCTCTTCAATGATTCTTCCTCGATAGATCCTGTTGGGAATTCCATCGAGTGATGGTTCGGGCCTCACCATTGTTCTGCGCGCAGGTTTGACTCTGCCACGAGACGCGCACAAGTGGCCGACAGGGCATTGTTCACATCGTGGATTACGTGCCACGCAAACTGTTGCACCGAGGTCCATCAAGGCCTGATTCCACTGGTACGCACGACCTTTGGGGAGAAGCGCCCCGGCAAGTGGCCAGACGGCGTTCGCATTCTTCATGTCCATTGTTGTTCCCATCTTCCAAAACACCCGCGAGAGAACCCGCTGTACGTTTACGTCCACCACAGGTACTTGCGCACCGAATGCAGAAGAGAGTAACGCGTTGGCGGTGTAACGACCGATGCCCGGCAACTCCATCAAGGCATTGATGTCGCGTGGCAACTTGCCGTTGTGCGTGTGTACTACAGATTGTGCAAGTCTGTGCAGCCGCACAGCGCGGTTGTTATAGCCCATGCCACGCCATGCAACAACCACGTCGCGCCGCCGCGCCGCTGCAAGTGCTCTCAATGTTGGGAAACGCCGGAGGAACGCCGGATATTTTTCCAGCACGCGTTGCACCTGCGTTTGTTGCAGCATGACTTCCGAGATGAGAATACGATAGGGGTTGGAGATGCCACGCCAGGGGAGGGTGCGGCCATGGCGGGCGTACCACCTGAGAAGTGAAATGTGCAGCTTCCGAGCCTGTGCGTGATCAGCCAGGGGATGTGCTTTCTTGTGAGCGACTCTCCTCATTCCGGGTGTGTTGTTCCAGAAGGTTGATGGCGGCTCTGTTGCCTTCGAGAATATCCATATGCTGAAGCTCCTCGGGTTGCACCCATGTGACGGCCTCGAATGCATTATTGACGAGTTCGCCGGTGAACTCGTCCACCAAAAAATAAAAGACCCTGAATGCGCCGGGTTTCTCCGGCTCGGCAACGCCCTCGGTATAGACCCACTCCTGTCTATAGAATTCCTCACCCACAAGAGCATGAATCCCGAGTTCTTCGTGCAGTTCCCGCACAAGCGCTTCGCGTGGTGTTTCTCCCTGCTCGAGTTTCCCGCCGGGGAATTCCCACTTAAGCGGGTAGCGCGCGTCTTTCATCCTCTGGCATGCCAGAACCAGTCCGTTGCGCCGTATAATGCCGACTGCGACTTGCTTCATGGCAACAAAGGTAAGGAAAACAGAAGTGATTCCCAAAGAGGGGGCTACTGGAATTATCGATGGACCGATGATGGTGATCGTTCGAAGTCTACAAACATGAAGCCGTCGTGAGTCTCGCGCGAGATCTCGGTGAAGACCGGGCCGATCAAGTGTTCGTACCGAGGAAAGTGAGTATCACCTTCGACATTCCTGTCAAGGAGCGTGAGATGAAGAATATCCGCTTTCGGCAGAAGCTCTGAGTACAATTGCCCGCCGCCGATGACGAACGCTATCTCCACATCTTTGAGTGCATTGAGCGCAGCATCGACAGAACGATAACATTCAACTCCAGGTATCTCTTGTGAACTCACGACGACGTTGCGCCGATTGACGAGGGGCTTACCAATGGACTCATATGTCTTTCGTCCCATCAACACGGTGTGGCCCACGGTGAGGCGCTTGAATCGTTTTAAGTCTTCCGAGATGTGCCAGGGGAGTGTGCCGTTGTTGCCGATGACACGGTTCCTTGCGATGGCAGCGATGATGGCGAGTTTCATGTGGCAAGTGAAATTGGCTTTGTCAGGACATTCAGTTGAACGTCTCTACACAGCCACTTCGAATTTGATTGGCTCGTAATACTCGTAGCCGATGAGGGAGAAGTCTTCGAATTGCAATTCATCAATTGGCTTACGAGCGATCTCGAGACGGGGAAGCGGCTTGGGTATTCGCTTCAATTGTTCTTTCAGTCCGTCGATATGATTTACGTAAATGTGTGCGTCGATAATCGTATGACTGAAGTGGCCAAGCTCGAACCCGGTCTCTTGAGCGAGAATTTGCGTGAGCAACGCGTAAGCAGCAAGGTTGAATGGAATGCCAAGCGCAATATCGCCGGAACGCTGGGTAAGATGGCAATTGAGCCTGCTCCCTTGCACGTTAAATGCGAAGGTGTAATGACAGGGAGGAAGCTTGCTGGTAGTCGCGTTTCCCGGCTCCCATGCAGTCACTACCATGCGACGCGAAGTTGGATCGTTACGAAGCAGACGCAGAACGTTGTCGATCTGGTCGACCTCCACAACTTCATACTTTCCTGTTGCGGGATTAACCTGCGCGCTCGGGAATCGTCGCCAGTAGCGTCCGTATGCTGTATCGAGGTTGCCATCTGCATCAGCCCACGCATCCCAGATTTTCGTATGCTGCCGGAGATTTCTGATGTGGTCTTCTCCCGATAAATACCAAAGCACCTCGTGCAGCATCGACTTGAAGTTCACTTTCTTTGTGGTGACGAGCGGAAAGCCTTTGCTCAGATCAACCGTGTAGTGCTCGGCAAAGGACGAGAGTGTGTCAACGCCTGTGCGGTTGTGCTTATGGATGCCGCGGGTGAGAACGCGTTCAACAAGATCAAGATATTCACGCATGGTGTTTTCAGTTCTTTGGAGGAATAAAATGATCGCGGCTGGCATAATTCCGGTGCGACCGTTTGGAACTTACGCAGAGCGTTCGTGAAATGCAACGCCGAGAACTACGACGCGCTCCCTGCAACCTGTATAACACTTCCTGTGATGAACGCCGCTTCTTCGGCACAAAGAAACCGCACCGCCTCTGCAACGTCCTGCGGATGTGCATGGGTACGGCGTTTCCAGGCGTTGCCGCGTTTCGCGGCTTCCACAGCCTGCTTCAAAGTCAGTCGCTGAATGTGTCCGGGTGAGATGACGTTGCACGTAACACCGTTGGCGATCTCCTGTGCTGCCAGCGAGCGCATCAGTCCGATACGCGCCGACTTGCCGACAATGTAATCATACGGTGGTCCGCCGATACGTTCGGCATCGGCAATGCCGATGGCAATGATGCGGCCGAAGTGTTCCTTGCGCATTTGGGGCAGTGCATGCCGGATGCAATGAAACAATCCGTCGATCTCCGCTTGAATCACGCCGCGCCACTCCACGGGGTCACGCTCGGTAATGTCCTTCACGTCCCATGCGCCGCCTGCATTGCAGACAAGAAAGTCCAGTTTTCCGTAGAGCCTGATTATTCCTTCGACCATGGCCCCGACCTCCTCGTCGTTGCGCGTGTCGGCTTTGAACGCGTACCCCTTGCCTCCCAGTCCGCGTACTTCCGTGAGGACCTTTTCTGCGGCGAGAGAATTATTCGGGTGTCCCGTACCGTAATTAATGACTACCTTCGCACCTTCGCGCGCAAGCGTGAGCGCTATGCTGCGTCCCATGCCTTCACCGGTACTGCCGGTAACAAGTGCGACCCTGTCTTTGAAAAGCTGCATACGCGTTCCTTTTCTATTTCAATACAGCGGTTTGAAGTGTGCGGACGGCGAACCAAAATCCCGCAAACACGAATACACAGAACGCCCCCGCTTCCCATAAAATGGTGGCCGGTGTACCAAGCCCGATGGTGGCGAAACGCAGCACGTCCGTATGCCACGTCAGTGGATTGACCATGGACGCGGTGTGAAGCCACGAGGGTGCCCCATCAAGCGGATAGAACAATGTGCTTGTGAACATCAGAACGAAATACAACATATTCAAGAGTGTGTTGAAGACATCGTTACGGCGAATACGCAAAGCGATGGTGCTTAGTGCGAAGAACCATCCCGCCGTCGCGAGGACAATGCTGATTAACACCAGAGGCAACATCTCCCACTGTATTTCGATTTTCAGAATCAATACTCCAAGCAAGAGTGTTAACACACCCTGAACGAGAGAGAGAAGACAATTGAAAACAATTTTCCCCACCAACAACTGTCCGCGCGTCATCGGATAAGTAAGAAATTCATAGAAGATACCGTTATCGCGGTCAACAAAGAAGCCGTATGATGTGTTGATGGCAATACCGAAGTTTGCCATGGCAACAACTCCGGCAAGAAAGAATGCGTCATAAGGCACCGCACTTCCCTGGGTTGTAACACCCTCAGTGAAAGCCCGGTCAAGCCCGATGCCGAAGAGCAACAGATACGTCATCGGCACGAGAAGATCGAAGAACATCCACATCAGCCCGCTTGTACGGATGCGATATTCACGGTACATCACCGCAAAGACCAGGCTCATGTTCCGGCTCCATCGCTTCCGGCAAGGACTTCAAAGAATGCATCTTCAAGTGTCGCACTGCTTGCCTCGAAATGCAGAAGCTTGTTCGTCCGGGAGATACGCGCAATCAACTCCAGCGCCTCGGCTTCATGTCCGGTCACGGTCATTTGGATGGTGTTATTCTTGGGTTCAAGCTTGGTATGGGAAAGTGAGTTAAATGCGGCAAGGAGCTCATCCGTGAGAGTTTCGAACGTCATCGTTACATTGAGGGCACTGGAGGCGAGTGATTTTATGGTATGGATGTCACCGCTCTTGATAAGTTTTCCACGGTCGATGATCGCGATGGTATCACACAGTTCTTCGGCTTCCTGTAGAATGTGTGTTGTCAGGAAGATCGTCCTTCCTTTGCGTGTTTGGTCGCGGACGGCGTCAATGGTTGCGCGTTTGTTTATTGGATCCATACCCGTCGTGGCCTCATCAAGAAAGATGATGGGCTTATCCACCATAAAAACTTTCGCCACCTGTACACGTCGTTTCAATCCACCGCTAAGGTCAATCACTTTCTGGTTGCGATACTCTCCCAGTCCGAACTGCTCAATGGCCTGGTCAACACGCCTGCGCCGTGCGGGTGCGGAAATGGAATGGAAGCGCGCATAAGTGTCGAGATTGTCACTCACAGAGAGAAATAACTCCACGGCGTTCTCCTGGAGTACCACGCAAATATTTCTCCTGATCTCAAGCGCATCTTTTCCGATATCCATTCCCAATATCCGGACGGCGCCGCTTGTGGGGGTAATCAGCGTGGTGAGAATGCGGAGGAGGGTGGTTTTGCCGGCCCCGTTTCGGCCCAACAGACCAAATATCTCCCCCTGATTCACTTGCAGGGAAAGCCCATCGAGAGCACGAACCTGAGCGGCATTCTTCCCCTTATACACCTTTACAACGTTCGATATGTCGATTACGGGGTTTGCCATGATTTTCCGGCTCCAATGTATCATTCATGGCCGGTAGATGCAAGGAATTTGGGCTGGATTTGATAGTCTGGGCATGTACGAGTCACCGTTCCGTAACAAAGCTTCCGCCCCATCCGTACCAGTTATTGAAAAATAATCTCAACCGGGTCAGTATGAACATGAAAGCAGTTTGGATATTCGGTTTCGCGGTTGCCATGAACACGATTGCCCTGAGTGGTGAACGGAGCATTGTTTCACTGACAGGTTTTTGTTCCGCGGAATTAAAAATGGCGGGGTTGGAGTTACCGCGGCAGACAACCTTCAGGATCAAGGCGCTTGGTGGTGGCGGCGACAATGGATGGTCATACAAGAGCGATGAGATGTTTGCCTACGGCTGGATCATCAACGCAACGTCCCGTGAACTCGTATGGAAGATGGATACGGAAAACACAAGGCGCTCAAAGGATGATCGATCGTTTGATGATAACGTTACCCTTGATCCCGGTAGCTACGAAGTGTACTTTACCGTTCCGGCGTTTTCCTACCACACGACATTCACGCACATGACCACCAACGTCGATCATCGCGAGAAAACCCTGTTCGGGCAGAGATTGGGAGATGAAGACAAGAACTTCTTCAAGTTCTTTGAGGATTGGTGGTCTGAGGATATTGCAAAGGACTGGGAGAAACGCTGCAATGCATGGGGAATGGAAATGATGGTGGATGAAGTCCCTGTATCATCCATTAAGACATTCAAGCCCTCAAAGGAAATGGCAAACACGGTGTTGAAGGCAACTGGCGTGGGAGAGGGAGAACTGGTGCGGAAAGGTTTCTCGTTGAGCGAACCCGCAACACTGTATGTGTACGCTCTTGGCGAAGGAGTACACCACGATGACCCCGTCGATTGTAGCTGGATCGTTAATGCCTCAACGCGAGAACTGGTATGGGAAATGAATTGGAAGAATGCTGAACATGCCGGTGGAGCAGAAAAGAATATCAAGACTGCTGAAGACGTCGATCTGCCGAAGGGGGATTATGTCCTGTACTGCATCACGGACGACAGCCATTCATCAAAAGATTGGAATTCAGCCCCATGCTATGATCCGTTGAACTACGGAGCAACGCTCGTCGCGAAGTCTGCAACTGATGCGTCGCATGTACGGTCCTATCAGTACCAGGAGTTACGCAACGTTATCGTGAGTCTGGTGAAGGTGAGAGACAGCGAAAGTCGTAGCGAAGGGTTCACATTAAGGCAGGACGCTATGGTCCGTGTTTATGCCTTTGGCGAGCGGAGCAATTCGCGACGTCTGATGGCGGACTATGGTGTTATCCTCGATGCACGGACGCGAAACAAGGTCTGGTCGATGGATGTTGACCGGAGCCGTCACGCGGGTGGAGCATCAAAGAACCGCTATGTCGATGAAGTCATCAAGTTGCCGCGCGGCAGTTATGTGGTTACGTACAATACCGATGATTCCCACGCGTACGGCGACTGGAATTCCACACGCCCGTTCGACCAGGAGAACTATGGCATCACGATTATGGGTGTGGACGCAAATTTCACGATGGCGAGTATCGAAAAGTACGCGGATAAGCGGGACAAGAATATCATTGCGCAGATTGTCCGTGCGCGGGATGATGCAGACAAGGTGGAACGATTCAAGCTGGAGAAGACAACCAAGATTCGTGTCTATGCAATCGGCGAAGGCCAGAACCGGGAAATGTACGACTACGGATGGATTGAAGATGTCAATTCAGGCAACATCGTTTGGGAAATGACGTACGGCATGACGTTCCATGCAGGAGGCCATCGAAAGAACCGCATGGTGAACACAACGATCTTATTGGACAAGGGCGAATACAAGCTTCATTACGTCAGCGACGATTCACATTCGTACAATGACTGGAACGTCGATCCGCCGGAAGATCAGGAATACTGGGGTATTACTCTCTATAAAGATGAGGGACTTGAGATACCTGCTGCACCACAGGCACCTCCTATTCCCCGACCACCCGACGACGAGGAATAAGACCTACAATGACCCCCGAACTGTCAACGGGGGTTTTTGCTTTTTGGCCCGCGTGGCGAATCCATCACGCTGCTTTTCAGCAATACAACTTCCTTCTGTGTTAGCTCCCTCCATCTCCCCGGCTCCAGGTTTCCTATTACCAGGGTACTGATTCCCGTTCGCACCAACCGCAATGTCGGAAAACCGACTGCCGCCGTCATCCTTCGGACTTGCCGGTTTCTTCCTTCCGTCAGAGTGATCTCAAGCCAGCTCGTGGGAATGGATGCCCGGTAACGAATCGGAACAACGCGGGGCGGAAGGGTTGGTTCTCCCTGAAGACGGCGCACGTCTGCGGGAAGGGTCATTCGTCCGTCAACCATCAAGCCTGAGCGCAATACGTCGAGTGCTTCGCTGGTCGCTGTCCCTTCAACCTGGACAAGATATGTGCGCGGATGCTTGAAGTGCGGTGTGCTGAGCCGATGCTTCACATGATTGTCGTTTGTGAGAAGCAATAGGCCTTCGCTGTCTGCATCAAGGCGGCCTACCGGATACACTCCGCGTGGGAACGGCCCGAAATCCCGGAGCGACACGTGTCCCGCTTCGCGAGTAAACTGTGAAAGCACATCATATGGTTTGTTGAAGAGAATGTAGAGAAAAGGCGTGGAGAGTGGGTTTGACATGGCAGCAGAAATCTACAACATACAACACTCAGGAGCAATGCCGGGTCACTTGACTTTTAGACGGTGTGTCTTTACTTATGTGCATCATTTATTTGGAGGACACTGCATGACCGATCGCGCTGCTGCACCCCGGCAGAGTTTTCTCTATAGGGCACTTGATGTGGTTGAATGGGTAGGTAACAAGCTTCCTCATCCCGCCACGCTTTTTGGATTGTTTGCTCTTACGCTGGTCTTTGCCTCGGCTGTATTTGTAGCGATAGACTATGTCGCCATTCACCCGAGCACGGGAAAGCCTGTTCTTCCAGTGAGCCTGCTGAACGGGGATGGCCTCCGCAAGATTATTACCACGCTTGTCACAAATTTCACAGGCTTTGTTCCGCTGGGGACAGTCCTTGTTGCAATGCTCGGTGTCGGAGTTGCCGAAGGGTCAGGCCTGTTGTCGGCAGCAATAAGGGCGTTGGTGCTCAGTGCGCCCAAGCGAATGATCACAATTGTAGTCGTTTTTGCGGGTGTGATGTCCAACGCTGCATCTGAAGCGGGCTACGTCATTCTGATTCCGTTGGCGGCGATTATTTTTCAGGCATTCGGTCGGCATCCGCTGGCGGGTCTGGCCGCGGCATTTGCTGGTGTTTCGGGCGGCTATAGCGCAAACCTTGTGCTCGGGACAGTAGATCCTCTGCTCTCGGGTATCACAGAGGAAATGGCAAAGATCATCGACCCGACTTATAAAGTGAATCCCGCCGCGAATTATTATTTCATGGCGGCTTCCACATTTCTGGTCACTTTTCTCGGAACATTCGTTACGGAGAAAATCGTGGAACCGCGGCTGGGAAAATATACGGGTGATCCAACAGGGTCCTCGGTAGATCACCTGACGGCTGTTGAAAAGCGGGGACTGAAGGTCGCAGGCCTGACCGTTCTTTCTTTTGCAGGGTTGATTCTCATCGCGGTTATCCCGGAAGGTGCCGTCCTGCGCGATCCCGCAACGGGAGGTATTCTCCACTCACCATTTCTCTCTGGTATTGTTGCGATCATCTTCGCGCTGTTCCTTCTTCCGGGGCTTGCATATGGCATCGCAACCCGCTCCTTGCGAAATGATGCCGATGCAATCAACTCAATGGGGAAGGCCATGAGTAGCCTCGGAGTGTATATTGTCATTGTTTTCTTCGCCGCTCAGTTTGTTGCGTATTTTTCATGGACGAACATCGGATTGATCTCCGCGATCAAGGGTGCCGAGCTATTGAAGTCGGTGGGCTTCACCGGGATTCCACTCGTGTTGAGTTTTATCCTCGTTACGGCACTGATGAACCTGATCATGGGAAGTGCGTCCGCCAAGTGGGCAATCATGGCGCCGATCTTTGTGCCGATGTTTATGTTGCTCGGTTTTACGCCGGAACTGACTCAGGCTGCTTACAGAGTCGGCGACTCCACGACAAATGTCATTACTCCCATGATGTCCTACTTCGCATTAATTGTGGCGTTCGCTCAGAAGTATAACAAAGACGCGGGCATGGGGACAATCATCGCGACCATGCTGCCCTACTCAATCGTCTTCTTGATCGGCTGGTCGTTGTTCCTGCTCGTATGGATGCTGCTCGATCTTCCCGTCGGGCCGGGTGCAGGATTGTATCTGCCGCAATCGAGCCCTCAAGAATAGGTAGGACTATGAACACAAAGAGAAGAGAGTTTCTCAAGCAAGTGACGGCGGCGGGTGTGGGAGTTGTCGCAACCGGGTCATTGGAATCCCTGGCCGCAGAGCAATCGTCCGAGCGAGGAATCGTGGGACCGGTTGTCATCGCGAGCGCGAATGGAATGAACGCAATTGCTAAAGCGATGGAAGTGATCCGCTCCGGCAAGGATGCCCTTGATGGAGTCATCGCCGGAGTAAACCTCGTTGAGGACGATCCGAAGGACACCAGCGTTGGCTACGGTGGATTGCCCAATGAAGAGGGAGTAGTAGAACTCGATGCCGCGGTGATGCACGGACCGACACATCGCGCCGGCGCAGTTGCGTCACTGCGTAACATCAAGAATCCGTCGAAGGTTGCACGTCTGGTGATGGAACGGACGGATCACGTGTTGATTGTGGGGGAGGGTGCGCTACGCTTCGCGAAAGCGCATGGATTCAAGGAGGAAGACCTGTTGACGGAACAAGCGAGAACTCAATGGCTTGAATGGAAAGAACGATTGTCGCCGAAGGACGATTGGCTGGTACCACATACCGAGTCAGACAAGGATGTGGGAGGATTGTTTGAGCCTTACCATAGAAATACAGGAACAATCCATTGTTCGGGATTGGATCTGCATGGAAACCTCTCGTGCGTGACGACAACGAGTGGATTGGCGTTCAAGATTCCCGGACGGGTTGGTGATTCCCCCATCATCGGCGCGGGGCTGTATCTTGACAACACAGTGGGTGCCGCCGGGTCCACCGGACGTGGTGAAGCCAACCTGATCAACTGCAGCAGTGTTATGATCGTTGAATGGATGCGACAGGGAAAATCACCCGAAGAAGCCTGTTTGGAGGCATGCAAGCGCGTTGTTGATCGGAATAAAATGCGACGCTTGCAGCAGGATAATGGCCGCCCGTTATTTAATGTAAAATTCTATGCCCTGAACAAAAATGGGGAATTTGGAAGCGCCGGGATCTACGCAGGTGCCACCATGGCCGTACACGACGGGAAGTCCGCCAGACTCCACACTTCAGCATATCTCTACAAGGAACCCCCGCCCGATCAATAATGTTACCCAACTACCCATGGAACCATTGTATTGACTTTTCCATGATTCGTTTGTATCCTTATCCTGTAAGAGGGGTACGACGACACCCGCCACAATTCAGGGCGGATTCGACTAACCAGATGACACCTCAGCGTGTCAGGAAAACGGGGTTGGATGACAGGATCGCTACGACGTTGTATTGTTGTCCTTTCACTCATTATTTTCACATATCGACCGTCAGTTGCGCAGCAGTACCAACTCGATACGCTGGCTGCGAGCCCGAACATCGCGTTTCCGGTGGGGATTGTTTTCTCTCCCGATAACAGCGGCAAGTTCTTCTTCACCGAAAAGAACAATGGCAGGGTTCGCATTCATACCGGATCCTCGCTCGTCGCAACACCATTCGTTACGGTCGGAGTGACAGGAAGCGGAGAACAAGGACTTCTCGGAATAACACTCCATCCGCAGTATCCCGACTCAGCCTACGTCTACATCTTTTTTACCCGTTCGACCACCGCCGGCGGTACGCGCGATAATATGATCGTCCGGTATACCGACTCCAGTAGTATTGGCATCAGGCCAGATACGATCGTTGTCGTCCCTCGCAACAACGGTGCCGGGAACCATAACGGCGGCAACGTCCATTTCGGACCGGACGGAAAGTTATACGCGACGTTCGGTGAATATGCTACAACGTCGAACTCTCAGGACAGTACCTCCACCAACCTGCGTGGAAAAATTCTCCGCCTGAATCCCGACGGTTCCATTCCTGCAGACAATCCGTTCCCCGGTGCTCCGTTCTGGTCCATCGGCCATCGCAACAGTTTCGATTTTACATTTGACGCGTTGACAGGAAAAATGTATTGTTCGGAAAACGGACCGAGCTGCAATGATGAAGTGAACTACGTACCGCGTCGCGCCAATATGGGCTGGCCTATTGAAGGCAATTGCACCTATAGCAACAACCCAACGTATACAAGACCTCTGTATGTGTTTCCCAGCAACCTTCCGGCTCTTACAGGGATTGCAGTTTATCGTGGGACGGCATTCCCGCGTCTCTATGGAGAACTTCTCTTCACGGGCAACAGCACTCCAACGGTCTGGAGTTTGACGCTGACGGCAAACGGTGACACTATTGTACCAGGTTCGTTCGCGACCTTCTTCACGTATTCCACAGGATTCGCCGATATTGAATTCGGTCCGGACGGGAATATCTATCTCGCGAATGGTCCGTATTCAGCGAGCCGCATTCTCCGGTTGCGTCCGGTCGTCCCGACGTTCACATCAAGCGCGCCACTTGCCGCCACGCAGGATGTTCCATATTCGTATACGCCGACCTTTACGGGTACTCCACCGGGTCTGGAAATTATCGGAGGTCCATCGGGAATGGTTGTTGATTCGACAACATGGTCAGTTCGTTGGACTCCGACCAACGCGCAAGCGCTTGCGGGAGCCCACCTTGTCACGGTGCGCGCAAGAAACGGAGCGGGGTTCGTCGACCAGTCATTTACGATCAACGTGGCGAATGTGAACGACCCACCTGGAGAGTTCAATCTTCTTTCGCCGCCGAACGATACCACGTTCAGCTTTATTGGAAAAGATCCCCAGATCGGATTTGAATGGGAGGACGCAATTGACCCCGACCTTGATCCGATAAGCTACAATGTGCAGATCGATACCGTCAACACGTTCAACAGTCCGGGACTCATGAATATCCCGGCAGGCTCGGCAACGATTGCGAATGTTGTGCTGCCGCGGATTTCGCGCACGTATTACTGGCGCGTACAGGCGCTGGATGGGCAGGTTACTGTGGCCAGCGCAAACACAAGGCGTATCTTCGTTTCGTTTGTCACCCGCGTGCAGGAAGATCCCGATATGCCGTCGCAGGTGCTTGAGCAGAACTTCCCCAACCCATTTAATCCGAGCACAAGTATCAAATATACAATTCCCAAGAGCGGATTTGTCAGGCTGGCGGTATTCAACTTGCTCGGGCAGGAAGTGGCGCTGGTGTTTGAAGGAATGCAAGGGGCGGGGACGTATGAATTTGAATTCGATAAGGCGGATCTTCCCACGGGCATTTATTTTTATCGGATCAACGCTCCGGATTTTGCCGAGACACGGAAGATGGTGATCACCAAGTAACGCTCTGCAACTTTGGCACCACAAAAACAATCGCCCGTCTGCGCACACCAGACGGGCGATTCATTTCCAACAGTACCTTCCCACGACGCCTCCCACTCAAGAAAGGCTCAGTGCTATCTCGAGCGTTTCAATACAACGAGTGTCTTGTCATCTGAAAACTCGATCAGGCGATTATGCACCAGCACGTCTTCGAGGATGTTTTGGCAGATCTCTTTTGGGGTTCGATCTTTGAGTTCTTTCAGCTTTGCAATGAGACGCTTTTCACCGTACATCTCATGGTTCTCGTTCGAGGCTTCGGTGATGCCGTCGGTGTAGAGGAGGAGGATGTCCCCCTTGTTCATGATGGCGAATTCCGTCTTGTATCGCTCGTTGGGGAATGGCCCGATGATTTGTCCGGTGGCCGGGAGGAGCTCCACCTCTTCGGTCTTTCCGCGCAAGAGAATCGGATTGTTGTGGCCCGCGTTGATATAGAAGACAAGCCCCTTCTCGGCATTGTTGATCTCTGCGTATACCATGGAGACAAAATGCTCGGCGGTAAACGCCATGTTCACCAACCTGTTGATCCGGCCGATGAGCGTTCCCATTTTTGTTTGATACTCGACGCCCATACGAAGTGCGCCGGAAACATACAACGCCTGCGCTGCGGCGGAAAGTCCCTTGCTTGCTGCATCGCCTATCACGACAGCGAGTCTGTCCTTGTCGTCCGATGCATGGAGGTAATCGAAGAAATCGCCTCCGACAATGCGATCCGGAAGCGAAACACCGTACAGGTCATACGTATGAAACCGCAACTCGTGATCAGGCAGGATGCTCTTCTGAATCTCTCGCGCTTTGTCAAGGTCCTGTTGCAACAATCGTGCCTTTGATTCGATCTTCCTGTTGCGGAGGGCAGTGGTCAGGGCCTGGCCGATGATGTTCAGCGCGTACATCATGTCGTTCTTCAGATAGTCTGCATTGATGGCGATGACGTACGGGTAGAGGGCGTACCCCTTCCATTGGACCTTCTCTCCGACGCCTGTTGCGGAATAGAGTTTGATGCCCCGCTGGCGGAGGTACTTGTCGGTCTCGGTGGCGACAATTGTTCCTTTGCGGGGAAGTTGCATGAACATCGGGTAGTCCGGAATCCTCAGCCGGAAGCTCTTCTTGATCGGCTCGATCTCGCCTTCCTGATGGATAAGCTTGTATGTGCCGGCGGTGGGTTCGAGTTTCCAGATGCGTCCTCCGCGGACGGGGATCTCTTCGCTGCTGATGATCTCCTTCAGGATGTGTGTAAGCAACTGGTCGTCCGTGCGTACCTTACGGTCGCCCATCATTTCGATGGTTCTATAGAGTTTATGTTGGTTCATGTGCAGTCACAAAAGTGGATGATGAAATAGCCAGCACAATGTACGCGAGAGAGGAGGCAAAGGCAAAGAGGGAAGTGTGGAGATCGGGCTATTCCGAAAGCGGTGTCGTATTGCTATCTATTTCCCCTGCACGGCAGCATGTACCGCATCGTGGCTCTCTTCCGGTTCAAGGTGACTGATGACCCTTACACCCTGAGGCAACGTGGTCATAAGGTATACTTCAATCTCGGTTGCAAGGCGGTGGGCATCTTCCAGGGTCATTTGTCCATGAAAGAGCAGGTGATACTCCACCCAAACGGAGTTGCCGCTGGCGCGATATCGCAGCTCATGGTAGCGCAACCCACGCGCAGTTGTTGCTTCATCAAGCACTGAACGAATCGAGTGCTCCAATTCCGGGTTCCCCTCGTCCATCAGCCCTCCCACCGACTGGCGGACAAGCTTCACACCCGTCCATACAATATTTGCCGCCACCGCAATGGCAATCAGCGGATCGAACGGAAGCCAACCGGTCAACATCACCAGCACAAGTCCGGCAACCACCCCGAAACTTGTCCAAGAATCCGTGAGTACATGTTTCCCGTTTGCGACCAAGATAAGCGATCGCGTCCGCTTTCCCTGCCACACAAGAAAAGCCCCAAGGAAAAGGTTGATGAGAGAAGCAGCGAGCACAACATACGTTCCGGTATCGAGATTTGCGATCTGAATGCCGGTCAAGAGTTTCGACCCAGCCTCATACACAATGAAACCCGCAGCCAGAACAATCAGGACTCCCTCAACCCCCGCGGAAAAGTAGGTGATCTTATCGTGACCGTAGGGATGGCTGTCATCCGGCGGCCGGTGACTGAGCCAGACACTGAAGGCTGCGAACGCGACCGCAATTACGTGTACCACGGATTCGGCGGCATCAGAGAGAATGGCAGACGAGCCTGTGATAAGAAATGCGTACCACTTTCCTCCCAACATGAAAAGTCCGACAACCAACGAAAGCCCGATTGCCTGTTGGTGGTGAGTTCGTTCTTGCGTTGTATGTGGGGAGTGTGCGAGTGGTTCCATTGTTCGGTAGGACTAAGATACGATGAACCAGAGTTACTCTCAATACGATAGATGGGTGGGGGCATCCCATTTTTTGCAATGTCGAGAACCCACGTTGGCAACCCTGAGAATAATCAATCCTTGTGCAACCCCAATAATGAAATACCAACCCACCATCGAGTGGAATTCACTGGCACGGCACATGCTTGATCTGATCGGTGGCGTATGTTGACTCAGTGTATTGTTTGAGGTTCACTCACGTTTTGTGTACTATTCCAGCGCTTTAATTCACTCGTTGTCGAGGATAAGGAAAATGGCCACCATCGCTGTACCGAAGGAAGTCGCTCCGGGGGAAACCCGCGTCGCGCTCGTTCCTACTCTCATTGCCCCGCTCATCAAAGACAAACACCGGGTGATCGTTCAAAAGGGTGCCGGCGTGTCCGCATTCATTTCGGATGATGATTATATGAAGGCGGGGGCAACGATCGTTGACGATATAGCCGCATTGTACTCGCAGGCAGATGTTGTCCTCAAAGTCCAGGCGCCGCGCTTTCCCGTGAATGGAAAGCTCGAAGCAGAATTGTTGCGCGAAGGATCCACCTATATCGGTTTCTTTGTACCGGCGGCTCACCGTGAGATTGTGGAGGCGTTCACGCGGCGCAAGATCACTTCATTCTCGATGGAGTATATCCCACGCATTACGCGTGCGCAAAGTATGGACGCGTTGAGTTCGATGGCAACCGTATCAGGATACAAATCCGTACTGCTCGCAACCGAGAAACTCGGCAAAATGTTTCCGCTGCTCATGACGGCCGCAGGAACGGTTCCTCCGGCAATTGTTCTTATCCTCGGTGCCGGAGTTGCCGGCTTGCAGGCAATTGCCACAGCAAAGCGCCTCGGTGCAAAGGTTGAAGCGTTTGACGTGCGATCTGCCGTCAAGGAACAAATCAAGAGTCTTGGCGCGACGTTCCTTGAGATGGAAGTCACCGAGAATCTTGAAACCACCGGAGGGTACGCGAAAGAGCAGTCTGCCGAATTCCTGAAGAAACAAATGGAAATGTTAAGCGGACGCATGCCGAAAGTGAATGTGGTGATTGCCACTGCGCAGATATTCGGGAAGAAAGCCCCCATCCTGATTACGGAAGAAATGGTGAAGCTGATGCGACCCGGCTCGGTGATTGTTGATCTCGCTGCCGAGCAGGGAGGCAACTGCGCCCTCACAGAAGCCGGAAAGACTATCGAGAAATACGGTGTCATTACAATCGGAGCCGTCAACCTTCCTGCCACCATTCCGATTGATGCAAGCCAGATGTACTCTCGTAACGTGGGCAACCTGCTCAAGCTGATGTATCCGACTGCCGATGCACCGCCGGATTTCAATGATGAGATTATCAAGGGAGCGTGCATAACGCGCAATGGCGAAATTGTGAATACGAGCGTTCGTGAAGCTCTTCAATCCGGAGGACAACGATAATGAGACGAGTATGCACCTTCCTCTTCATGACATGCTGCTACACCACAATGGCAATATCCCAGGCGTCAGACCCGGCAACTCAACACGGAGGAGAGACCGACTATTGGTCGCTTGTATTCGTTCTTGTGCTTTCGACGTTCATCGGTCTCGGTGTCATCGCAAGAGTGTCGCGCCTGCTCCACACACCACTCATGTCCATCACCAACGCAATCTCCGCAATTGCTGTTGTCGGCTCAATCATTGTCACCGGTTCTGATTACCCACCGGAGATTCGATTCCTCGGCGCCGTTGCGCTTTTCGCTTCCATGACCAACATCGTCAGCGGATTCCTGATCACGAACAGGATGCTGAAGATGTTCAAAGAGGAGCGAAAGGAGGTCAAGCCATGATTCACCACCTGGCACAGTTTGCCTACGTTGCCGCGGCCGGACTCTTTATCCTCTCACTCTATTGGATGAATAGTCCCAAGAGTGCCCGCAAGAGCGTTTTTGCCGGAGTTACGGCAATGCTCCTCGCTGTTCTCGCAACGTGGATGCAGCCGGAGATCATCAATCATGGATGGATTCTGGTGGCGATTATCGCGGGGTTCGTGGTCGGTGTTCCACTTTCACGTGTGCCCCTCACGGCTGTTCCGCAGCGGACGGCTCTTTCGCACGCGTTCGGCGGTCTGGCAGCGGGATTGGTGGGCACGGCCAAATATTATCTCTGGGTGGGTGAGGGAGCCGAACAGTTGACCACATTCCGGATGGCCGCGATCGTTGCCGAAGTGATTCTCGGATATCTCACATTCACCGGAAGTCTCATGGCCGCGGGAAAATTGCAGGAAGTAAAATGGATTCCGCAACGTCCGGTCATCTATCCGTTCCAGAATATTGGTAACATGGGACTTCTTGCGGTCGCCCTGGCTTTGGGCGTCATGCTCGTCATCGACCCATCGGGACCCTGGTCCGGTTTTGCCTTTCCGGCAATCATCGGTCTCGCGTTGGTGTTCGGGGTGATGTTCGTGATTCCGATTGGTGGTGCAGACATGCCGACGGTAATTTCCATTCTGAATTCCTATGCCGGACTTTCCGCCGTGGCAATGGGATTCGTTCTGGACAACAAGCTTCTCATCATCGCCGGCGCTCTCGACGGATCAAGCGGTCTTATTCTCTCCATAGTCATGTGCAAGGCGATGAACCGCTCGTTCACCAATGTTCTCTTCGGCGCATTCGGCGCGGTGCAAGCTTCAAAGACAATCGGGGAACAGAAGAGCTACAAGGAGGAAACGCCCGAAGGTGCGGCACAGGTACTCGAGCAAGCCTCGTCGGTGGTAATTATTCCCGGATATGGCATGGCAGTGGCGCAAGCGCAACACCGAACCCGCGAGTTATACGACCTGCTCAAGAAGCGCGGCATCAGCGTCAAGTTTGCAATTCATCCCGTTGCCGGACGCATGCCCGGCCACATGAACGTTCTGCTCGCCGAGGCGGATATTCCGTATGACGATCTTCTGGAGATGGACGAGATCAATCCCGATATGCCACAGTGCGATGTGGCGCTCGTGATCGGCGCGAACGATGTCGTCAACCCCGCTGCCCGGTATGACAAGTCAACACCGATCTACGGCATGCCCATCATCGACGCGGACAAGGCAAAGACAGTGTATGCCATCAAGCGCAGTAAGAGCCCCGGGTTTGCCGGCATCGATAACGAGTTGTATTTCCAGGACAGAACATTCATGCTGTTCGGTGATGCGAAAACTGTGGTGGGTGAATTGGTGAAACAGTTTTCCGCCGACACCGCCGCACATTAGTTCTTCCGCCTCCGAAGTTCGTCGAATAAATCCCGGGGCGGGCTGCTTGTCGCTTGCTCTGCCAATGCTCACACGCACTCCAACCCATCCCATCCTCAATCCTTTATTCTCATTAGAATGTTTTAATCTCCTACTGCCGGGGCACGATTCACCTCGTGGGAGTGTTGAATAAAGGCAACGTGCAGAACGCAGTCCTGTACGCGCAGCACGAGACTCATTCATGTGTCAACACACAACAAGAGGTAATTCATGATAGCAGTAAAAAGTCTTCTCGCTTTTCTCGTCCTTGGTCTTGCAATAGCCGGTTGTAAGGATGATGAGGGAACGACAGATCCGCCGACAAACCAGCCCGTAACGTACGTCGGCACCATTGCAAACGGAACGGAAAGCGGTTCGATTTCCATGACCGTAGCGCCAAGCAAAAGCACCGGCATCAATAGTGGCGTTACCGGGACACTGACCATCGTCAGCCCATCCGATACGACGATAACATTGACCGGCACATTCACCACCGACACTCTTGCCGTCACCGGTGGTGCTTACGCATTTGACGGAACGCTGGCGGGTGGCTCCATCTCCGGCGACTACACGGGTCCCAACGGTCCGGGACAGTTCAGTGCGCAACCCTCCACCAATAATTCGGTGACAGTGTACGCGGGCACCTACACCAGCTCTACGATCTCCGGCAACTTCGGGACGTTCAACATCGTCATCAACGGCACCGTGATTACCGGATTCTCCGTGGACTCGGGCTCAGGGGAATCAACCACGCTGACAGGAACACTCACAGGCAATAACATCTCCATCCTCGGCGGCCTGGCTGTAGGTACGCTTGCGGGAACAACCGTGAGCGGAACATACAACAACGGATCAGGCGACCAGGGAACATGGAGCGGCGAGTTAGTGCCGTAACTGTAGTTGCACATGATTCAGGAAACGAGGCGCTGAGTTATCTCAGCGCCTTTTGTTTTTATGGGCGTTGCATTTGCGGAGATTTGGCGTATATTTTAGAGAAAGCAGAATAGAATGAGGGCGTTTTGAGGAAAATCATCAAC